>CAZKCI010000076.1:0-60967 GCA_964551475.1 uncultured bacterium | reverse complement strand
GCTACGATCTCGCAGCAAACGGCTTACAACGCCTGGCCGGCGGCGAAGGCGGAGGACCAGGCCCACTGCAGGTTGAAGCCGCCCAGGTCTCCGGTGACGTCCAGGACCTCCCCGATGAAGAACAGGCCGGGGACCTTCCGGCATTCCATGGTTTTCGACGAGAAGTCGGCTGTGTCCACACCTCCCACGGTCACTTCAGCCGTCGCATAGCCCTCCGTTCCTGACGGCTCGATCCGCCAGCGGTGGAGCTGTCCCAGGACCTCGCGCGCGTCACGGGGGGAGATGCAGGCGCCCTTCTCGGACGGCATCGTCCGCCTGAGCCAGGCGTCCGCCAGACGGCGGGGGAGGCGGCGCCGGAGGAGCGTTGTGATCCGGCTCTTGTTCATCCCGCCGGAGGGGACTTCGTCTTCCAGGTCGATGCCGGGCCGGAGATCGACGAGGAGCGGTTTCCCCGTTTCCCAATATGAAGATGCCCGCAGGACGGCGGGGCCGCTCAGTCCGCGGTGGGTGAAGAGGAAGGCGTCGCGGAAAGCATGTTCGCCGGCGCTGACCGAGGCGTCAAGGGAGATACCGGCCAGATCTCCGAATAACTCCCGGTCAGAGCGGTTCCAGACGAGCGGGACCAGTCCGGGGCGCGTGGGGACGACAGCGAGGCCGAAACGGCGGGCGAGAGAGTAGCCGAAACCGCCTTCTCCGAGCCTGGGCGGCGGATAACCGCCCGTCGCCACGACGAGAGCGCGGGAACGGAAGGCCCCACGATCGGTCCGGACGGTGAAAAGGTCGCTTTTCTCAATCTCCGCGGCCGCGCCCGCGACCATTATCCGGGCGCCGGCGGCGCGGCACTCCTCCGCGAGCATCCGGACAATCTCCTCCGCGCTCCCCCGGCAGAAGAGACGCCCCTGCTCCTCCTCCCGGTAGGCGATCCCGCGTCGTTCGACGAGGTCGATGAAGTCGCGGGGAGTGAAACGGGCGAGAGCGGAACGGCAGAAGTCGGGGTTATGAGAGAGGTAATTATCGGGACCGGCGCGGAGGTTGGTGAAGTTGCAGCGGCCCCCGCCGGAGATAAGGATCTTCCGGCCGATCCGGTCGGCGCCTTCCAATAACAGGACGGAGCGCCCGCGCTTGGCGGCCTCGGCGGCGCAGAAGAGGCCGGCGGCGCCGCCGCCGATCACGATCGCGTCCGCCTCAGTCTTCATCCGGGATCAGCGCCGGCCGTGCCCCCGATCATCCCGGTCGTCCCTCTTCCACTCGTCGCGGCTCAGGCGGTCGTCCCGATCAAGGTCTCTCCGATAGAAATCCCTGCGGGACCCGTCGCGGACGGAGTCCCGATATTCCATCCAGTTGAGGTAGCCGTCTCGATTGGCGTCGGCCTTTTCGGGAAAATCGTCAGAGTGGAAGGGATCCCCGCTCCAATAACTATCCTTGTCCCGATATGATTTTGCCTCCGCCGGCACGATCAGGGCGAAAAACACGGCCGAGGCGACAGCGACAGAGAACCATATTTTCATGGCAGTTCCTCCCTGCTCTTGAATATACGCTTGGCGAGGGCGGGAGTAAACAGATCCGGCCGGCCTGACTGGGCGATTTAACCGCGAATAACGTGCGCCTGCCCGCCATAGCCCCGACTTGTCGGGGCGGAGGCGGGAATTTTCACGAATGGGGCTCGATTTCTGTCTGGTCGCCGGTTCACACTTGTCCGCCAGAGCGCCGTAGGCGCGACGGCGGAGAACCGGCCTACAATAAGTTCGGAGAACCGGCCTACCGGGCGCGGCGTTGCCGGACCTTTTCCCTGTTGAACAGACGAGAGGGGTGCGATATAGTATCCATTCAGGAATGGGACGACATGAGAATACTCTTCTGGCTGATAGTTTTGATGGATATCACCCTGATGGGGCTTCTCTGGCTCTATATGTTCGACCTCTACGTCCGGGCGCCCTTCGACGGATTGAATTACACCGGGCACATCTATAATTCGGACGCGGCCATCCCGATCATCGGTCTGGGCATCCTTCTCAACACCGGAGCGATCATCATGCTCCTGAGAGAATCGCGCAAGGCCCGCCTGGTCCATTCCGAAACGAAAACCGCTCTTCCCCTGGCCCCGTTCGCCGAGATGGCTCGGGAGAACGAGATCGACGATCTGGAGAAAGAGCTGGGACGGCTGATCGGCCGCCTGGAGGAGCTGAAGCAACCCTCCAATCCTCCCGAAACCCACTGAGTTCGGGGGGATTTGAGAAGATCGTGTGCGGTAGTCGGCACTCCGTTCGATTGTCGGTAGTTAAACCCCTCGATCAGTTTCCCGCATGCAACGAGCGATTCACGGCGCGGTCTCCTTCGCTTCGCTTCTAGTCTCTCTCACTCTGTCTTCCCCTCCTGCCCGCGCGGATGCGGACAGACCCGCGGCTACGCCCGTGCCCTTCAGCCTGGAGGATGCCGCCAAGCCGAGATGGTGGGCGGCGGCGAACGAGGGGAACCGCCTCTGGGAGGCGGGCGAACGGACGGGAGCGGTGCAGAAATGGGAAGAAGCGGTGGAGAAAGGTTTTCGCGAAGGCCTGGCCTTTTATCACATCGGGATGTATTACCGCGTTCAGGAGGATTACGAGCAGGCGGCCGATTATCTGCGCCAGTCGATCCCCTACCTGCAGTCCGCCCGCGTCGCTCCCGATATCCTCGCCGAGGCCCACGAAGGGCTGGCCGCCACTTTCCTGAAACTCAGGGAATACGGGGAGGCGTATGTCAACTACCAGAAGGCGCTGAAATTCCGTCCGGATTTTCCCTCGGCCCGGTTGGGGATGGGAACGCTGTATCTGGCGATGGACCAACCCGCCGCCGCCGAGGCGGAGGCGGGAAAGGTCATCGCCACCGAGCCGGACAACCCCAAGGCGCTCTGGATCATTGCCCGGTCCGCGGAAAGAAGAGGGGATTTCACTCGCGCCGCCGCGGGCTACCGAAGAGTCCTCGAAGTCGATCCCTCCTGGTGGGAGACGAGACTCTCGCTGGGGATCATGCTTTACGCGCGACTGGGCAGGATCTCCGAAGCGCGAAAAGAACTGGAGGCGGTCATCCGGGCGGCGCCGAAGACGTCCGCGGCCCGGGCGGCTCTGAGCGAGATCCTCTTTCGGGAAGGGGAGACTGACCGGGCGCGCGAGGAGGCATCCGCCGTTCTCCGGACCGATCCGTCCAATCCCCAGGCCCTGGTCGTTCTCGGACAGGTCCTTCTGGCGAAGGGCGAATCCGCGGAGGCGGAGAAGCTTTTTCTGCGGGCCGCTTCGGCCTCCGGAGGAGCGCCGCTGGCGGATTACGGCCTCGGCTTGATCGCCGGAGGGAAGAAGGAGTGGAAGAAGGCGATCGAATATTTCCGCTCGGCGCTCGACGCCTCCCCCGCATTTTCCGAAGCGCGCTACAACCTGGCCGCGGCGCTGGAGGCGGAGGGGAAAAGGGACGAGGCGCTGGCCGCTCTCGCCGCCGCCGTCTCCGATCGCCCGGATTTCTTCCCGGCCCAGGCCGGCCGGGGACGTCTTCTCTATCTCACCGGCCGCTACGACCAGGCGATCGTGTCGCTGAAGAACGCCCAGGCTCTCGATCCCAAGGCCTGGGAGCCCGTCTATTTCCTGGGCAAGTGTTATCTCGAGAAGAAGGAGGGGCGAAGAGGGCTGGAATACCTCTCCGCGGCGGTCGGACTCGCGCCGGATAATCCCGCGGTCTTGAGCGATCTCGGTCTCGCCTACGACCGCTCCGGCCGTTCTGATCAGGCGCGGGAGATGTTCCAGAAGGCTCTCGCGGCCGATCCGGGATATGTGCGGGCCGCTCTTCTTCTCGCGGTCCTGGAGGGCCGCGAGAAGGGGCCCGGCGGGATCTCGGGCGCCTGGCGCCAGGCCCTGATCGTCAAGCCCGGAGACGTCTCCTGGGGCTTTGACGGCGAAGAGGCTGATTTCGTGGGGCAGATTGTCTCCGGCCTGGAGGACTATCTCTCGGCGGGGATCGACTACCTGAGCCTTTATGCATTGATCAAAAACGCCTACCGCGACCGCCCGGTTTTGAAGGATTTTGTTCCGCTCCTGGAGAAGAAGGCGGCGCAGCAGCCTTGGAAGCCCCAACTCCAGCACCTGCTGGGGCTCGCCTGCCAGGACGCCGGGAGGACGGCGGAGGCGGAGACCCATTTTCAAAAGGCGCTCAAGCTGGACTCCGACTTCGCCGCCGCCCATCTGAGCCTGGGCTATCTCTACGCCCGCCAGGAGAAGGCATCGCTGGCCCGCGAACACCTGGAGGCGTTTATCGCGCTTTCGCCGGATTCGACGCTGGCTCCGGGGGTGCGGGCGTTCTTGGAAGCACCCGCGCCGGGCGGCGGACAATAAAAACTACGAATTACGGACTACGAATTACGGACTACGAATTGCGCGAATTGGGGACTACGAATTACGCGAATTAGCTCGGCTTGGCTTTGACTCGCTACTGATGTCCACGAATTGACACGCTTGCGCGCCGCAGCGCTTCAGCGCGCAGGCACGAATTTTCACGATCCGAAATTCGCGATCCGCAATCCGCAATTTATCCTGAACGGAACGGGCTTTTCCCCGGGTGGAAATTGTGGTATTTACAGCGGGCCAACACGCACCCCAGGAGAGATAGATGAGCAAGGAAATGATCGTCGGCAACGGGACAGTGATCACGCTGGGAGAGAACAACCGGGTGATCGAGAAGGGCGCCGTCCTCATCCGGGACGGCCTGATCGCCGCGGTGGGGAAGGACGCCGCGGTCCGCAAACGCGCTCCCAAGGCGAAGTACATCGACGCGGAGGGGATGCTGATCATGCCCGGCTTCATCAACTGCCATCACCATCTCTACAGCACCTTCGCCCGCGGCCTCTCGCCCAAGTCCCCGCCGCCTCACACCTTCGTGGAGATCCTGGAGCGGATGTGGTGGCCGCTGGACAAGGCGCTCAGCAAAGGCGATCTCTACTACAGCGCGATCATCCCCCTGATGGACTGCGTGAAGAAGGGCGTGACCGCGATCATCGACCACCACGAGAGCCAGGGATACCAGGCTCTCTGCCTGGACGAGATCGGGAAAGCGGTGGAGGCGGCCGGGATCCGGGCCTCGCTCACACTGGGGATCTCCGACCGCTACGGGAAGGGAGAGGAGGGGATCGAGGAGAATGTCCGCTTCATCCGGAAGGTCAAGGCGGCTCCCGCCTCCCCGGAGAGGCTGGTGACCGGGATGTTCGGTCTCCACGCCTCCTTCACCGTCAAGGACGGGTCGCTGGAGAGGGCGGTGGCGGAGGCGAACGAGCTCAAGGTCGGCTTCCACACCCATGTGGCCGAGGCCGCCTCCGACGAGGAGGAGTCCGTCTCCCGCCACGGGATGCGGGTGCTGGAGCGTCTCTGGCGCAAGGGAGCGCTGGGGCCGAAGACGATCGCCATCCACTGCGTCCACATCAACGAGGCGGAGATGGAGATTCTGAAGGAGACGCGGACAGCGGCGGTCCACAACCCGCAGTCGAATATGAACAACGCCGTGGGGACCGCCCCGGTCCTGGAGATGCTGGCCAAGGGGATACTGGTCGGCCTGGGGTCGGACGGAATGACCTCCAACATGTGCGACGAGGTCCGCTGCGCCAACATTCTCCACAAGCTCGCCCAGCGCGATCCCCGGGTGGCTTTCGTGGAGTCCTGCCAGCTTCTCCTCGCCAACAACGCCCGGATCGCCGGACGCCAGTTCGAGATGGATATGGGGACGCTCGCGGAAGGGGCGGTCGGGGACGTGATCGTGATCGACTATGTCCCCCCCACGCCGCTGCACGAAGGGTCGTTCCTGGGCCATTTCCTCTTCGGGATCTGCGGCGCCCCGGTGGACACCACGATCGTGGCCGGGAAGACGCTGCTCAGGAACCGGAAGCTCGTGAATCTCGACGAGGAGGAGCTCTCCGCCCGCTCCCGCGCGCTGGCGAAGAAGTTCTACAAGAGGTTCTAGAAAAGAACATATCTCATTTATCATTTTTCAACTATCAAGTGGCGTGGCGATTTTGCCCTGCCGACTTGATAAATGAAAAATGACAGATGATAAATGAGATATGGGTGGTTTTACTTGCGCCACTGCGCCGGGATCTCGGCGGAGGGGGGGAAGAGGAGCTTGTGACGGTTGGCGCGGATGCGCCTCACGACGGCCACGACCGTTTCCGGGGGGAAGCCCGATTCCACCAGCTGATCGGGGGTGAATCCCTTGTCCAGGTGGAGGTGGAGGAAGCGGTCGAGAAGGTTGTAGCTGAAGCCCAGCTCCTTCTCGTCGGTCTGTCCCTTCCAGAAACCGGCGCTGGGAGGCTTGTCGAGGATCATCCGGGGGAGAGAGAGGGAATGGCCGAGCTGGCGCACCTCGCACTTGTAGAGCCCCCCGATCGGCTCCAGGTCCGCCCCGCCGTCCCCGAACTTGGTGAAATAGCCCAGGGTGAGCTCGGTCCGGTTGCTGGTCCCCAGGACCAGGGCGTCATGGTAGGCGGCCCAGTCGTACAGGATGGACATCCGCTCCCGGGCCATCTTGTTCCCCCGACGCATGAGGCTCGCCCGGGGGAAATGGCTGAAGTAAGCGTCGACCATCGGCGTGATCTCGATCGTCTTGTGCCGGATCTTGAGCATCCGGCAGAGGTGTTCGGCGTCCCGCGCCTCCTCGGGGGGGGTGCTGTGGTAGGGGAGGATGAGGCCGACGACGCGGCGGGGACCCAGGGCCTCCCGGGCCAGAGCCGCCACCAGCGCGGAATCGATCCCGCCGGAGATCCCCAGGATCACCTTTTCCTTCCCCGCCTTCTCCGTGTACTCGCGGATGAACTCGGAGAGGAACTTCTCCACTCTCCAGGCGTCGATCTGAGGGAGCTCGTTCATGGTCATGGCGAAGAGGAAGGTTATACGGTCTGGATCGGCATGTCAAACGGTCTCCGGCGTGACGATCGGTCGGATCGGACCGATCGGACTGATAAACCGACACTGACGGGGCCATCCGACTTCCCTGGGCCATCCGACTTCCGGCTTTCTACTCCTTCCGCCTGATGATAGGATAAAACAAACTTCGCGCCGTAGCCGGGCGCATGAGGAGGCAGTGCTATGGTTCCCGAATCGGTCATGAGTTCTCTGTCCGTGTCCACACCCACGCGCATCGTGCTTCTGGTCATGGACGGTCTGGGGGATGTCCGGCAGAAGGGGAAGACCCCCCTGGAGGCGGCCCGCACACCCGTCCTCGACCGCCTGGCGAAGGAAGGGACGCTGGGCTTGAGCGATCCCATCGCTTCCGGGATCACGCCCGGCTCCGGCCCCGCCCATGTCTCCCTTTTCGGCTACGATCCCATCCGCTATCAGATCGGGCGGGGGATTCTGGAAGCGACGGGGATCGAAATGAAGCTTATGCCCACCGATGTCGCCACCCGGGGCAACTTCGCCTCCATGGATGGAAACGGCCTGATCACCGATCGCCGGGCCGGGAGGATCTCCACCGAGAAGAACGCCGAACTGGTGGCTCAGTTGAGCGCCGCCATCCGGGAAGTCCGGGGAGCGGAAGTTCTCCTGCGCACAGTCAAGGAGCACCGCTTCGTCGCCGTTTTCCGCGGCCAGAAGCTCGATCCGCGGGTGAGCGAGACCGACCCGCAGGTCCTGGGCAAGAAAAGCCTCCCGGCTTCGGCGCTGGCCCCCGAGGCGCAGGCGACCGCGGCGGCGGTCAACGAGTTCATCTCCCGGGCCAACGAGGTATTAAAAGCGAATCACCCCGCCAACACGCTGCTTCTGCGCGGATTCTCCTCTCCTCCGACCATCCCCCAGATGCAGGATCTCTATAAGCTCAAACCGGCCGCCATCGCCACCTACCCGATGTACCGGGGGCTGGCGCGACTGGTGGGGATGAGCATTCTCACAACCGGGGACACGGTGGAGGACGAGTTCAAAACGTTAAGGGAGAACTGGGACCGGTTCGACTTCTTCTTCGTCCACGTCAAGAAGACCGACTCCTACGGCGAGGACGGAAACTTCCCCGCCAAGGTCAAGGTGATCGAGGAGGTGGACCGGCTCCTGCCCCGCCTGCTCGAGCTCAAGCCCGACGTGCTCGCGGTCACCGGGGATCACTCCACGCCCTGCCTGCTCCAGGGGCACTCCTGGCATCCCAACCCCTTCCTGCTCGTCTCCCCCTATGTCCGCGTGGACGAGGCGGACGCCTTCTCCGAGGCTCAGTGTCTCCGGGGCGGCCTGGGGCGTTTCCCGGCGGAGGAGTCGATGGCGCTGATGCTCGCGAACGCGCTGAAGATGGAGAAGTTCGGGGCTTGAAAACTCAGCCGAGCGCAGGCAAACGCAGGCTGAAGCCTGCGGCTACCGGGGTCGATAAAATGACCGAAGGCACCAAAGCTCGATTCTGGGAGAAGGCGGAGGGGGGGAAGGTCCGCTGTTCCCTCTGCGCCCACCGATGCCTGATCGGGGAGAAGAAACGGGGCATCTGCGGCGTGCGGGAGAACCGGGGAGGGATCCTCTATTCGCTGGTCTACGGGAAGGCGATCGCCGCCAACGTCGATCCGATCGAGAAGAAGCCGCTCTTCCATTTCCTTCCGGGGACTCGCTCTTTTTCGCTGGCCGCGGCCGGCTGCAACTTTCGCTGCCGGAACTGCCAGAATGCCGACATCTCCCAGATGCCCCGCGAGACCGGCGAGATCGCCGGCAGCCCCCTTCCCCCCGAAAGGGCGGCCGCGGAAGCGGAGCGGCTTGGCTGCCGTTCCGTCTCCTACACCTACACCGAGCCGACGATCTTCTTCGAGTACGCCGCGGACACCGCCGTCGCCGCCAAAGGCCGCGGGCTGAAAAATATCTTCGTCAGCAACGGCTATATGACCGCCGAGGCGCTGGCGGCGGCCGGCCCCTGGCTCGACGCGGCGAACGTGGATCTCAAGTTTTTCCGTGACGAGTCCTACCGGACGATCTGCGGGGCCCGCCTCCAGCCGGTGCTGGACACGATCGCGTCGATGAAAAAGCGCGGGATCTGGGTGGAGGTGACGACGCTGGTCATCCCCGGACACAACGATTCGGACGAGGAATTGAAGGAGATAGCCTCTTTCCTGGTCGGGATCGGCAAGGAGATCCCCTGGCACGTGAGCGCCTTCCATCCCACCTACCGCCTGACCGACGCCGTCCGGACGCCCGCCGCCGTTCTCGCCCGAGCCAGGTCGATCGGCCTCTCGGCCGGCCTGCGCTATGTGTATACGGGGAATCTCCCCGGCGACGGGGGGGAGAACACCTTCTGTTCCCGCTGCGGGAAGGAGATCGTCTCCCGCTCCGGGTTCCAGGTGACGGGGATGAGGATCCGGGAGGGGAAATGCGGTTTCTGCGGGGAACCTGTGGCCGGCGTCTGGGACTGACCGGACTACGAATTGGGGACTACGAATTACGGACTACGAATTACGCGAATTGGGGACTACGAATTACGCGAATTAGCCCGGCTTGGCTTTGACTCGCTACTGATGCCCACAAATTGACACGCTTGCGCGCCGCAGCGCTTCAGCGCGCAGGCACGAATTTGCACTAATTGGGCTTGGCTTTAGCTGGGCGAAATTTAACCGCGCATGAAGAAATGCTATCTGGCGGGGTGGATCGGGGCTCTGCTCATCCTGGCGGGATGCGGGGGGGGAGGGGGGGACGGCGCGAATCCGCCCGCGGCGACGGTCAACGGCCGGGCGATCTCATCGGCCGAGCTGGAGCGGGAGATCGCTCGGTTTCCCGATCCGTCCGGGGAGGGGAGCCGCCGGCGCGCGCTGGAGATTCTGATCGATCGACGCCTCCTTCTGGATGAGGCGGAAAAAACGGGAATCACCCGTCTCCCGGAATTGCGAGACTTGTGGGAAGCGCAGGTGATCGACCGTCTGCTTCGGGATCGGCTGGGCAATGCTCTGGAGGTCAGCGATACCGACGTGGCCGATTTTTACGCAGACAACCACGCCGCTTTTGTCGCCTCCGAAAGCCGGAGGGTGCGGCAGATTGTGACCGGAGAGGAGTGGGAGGCGGAGAAGATCAGGGAGAGGCTCAGGAACGGCGGCGATTTCGCCCGATTGGCGCAGGATCATTCGCTGGAACCGTTCGCGGTGAACTACGGGGACCTCGGCTATATCGAGCGCAAAAACATTATTCCGGAGCTGGCCGCGGCTGCGTTTTCTCTCCCGACCGGCGTGTTCAGCCCGCCGTTGCGGACCCGGTTCGGCTATCATGTCATCGAGGTTCTGGATGTCCGTCCTGCCCGCAGGGAAACGCTGGCCGAGACATCGGATGCCATCCGGGAACACCTGATCGTTTCCCGTCGCGAGGAGCTGGTCGGCGGGTGGCTCGGGGAGCTCAGGTCCGCGGCCGCGATCGAGATCGTCGGAGAGGGGCTGCGGACGCCCCCCGCCGCGCCGCCGGGGAGGGAATAGGGGGAGGCGGTTATATAATTTCAAATTTGAGATTTCAAATCTCAGAAATGGCATTGGCCCGGCACCGATGGATCTCAGATTTGAGATCTCAGATTTCAGAACGGCATTGGCCCGGCACTGATGGATCTCAGATTTAGGATTTTAGATCTCAGATAGGGCATCGGCCTGATACGATACTCAGCAGACATAGCGAAGGAGAAGACACGATGATGATGGAACGACCCAAGAGCGAGTTCGAGAAGAAGCTGGACCAGGAGCTGATCGAGAAGACCAGCGGACCGTCGCGCCAGGCGGTGGAGTATCTGCTCCGGGACAAGGCGCTGGAGAACCTGATGGGATTCTGCAACGTGGTTTCGATCGAGCGGATGGGGTTCAACGACCACGGCCGGGTCCACGCCAAGATCGCCACGCTGAACGCCCTCAAGCTCATCGGCCTCCTGCACGACGGCGGGGTCGAGCCGAACCTGGTCAAGGAGGGCGTGGGGAATTTCGAGGACGCCCGACTGGTGGTGGCGGTCGCCGGCTTCCTGCACGACCTGGGCATGTCGGTGGGGAGGCAGGAGCACGAGATGAATTCGGTGGCGGTCGGCGATCCCTTCATTTTGGGCGCGCTGCGCCATGTCTACCAGGACGAGTCCCTGATCTTCATCCTGCGCTCCTACATTTTCGAGTGCATCATGGGGCACATGGGCCATCTCAAGGTCAGCTCGATCGAGTCCGGGATCATGCTGGTGGCCGACGGCTGCGACATGGAACTCGGCCGCGCCCGGGTGGTCTCCAAGCGCCGCCGCGAGCCTCACGTGGGGGATATCCACGCCCGCTCGGCCATGAGCGTGACCAGTGTGGACCTGGTCAAGGGGGAGAAGAAGCCCCTGCAGATCTTCATCCAGATGAAGGACGCCACCGGGATCTTCCAGGTGGAGGAGGTCCTGATGGACAAGATCGCCCACAGCGCCATCCGGCCCTACATCGAGCTCTCGGTGCAGATCGGGAACGAACCGAAGATGTATTATCTGAAATAGGGATTAGGGAGTGAGGCAATAGGAGCGGTATCAGTACGTCCGCCCTTCCATTCACTATTCACCATTCACTATTCACCATCATGGACTACTCCGCTTACTTCGTCTCCGACGCGCATCTCGGCCTCTCTTACCCAGGGTGGGAGGGGCGCGAGGAGGCGCTGATCGCCTGGCTGCGCGCGATCGCCCCGGGAGCGGAGTCCCTTTTCATCGTCGGGGATCTCTTCGATTTCTGGGTGGAGTACCGCTCCGCCATCCGCCGCGATTACTTCCCGGTTCTCCATGCCCTGCGCTCGCTGGTCGAACAGGGGGTGGCGGTCCACTACCTGCGGGGGAATCACGATTTCGCGCTGGGGACATTTCTCTCCGAGACGATCGGGGCGCGGATTCACGCCGGCCCGGTGGAGATCGACATCCAGGGGAAGAAGGTCTACCTTCGCCACGCCGACGGCATCCGCCGCGCGGAGTCCCTCTGGCGCCTGCTCGACCGGGTGCTGCGCTCATCCGCCGACCAGTTCCTCTTCCGTCTCATCCACCCCACCGTCGGGATCCGCCTGGGCGAGTTCTTCTCGGGGCTCTCCCGCCGCCAGATGACCCATCCGCCGACCGAGGCGATGCTCCAGGAGTACCGGGACCTCGCCCGGAGGCGGCTCGAGGGGGGAGACGAGATCGCGGTCTTCGGACACACCCATGTCCCGGAGATGATCCGCTTCGGCGCGGGCGTCTACTGCAACACCGGGGCCTGGCTCTCGCGACGGAGTTTCGCCCGGATGACCGGCGGGGAGATCTCGCTCTGGGAGTATCGGGAGGGGGCGGCGCCGGCGCCGATTCCGGCGCGGGGCTGACTGTGGCTGGGATCGGGGCAAGAATGCCCCTCCCACAATCTACGCGGCTGCGCGAACTCTGTGCGTATGTGGGAGCGACATTCTTGTCGCGATTCCAGCCGGCGATGGCTTGGCCGTTTCAACCGCGAATCTACGCAAATCTTCACGAATTAACAATCGGGCCGGCAGTCGAGCGTCGGGGCGGGAGGCCCGACGCTAGAATGTCAGGCTTTTCCTGCCCTCCTCTTTTCCCCCGGGGTGATTTCTGCTACCATTGGTCCCGATGAAGGCGAACGACCTCTCTCCGGCCGATGCCTCCGTGACCTTCTCCGGCGCCCTCACCGATGCTGAAGGGGCGAGACTTCTCAAGGAGATCGAAGGGTTGCTCGACCGCAAGGAACGGCGGATCGTGATCGACTTCCGGGCGGTCGCGGCGATCGACAGCCGGGGCGGGGCCTGGCTCTCCCGGGCGGTCCAGCGCGCGCGCGCGGCCGGGGCGGAGGTGGAGATGGCCGGGGCGAACGAGAGCGTGGGAGAGTTTATCGATCTGATCCGCCCCTCCTTTGCCCCTCCTTCCGCGGTTCCGCGCGCCCGTCCCGGCTTCCTGGAACGGCTGGGGGAGGGGGGGCTCTCCTTCCGGGACGAGTTCGCCGCCGCCGGCGGCCTGGTCGTGGACGCGGTCTACTGGACGTTCATCGCCCCTTTCGAGGGGCGGGGGGTGCGCTGGAAGGGGCTCTGGAGCGAACTCCACGAGATGGGCTGGCGGGCGGTGGGGATCGTCTCCCTGATCAATTTCCTCATCGGTGTGGTGATCGCCATGCTCTCGGCGGCCCAGCTGAGGCTTTTCGGCGTGCAGATCCTGGTGGCCTCACTGGTGGTGATCGGCTTCGCCCGGGAACTCGCGGTGGTGATGACCGGGGTGGTGGTCTCGGCCCGGACCGGGGCGGCGATCGCGGCCGAACTCGCCACCATGACCGTCTCCGAGGAAATCGACGCGCTCAAGGGGATGGGGCTCAACGTGGCGAAGTTCCTCATCGCCCCCAAGGTCCTCGCCATCCTGATCGTCATGCCCATCCTCACCATGCTCGGATTCGTCATGGGCGTGGCGGGCGGGTTCGCGCTGGGGATCTTCGTCCTGGGCTTCACCTTCGACCGCTGGTGGGCGCAGACACTGCAGGCGGTCACGATGAACGACCTGATGCAGGGGTTCGTGAAGTCCTTTGTCTTCGCCCTGATCATCGTCGTGGTCGGGTGCTATAATGGGCTCAAGGTCACCGGGGGCGCCCGCGGGGTGGGAATCTCCACCACCCGGGCGGTGGTCATGGACATCTTCCTGATCGTGGTGGCGGACCTGGTCTTCGCCACCCTCTTCTACCTCACGTCATGAGCGAGCGAAAAGCCGTCATCGAGGCGCGCAACCTCCTCACCCGCTTCGGCGATCGGGTGATCCTGGACCGCATCTCCTTCGACGTCTATCCGGGGGAGATCCTGGCCGTGATCGGCCCCTCCGGCTGCGGAAAGACCACGCTGCTGCGCAATTTGACCGGACTGCTCCCTCCCCACGAAGGCGTGATCCGGTTCTGGGGGGAGGAGGTCACCCACCTGGACGAAGACGAACGGGCGCAAATCCTGAGGCGGATCGGGATCTCCTTTCAATCCTCCGCGCTTTTCAACTCGATGAGCGCGGCGGAGAACGTGGGACTGCCCATGGAGGAGTTCGGGCGGATGGACCGGGACCTGATCGACTCCCTGGTCCGGCTGAAGCTCAGCCTGGTCGGCCTGGGCAATTACGGGCACTTTATGCCCGCGGAGCTCTCGGGGGGGATGAAGAAGCGGGTGGGTTTCGCCCGGGCGGTGGCGATGGATCCGGAGATCGTCTTCTTCGACGAGCCGACCACCGGCCTCGATCCCATCACCGCGGCCGGCCTCGACCAGCTGGTCCTGGATCTGAGGAGGCTCATGCACTGCACCATGATGGTGGTCACCCATGACCTCCAGTCCATCCGCGCCATCGCCGACCGGGTCCTGATGCTGGACCGCGGCCGGATCATCTTCGACGGCGCGGTCGCGGAGGCGGAGACGAGCAGCCAGCCCCGCCTGCGCCAGTTTTTTGAACGCAGACCGGACCAGGCGATCGAGGAGCTGGTCGCCGCCGGCCTTCCGGGAGGCAACTGATGGCGACACGCGCGGAAAAGATCAAGGTCGGCGTTTCCCTGCTCTGCGGAGCGGCGCTGGTGGCGGGAGTTTTTACACTGGTCTCCTTCCGCCGCCGGACGCCCGCGGTCCTCTATTACGTGAAATTTCAGGAAAGCGTCAGCGGACTGAACAAGGATGCCCGGGTGCAGTACCAGGGAGTCCCGGTAGGCAAGGTGGAGGAGATCGGGGTGACGGACACGAACGAGGTGCTGGTCACACTGGGACTGAACCCGCGGAGGGTGACGCTCAGGGAGGGAACGGTCGCCACGCTGGACATAGCGAGCTTGATGGGCGGGGTGCAGGTGGAGCTTTCGGGGGGGGATCCCGGCGGGCCTCTTCTCTCGCCCGGTTCGTTCATCCCCTCCCGCCGCTCGATCATCGCCGACATCTCCTCCTCCCTGCCCCAGATCCTCGCCGAGATCCGCAACCTTTTGGGCAAGCTCGACCGCGGCCTGGGGGACCTCAACACGGAACGGCTGGGCACGATTATCAACGAGGCGGACGAGGCGGTGGCGGCGGCGCGGGAGGCGCTCCAGGAGATGGTCATCTTTCTGAAGACCGCACGGGGATCGGTGGTCAACACGGAATACGAGATCACCCGGACCATGCAGGCGGTGCGGGAGACGGCCTCCGAGGCGGCCCAGGCCTCCCGGGGTCTCAAGGACCATCCCTCGGCGGTCTTCTGGGGCAAGTCGGAGCCGGACAAGCCCTACGCCCGGTGATGAACAAAGGATGGGGGATAGAGGGTAGAGGATGGGGGATAGAGGGTAGGGGATGGGAGACGAGACACTGAGAGGAAAATCACATGAAAAGACACGCTCGCGCTATGATGATCATGATTTTGTTCGCAGCCGGGCTCTCCTGCCGCTCGGCCGGATTGCCCACGAAGTACTATCTGATCGAGACCGATCCGGCGATCGTCCGCTCGCCTTCCCAGCACCCGGTCATCCTGGGGATCGGGAAGATTCGCGCGCCCAGCCGCTACCGCGATCAGATCGTCTACCGCACCTCGGCCTATGACCTCGGCTTTTACGAGTACAGCCGCTGGGCGGAGCCGCCCGACGAGATGGTCCGGCGGGCGCTCAAGAACATCGCCGATCGTTCCGGCCTCTTCCGCGGGGCGGACTTCTCCGAGCTGCTCATCGAAGGACTCGCCGACCTGGTCCTGGAGGGAGAGATCGTCGCCTTCGACCAGTTGGTGGACGGAGCGAAGACCTACGCCGTCTGCGAGCTGACGCTCTTCCTCATCGAAGGCAAATCCTCCTCTTCTCTCTGGACGTTCACCGCCTCCTCCGAAATCCGCCAGGAGAAGGAGGGCGGGTTCGCCCCGGCGATGAGCTCGGCGGTGCGGGAGGCGATCGAAGACGCGCTGGCGGCGTTGGAAAGTTCGGGGGTTCTTTCCCGCCTGGCGGCGGGAAAGAAAGTGATCACCGATCACTGATCACTTTCTCCCCCGCCATGGCTGACCTCTCCCCATATCTTCTCCGGAATTACCCCCGTCTCGCCACGGCGGCCCTCTTCCTCCCCCGGGAGAACCCGACATTCGGCAACCCGCCTTTCGCGGAGGCGGACGGGAAGATAATGATCGTCCGCCTCTCCCCCTTCCGCGACGCCGAGGCGTCTCTCGCCCATCTCTTTCTCTTCCCGGAGGCGCGAATGGCATTTCCGAAGGGATATATCGATATGAGTTTCTTCCCCTCCGCGCCCGATCGGCGCGTCTTCGACCGGGACGGCATCCCCTATCTCTTCGGTCTCCAGTCGCTCCGTCCGGCGCAGGATTTCGAGATCCTCCTGATCTCCAATTCCTGCCTCCTCGAACTCGTCAACCTCCCGCTCCTGCTCATCCGCTCCGGGCTCCCGGTCTGGTCGCGGGAGAGAGACGAGCGCCATCCCCTGATCATCATGGGGGGATCCAACGCCTCGGCCTCGGGGGCGATCGTGGGACCGGACGGGGAATCCATGGTGGACGGGATATTTTTCGGAGAAGGCGAGGAGCAGGTCGGCCCCCTGTTGCGGTCGTTCCGGGAAAGCCGGGGGAAGGATCGGAGGGTTCGGCTGGCCGCGGCGGCGGCCGGCGTTCCCGCTTTCTGGGCGGCGGGATCTCCGGAGAAAGAGGTGGTGAAGGCGGTGGTGCAGGCCCGTGGCCCGACTGAAGAATTCCACGAATTGGCACGAATTGACGCGAATGAGTCCGGCGTGGGCCCGGCAAAAATTAACCGCGAATTCACGCGAATTGACGCGAATGGCCCTGGTTTTGGCTTGGCGAATGAACTACGAATTGCGCGAATTTCACGAATTGGGCCCGGCTTCGGGCCGGAGGCCCCCCCCGCCTATCCCGTTCTCAACGGGGAGGAGGCGGATACCGCGCGTCTGGCTATCTCCCGCGGTTGTCCGGGCTCCTGCTCGTTCTGCTTCGAGTGCTACGATCGCCGCCCTTACCGGGAGATCCCGGCGAAGGAGATCCTCGCCGCCGCGCTCGATCGGAAACGCGCCAGCGGGGCGAGAAACCTGGAAGTGATGTCCTTCACTTTCAACGCCCACCGGGAGATCTTCGACCTCATCTTCGATCTGAACGCTCTTTGCGAACGGGTCGGCTTCAAGTCCCAGAGGTCGGACCTGCTCGTTTCCCGCGCCGGTTTGATCGCGGCCGAGATCGCGGCCGGGAAGCGGTCATTCACTCTGGGCATCGAGGGGATCAGCGAAAGGTTGCGGGCCTTTCTCAACAAAGCACTCGCCGCGCCGGAGATCACGGTTGTTCTTGACGAGCTTCTCCGACGGGGGGTGCGGGAGATCAAGCTCTTCTATCTGCTCACCGGCCACGAGGGCCAAGACGACATCCGGGAATTCCGCGAGTTTATCGCCGGTTGGGCCGCTCGCCGAAAGAGCGGCGAGTCGTCGCGCGTGATCTTCAGTTTCGGCTACCTGGTCCGGATGCCTCTGACGCCGCTGCAATATGACCGGCTGTTCCTCGAAGAAAGGGAATGGAAAGGGATCGTCGAGGAGGTCTTCGCCGCCTGTACCGCGGCGGGCTTCGAAGCCCGCCTCGCCATGGAATGGAAGGACTACTGCGTCTCCCAGGTCCTCGCTCTCGGCGGCGGTCGATTGGCCGGCGCGCTGGTCGAGTTCGCCCGCTGGGGCTATTGCTATGACGGATCGCTGAGCCCAAGATACTGGCCGGCGCTGCAGGGATGGCTCGAGGGGAAGGGGCTGTGGAACCGGGAATTTCTGGGGGAGAAGGACGCTGAGCATCCCTTCCCATTTTCTTTCCTCCGCTCTCCGGTCTCCGGCGATCTTCTTTATAGCGAATATCTCCGGATCCGGGGAGGTGATGCCGCCGGGAATGAAAGCGGAGGAAAGAAAACGGGAAAGATCCCCGGCTGCATTCTCCGTCCGAACCGACAGGCGAACTCAAACGAAACGGGGAGGGAGTATCTCGATCGCCTCGCGGCATTGATGCGCGGGAAAGAACGGATCAAGCCTGCCTATTACCGCGCGCGGCTGGGGAGGGAGTTCGCCGGTCTCCAACCGGCCGCGGCCGAGGCGCTCATCCTGCGCGGTCTCTTCGCCGCGCGCCCCTCTCTGGCGGGGAGAGTCCTTTCCGCCCGGGAGGCGCTTTTCTCGGCGGCCGCCTGGGACGGCCGCTTCGAGGGGGTCTGGGGAGAGACAGTGGTGGCTGTGAGGGCTCTGGCGATGGACGGTATGGACGAAATGGACGCTATGGACGATATGGACATCGGGGGCTCGCTCAGACTCCTCGGGCGGATCAAAAGCTTTACGCCGGGGGAGTTTCTCCGGGCGGAGGTGGCGATCAGTGTCGGCGAAGGCCGGCCGGGCGCCCGCCGCCGTTTCGAGGAGCATCTAAAAAAATGCCGGATCGCCTTTCACCTGGTCCGGGAAGGAGAAGGATATCGTCTGGAGATCGCGGAGAAGAGCCGGAAGAATCTTCTCTGCGAGGGGCGTTTTCGGGAGGGGAGAGGCTTCGCGGCCTCTCTCGTCTGCGGCCCCCGTTTTGACCTGGCGGGGCTCCTCTCGGCCCTGATCGGCGGCGGCCACCCGGGAGCGGTGGGGGCGGAGGTGCGGTCGCTGGTGATTTGATGCGGCTGGCTTGGCTGAATGGAACTACGATTGCGCGAATTTCACGAATTGGGCTTGGCTTGGCTCGTAAAAAATCGAGGGGGCGGCGCAACGCCGCCCCCTCGTTTGTGAGCAAACGACGCTACTTGTTGACCTGGTAGGTGGTGTCGCCCTTCTCGAAGAAGGCGATGATCTGTTTCGCCGCCGCCACGCCGGCGTTGAAGTTCGCTTCCGCGGTCTGGGCCCCCATCTTCTTGGGCGTGAAGAAGCAGCGGTTCCCGTCGCAGGCGACCATCTCCTTCTGGTTCAGGGGAGTGATGTCGGAGGCGTACTTGATGTCCGGCCGCTCGGCGTAGATCTTCAGGAGATCGGCCTCGTTGACCACCTCGGCCCGGGCGGTGTTGATCAGGGCCGCCCCCTTCTTCATCCGCTTCATGAGGTTGTAGTTGATCGAGCGCTCGGTCGCGGGGAGGAGGGGGACATGGAGGGATATGTAGTCGGACTTCTCGAAGAGCGTCTCCAGGGGAGCCGCCTCCGCGCCCGCTTCCTTCATCTTCGCGGCGGGGACGAAGGGGTCGAAGGCGAGGATCTTCATGCCGAAACCCTGGCGCGCGATCGCGGCGACCCGCCGGGCGACGGCGCCGAAGCCGTGGAGGCCGAGGGTCTTGCCGGAGACCTCGGTCCCGGACTTGCCGCTGTACTTGCCTCTCGCCATCATGATCATCATCCCGATCGCGAGTTCGGCGACCGCGTTGGCGTTCTGGCCGGGCGTGTTCATGACCACGACCATTTTCGCCTTGGCCGCGGCGCAGTCGACGTTGTCGTAGCCCGCCCCAGCGCGGACGACGATCTTCAGGTTTTTCCCCGCGCTGAGGACCGCGTCCGTCACCTTGTCGGAGCGGACGATCAGGGCGTCGGCGTCGGCGACCGCCGCGAGGAGGTCGGCGGGGTTGGTGTAGGATTCCAGCAGTTTCGCCTCGAGTCCGGCGGCCGTGATCGTTTTGACCACGGCGTCGCGGGCGGCGCCGGCGAAGGGTTTTTCGGTGGCGATCAATACCTTTTTGCTCATGGGAACCTCCGAGTTAAGAAACAGTGATCGGTTATCAGTAATCTCAGATCTCAAATTTCAGATCTCAAATCCTGGCCTTGCTTGGCGACGCAGGCTAAAGCCTGCGGCTACCGGCCGCCTCACGAATTCGCGCTCTCGAACTTCTTCATGAACGCCACCAGGGTCTTGACCCCTTCCAGGGGGAAGGCGTTGTAGATGGAAGCACGGCAGCCGCCGACCGAGCGGTGGCCTTTCAAGCCGATGAACCCCGCTTGCTTGCTCTCCTCGATGAACTTCGCCTCCAGCTCCTCGGTCTTCAGGCGGAAGGTGACGTTCATGGTCGAGCGGTCGGACTTCGCCGCCGTTCCCCGGTAGAAGCCGGTGGCGTCGATGACCTCGTAGAGGATGCGGGCCTTCTCGTTGTTGATCGCCTCAATCCCCTGCAGGCCCCCCTGCTGCTTAAGCCACTTGAGGACCAGCCCCACGATGTAGATGGCGAAGACCGGCGGGGTGTTGTAGAGGGAATCATTTTCGACGTGGGTCTTATAGTTGAGCATGGTGACGATGTTGTCCGGGCAGCGGGCGAGCAGGTCTTCCCGGATGATCACCAGCGTCACGCCGGCCGGACCCAAATTCTTCTGGGCCCCGGCGTAGATCAGGGCGAAGCGTTTGGAGTCGATCACGCGGCTGCCGATCTCGGAGGACATGTCGGCGAAGAGCGGGACCGAACCGGTCTCGGGGAAGGCGTTCCAGCGCGTCCCGGAGATCGTCTCGTTGGTGGTGATGTGGACATACTTCGCAGCGGGGGAAAGCTTGAGCGAGGAGAGGGCGGGGACGTAGGAAAAGTTCTTATCCTCGGCGGAGCCGGCCACGTTCACGACCCCGAAGCGCTTGGCCTCCTTCATCGCCTTCTTCGCCCACTCGCCGGTGTTCACATAATCGGCCGAACCCCCGGCCATGAAATTCATCGGGATCATGCCGAACTGGAGGGAGGCGCCGCCGCCCAGGAAGATGGCCTTGTAGCCGGCGGGGAGGCCGAAGAGGTCCTTCAAGTCCTGCTGGGCTTCGATGTTGATCGCATCGTAGTCCTTGGAGCGGTGGCTGATCTCGAGGATGGACAGGCCCTTCCCCTTGAAGCTCAGGAGCTCCTTCTGGGCCTGCTCCATGACCTCCAGGGGCAGGATGGCGGGGCCGGGATTTAGATTATAGGGACGTTGTGTCATGGCGCTACCTCCTGTTCTATAGGGTTACAGCAAATTGTACTTGTGGATCAGCAATCCCGAGAGAATCTTGGGAAAGAAGTCGGTCGACTTCTGGGGCATCTTCTCCCCCTGGCCGGCCACTTCCTTGACCTGCGCGGCCCGGGTCGGGTTCAGGTAGAAGACCATCTGCCCCTCTCCCTTCTCCACCGCGGCGGACGCCTGGGCGGCCGAGCGGTAGTAGCGGACGTTGGTCTGGGCCTCGAGCTTGGCGGCGTCGATCCCGAGGAGCGAGTCGAGTATGAGCGTGTGCAGGATGGAGACGTCGAGGTTCTTCCAGGCCGGGGAAAAAGCGCCGGGGACGATCTTTTCCGGTTTCCGGTCGTCCTTAAGGGTGAGGAGACGGAACTTGCCGTCCCCCTGGAAGCCGAAGACATGGCGGTCCTTGCCTTTATCCAGCTCCGCCAGGAGGGCGGCGAGTGAGGGGATTTCCCGGAGAGTAAAGTTCTCGCCCAGACGGCGGACCAGTCCGGCCCAGTCCGGGGAAGCGAGGCCGAAGACCATCCGGTGGGTGGGGAGGATGGTCAGCCCCTCGTCGTCGAAGTTGACGAAGGTCATCATCGAGTTGTTGAAGTTTTCGCTCCCCGGCGCGCATTGGCGCCCGGCCGCGCGCATCTCGTTGCGGTAGTTGAGCGCGGTCTCATAGCGGTGATGGCCGTCGGCGATGAAGAGGGGTTTCGGCTTCATCTCCTCCGCCACCGCCGCCACAATCTGGGGGCGGGTGACGATCCAGAGGCGATGGGAGATCTCCGCCCCGTCGGAGTCGTCCCGGAAGTCGAAGACCGGTTGGCCTTGGGCGCCCAGACCGAGGAGGGTGTTGATCCGGTTCTTCGGATCGGGGTAGAGCATGAAGATCTGGCCGAACTGGCCGGCGGCGGCCCGGGTCAGGTTCAGGCGGTCGGCCTTGGGGCCGGCCAGTGTCCGCTCGTGAGGGATGATTCCGCCCTTGCTGAACTCCTCCAGCTCGGCCACCGCGATCATCCCCCGGCGGGTTTTCGGACAGCCGGAGGGGAGGGGATAGGTCTCGTCATAGACATAGAGGGCGGGGACGGCGTCCTGGCGGAGCGTGCCCTCGGCCAGCCACTGGCGGAAGCAATCCCGCGCCCGGGTGTAGACGCTGTTCTCGGGCGTATCATCGGGGAAGGTTTCCCCCTTGATGATCCGGACGATGTTCTTGGGGTGTCGCCGGTGGTAAATCTCGCGCAGACGCTTGTCGATCTTGTCGTAGGGCTGGGCCACCACTTGGGCGATGTCGCCCACCACCTGGGGGTCGTAGCGGATGCCCCGGAAAGGATAGATCGTAGCCATGATTACCTCGGGTTCTCGGTTGGTTCTGGGATCACCTGCGCTAGTGGGCTGCCAACGTCCAAAGAAGGTTAGGGTTAGGATATTGGTTTGGTCGATGGGTAAGGGTTAGGTGTAGCCTGGCCGGCCAAGCCGCACCTAACCCTAGCCCATTTACCAGACCAATAACTTTACCCTAACCTATTCCCTCAGCATTTTGCGGTGCTCCTCCAGGATATACGGCGTGAGGAAAACGATCACGCCCTGGCCTTCCCGGATGTCCTCGAAGAACGCGGTCTGGCCGCTCTCCACGACCCCCCGGGTGTTCAGGCGGAAGAGACGCCAGACTTTCGCCTTCGGGGTCCCGCCGAAGTCCACCACCGGCGCGCCCGGATTCCGGGCCGGATCGCCGTAGAAATAGACCGCCGCCTCCGAGTCGAGATGGAAGGCGATCTGGTTGCTCTCCAGCACCTCGGGCTTGAGCGTGCAGCGGGAGCCTTCCCAGAAATCCCCCTCCATCGCGCCGCCCGTTTTCGCGGTGGCCACCCCGGTCGAGGCCTCCGGGAGAGAGGAGATCGAGGACTGCTCGCCGCTCTGGGTGAGCCACTTGCGCTGGAAGAAGACCCGGGCTTCGCCCTGGGTGCGCAGGAAATCCATCAGCGGCTTGAACTGGTCGAGCCGCAGGGTCCCGAAGTGAAGATCCTCCGGCACCGTCTTGAGGTTCCGGGTGTCTTCCCAGATCGGAGGGAAACGGAATTGGTCGACCCGGGTCTGCTCCACGGTCTCGAAATCGATGTTTCTCTGTTTGTCCGGAGGCACGCTTTTCGCCATCGGCTTGAAATCGAGGCGGTAGCGCGCCCGGTCGGAGGCGGGGAAGGCGCCGGTGGTGGACTCCTGGTCCTTCAGGTAGAGCTGGAGCAGGTCCCACTGGATGCCGTCGCGGAAATCCGGTTTCAGGTCGATGGTGACGATCCGCTGTTCGAAGAGCAGGGGAACGGGTTTGGCTTCCGCCGCCGTCGTCGCCCTCGGGGCGAGGAGGGCCGCGGCGATCGCCGCGATGGCCAGAGTTCGGTTCATGCTTCCTCCTTGTCAAGCGTTGGCTGGATGGATAAGGTATCATAAGACAGACGCCCTCCGATCGACAATACTTTTTCCGCGGAACCGGGGGAAAATGGTTCAAGGGTACAACGGTTCACGGTTCAAGGGTTCACGGTTCAGCGGTTCACGGTTCAACGTTCACGGTTGTGTTCATTTTTAACGGTTCAGCACATGATACTGTGGGTAGACTGGGATTAGGATAGGTAGCCGCAGCCTTTAGGCTGCGTTCATGCCCGCCGCGCTCGTAGCCGCGGCCTCAAGGACCCGTGTAAAACGCAGGCTAAAGCCTGCGGCTACCGCCATCCTGGCCGGTAATCGTGGGTTGAGCCTTTTAAACCGTTGAACCCTTGAACCGTGAACCGCTGAACCGTGAACCGCTGAACCGTGAACCGCTGAACCGTGAACCGCTGAACCTCTTCTAGGATGATCGTTCCATGCCCGTCTATCGCCTCGCTATCTTGCTTGCGCTCCTCGCCGGCTGCGCCTCGCCACCCACCGTCCGGGAATTTTTCGAAACCGTCGGCCCGGAGCTATCCGCGCCTCAGCGGACGAATCTTCTGGAGACCATGGAGATCCTCTTCCTGGTCGAGGATTACCTGTCCGCGCTGAAAGCGCGGGACGGGGAGGGGCTGGCCGCCCTGCTCTCGGCTGACTTTCACTACGGTGAGCATGATCGCGACTGGTTCAGGGAGAAGACCGAGCGCGAACTCTTCCGGCCTTATTCCGCCCTCCAGGCCGCCGCCTCCGGGATTCGTCTCCTGGTGGTGAGGAAGGAAGCTTCGCCCTGGATTCGCCAGTCGGAGTTCGACTGGCTGAACGGCCCCGGGGGAGGGCGGACGTTCGATCGGCCATACCTGATCGCCGCCCGGTCTCCCTCGCCCTTTTCCGTTCTTATTCCATCCGGTCCGTCCGCCGCCGCCCCCGCCTCTTCCGGGCGGCGGAGCCGGGCGGCCCCGGTCGGAGTGGAGGCTCAGTTCGTAGACGATCCGGCGGCAACGGAGACCATCGGCGAGGCTTCCTTCCCGCTCGTCCTCATCGCGCGGAGAGAGGGGGGAGGGGAGGTCGCGATCGAGGAGTCCGTCGTCCTCCTCCTGGAGAAGGAGGAGGGGGAGTGGAAGATTATTTCCGTAGAATAACGCTACGAGGTTCAGCGGTTCACGGTTCAGCGGTTCACGGTTCAGGGGTTCAGGGGTTAATGATTGGCTTGGTTTTCCAACCGTTGAACCCTTGAACCGTTGAACCTGCCCTTTGAACCTGCATTTCCATATTTCCATCTTTCCCGAATTCCACTATGCTTATGCATTCCAATTGGCCTTTCTAGGAGATCCTCATGCTTCCCTGCGATCGAGTGATGGCCATTATCCGGGGCGACGAGCTCCCGGAGCTGGTGCTGAAAGGAGGGGATGTGGTCAACGTCTTCTCCGGGGAGATCTACCCCGCCGACGTGGCGATCGACTCCGGGCGAGTGATCGCCCTGGGCGAGTTCAAGGGCAAGACCGAGGAGGACGTCGCCGGCCGGGTGGTCTGCCCCGGCTTCTTCGACTCCCATGTCCACATCGAGTCCTCGATGGTCACCATCCCCGAGTATGCCCGCGCCGTGGTCCCCCGGGGGACCACCACCGTGGTCATCGACCCCCACGAGATCGCCAATGTCATGGGCCTGGACGGGATCAAGTTCATGCTCAAGACGAGCAAGTACCAGTTCCTGAACGTCTACGTCATGCTCTCCTCCTGCGTTCCCTCGAGCAACCTGGAGACCTCGGGCTCGGAGCTCCGCGCGATCGAC
Organism: uncultured bacterium; assembly: GCA_964551475.1. Lineage (GTDB taxonomy): Bacteria > Auribacterota > Erginobacteria > Erginobacterales > CAZKCI01 > CAZKCI01. Next base: position 35,959 of record CAZKCI010000076.1, on the reverse strand, counting down.
CTTTTCCCCTACATCGGCCAGGAGTGGATCCTGGGACTGGGCGAGATGATGAACTTCCCCGGCGTCCTCTCCTGCGACCCGGAAGTGATGGACAAGCTCAAGCTCTTCCAGGGGCAGGTGATCGACGGCCACGCTCCCGGCCTCTCCGGCCGGGCCTTGAACGGCTACGTGGCGATGGGGATCAGGTCCGACCACGAGTGCACCACCGCCGACGAGGCGCGGGAGAAGATCCGGCTCGGGATGGCGATCATGATTCGCGAAGGCGGGACGGCCAAGAATCTCCTGGAGCTCCTCCCCGCGGTCAACCCGGCCACACTCTCCCGCTGTCTCCTCTGCTCCGACGATCGCAACCCCGCTGTCCTGCTCACGGAGGGACATATCGACTTCATGATCGCCAAGGCCATCCGGGCCGGCCTCGATCCGGTTTCGGCGATCCGGATGGCGACCATCAACCCCGCCCAGTATTTTCACCTGAGGGACCGGGGAGCGGTCGCCCCCGGCTACATCGCCGATCTCGCGGTGCTGGACAATCTCCGCGACTGCCGGGTCCTCGACGTGTACAAGAGCGGCCAGTTGGTGGCGCGGGCCGGCCGGATGACCAGGGAGTCGCCCGAGGCGGGGCGCAAGGACGTCCTCAGGGGGTCGATCAACATCCAGTGGCTGAAGGAGGAGTACTTCCGGATCCCGGCTCGCGGCCGCCGGGCCCGGGTGATGCGGCTGATCCCGGACCAGATCATCACCGACGAGATGATCGTCGAGCCGACGGTGCGGGACGGCAACGTCGTCGCCGACCCCGCGCGGGACATTCTCAAGCTCGCGGTGGTCGAGCGCCATCTCGCCTCCGCGAACCTCGGCCGCGGGCTGGTCAGCGGCTTCGGCCTGAAGCGGGGGGCGATCGCCTCTTCGGTCGCCCACGACTCCCACAACATCATCGTGGTGGGGACGAACGACGCCGACATGCTGGAGGCGGTGGTGAAGATCCGCAAGATCCAGGGCGGCTTCACGGTGGTGGTGGACGGGAAGCTGGTCGGACAGCTCCCCCTGCCCATCGCCGGCCTGATGAGCGACCAGCCGCTGGAAAAGGTGCGCGAGGAGCTCGACCGGATCACCGCCCTGGCCCATGAGCTGGGCGCGACCCCCCGCGAGCCCTTCATGGCCCTCTCCTTCCTCGCCCTCCCGGTCATCCCCAAGCTGAAGCTCACGGACCGGGGGCTCGTGGACGTGGGCCAGTTCAAGATCGTGGACATCTTCGTCGACTGAACCGCAGGCCCGGCAACCGACATCCACGAATTGACACGAATTTGCACGGATTCAAACTCGGCTTTGGCCCGACTAAAGATAACCACGAATCTCGCGAATCTACGCGAATAAGCCTGGCTTTGGCTCGCTTTTTATAACTACGAATTGCGCGAATTTCGCGAATTAGAATACAATTGGCCGGCAAGAGACATCCACAAATCTTCGCGTATAATTTTGGTTTGTTCTCAATGAACCTGCAATCCACGGACATCGATTGCCGACCCAGCCGAGCTAAATTCGCGTAATTCGCGAAATTCGTAGTTAAATAAATTCGTCAGGGAGCCGGGAGGCTCCGAAGGAGACACGCATGAAAAAGTACAGGATCGTTCTGAGCGAGCGGGAGATCCCGCAAGCCTGGTACAACGTCCAGCCCGACCTTCCCGCCCCGCTCTCGCCCCCGATCCACCCGGGGACGGGCAAGCCGATCGGACCGCAGGACCTTGCTCCCATCTTCCCCATGGAGCTGATCAAGCAGGAGGTATCCCAGGAGCGCTGGATCGAGATCCCGGACGAGATCATGCGGGTCTACAAGCTCTGGCGGCCGAGCCCCCTCCACCGGGCCTTCAACCTGGAGAAAGAGCTCAAGACCCCGGCCCGGATCTACTTCAAAAACGAGTCGGTCTCCCCCGCCGGATCCCACAAGCCCAACACCGCCGTCGCCCAGGCCTACTACAACAAGAAGGAAGGGGTGAAGCGGCTGGTGACCGAGACCGGCGCCGGGCAATGGGGGTCGGCCCTCGCCTTCGCCACCTGTCATTTCGGCATGGAGTGCACGGTCTACATGGTCAAGGTCAGCTACGAGCAGAAGCCCTATCGCAAGTCGATGATGCGGACCTGGAAGGCGACGGTGCATCCCTCCCCCTCGCCCCTGACCAACGCCGGGCGGAAGATGCTGGAGGCCGACCCGAACTGCCCGGGGTCGCTGGGCCTGGCCATCTCGGAAGCGGTGGAGGACGCGGCCACTCATGATGACGCCAAATACTCGCTGGGGTCGGTCCTGAACCATGTCCTTCTTCACCAGACCGTGATCGGCCTGGAGCTCCAGAAACAGCTCGAACTCGCCGGGGAGAAGCCGGACATCATCACCGGCTGCGTGGGCGGCGGGTCCAACTTCGCCGGACTGGTCTTCCCCTTCGTCGCCGACAAGCTCAAGGGGAACAAGGTCGAGCTGATCGGTGTGGAGCCCGCCTCCTGCCCCACGCTCACCCGGGGACCCTACCGCTACGATTTCGGCGACGTGGCCAAGATGACGCCCCTCATCAAGATGTACACGCTTGGCCACTCCTTCATCCCCCCCTCGATCCACGCCGGCGGCCTGCGCTACCACGGCGCCGCGCCCTTGCTCAGCCTGCTCGTGAACAAGGGGGTATTGAGCGCCCGCTCCTATTTCCAGAACGAGGTCTTCGAGGCCGCCGTCACCTTCGCCCGGACCGAGGGGATCCTGCCCGCTCCCGAGACCGCCCATGCCATCAAGTGCGGGATCGAGGAGGCGAAGAAATGCCGCGCCACCGGGGAGGAGAAGTGCATCGTGATCGGTTTCTCCGGCCACGGCCACTTCGATCTCGCCGCCTACGAGGCCTATCTCGACGACAAGCTCGAGGACTTCGCCTACCCCCAGCAGATGATCGAGGACGCCCTGAAGGAAGTGCCGGTGATCAAGGAGTAAGGCAAGGGAAACAAACAACGGGTTCCGGGTTCAGCGGTTCACGGTTCAACGGTTGGAAAGAGCATAACCGCTGAACCGCTGAACCGTTGAACCGTGAACCGTGAACCGCCACTCCCGGTCGTGAACTCTCGGGTCCGCGGTCGATAAGCAGTCGTCAGTGAAGGAACTACTATCCGGCAACGAGGCGGTGGCCCGGGGAGCCTGGGAAGCGGGGGTAGCCCTGGGGACCGGCTACCCCGGGACGCCGTCGTCGGAAATCCTGGAAACGCTCGCCCTCCTCCCCGGGGCGAAGGCCCAGTGGTGCGCCAACGAGAAGGTGGCGCTCGAGGTGGCCTCGGGGGCGGCCTGGGCCGGCGCCCGTGCGCTGGTCACCATGAAGCACGTGGGCTTGAACGTCGCCGCCGACCCCCTCTTCACGCTCGCCTACACGGGCGTGCGCGGCGGACTGGTTGTCGCGGTGGCCGACGACCCGGGCTTGCAGTCCTCCCAGAACGAGCAGGACTCCCGCCACTATGGCCGCGCCGCCAAGCTCCCCATCCTCGAGCCCTCCGACAGCCAGGAGGCGCATGATTTCACGCTGCTCGCCTTCCGCCTCTCCGAGGAGTTCGACCTTCCGGTGATTTTGCGCTTGACCACGCGAGTCTCCCACTCCCGCTGTCCGGTGAAAGCCGGGAAACGCCGCGCGGCGATAGCTCCCCTCGCCCTGGTCAAGGACGCCAGGAAGCAGGTGATGATCCCCGCTTATGCCCGCGCGCGCCATGTCCTCCTGGAGGAGAAGATGCGCGCGCTGAGCCGCCGGGCGGAAACCATGCCGATCAACCGATTGGAGAAGGGGAGGGGTCCGCTCAAGATTGTCAGCTCGGGTGTCGCCTACCAGTACTGCCGCGAAGTCGCCCCTGATGCCTCCTGCTTGAAGCTGGGCATGGTATACCCGCTGCCGAAGCGAAAACTTATAAACTTTTCGCGCGGTTCGCGAAAAGTATTTATAGTGGAGGAACTCGACCCCTTCCTGGAGACCGAGATCAAAAGCTTCGGCCTCCCGGTCCGGGGGAAGCGGGGGGAGTACGGTCTCGGCGAGCTCAACCCGGAGCGTGTCCGCGCCCTGCTGGCTTCGCGCCCGGAGCGTCCGCCTGCTTCCTCGCCGCTCCCCGCCCGCCCGCCGATGCTCTGCCCGGGCTGTCCCCACCGCGCCGTTTTCACCGTCCTGAAGAAGCTCAAACTCTTCGTGACCGGCGACATCGGCTGTTACACGCTGGGGACTTTGCCCCCCCTCTCCGCGCTCGACAGCTGCGTCTGCATGGGGGCGGGGATCGGCCAGTCGGAGGGGATGCGCCTAGTCCTCCCGCCCGCGGCCGGGAAGAAAGTGGTCGCGGTGATCGGCGACTCCACCTTCGTCCACTCCGGGATCACGGGCCTCGTCGACCTCGTCTACAACGGGAACGGCGGGGTGGTGATCATACTCGACAACCAGACCACGGCGATGACCGGCCTGCAGGGTCACCCCGGTACGGGGACGGGTTTGGGGGGAAGGACCGCCCGCCAGGTCAGGATCTGCGAGATCTGCCGCGGCGCGGGCGTGAACCGGGTGAAGATCCTCGATCCCTACGATCTCAAAGGGGTGGAGGCATATCTCCGGGAATCGCTCCCCCTCCCCGAGCCTTCGGTCCTGATCGCCCGCGCCCCCTGCCTCCTTCTTCGTCGCCATGAGAAGAAGCCCGCCCACCGTGTGAAACACGATCTCTGCCGGGCCTGTTCGCTTTGCCTCCAGATCGCCTGCCCGGCGCTGGTTCCGTCTCCCGAAGGAAAACCGAAGATCACCGCCGCCCTCTGCTCGGGCTGCGGGGCCTGCGCGCATGTCTGCCCGGCGGGAGCGATTGGAGAGGGCAGTGATCAGTGATCAGCGGAAGATATTTCGCCGGGATGCTATTTTCGTGAAACGTTTAACGTGTAACGTGCAACGGTCACTCCTCGACTGAAGATATGACTAGGATCGCGAGAAAGAACGATGATCGCGTAATAAGCGTCGTCTTCGCGGGCGTCGGGGGGCAGGGGGTCATACTGGCGTCCCGGCTTCTCTCCGCCGCCGCCCTCCGGGCCGGGCTCGACGTGAAGAGCAGCGAGGTCCACGGGATGGCCCAGCGGGGCGGATCGGTCTTGGCCCAGGTCCGCTTCGGGCGGAAGGTCTTCTCGCCGCTCGTACCGGCCGGGGAGGCCGACCATCTCGTCGCGCTGGAGGAGCTGGAGGCCCTGCGGTCCGCGCCCTTCCTCTCTCCCGGCGGGACGGTCATAATCGTCCGCCGGCGCATCCCCCCGGCGACCGTCCTCTCCGGAGCGGCTCTCTACCCTCAGAACGCCGCGGAAACGCTGCGCGCCGCGGGCAGACGGGTGATCGCGGTGGAGCCGAAGGCGATCGCCGCGGCCGCCGGGGACGAGGCCTTCGCCAACGCCTTCGCTCTGGGCGCACTCTCCGGGCTTCTCCCGTTCCCGCCGAAGATCTGGGAGGCGACGCTGGCCGCCTCGCTGCCCGAGCGGAAACGGCCGGAGAACCTGGCCGCCTTCGCGGCCGGCGCTAGCCTGGCGAACGAAAACACAATCGCCACCAAGACACCAAGACACTAAGGATCACTAAAACCGAGAAAACCAATTTATCGAACCTGGAATCTTCCGGAAGATTTTTCAGTTCTTTGTGTCTGGGTGTCTTAGTGGCATAATTTATCAGCCGAATTGCGAGGAGGATCATGATCTGGAACGAGAAGGTCGAATGCTTGCCCGTGGAGAAGCTCGCCGCGCTTCAATGGGAACGACTGCAGGCGCTGGTCGCCTACGTCCTCAGAAAATCGCCCGTCTATCCCCGGAAGTTCAAGGAGGCGAAAGTCTCGGCGGGCGACGTGAAAAAGCTCGCCGACATCAAGCGCCTCCCCTTCACCCGCAAGATCGACCTCCGCGACACCTATCCCTTCGGGATGTTCTGCGTCCCGGCCAAAGAGGTGGCGGAGATCCACGCCTCCTCCGGAACCACCGGCAACCCCACCGTGGTCGGCTACACCCGCGGCGATCTCAAGCTCTGGGGCGAGGTGATGGCGCGCACGCTCTGCGTCGCCGGCGTGGTCAAGGGGGACATCGTCCAGAACGCCTACGGCTACGGCCTCTTCACCGGGGGGCTGGGGTTTCACTACGGCGCGCTGGAGATGGGCATCCCCGTCCTCCCCATGTCCTCGGGCGTCTCCAAGCGCCAGCTCAAGCTGATGCATGACTTCAAGACCACCGTCCTCGCCTGCACGCCCAGTTACGTTCTCTACCTGGGCGAAGAGGCGAAGGAAGAGGGCTACAACCCGAAGGACTCGCCCGTCCGGATCGGGATCCTGGGGGCGGAGCCCTGGAGCGAAAACATGCGCCGGGAGATCGAGTCGATCTGGGGGATGAAAGCGCTCGACGTCTACGGCATGTCCGAGATCATCGGTCCCGGCGTGGCCCAGGAGTGCTCTGAGAAGAACGGGCTTCACATCTACAGCGACGTCTTCTTCCCCGAGGTGATCGATCCGAAGACTGGGGAGGACGTCGGAGAAGGGAAGGACGGAGAGCTCGTCATCACCACGCTGACCAAGGAGGCTCTCCCCCTGATCCGCTACCGGACCGGCGACATCGTCTCCATCAACCGGTCCCCCTGCCGCTGCGGGCGGACCTCGCCCCGGATCAGCAAGATCAAGGGCCGGACCGACGACATGCTGATCATCCGGGGGATCAACGTCTTCCCCTCCCAGATCGAGACGATCCTCCTCCAGGTCGAGGGGACCACTCCCCACTATCTCCTGGTCGTCGACCGGATCAAGGGGTTGGACACGCTGGAAGTCCAGGTCGAGGTGTCCCTGGAGGCCTTCTCGGACGAGGTCCGGCGGATGCAGGATCTCAGGGACAAGATCCGCCACGAGATCCAGGGGGTGCTCGGGATTGTGGTCGATGTCAAGCTGGTCGAGCCGAAGACGATCGAGCGGAGTCAGAGCAAGGCGAAGCGGGTGATCGATAAGAGGAAAATGTAAGCGGTGAAAGGTAAGCGGTAAGCAGTAAGCGGTAAGCAGTAAGCGGTAAGCAATAAACGATAAACTGAACACACTATCCCGTAGCCGCGGACCCTATGGGTCCGCGGTCAGTAATCAGAAAAAAAGGCGGACCGCCATGAATGTCACACAGTTATCCATCTTTCTGGAGAACCGCTCCGGCCGACTCGCGGAAGTGACCGAGATCCTGGGCAAGAACGCGATCAACATCCGGGCCCTGGCCCTGGCCGACACCTCGGATTTCGGCATCCTCCGGGTGATCGTGAACGATCCGTCCAAGGCCGCCGAGATCCTCAAGCGGGAGGGCTTCACCGTCTCCGAAACCGAAGTGCTGGCGATCGAGGTGGAGGACCGCCCGGGCGGACTGGCCGGCGTGCTCAAGACCCTCTCCTCGGAGTCCGTCAACGTGGAGTACATGTACGCCTTCCTGGAGAAGCGGACCGAGAGCGCCCTGATCATCTTCCGGATCGAAGAGATCGAGCGGACGGAGGCGATCCTCCGGAAGCACGGGATCAAGATCCTGTCCGGGAAGGACCTGTACAACTTGTAAGGTTCAACGGTTCAAGGGTTCAACGGTTCAAGAGTTCAACGGTTCAAGGGTGAGAAGGAAAGATTAGCCCCTGGAACTTTTGAACCCTTAATCCTTTGAACGTATCTTCAGATGTCCGATTAAGTTCGGACGCAACCAAGGAGGAAGTGATGAGGAAGCTGATTATCGCCGCGATGGCGGTGACCGCCGGGCTGGCGCTGGCCGCCGGGCTTTTCGCCCAGGATGCGGCCAAACCCGCGGCCGCGGAGAAGCTGGAGCCGTACAAGGTGGGAGCGATCTTCGCCATCACCGGCCCCGCCTCCTGGCTGGGAGAGCCGGAGCGGAACACCGCGGTCATGATGGCTGAAGAGATCAACGCCGCGGGCGGGATCGACGGGCATCCGCTGGAGTTGATCATCGAGGACACGGTGGGCGACGAGGCCAAGGCGGTGACCGCGGTCAAGAAGCTGATCGAGAAGGACCAGGTGCTCGCCATTATCGGCCCCTCGCGTTCCGGGCCCTCCATGGCCGTGGTCCCGATCATGGAGGAAGCGAAGGTCCCCCTGATCTCCTGCGCCGCCGCTGAGGCGATCGTGGTCGGCGAAGACGGAAAACAGCGGTCCTGGATCTTCAAGACCCCCCAGAAGGATTCCGACGCCGCCCGCCGCATCCTCGGCCACATGAAGAGCAAGGGATACAAAAAGATCGCCGTCATCACCAGCACCGAGGGCTTCGGGGCGGAAGGGCGCAAACAGCTTCTGAAGCTCGCCCCGGAATTCGGGATCGAAATTGTCGCCGACGAGACCTACGGGCCCAAGGACACCGACATGACCGCCCAGCTGGCCAAGATCAAGGCCACGCCCGCCCAGGCGGTGGTGAACTGGGCGATCGTCCCCGCCCAGGCGATTGTCTGCAAAAACATTAAGCAGCTCTCGATGGCCATCCCCCTCTATCAGAGCCACGGTTTTGGGAACATCAAGTATGCCCGGGCGGCGGGGGAGGCAGCCGAGGGGACGATCTTCCCCTGCGGGCGGCTCCTGGCGGTGGACACGCTCCCCGCCGATCATCCCCAGAAGAAGGTGCTCGCGGCCTACAAGGCGGCCTACGAGACGAAGTTCAAGGACGACGTCAGCACCTTCGGCGGCCATGCCTATGACGCCCTGGAGCTCGTGGTCCGGGCCTTGAAGCAGGTCGGTCCCGACCGGGCCAAGATCCGGGAGGCGATTGAGAACACCAAGGAGTTTGTCGGCACGGGCGGCGTTTTCCACTTCTCGCCCCAGGACCACAACGGTCTCGACGCCGGCGCTTTCGAGATGCTCATCGTCAAGGACGGCAAGTTCGTGGTGCTAAAGGACTAGGCGCTCTGCCGAGCAGCGTGAACAGCCCCTTCTCCCTCCGGGAGAAGGGGCTGTTTTTGTGGAAGAGGAAGATATAACTGGCGAATAGTTGTTGCTATGAATCCAATAATGTAGTAATAATGTATATGCGAATGAACAATAGTGCGAATCTGCCGATCAGAAGAGAAATCCAGGATAGCCTGGAAGCGGAGATGGAGAAATCCATCATCTCCGTCATCGTCGGCCCTCGCCAGGTGGGGAAGACCACCCTGCTCAATGCGCTGGCCGGCTATCTCAAGGGCGAGGGCCGGGATCCCCGGTCCGTGGTTTCGCTCGATTTCGATGATTTGGAGTTTCGTTCTCGGGTGATCAGCCATCCGGAGGAACTGCTGCGCGAGATCGAAACCCGCTTCGGACAACCCTTATCCAGGCTTTCGAAAAAATTGTATGTCTTTCTGGACGAGGTTCAGAAAGCCCCTCAGGCGATCGAAACGGCGAAGATCATTTTTGACCGCTATCGAGACCGGATCAAGATCGTCCTTTCCGGGTCCTCTTCCTTGGAGATCCGCCGGCAGGCGGCGGAAACGCTGGCGGGGAGGATCCGTTATCACTATCTCGGAGGATTGACGATCCATGAGGCGCTCGCTCACCAGGGGCTGGGGAGAAAGACGGCCAGCCCGCTCCAGCTGTTGCTGAGAGGAGGGTTGAATCCGAAAGCCCTGGACGAGATTCAGGCGGAACTCTGGGAAGAGAGAGGAAGCATCGAGACTCTGCGCCGACGCCTTCTCCTCTTCGGATCCCTGCCGGCGGTGTTTCTGGAGCCGTCGGAAGAGGAGAGATGGTTTCTTTTGCGGGACTACGCGGCTGCCTACATCGAAAAGGATGTCCGCGCCCTCGGCGGGGTGGGGGATCTGGATTTGTTTCATCGCCTCTACCGGGTTCTCCTGCTTCAGCACGGGCAACTGTTGAACGTGAGCAATCTGTCTTCCGATATCGGCATGGCCCGGAACACGATCAACGCCTATCTCGGGGTGCTGGAACAGACGGGGGTGATCGCCCGGGTGACGGCCTGGTCCAGGAGAGCCAAGACGCGCCTGGTCAAGGCGCCCAAGATGTATTTTTTCGATCCCGGCCTGGTCAACCATGCCGCCCGGCTCAGCTCTTTCCCGGCGCTCCAGTCGAGCGGCCGGCTGGGCGCGATCGAAGAAGGGCTGCTGTTCAATCAACTCTCGGCCCTGTCCCGCAACCAGAGCATGCCCGCGGAACTCCACTACTGGCGGGATTACCAGGGTCACGAGGTGGATTTCGTGGTCAAGGAGAAGGACAGTTGGGGGGTGGAGGTCACCTCGGAGAGCCGGGTCCGGGAGAAGCGGTATCGGAATCTGGCGCGGGTCATGCGCGAGGCCGGCCTCAAGGGCGTGTTCGTGATCGGGGATTTCCCGCGCTGGGAGACGGTCGCGCTCAACGCGGAGAAGATGATCAAACTTCCGTCCTGGATGGCGTTCTGAGATGAGAGGAGAAGTGATGAAAAGCCCCCGAGTCATAACGAGGCGGATGGTCCGGCTGCTCCCCCGGCCGGGAGGGGTTCGGCGGGAAAGTTCGTCGGAGCGATCGTCGCCCCTCCCGGGGCGACTGGGTAGGGGAAGCGAGGGCGGCGCGGGGAAGGCGTTCAGGGAAGGCGTTCATCCTTGTATATCTAAAGGCAGGGTTTTATATTGCAAGGTCTTGGGCGATACCCCGGGAAACCTCCGAGAGATGAGATAATCAGCCCATGGGCCCCCAGATCGCACAGTTCCTGGCCAGCGGAATCTCGCTCGGCTCCATCTACGCCCTGGTGGCGGTGGGCTTCACCATCATCTACAGCGCCACCGGCGTGATCAACTTCGCCCAGGGGGAGTTCGTCATGCTGGGGGGCCTTTTCGCGGCCACCCTGGCGGGGAGCGCCCATCTTCCCCTGCCGCTGGCCTGCCTTATTTCGGTGGCCGCGGTCACCGCGATCGGGATCCTGTTCGAGCGGGCCGTGGTCCACCCCCTCCGCGGCACCTCCGTGCTGACCATGACCATTGCCACCATCGCCGGGTCGATCCTGCTCAAGGGGATCGCCATGTTCGTCTGGGGCAAGGAGACCTACTTTCTCCCGGCTTTCTCCGGCGAGACGCCGATCTCCTTCCTGGGGGCGGCGATCCTTCCCCAGTCGCTCTGGATCGTCGGGATCACCGCGATGGTGGTGGCGGTGCTCTCCGTGTTTTTCCGCCGCGCCATCCTGGGCAAGGCGATGCGGGCGGTCGCCGCCAACCCCGCCGCGGCCCGCCTGGTCGGGATCCGGGTCGGGAGCATCATCCTCCTCTCCTTCGCTCTCTCGGCGGCGATCGGCGCGGTGGGCGGCGTGATCATCACGCCGGTCGCCCTGGTCGATTACGACCGGGGATCGCTCCTCGCCCTCAAGGGCTTCGCGGCGGCGGTCCTGGGGGGGATCGGGTCTTTCCCGGGGGCGGTGGCGGCGGGTCTCATCCTGGGCGTGCTGGAGTCGCTGGGGGCGGGGCTTCTCTCGTCGCACTACAAGGACGCGATCGCCCTGGTGATCCTGCTGGCGATGCTCTTCCTCCGTCCGGCGGGGATCCTGGGATCGAAGGAAGCCAGCAAACTGAAAGAATATTAAATTTCAGATTTGAGATCTCAGATCTCAGTCCCCAGATCTCAGATCTCAGACCCCAGATCTCAAATCTCAGACCCCAGATCTCAGATCTCAGACCCCAGATCTCAAATCTCAGACCCCAGATCTCAAATCTCAAATCTGAAAAAATTCCAAATCACAAACAACAAATCCCAAGCAAAAATAAAAAATACAAATCATAAAACCAGCATGGCAGCGAGGTTTGCATATCGTGTTTTGGATTTTGGATTTTGTTTGTAACTTGTTTTTTGTGAGTTGTTGTTGGGGGGTTGTTTGCCCGTATCTGAGATCTGAGATTTGAGATCTGAGATCGAACCGTTCTCGTGAAGTCTAACTACCTAGCCCTGCTCCTGCTCGCCTTGGCTGTGGCCGCTCTCCCGCTCGCCCTGAGCAGCCCCTACTACCTCAGCATCCTGGTCTTTGTCGCCCTCCACGGGCTGATCGCGGTGGGCTTGAGCCTGCTCATGGGCTATGCCGGCCAGATCTCGCTTGGCCACGCCGCGTTCTACGGGATGGGCGCCTACGCCTCGGCTATCCTCACCACCCGCGCCCAGATCTCTCCGGCGCTCTCCGCCCTGCTCGCCTGCCTGCTCACCGCCGCGGTCGCGTACCTGATCGGGCTGCCCACCCTGCGTCTGCGCGGCCACTACCTCGCCATGGCGACGCTGGGCTTCGGCGAGATCGTCTACGTGGTGATGACGGCCTGGATCGGACTCACCGGGGGGCCTTCCGGCATCGGGAACATCCACCGGCTGAGCTTTCTCGGCTTCGTCTTCGACACCGATCTCAAGGTCTATTATCTCTCCTGGGCGGTCCTCCTCGCCGCCCTCCTCTGCTCGCTGCACCTCATCCATTCCCGGGTGGGGCGGGCCCTCAGGGCGATCCATTCCAGCGAGACCGCCGCCGCCTGCCTGGGGATCGATATCGCCCGCTACAAGGTCGCCGTCTTCGTCCTGAGCGCCGTCTACGCGAGCCTGGCCGGCAGCCTCTACGCCCACTTCGTCACCTTTGTCAGCCCGGAGTCGTTCGGCATCTCCTTCTCCATACTGGTCGTCACCATGACGGTGCTCGGGGGACGGATGAGCGTCTGGGGAGCGCTCCTGGGCGCGGCCATCCTCACCCTTCTCCCCGAGACGCTCCGGGCGTTCAAGGACTACGACATACTCGCCTACGGGGCGATCCTGCTTCTGGCGATGGTCTTCCTGCCCCGGGGGCTGTTCGGCGCCCTGGAAGGGCTCTTCCGCCGCCGTGCTCCCGCGCACTGACCGGATCATGGATCTCCTGCTCGACATCATCGGACTGGAAAAGAGCTTCGGCGGACTGGCCGCGGTCGGCGGGGTGTCCTTCTCGCTCGCCCCCGGCCGGATCAAGTCGGTGATCGGCCCCAACGGAGCGGGCAAGACCACTCTCTTCAACCTCCTTTCCGGGGTCCTCGCTCCGGATCGGGGCCGGATCGTCTTCGGCGGCCGCGAGATCGCCGGCCTCCCCCCCCATGCCATCGCCGGACTGGGGATGTCCCGCACCTTCCAGATCACGCAGGTTTTCAAGGAGATGACCGCGGCCGAGAACGTGATGACCGGGGGCCACCTCCGGGGGCGGACGGGGTTCATCTCCGCCGCCTGCCGATTCCCCCGGGTGCGCCGGGAGGAGAGGGAAGCGTCCGCCCGCGCTCTCGATCTGCTCCGGGAGGTCGGCCTCGACGGGAAGGCCGCTTCGACGGGGGGTTCCCTCCCGCTCGGCCAGCAGCGCCTGCTCGAGATCGCCCGCGCACTCGCCTCCTCGCCCCGGCTCATCCTGCTCGACGAGCCGGGCTCCGGCCTCTCCCGCCGGGAACGGCAGGAGCTGATCAAGCTCATCTTCCGGATCCGCGATTCCGGAGTCACCGTTCTCCTGGTGGAGCACGACATGAACCTGGTGATGGATATCTCCGACGAGGTGGCGGTCCTCGATTACGGGCGGAAGATCGCCGAGGGGCCGCCCCGCCAGATCCGGAACGATCCCGCGGTGATCGCCGCCTATCTGGGCGAAGAGGCGGGAGAGGAGGGACCGTGCTCCGGGTAAGAAACCTCTCCGCCTGGTACGGGCAGGCTTTAGCCCTGAAGGGGATCACCCTTCATGTCGACCAAGGCGAGATCGTGGCCCTGATCGGGGGGAACGGGGCGGGGAAATCCACTCTCCTCTCCTCCCTGGCCGGCGCCCACCCCTCCCGGAGCGGGGAGATCGTCTTCGAGGGGCAGCCCATCTCCTCTCTCTCGGCGGAGACGGTGGTGGCCCGCGGCCTGTCGCTGGTCCCGGAGGGGCGCCAGATCTTCGCCCCCCTCTCCGTCCTGGATAACCTCCTCCTGGGGGGGTTCCTCCGCTACCGGGGGCGGGGGAGGAGGTTATTCGATTCCGACCTGGGCCAGATCTGGGAGATCTTCCCGGTCCTGGAGGAGAGGAGGCATCAGCTCGCCGGCACGCTCTCCGGCGGCGAACAGCAGATGCTCGCCATCGCCCGCTCGCTCATGGCCCGTCCCCGTCTCCTCCTCCTCGACGAGCCCTCGCTCGGCCTGGCCCCGCGCAAGGTGGCGGAGATCTTCCGGGTCATCGCGGCTCTGGCGGAGAAAGGGACCACCATCCTTCTGGTCGAGCAGAACGCCCGGGCCGCCTTCGCCATCGCCTCCCGGGCCTATCTTCTGGAGACCGGGCGGATCGTGATGGAAGGATCGATCCCGTATTTCACCGGCAACCCGGAGGTGCAGAGGTCGTATCTGGGCAGGGGGTACAAGGAGATATGGGAATAATCTCAAATCTCAGATCTCAGATCTCAGATTTCAGATCTAAACTCTAAACTCCTCACGCTCTCTTCTCCAGCCTGGTGCGGCCGGCGATAGCGCATCCGACTGCGGATCAGGGCACAGGTAACTATGAGCATATGGAATCCGCGCTTTGAGCAGATCTCCCGGGAGGAGCTGGAACAGCTCCAACTGGAGCGGCTCCAGTCCACTCTGAACCGGGTCTACCGGAACGTCGTCTACTACCAGAAGGTCTTCGACCGGGAGGGGATCGTTCCCGAAGAGGTCGCCGATCTCTCCGACCTGAAGAAGATCCCCTTCACCGACCGTTCCACGCTGCGCGCGGCCTATCCCTACGACATGTTCGCCGTTCCCCTGAGGGACGTGGTCCGTCTGCAGACCTCCGCCGGGACCACGGGGGAGCCGATCGTGGTCGGCTACACCCGCAACGACATCGCCCACTGGACGGAGCTGACCGCGCGCCTCCTCTCCGCGGCCGGGGTGGGGAGCGACGACATGATCCAGATCGCCTTCGACTACGGCCTCTTCCCGGGCGCCCTGGGGATGCATTTCGCGGCCGCGGCCATCGGCGCCGCGGTCATCCCGGTCTCGGCGATCGGCGCCGAGAAGCAGATCCGGATCATGCGCGACTTCCGATCCACCGTTCTGATCGCGCCGCCGAGCTATGGACGCCGGGTCGCTTCCGCCCTGAGCGAGATGAAGATCGCTCCGAGCGAACTGAACCTGCGGGTGGGGATCTTCGGGGCCGAGCCCTGGTCGGAGAGCCTCCGGCATCTTCTGGAGGAGGGCCTGCATCTGCAGGCATTCGATTTTTACGGTCTGAGCGAGATCTTCAATCCCGGCGTGGCGGGGGAGTGCGAGGCCAGAAACGGACTGCACATCTTCGAGGATCACTTCATCCCCGAGATCATCGATCCCGCGACCGCCCGACCCCTCCCGGCCGGGGAGGAGGGGGAGCTCGTTCTCACCTCGGTCAGCAAGGAGGCTTTCCCCATGGTCCGCTACCGGACCGGCGACATCACCGCTCTTCTCCCCGGCCGCTGCTCCTGCGGGCGGACTCTCATCCGGATGGCCCGGGTGAAGGGGAGGACCGACGATCTGATTTTTGTCCAGGGGGTCAATGTCTTCCCTTCCCAGATCGAGCAGGTCCTCGCCCGCATCGAGGGGTGCGAGCCCCATTTCCAGGTCCGGATCGGGACGGGGGAGGAGAAGGAGTCGGTGGAGCTCAGGGTCGAAATCTCCCCCCGCATCTTTTTTGACGAGATGAGACGGCTGCAAGCCCTCCAGCGGACGATCGCCGACGAGATCTCCCGGGGTCTGGGGCTCACGGTGACGGTGAAGCTCACCGAGCCGAAATCGCTGCAGAAAGACGGGGTGAAGGCGCCCCGGGTGATCGACAACCGGAGAGGGAACGGTCCGCGTTGAAGGGACCGGTCGGGGACGGGCTGGCCCGGCGATTATGAACAGACGATTGAATAGGATGGAATAGGATGCCCCGGCCGGCCTGTTTTTATCCTATCCAATCCTATTCAATCGTCTGTTGAAATGTTTGGCCGGTCGGGTTTTTCCCGCCGGCCAGAGTTCCGCAATAAAGTAAAAATTTTATGGCCGCGTCTGTATACTGGGCGCCCAGGGGAACCGTGAAAACAAACGCCGCGCGCTACTGGAACCGGGAGATCGAGACGATGGATCGCCGGAGTCTGGAGAAGCTCCAGACCGAGCGGCTGCGGACCACGCTGAAAAGGGCCGTTCGCTCCGATCTCTACCGGCGGCTCTTCGCCGGGCGGACGATCCGCCCGGAGCAGATCCGCTCACCGGAGGATATCCGCTCGCTCCCCTTCACCACCAAGGACGATCTCCGCCTCGCCTATCCCCGGGGAATGCTGGCGGTCGACCAGCGGAAGGTGGTCCGGATGCACGCCTCCTCGGGAACCACCGGCCAGTCCACCGTCATCTACCATACCGCGCGCGACCTTCAGCACTGGACGGAGCTCGTCGCCCGGGGGCTCACCATGGCCGGGGCGACGAAGGCCGACGTTTTCCAGAACATGATGACCTACGGCCTTTTTACCGGGGGATTGGGCCTCCACTACGGGGCCGAGCGGATAGGAATGATGGTCATCCCCACCGGGGGGGGAAACACCGCCCGGCAGATCCAGCTGCTGAAGGATTTCCGGACGACCATCATTCACATCACGCCCAGCTACGCCCTCCACGTCGCCGACGTGATCGCGGACCAGAAGCTCTCCCCGGACGATTTCGCCCTGCGCCTGCTCGTCTTCGGCGCCGAGCCCTACTCGGAGGCGACCCGGACGAAGCTGGAGAGGTGCTACCGGGTGACCGCCTGCAACTGCTACGGCCTCTCCGAGATGAACGGCCCGGGTGTGGCCTTCGAGTGCCGCCGGAGCGAGGGGATGCACGTCTGGGAGGACAATTTCATCGTGGAGATCATCGATCCCGCGACCGGCGAGGTCCTGCCCCCCGGAAGGAAGGGCGAGGTGGTCTTCACCACGCTGAACCGCGAGGCGACGCCGCTCGTCCGCTACCGCACCCGCGATCTCGCCCATCTCTCCGAGGATCTCTCCTGCCCCTGCGGCCGGAAGATGCGCCGTCTCTCCCGGATCCTGGGCCGGACCGACGACATGATCATCGTTCGGGGAGTGAACGTCTTCCCCAGCCAGATCGAGCATGTCCTGATGAAAATCCCGCAGGTCGGGTCCAATTTCCAGATCGTGCTCAACCGGATGGAGAGCCTGGACCGGATGGTCGTCCGGGTGGAGATCTGCGGGACGATGTTTCGCGGGGGCGTGGGCGAGCTCCGCGCGCTGAAAAGCGCGATCCAGCATGCCCTGAGGGAGGAGATCCTGCTCACCGCCGAAGTGGAGCTTTTGGAGCCGGGGACGCTCCCTCCCAGCACCGGGAAGGCCAAACGGCTGATCGACAATCGGGAAATCTAATTAAAATCCGAAATCCGAAGCACGAAATCCGAGACAAATCCTAAATTCGAATTTTCTAAACAACGGACAAGAGGAAGCTTTCTCCCCTGGGTAAGCGGGCGGTGGGCGCTAACGGTTTCGAATTTTGGTTATTCGAAACAAATAAAAAAATTCGAATGAGCAAAACGGCTTGACAGGCAACAGGTTCCCGCTATTATGGTTTTCGGATTTGTTTCGAATTTCGGGTTTCGGCACTTCGGCTTCGCTCAGTGCCGATGGTGAGCACAGTCGAACCATCGGATTTCGGATTTGGCGTGGTAGGCCTGTGGCATGCGGCCGAGGAGAGATCTTCGAACCGTTGCCGAGCATGGAAGGAGAGTTCGGTGCCTCACCAGGTCGCGGTTTTTGTCGAAAACAAGCCGGGGAAGCTGGGAAAGGTCACCGGCCTGCTCGCCGCCCGCGGCATCAACCTGCGGGCCATCACCATCGCCGACAACGGCGGCTTCGGGGTGATGAAAATCCTGGTCGACGACCCCCAGTCAGCCCTGGCCGCCCTGGTCGAGGCCGGCGTGGCCGCGGCGCTCAAGGAGGTGGTGGCGATCGCCTTGCCCGACCGTCCGGGCGCCCTGCACAAAATCTCCTCCGTTCTCACCCGGCACCGGATCAACATCGAGGATGCCTATGGTTTTGTCCTGGTCGGGGGGAAAAAAGCGGTTTTCGTGGTCGAGGTAAAAAATCCGGAGAAGGTGGAAAAGCTGCTTCGGCAGGAAGGCCTGGTCCTGCTCCACGACCAGGATCTGTATGCCCTTTAAATTCCGCCGCGTTGGCGACGCATAATGCCTGCGGTGATGTAGGCCCGCTCTGCGAGCGGGCGGACCGGACTGGGACGCCGGTTCACAGAACCGGCCTACAGGGCCGCACGGCGGAATTTGAGTTTATATAGTTGCTGAACCAATGGTCGCAAGACCAAGGAGGAGAGTGATGAAGAAAGCGTCGCTGTTGGTTGCCGCGATTCTGCTCGCCCTGCCCCTGCCCGCTCTGGCGGGTGTTCTGCAGGACGCGGCCGGCGGCCCAGAGTGGCTGAAGTACGGTTTCGACGAGCGCATCCGGCAGGAGGATGTCTTCTATTCTCCCCGGGGGGCGATCGGGAACACCGACTTCGTCTTCAACCGCCTGCGCACCCGCGTCTTCGCCGGCCTGACCCCGGTCCAGGAGGTCGAAGCCTACGTGCGCTTCACCAACGAGTACCGTTACTACTGGGAACCGAACGGCAACCTCCATCCCCTCCGCGAAGAAGTCATCCTCGATAATGGCTATCTCTCGATCAATAAGCCCGCCGATCTCCCGCTCTCGGCCAAGCTCGGCCGGCAGGACCTGATGTACGGGGAGGGATTCCTGATCCTGGACGGCGGCCCCAACGACGGGTCCCGCTCTTCCTACAGCGACGGGGGGAAGGTCACACTGGAAGCGGCGGACAGCCTGTTCGATTTCCTCGCCTTCTACAACAAGGGAACCCAGCCTTTCGCCATCGAAGAGGCCAAGAATTTCCGGATGGACGACCAGGAGATCGGCCTCTACGGGCTTTACTTCACCAACGCCAAGCTGATCGAGAAGCAGAAGATCGAAGCCTACTATCTCTACAAGAACGGGAAGAAGAGCATACTCACCGCCGCCGGCGCGCCGAAGTTCCCGGACAACAACATTCACATCCTGGGCGCCCGCCTCTCCGGAGACCTGACGGAGGACGTCTGCTACGCGGGCGAGGCGGCGGTCCAGCTCGGCGACTGGGGAGACGAAGATCAGCAAGCCTGCGGAGGCTACCTCTGGGGGACCTACAAGATCCCCGGCTGCCCCCTGAAGAGCGCCCTCACCCTGAGCTACACCTACCTCTCCGGCGACGACCCCGAGACCTCCCGCCACGAAGGCTGGGACCCGATCCTCTCCCGCTGGCCGAAGTGGAGCGAGCTGGTCCTCTACACCCTGGTCCCGGAGGACGGGGTGGGCTACTGGACGAACCTCCAGATCCTGAAAGCGGGCTGGGGGATCCAGCCGGCGGAGAAGCTGAACGTGAACTTCGCCCTCCAGTGGTGGTTCGCCGAGGAGAATCCGTTCGCGGCCGCGAACCCGACCTTCTTCTCCGAAGGGAAGACCCGCGGACTCAACCCGCAGGCATCCGTCAAGTACAAGTTCACCGACTGGCTCGCGAGCGCGGTTATCTTCGAGTCCTTCCAGCCGGGTTCCTACTACCAGGATGACGTCGCCACCCAGTTCTTCTCGCGCTGGGAGTTCATGATGACCTTTTAATCGTTCCGCATGAAATCGCGGAACGATTAAAAGGAACAAGGCCGGGCGTGACCCCACGGGTCACGCCCGGCCTTTCCGGGGAGATTTTAGTCTATCTCCCAGTTCCTCATGCTGGATATAATTGCTGCCAACTGGCAAAGAAGAAAAAACAAGGAGGTCACTATGAGAAAATTGGCTGTGGCGGCGATCGGAGCGGCGGCGCTTCTTTGCCCGCTCTCCCTCTTTGCCCAGTCCTCCGCCATTCTGGGGACGGAGGACTACTTCGCCGGGGCGCTCCCCCCGCCGGGCTTCCACTTCATCGACTACCTCGCCTACTACACCGCCGACGAGCTGCGCGACGCCGACGGGGAAAAGGTCCCCCTCGACTTCGAGCTGGACGTCCTGGCCGACGTTCTGCGGCCGATCTACGTCTCCGACATCGAAGTGCTGGGTGCGAACCTGGCCTGGCACGCGGTGATACCGGTCGTCTACCAGGCGGCCCGGGTGAAGGATTTGGGCGCGAGCGACTATCAGTTCGGCCTGGGGGACATGTATTTCTCCCCTTTCCTCCTCGGCTGGCACTCGGACCTCTTCCACTGCGTGGCGGGGCTCGACATCATCGCCCCCACCGGACAGTATGACCGGGAAGACTTCGCCAGCATCGGGAACAACCACTGGACGTTCGAGCCGGCGGCGGCCGTGTCCCTGATCCATCCCGCCGGCTTCAACGCCGATCTGAAGCTGATGTACGACATCCACACCAAGAACACGGACGACGACGATGGCTCCGGGGGGAAGGCCGACTACCTGTGCGGCCAGCAGTTCCACCTGGACTACAACGCCGGCTTCGCCGTTCTCGACCACCTGCGCCTGGGCGTCTGCGGCTACTACCTGATCGGCCTGCAGAACGACGAGCAGAACGGCGATGAGGTCGAGGATTCCAAGGAGCAGGTCTTCGCGGTCGGCCCCTCGGTCCTCTTCAGCGTCTGCCCGTCCCTGAGCCTCACGGCCAAGGCCCAGTTCGAGACCTTCGCCGAGAACCGCCCCCGGGGAGCGATGTACTGGCTGAAAGCGGTGGCCAGTTTCTAGAGCGCATAGGTTAGGAGCCTGTTGTCGGCAAGAGGTAGCCGCAGACTTTAGTCTGCGCGAGCAAGCGCAGGCTAAAGCCTGCGGCTGCCGGTTTTGATGGCCTTGGACTGATTCGAAATTCCGGGAGAGGGTTGACCTCCCCGGAGCAGAAGGGTATATTGCAGGCCGTCCCGATCGGATGCCTAAGCCTCCGATCGGGATGGCCTGATCAATAAAACGGGGACCACATGAACGGCGACGGCAAAAGGGCTCTGGTGACGGGAGGCGCGGGCTTCCTCGGCTCCCACCTCTGCGAAAGCCTCCTCTCCCGAGGCTTCCAGGTGGTCGGCATGGACAATTTGCTCACCGGCTCGGTCGGCAACATCGAGCACCTCTCCGGGAACAACCGCTTCCGCTTCATCAAGCAGGATGTCACCGAATATCTCTACCTCGAAGGTCCGCTCGATTTTATCTTCCATTTTGCCTCTCCCGCCAGCCCCATCGACTACATCAAGTTCCCCATCCAGACGCTCAAGGTGGGCTCGCTGGGGACGCACAAAGCTCTGGGTCTGGCCAAGGCCAAGGGGGCGACCTTTCTCCTCGCCTCCACCTCGGAGGTCTACGGCGACCCCCTGGTCCATCCCCAGCGGGAGGATTACTGGGGCAACGTCAACCCGATCGGCCCGCGGGGGGTCTATGACGAGGCCAAGCGCTTCGCCGAGGCGATCGCCATGGCCTACCACCGCTACCACGGCGTGAACACCCGGATCGCCCGGATCTTCAACACCTACGGGCCCCGGATGCGCGCCCGCGACGGCCGGGTGGTTCCCGCCTTTATCTGCCAGGCCCTGGACGGCAAGCCGCTCCCGGTTTTCGGCGATGGGTCCCAGACCCGTTCCTTCTGCTACGTCTCCGACCTGATCGAGGGGATCTGCGCCCTGGCCTTCTCCTCCGAGACCGATCCGGTGAACATCGGCAACCCCCGCGAGATGACCGTCCGGGAGTTCGCCGAGCTGGTGATCAAGCTGATCGGATCATCGAGCCGGATCGAAGCCAAGCCCCTCCCGGTGGACGATCCCCGGATCCGCCAGCCGGACATCTCCAAGGCCAAGCGGATCTTGAGCTGGCAGCCGAAGACGCCCCTGGAGGAAGGGCTGAAACTGACCATCGACTGGTTCAAAAATCATCGCTGATGATTCGCGGTCCAGCGCGCGCGCGGCGTCACCACACGAAAGATAGGCACAGCACAATTTTAAACCCGCGCCCGGCCTAAAGCCGGGACCGATTTTAAAGAGGGAGATCGATGAGAATGGCCACCCGCCTGTTGATCTGGTTTATCGCTTTCGGTTTGATCGTTCCCCTGTTTCCCCTGCGGGCCCAGGAGGGGACCCCCCCGGCCTCGCCGTCGGCGGTCCCCACTCCGACCGCCGCCGACGGGGGCGAGTCCGCCAGCCTTTACAAGAACCTCGAGCTCTTCGCCTCGGTGATCGAGATCGTCCGCAAGCACTACGTCAAGGAGATGCAGCCCCAGGAGCTGATCTACGGCGCCCTCCACGGCCTGCTCGGATCGCTCGACCCCTACAGCCAGTTCATGGAGCCCAAGGACTACACGGAGATGAAGGTCGAGACCAAGGGCGAGTTCGGGGGGCTGGGGATCGAGATCACCATCCGGGACGGGATGCTGACCGTTATCACGCCGATCGAGGACACCCCGGCCAGCCGGGTGGGGCTGCAGCCCGGAGACCGGATCGTCAAGATCGGCGAGGATACGACCAAGAACATCACCGTGAACCAGGCGGTGGAGAAGCTCCGGGGCAAGCCCGGGACCTCCGTCCATCTCACCATTCTGCGGACGGGGGAGAAGGAGCTCATAGAGGTCGACATCGTCCGCGACGTGATCCAGATCGACTCGGTCAAGGAAACCCGGATGGTGGAGGACGGGATCGGCTACGTCCGCCTGGCCCAGTTCCAGGAGAAGACCTCCGAGGAGTTCAACCAGGCGCTGGAGACGATCAAGAAGGAGAACCCCCGCGGCTTCATCCTCGATCTCCGCTACAACCCGGGCGGGCTCCTCTCCAGCGCGATCGCGGTGGCCGACTGTTTCCTCCCCCCGGGCCGGATCATCGTGCAGACATTGGGGCGCAACGACCAGGTGGAGATGGAGGTCAAGGCGACCGGAGGGGAGAAGTTTCCGGAGATTCCCATGGTCGTCCTGATCAACGAGGGGAGCGCCTCCGGCTCGGAGATCGTGGCCGGGGCGCTCCGCGACAACCAGCGGGCGCTCCTGGTCGGGGTCAAGAGCTTCGGAAAAGGCTCGGTCCAGTCGGTTCTGCCCCTCCGGGACAACTCGGCTATCCGTCTCACCACCGGCCACTACTACACCGCCTCCCACCGCAAGATCCAGGACGAAGGCATCCCCCCGGACATCGAGGTGGAGATGACCAATGCCCAGAAAAAGGCCTTCGTGATGAAGAAATACCTCGCCCTGGAGAAGGCGGAGAAAGAGGCGAAGGAGAAAGCGGAGAAGAACGGCGTGGCGCCGGCCGCCCCCACTCCGGCGCCCAGCCCGGCCCTCTCGCCGGTTCCCTCCATCACGCCCCCCTCGTCCGGTTCCGACGATGATCTCGATCTCTTCGAGGACCTGACCGGATTGAAGGGGAAGAAAGGGGAGAAGGAGGAGGATACGCTCGATCCCCAGCTGCGCAAGGCGGTGGAAACGCTCAAGTCCATCCTGCTCTACCGCGAGTTCGAAGAGGGGGCGGATGTAGAGTCGTAGCCGGAAACTGAATATTGCCACGAAGGCACCAAGACACGAAGAAAGACGGAGTGATATTATTGTGGGAGGGGCTTTCAGCCCCGATCCATGTGGGTTTTCTCACGCTCGTCCTCCTCTCCGGCTGCGCCCGCCGTCAGGAAATCCCCGCCGCTCCCGTCTGGGAGACGGAGGCGGAACGGGCGGACGGCGTCGTCCGGGAGGTCCTGGCCGATTTTCTCCCCGTCGTCTGGGAGGAACGGAGAATTGTGCCGGCGGGGGAGGGCGTTCCGGCGACGATCATCCAGACGCTCCCGCTCTCTTCGCTCGCCTATCTCCCGCGCCTGCTGCCTCGTCTCCGGGAGAGACTGTCCGCCGCCGGTTTCCCGGCGGTCGAGGGAGAGTCCGGACACTCCTCCCTGGCCCTGGCCGTGTCTTCCTCAGCGATCCTGCGCTATGACTTCAGCCAGTCCGTGTCCGGCCGCCTGGCCCTGGTCATCGACGATGTCGGACGGGTCTCCCGAAATGAAGCGGCCTTCGCCGGACTGGATTACCCCCTGACCCTGGCTATTCTTCCCCGCCTCCCCCATACCGCGGAATGGGACGCCTGCGCTCACGATCTCGGGTATGAAGCGCTCCTCCACTGTCCCCTCTCCGCTCTCGACCCCGATCTCGACCTCGGCCCCGGGGGGATCGAGGACGATCTCTCGCCCGAGGAGATCACCGATATTCTCCGGACCGACCTCCTGAGCGTCCCCCACGCCGTGGGCGTGAACAACCACATGGGGTCGGCCTTCACGCTTATGACCGAGCCGATGCGGGCATTCCTGGGAGAACTGTCCGAGCGCGGGTTCTTTTTTTTGGACAGCCTGACCTCGCCCCGGACGGTGACGGGGGAAATCGCGGACGAGGTCGGCGTGGCGGCCGTGGCTCGGGACGTTTTCCTCGACCATGAAAATACCGAGGAGTTCATACGCAAACAGATCCAGGCGGCGAAGAAGCGGGCATTGAAGAACGGCCGGGCGATCGCCATCGGCCACTACCGGCCGCTGACCTTGGAGATCCTGGCTCGGGAAGTTCCGGCGTTGGCGGGGGAGGGTGTGCAGATCGTGCCGCTCTCCGATTTAGTTCCGAAAATGCCGGAGACCGGGATGCGGGAAAATAATGATCATACTGGGCATTGAGACCTCCTGCGACGAGACCTCGGCGGCCCTGGTTGAGGAAGGGACACGGATCGTCGCCAACCTGATTTTCACGCAGACCGATCTTCACCGGCCTTTTCGCGGCGTCGTTCCGGAGATCGCCAGCCGCTCCCATCTCGAGGCGCTCTTTCCCCTGATCGACCAGGCACTCCGGGAGGCCGGGTGCGGATTCGAACGGATCGACGCCGTCGCCTACACCCGGGGGCCGGGACTGATCGGTTCGCTCCTCATTGGGACGAGCGCGGCCAAGGCGATCGCCTATGCCCTGAAAAAGCCCCTCCTCGGCGTCCATCACTTGAAGGCCCACGTCTACGCCCCCCGCCTGGAGGGGGCGGAGTACGAGTTTCCCCTGGTCGCTCTGGTCGTCTCGGGGGGGCACACCTCGCTCATCGCGGCCGAGTCCTGGGAGAAGGCGAAGGTCATCGGCCAGACCCGCGACGACGCCGCCGGCGAGGCTTTCGACAAAGCGGCGAACCTTTTGGGACTGGGTTTCCCCGGCGGCCCCGCGATCGACGCCGCGGCGGCGAAGGGCAACCCCAAGCGCTTTTCCCTCCCCCGGGGGATGCGCGGAAGCGGCGACTGCGATTTCTCCTTCAGCGGAATGAAGACGGCGCTGCGCCTGCTGCTGGAGAAGGAAAAAGAGGGGGGAGGGGAGGTCAAGGTGGCGGATCTGGCCGCCTCCTTTCAGGAGGCGGTGGTGGACATCCTGATCCGGAAGCTGAGCCGGGCGGCGGAGGAGACCGGGGCGCGGACGGTCGTCATCTGCGGAGGCGTGGCGAGAAATCGCCTCCTCCGTTCGCGGGCCGAAGCGGCCTTCCCCCCCGGCGGGACCCGTCTCTTCATCCCCTCGCCGGTCCTCTGCACCGACAACGCGGCGATGGTGGCGGGGGTGGGCTTCTTGAGGCTCCGGGCGGGGTTGACCGATGACTTCTCCGCTGACGCCGATTCCGGACTTCGGTGGGGAGAAGGGCTTTTCTGAAGACGGTATGCCTGTAGAAGACAGGGTGTTAGGTGGCAATGAGGGTTGATGGGTTAGGGTTAGGAAGTGGGTCTGGTCGATGGGTCAGGTTAATGGTGTGACCTGGCTGAGCCACACCATCTACCTAACCCATTTACCAAACCCACTTCCTAACCCTAACCCATCGACTGAGTCACCAGGCTCACTTCCTAACCCCAACCTATCTACCGATCGGTCATGGTGCGGCTTGGCCTGAAGGCGAAATTGCCTCTTGCAATTTCTGGGCTGTTCTGCATAATGGCGCGATTTATCCCTGAAGATCCTTCGGGGCTGCAGGGATAAATCGGGCGGTTGTCCCCTGGCCTCGCGTCAGACGACACGCCCAACCGCAGGCAGAGCAGAAAGGTCGGTTGATATTTTGAGTCCCGTCTCTCTTTCCCCCGTTTCGACCAGGGCCAAGAAGATCCTTCTCGTCGACGACAACCAGTCCTTTGTCGCCATGCTCCGCTTTCTCCTCCAGGGCGAAGGCTATGAAGTCGACGCCGCCTACAGCGGGGAGGAGGGGCTGGCGAAAATCAGCCAGTCCCGCCCTGACCTGGTCATCCTCGACGTCCAGATGCCCGGCTTCGACGGCTTCAAGGTCTGCGAGCTGATCAAGTTCCGGGAAGACACCAAGAAGATACCGGTCATCTTCCTCTCCTCCCGCGACCTGATGAGCGACTTCGACAAGGCCTTCGCGATGGATGCGGCCGAGTACCTGGTCAAGACCGAGGACCCCGCCAAGCTGATGGCCCTGATCCGCAAGCACCTGAAATAACGGTCGATGGGGAAGGGCTAGGTCATTGGTCTGGGCAATAGCCCGACCGGAGACCGTTTCCCCAGCTGTCGACCGTCCGCCTCATCACTTAGCCCGATGACCAAACCAACCACCTCGACCTCGCCCGGCGGCCGGAAGCGGGGGACGAAGATGATCCCCGCTCGTTTTAGCAACGGCCTGGACAGCCACACCGGGACCGAAGCCCTCCTGGCGGCGATCCCGGACCTGATGTTCCGGATGAGCCGGGCCGGAGTCTTCCTTTCCTACAAGGCGGACCGCGACGCGGACCTCGCCCTTCCCCCGGCCCGTTTCCTGGGCAAAAACGTCCGCGAGGTGATGCCGGGCGAGGTGGCCGAATCGACCCTCCTCCATATCCGCCGGGCGCTCTCCGGCGGCCGGCCTCAGACTTTCGAGTATCGTCTGCTCCGGGAGGAACGGACATTCACCTGCGAAGCGCGGATGGCCCGGAGCGGACCGGACGAGGTCCTGGTCCTGGTCCGGGACATCACCGCGCGGAAGCAGGCCGAAGAGACGCTTTCCCAGAGCGCGCGCTTCTACCGCACCCTCTTCAACCTCTCTCCCAGCGGGATCGTCCTCACCGATCGCGCCGGCAAGATCATCGAGGCCAACCCGGCCGTCTGCCGTTCCGTCGGGTTTAATCACGAGGAGCTGATCGGGCTCCACCTCCACCACATCGTCCACCCGGAAGCGCGGCCGGCCTGGGAGCGCCATCTCTACCGCCTGCTCGCGGGGAGGACCGTGAAGACGGTGCTGAAGGGGCTGCGCAAGGACCGTTCCTCCTGCTGGCTGGGACTGAGCGGCAAGAAGTTCTCTCTTCCGGACGGGCGGGACGGCATCCTTCTCCTCGCCTCCGACATCAGCGAAAGAATATCCGCCGAGGAGGACCTGAAGGACTCGGAGGCGAAATACCACAGCCTTTTCGACATCTCCCCGGAAGGGGTGATCCTCTTCAACCCGGCCGGGGGAATCGTCTCGGTCAACGACCGGATCTGCGACATCTACGGCTGGAACCGGGCGGAGATGCTCCGGCGCTCCATCCGGGACGTCGTCCCGGAGAAGATCGCGGACAATTTTCCCCGGCTCCTGAAAAACCTGCGCCGCCGGGGCCTCCTCTTCTTCCAGTCGGAAGGCCGCCGCCGCGGCGGCGAGATTTTTCCGGTGGAGCTCAGCGTCACCCTCTTCCGTTGGCGGGGAGAGGAGCTGATCCAGGTCCTGGTCAAGGACATCACCGAGCGCCGCCGGGCGGACCAGAAACTCACCATGCTCGCCCAGGCGCTGAAGTCCATCAGCGACTCCGTGACCATCACCGACAGGGAGGACCGCCTGATCTTCGCCAACCCGGCTTTCTCCAAGACCTACGGCTATTCCGAAGCGGAGTTTCTGAACCGTCCGATCAGCCAGATCCGCTCTCCCCGCAACCCGCCGAAGATCACGCGCGAAATTCTCCCGGCCACGCTCCAGGGCGGCTGGTCGGGCGAGCTCCTCAACCTGAAGAAAGACGGAACCGAGTTCCCCGTCGCCCTGGTCACTTCGGTGGTGAAGGACGAACGGGGCATGCCCATCGCCCTGATCGGCGTGGCCCGGGATATCACGGAGCCGAAGCGGGCGGAGGAACAGCTCAGAGGGGCCAAGGACGAACTGGAGAAGAAAAACCGCGAGCTGGAGGAGCTCAATCGGATCAAATCCAACTTTGTGTCCGTGGTTTCCCACGAGCTGCGCACGCCGCTGGCCTCCATCCGCCTGGGGGTGAGCCAGATTCTGGCCGGAAAGCTCGATGAACGGACTCAGCGGGATGTCCTCTCCCTCTCCCTGGGCGAGACGGAACGGCTGATCCGCATCATCAACAACCTGCTCGACATCTCGGCCATCGAATCCCGCCGGATCGTTCTCCACAGCGCCCCAGTGCAGCTGGACGCGCTGGCGGAGAAGACGCTGGCCGGCCTGCGCGGGGACGCCGAAAAGCGGGGAGTGGCCTTGAACCTGAAAAGGGCCGGCCGGATCCCCCCTTTCCAGGGCGACCGGGACCGGCTGGAGCAGGCCCTGATCAACCTGGTCGGGAACGCCCTCAAGTTCACCCCCCGGGGGGGAACGGTCACGGTCGAGGTCCGTTCTACTCCCGCGCGCCTGCGCTGCCGGGTCAGCGACACCGGGATCGGGATCGCCCCGGAGCATCTTCCGGAGCTTTTCACCAAGTTCAAGCAGTTCGGCCCGCCGCCGGCCGGGGGCGAGCGGGGGAGCGGCCTGGGCCTGGCCATCACCCGGGAGCTGATCGAGCTCCATGGGGGGACGATCGCGGCCGAGAGCGCGCCGGGAAAGGGGTCGTCCTTCACCTTCACCCTTCCCCGCCGCCCCCCCCCTCCCCGCCCGCAGTGACTGGAAAAGAAGTGATCAGTAATCCATCTCGTCCGATCGCCGGGTTTTGAGTATTCGGCTCCGGGAGACATTTTAATGTTGACGCCGCCGCGGCCGCTTGCTAGAGTGGCGCCGGATTATAGAGTTCCTTGAGATTCTGTTCTCCCCCGGTTGCGCGCTCGCGCGGGGATTATTTCTATTCATCCCAAAAAGGTTCGGGGCTGAAAGCGCGCTCTTTCCGAAGAGCGCCCCTCCCACGGTCGTTGGCTTGATACTTCCCTGACGGCTTGTTCGGCCATCCGACGCGGCGTTTGCCCCGCGCGGACGGCAGGATGATCCACGACACCAACCACAACCCTTTCCATCGCTCCGCTCCAGCCGGCGCCTTTCGCCGCCCCCGTTTTATCGCCGCTTCCCCGCGGTTGCATGAAAAAAATCCTTTTAATCGACGGGATGTCCGCCGCCTATCGGGCTTTCTACGCCATCCGGAGCCTCTCCACCTCCCGGAGACAGCCGACCAACGCCGTCTACGGCTTCATCCGGATGCTGAAGAAGATCCTCAAGGATTACGGGCCCGACCGGGTGGTGGTGGCGGGAGACTCCCGCGGGCCTACCTTCCGCCATCTGAGGTTCAAGGACTACAAGGCCACCCGCAAGCCGATGCCCGACGACCTTTCCTCCCAGATTCCCCTCATCCAGCGGGCGGCCGAGGGCTACGGCATCCCCTGGATCGCCGTCCCCGGCTATGAAGCCGACGACATCCTGGCCACGCTGGCCCGCGAGGCTTCGGCGGAAGGGGATTCGGTCTTCATCCTGACCGGTGACAAGGACCTCCTCCAGCTGGTGAACGACCGGATCAAGGTGATCAGCCCCCACGGGGACGGCACCCTGTTCGACGAAAAGGCGGTTCGCGAGACATTCGGCGTGGAGCCGGAGCGGATCCCGGACATCCTCGCCCTGATGGGCGACGCCATCGACAACGTCCCCGGCGTCCCCGGGGTGGGGGAGAAAACGGCGGTGGCCCTGATCCGCGACTATCGGACACTGGAGGGGGTCCTCGCGCACGCCGACGAGGTGAAGAACGCCCGGGTGCGCGAAAGCCTCAAACGCTTCGCCGACCAGGCGCGGGTCTCCCGCGAGCTCACCCGCCTCGACGCCGCCGTCCCGCTCGCGTCCGCCGGGAAGGATCTCTCCTGCCGGGAGCCGTCCGGGGACGCCCTGCGCGATCTTTTCCGCGAGCTGGAGTTTTCCCAGCTCCTCAGGGAGCTTCCTCCCGAAAAGCAGGAGGAGGTCGTCTCCGAAGCAATCTCCGGGGCGGGCGGAGCGGCCCTCTTTCGGGAACGGCTCGCGGGCGCTGGGGAATGCGCGATCTTCTGCGACGTCGAGGACGGCCATTTCATGGACGCCCGTCTCCTCGGCCTGGCGGTGTGCCGGGAGAAAGGCCGGGGATGTTATCTGCCCCTGGACGGGGAGGCCGCCGCGGAGAGCGTCCGCGCCGCCGCGGAGTTTCTGTCCGATCCCGCCATCGGCAAGGCCGTCCACGACGCCAAGGCGGCCGCCCATGCCTGTCTCAACTCCGGCCTGACGCTGCGCGGGATCGTCTGGGACGGACTGCTGGCCTCCTATCTCCGGAACCCCTCCCGCCCGGATCACGATCTGGCCGGCCTGGCCCGCGAGCAACTCTCCCGGACCCTGCCCGAGAGAGCCGCCGCCGGCGAACTCAACGCTCTTTCCTCCCGGGCGGCGGCCGCCGTCGCCCGCGCCTCCGCCGTGGCCGAGCTCAGGGAAAAATTCTCGCCTCTCCTCGACTCCCATCGCCTCTCCTCACTGCTCCGGGACATGGACATCCCCCTGTCCTCGGTCCTGGTCGGGATGGAGAGGACGGGGATGGCGATCGACCGGGAGCGGCTCCAGGAGATGTCCTCTCGCCTCTCCCGACGGCTCGACGGTCTGACCCGGGAGATGCACGATCTCGCCGGCGAGGAGTTCAACCTGAACTCCCCCAAGCAGCTGGCCCATATCCTGTTCGAGAAGCTCCAGCTCCCGAAGGGGAAGAAGATCAAGACGGGCTATTCGACCGACGTCAAGGTCCTGACCCGGCTCTCCGCCGTCCACGAACTTCCGGCGAAGATCCTCGCCTTCCGCCAGCTCTTCAAGCTGAAATCGACCTACATCGATTCCCTGCCCGCCCTGGTCAATCCCCGGACCGGCCGGATCCACACCACTTTCAACCAGGCGGTGACCGCGACCGGGCGGCTCTCCTCCGCCAACCCGAACCTCCAGAACATCCCGATCCGGACCGAGATCGGGAACGAGATCCGCAAGGCTTTCGTCCCCCGTCCGGAGGGGAGGATCTTCGTGGCGGCCGATTACTCGCAGATCGACCTGCGCGTTCTCGCCCACCTCTCGGGGGATCCTCTTCTTCTCGAAGCTTTCTCCCGGGACCAGGACATCCACGCCTTCACCGCCTCCCAGATCTTCGGCGTCCCTCTCTCTGGGGTCACCGAGGAGATGCGGCGTCGGGCCAAGACCGTGAACTTCGGCATCATCTACGGAATGGGCCCGTTCGGCCTGGCCGAGGATCTCGGGATCACCCTGAAGGAAGCGGAGCTTTTCATCCGGGAATATTTTCAGAGATATCGGGGCGTGGAGGCTTATATTCGCTCCTCGCTGGAGGAGGCGAAGAAGAAGGGCTATGTGGTCACTCTCTTCCAGCGCCGCCGTTATCTCCCGGAGCTCATGAGCGAGCAGATCAACGTCCGCCGCTTCGGCGAGCGGACCGCGATCAACACGCCCATCCAGGGCTCGGCCGCCGACATCATCAAGCTGGCGATGATCGAGATCGACCGGAGGATCGCCGGACAGGGCCTGTCCTCCCGCCCCCTGCTCCAGATCCACGACGAGCTTCTCTTCGAAGGGCCGGAAGGGGAAGCGGGGAAGCTGGTTCCGCTGGTCCGCTCGGCCATGGAGTCGGCGGCCGAGCTGAAGGTCAGGCTGAAGGTCTCGGTGAGCGCGGGGAAGAGCTGGGGCGAGCTGGAATCGTGGACGGGGGAGGGGAGATGAAGCGGCCGTCGCCGCGCCGCCCCCTCCGGATCGGCCTCACCGGCGGATTCGGGACGGGCAAGTCGACCGTGGCGGAGATGTTCGCCGCGCGGGGGGCGAGAATCGTCGATACCGACCGCCTGGCCAGGCCGGTTCTCCGGCGCGGCTCGGACGGCTATCGCCGGACGGTAAAGCTCTTCGGCCGCCAGATCCTGGACGGCGCCGGAAGGATCAAACGGAGGGGGCTGGCCGCGGAGGTGTTCGGGAAGCCGGATCAGCTGGCGCTCCTGAACCGGATCGTGCATCCCCCGGTGATCCGGGCGATGGAGAGAGCGATTGCCCGCTCGCGCCGGCCGGTGGTGGCCGTCGTCCCCCTGCTCTTCGAAGCGGGGACGGAGAGGTTGTTCGACCGAATAGTGGCGGTGGTCGCCGAACGCGAAACGGTGATCCGGCGCACGGCCCCGCGTCGCCGGATGACCCGGGAGGAGATCGAACGGAGGCAGAGATCCCAGATGGCGATCCGCGAGAAAGCGAGACGCGCGGACTACGTGATCGACAATAGCGGAAGTTTAGCGAACACCAGGCGCCAGGTCGAAACGATCTGGAGGGATCTGAGATCTCAGATTTGTTGATTGTATTTTGTAATTTGTTCGGAAGTTGTGGTTGGGAGGTTGGAATTTATATCCCAGCGACCGCTGAGGCGCTGTTTAGATTCACAACAAACATACGGATGCAAGCTTGAAGGAGGTGCATGATGGCTCTGTTGGAAAGACGCAGAAAAAGCAAGGCCGCCGCGGCCCCGGCCGCCCCGGCCGCCCCGGCCAAACCGGTGGAAGCGGTGAAGGAGGAGACGGCGCCGCTTCCCCCCCCGCCGCCCTGTCCGGCGAACGAGGCCGACGACATGTCGGCCCCCGCCGCCCGGACCGCCCGGGACGTGGACATGGTCACTCTCCAGAAGATGAACGTCACCGAGCTGATGAACATGGCCCGGGGGCTCAACGTCGTCTCCGCCCGGTCGCTCAAGAAACACCAGCTGATCTTCGAGATTCTGAAGGCCCGGGCCGAGCAGAACGGGCACATGTTCGGCGGCGGCGTCCTGGAGACGCTCCCCGACGGGTTCGGCTTCCTCCGCTCCCCGCTCTACAACTACCTGGCCTGCAACGAGGACATCTACGTCTCGCCCTCGCAGATCCGCAAGTTCGACCTCAGGAACGGCGACACCGTCACCGGGGAGATCCGCCCGCCCAAGGACCGGGAGCGCTTCTTCGCCCTGCTCAGGGTGGAGGCGATCAACTACGACACCCCCGAGATCTCCAAGACCAAGTCCTCCTTCGACAACCTCACCCCCCTCTACCCGAACAAGCGCTTCATCCTGGAGACCACCCCCGACGACGTCTCCATGCGGGTGATGGACCTCCTGACCCCGGTGGGGAAGGGCCAGCGCGGCCTGATCGTGGCCGCGCCGCGGACCGGCAAGACCATGCTCCTGAAGGCGCTGGCCAACGCCATCCTGATCAACTCGCCCGAGGTGAAGATGATCGTGCTCCTGATCGACGAGCGGCCGGAGGAGGTGACCGATTTCGAGCGCTCCGTCCACAACGCCGAGGTGGTCTCCTCCACCTTCGACGAGAATCCGGAGCGCCACGTGCGGGTGGCCGAGATCGTGATCGAGAAGGCCAAGCGCCTGGTCGAGCACGGCCATGACGTGGTCATCCTTCTCGATTCGATCACCCGCCTGGCCCGGGCCTACAACACCCTCCAGCCCCACAGCGGCAAGGTGCTTTCGGGCGGGATCGAGTCCAGCGCCCTGACCAAGCCCAAGAAGTTCTTCGGGGCGGCCCGCAACGTGGAGGAGGGGGGGAGCCTGACCATCATCGCCACCGCGCTGATCGAGACCGGCTCCAAGATGGACGACGTGATCTTCGAGGAGTTCAAGGGCACCGGCAACCTGGAGCTGAACCTCGACCGCAAGCTGACCGAGAAGCGGATCTTCCCCTCGATCAACATCGAGAAGTCGGGAACCCGCAAGGAGGAGCTCCTCCTCCACAAGGACGAGCTCCAGAGGATCTGGCTCCTGCGCAAGGGGCTCTCCTCGATGAACCAGACCGACGCTATGGAGCTCATGATCGGAAAGCTCAAGAAGACCAAGACCAACGCGGAGTTCCTCATGTCTTTGAAAGTGTAGAGTTCCCGGGGGAACTCCGCGCTTTCAAAGAGTTTGATCCCGTACTACAATGTGCCGTCGTTTCGGGGGATCGCTAGAGGGCGAGAATATTTTCCGATCGCGGAACAACCTTAAAATTTTCCGGAGGAAAAATTTAATATGAAGGAAAAGATCCATCCCGAGTACCGGGAGACCACCATCGTCTGCGCCTGCGGCGAGGTGATCCAGACTCGCGCCACCCGCCAGAACATGAAGGTGGGCGTCTGCTCCAAGTGCCATCCCCTCTTCACCGGGAAGCAGAAGCTTCTCGACACCGAAGGGCGGGTGGAGCGCTTCAAGAAAAAGTACGCCAAGAAAGAAAAGAGTCAATAGGTCAGGGCAAGGATACTGGTTTGGAATATGGGTGAGGTTCATGGGGTCGGCCTGGCCGTCTGCTCGCCGCACCATCGACTTTACCCATTTACCGAACCCACCTCCTAACCTTGACCCATGGACTCGCCGTTATGGTTTCCGAAACCGACAAGGGCGCTCCGCCGGAAGAGGCGGTGGCCATCCCGGCCGGCCTGATCGATCTCCTCAAGCTCAAGGCCGATCTGGACCGGGCCCGGGCCGAGATGTCCGTCCCCGGCGTCGTCAAGAACGCCGCCCGCTTCAAAGCCCTGGCCCGGGAATGCTCCCGCCTGGAGTCGCTGGTCTCGCTGTGCGAGCGCCGGACCGCCGTGGCCGAGGAGCTGAAGAAAAACCGCGACCTGCTCGAAGCTTCGGCCGCGGACCCCGACTTCTCCGCCCTGATCCGGGAAGAGCTGAGCCGCCTGGAGGGTGAGGAGCGCCGAATGACCGGTGAGCTGCGGGATCTGCTCGTCCCCCCCGATGAACAGGACTCCCGGAACATCATCGTCGAAATCCGGGCCGGGACGGGGGGCGAAGAGGCCGCCCTTTTCGCGGCCGATCTTTTCCGGATGTACGCCAAGTTCGCCGAAGACAATGGGCTCAAGGTCGAGGGGATGAACACCGCTTCCTCGTCCCATAAAGGTCTCAAGGAAGTGATCTTTGCGGTAACCGGTTCCGACGCCTACCGCAAGTTCAAGTTCGAGTCCGGCGTCCACCGCGTCCAGCGGGTCCCCGAAACCGAGGCGCAGGGGAGGATCCATACCTCCGCCGCCACGGTGGCGGTCCTGCCCGAAGCCGAGGAGGTGGAGCTGCAGATCGATCCCAAGGACCTGAGGATCGACACCTTCTGCTCCTCCGGGCCCGGGGGGCAGTCGGTGAACACCACTTACTCCGCCGTGCGGATCACCCACCTTCCCTCGGAGCTGGTGGTCTCCTGCCAGGACGAGAAATCCCAGCACAAGAACAAGGCCAAGGCGCTGCGGGTCCTGCGGGCCCGCCTGCTGGAGCGCCGCCGGGAGGAGCGGGAGAAGGAGCTCTCCCGCCAGCGCAAGGAGCAGATCAAGAGCGGCGACCGGTCCGACAAGATCCGCACCTACAACTTCCCCCAGAACCGGGTCACCGACCACCGGATC
This sequence comes from uncultured bacterium, assembly GCA_964551475.1. Taxonomy (GTDB): domain Bacteria; phylum Auribacterota; class Erginobacteria; order Erginobacterales; family CAZKCI01; genus CAZKCI01. The sequence continues at coordinate 486 of CAZKCI010000076.1, read as the reverse complement.
AACGTCTCCCTCTACCGATTGGAGGAGATCGTGGCCGGAGATCTCGGCGAGCTGATAGGGAAGCTCGCCGCCTGGGAGCGTTCGGAGAAGCTCAAAGCGATCGACAAACAAGGGAGTAATGGAGTATCGGAGTAATGGAGTATTGATCGCGCGCGCCAGCTTTCATTACTCCATTACTCCACGACTCCTTTTTCGTCTCGCGGGCGGACTCGATACGATGAGCTGTGCATCCTCGCTTCGAACGGAGACCGTGGCGGAAGCCCTGCGCCGGGGGGAAGCGTTTCTGCGGGAAAAAGGCGCCGACCGGCCCCGGACTTCCAGTGAGGAGCTCCTCTCCCGCGCGGTGGGGCTTCCCCGCTTTCGCCTGTTTCTCGACCTCCGCCGTCCTCTCCGTCCCGACGAGAGCGAGTCCTATGAGACGCTTCTCTCCCGCCGCGCCGAAGGATGGCCGCTGGCCTATCTCATCGGTTCGGTCGGTTTTCACGA
>CAZKCI010000075.1:0-47655 GCA_964551475.1 uncultured bacterium | reverse complement strand
CGTAACAATCAAAACCCTTCTCAATCTTCTTTAAAGCCTCGTCCCCCTTGAACAAAACGACATAGAAGTTATTAAAGTCCACCTCCCAAAGCGGCTTTCCATCCACGCTTTTCAGGTATTGGCACAAATCTGATCGCAGTTGTTGCAGGGGAGGTTTGCTGCTGAAAAGCATTCCGGATTCTTTATGGCTCAACTTTCCGGGCACGATTTCTCCCTGTATCCACCTGATTGCCCACACTACGTCCCAATAAACCAAGGGGAGATCGCGTTCTTCCCACTTCCCTTTCATCGCTGCTTCGTGAGCGGCCTCATAGTCAAAGTAAAGGCCGGTCCCATTGACGCAAGCCTCCTGAATATTGCGGGGAAGAGGGACCTTTGGAGAGGGATGGAGGACCAGATTGGACCGCAGACGCTTTGGAGGAGTAGGGAGGAAAATCCTGCCCTTGTAGTCTGCCAATGATGGTTCCAGCCTGTTCCCCAGATGCTTGGACCCGGTTAATCTGATCGTTGGAAGGAAATGCTGGGCCTGAGGCAGGTTATGGGGGAAGAAACCGCTTTTCCAAGAACTCCAGTCAGGGCAGAAAATTAATTTGGCTTGAGCAAGAATGCGCTTGAGCTCTGAAACGCGATTCCTATTCCGGTAGTCATCGTTGCGTATCCCCACCCCCGTTTCACTCTTTGTATTGAGGACTTTCCCAAGGATCAGGATTATGACTTCAAGATAAGAGTCTGGGATTCTTCTTCTGCCTGCGTCCTGCAAAGCTTGGATGCACATATCTACGGCTGCTGTTGAAATGAAGGAGCCGGGCTTGAAGGATACTCCTGTCATCGGCTTGGGCTTTGCTTTCCTGCTCTCCTCAAAATCCTTCCTTCGCTCCTTCAGCTCAGCCTTCTCCTGCGGACGATCTTCTTCCAGTCCCCTCCTCATCTTTTCGCTTCCAAACTCAGCCAATCCATCAAAATTTGCAGATCGTTTGGGAGAGGTCATACTGCACCCTATGAGGTTGATTTCAGGGATACGCTGGGACTGGGCACTCTGAAAGGTTATGCTAAAGGATAAGGGGAGTTTCTTCAGCAAGGACAGGCCTCAAAAATACACTCTCCTTCCCAACTGGCCAGCAGCAGGATAGATCAATGCGGCTGATCAAAGAGACCGGATGCTATTGGAAAAACAGCAGCGGCCATCTGCAAATGAGATTGTCCTTTTCCCAGTAACCAAACAGCTACTATCTGTAAAGTTTGTTTGGATTATTTAGAAAAAGTTTGATAACATACTTATAAATAACTGAACTGATTATTCCGGAAGATTCCCAGCATAACCCCCTGCCGGCCAATGGGATGCTATACTCAAAAGCGAAGTCTGCTCACTCAATCAGTTGCCGTTCCCATACCCCCGGCCCGACTCGAACGGGCGGCCAACGGTTTAGGAAACCGCTGCTCTATCCACCTGAGCTACGGGGGCGAATGTCCTATCGTCATGTCACTGTATGCGTTGCGCTAATCTCCGGATTCATTGCCCCCCTCGACAATATCCCGCAGTAACCGAACAGCCACTGCATGCCTGTCGCAAGTTCAGATCGATTTCCTTGACTCGATTGACCGACAGCCGATTTACCGATGGCACTGCCGCCGGCGCTGACGAGGCTGGGATCGATAAGCTATCTGGCCGCGCCCTCCTTCTCCACCATACGCCCATTGATGAATTTGTGGAGGATGCTCGAGATAAGAGTCTGGTAGGGAAGGCCCTCCTCCATTGCTTTCTTTTGGAAATGCACCAGATCGCGCTCGGTCATGCGGATATTGACCCTCTTGTCCTTTCGAATGGTAGCCCGCGCCGCCGCCTGATATCGCTTCGATTCCCGGGGATAGTCGGAAATCCTCCTCCACTCGTCCCGCTCCACAGATTCCAGCACGCCCTTCTCTTCTTGGATGCTTTTCATCTGTTTTCACCTCCGAGATACCGTCTGGTCATTTTCCGGCTGGGTATGATGGTTTTTAAGATTATGCCCTCATCGGTTTCAATAAAGGGAACCAGGCAGACATAGCCTTCCACGTCGACAATGAATACTCTTTGACCGGGATACTTCGTCCGGTTGGGATGTTCAATAATGTCCAGCAATCCTCCTCGTGCGATGCAGAACACGATCTCTTCGAAAGCCACACCCCGCTCTTGCTTAAGCCATTCGTTCTTGTCCATATTCCAGTCGAAGAGCTTCATAGCGCGAATATTGCTTAATGTGTGCATTATGGCAACAAGAAACGCACCCCCCCCCCGCGCGCGTTCTGACCAACGGTGGATCAGAAAGCCGAGAAGACTAGCTATCGATGGAAACCGGAGGGAAACCTTGAATCCGAATACCAAGATGGTTGGCGCTTTATCAAAATTTGCGCTTGACTTTCGTATCTGTATGGTAATATTAGTTACCATATGGTAACTTTAGCTACCAACGAGGCTAAGCTATGAACTTCACCGATCCACTCGACCACATCCTCGGGCAACCGTCGAAGATCCGGATACTCCGCTTCCTGATCCTGACCGGCGTGCCGATGAACGGGCGGGAGATCGGCAAGGCGATCGGCGTCTCCCACGTCCAATGCCATGCCGCCCTCAAGGGACTGGCTGAACAGGGGGTGGTTTCGATGCGCCCAGTCGGGCGCGCGAACCTCTACGAGCTCCAGCAGGACCATATCGTAGTCCGCGACTGGTTGAAACCCCTGCTGATCCAGGAGAAAAGTCTTAAGGAGAGCTTGGCCAAAACAGTGGTGGAATCGCTGTCTTCCCGGCCGCTTTCGCTCATTCTCTTCGGAAGCATCGCCCGACGGGAAGACAGGCCGGGAAGCGACATCGAGCTCATCATAGTCATGCCCGACCGGTCGGACCGGAAAAAATTCCGCTCGGAGCTGGAGAACGCCGCAGAAAAGGTGACCCTTGGATACGGCAACCGCCTCTCCCCTATTCTCCTGGGCCAAACCGAATTCATAAAAGCGCTGAAACACCGTGATGCTTTCCCGGGAAACGCGTTGAAACAGGCGGAAGTGATCTTCGGATACTCCCTACCGGAGCTGATCGCCCATAGGCGACTGCCAGCTTGAAGGAACAGGGTTTTGGCTGACACAATCCCAATCTGATTTACTGATTGACAAATCCTCCTGGGCGATTTTGAATAAGTGTTCTCAAGAACGAATCCGGTCCGTACCGGCTTCTTAGCCGTCCGCCTGCGCAAGGGGGCAGGCGCGGATGAAGAGAATGCGGGTGTTTCTGCTTGTTCTCGGTCTGTATCTGTTCCCCTCTTCCCCCGTTTCGCCCGCCGCCGTTCTCATCAACGAAGGGTTCGATAATTTCGAGCTCGGGGTCCGCCCGGCGAGCTGGGTCTTCACCAACTGCAACGCGGATTCCGACGTTTACACCTCCTCCGCTTATTACGGCGCCGGGCGGCCCTCGCTCATGCTCGACGACACCGGCGACTCTGTCACCGCCGCCGCCTTCTCGGCTGGATCAGGAACGGAGCTAAGGTTTTGGTACCGGGGGGCCGCCACGGACGCGACCAGCAGCCTTCTCGTCGAAGAAGAGTACGGCGGGTCCTGGACCTCGATCACCTCCTTTTCCAACCTCACGCACTCGGGGACGATTTGCCCTCCCCTCCCCGTCTCCCCCAACTCCTCCCGCGTCAAGTTCAGCTACACCAAGAGCGCCGGGAATCTGGCCCTGGACGACGTCCGTGTCATCAGCCGCCGGTACCTGCGGGTCACCTACCTGAGCTGGACCCTCCAGGGATCGACCGGGCAGTACGGGGACGCGGTGTACTACGAGTTTCCGGGGGAGGACGGCCTGCTCGACACCATCGATGACAGGAACCTCCTCTTCGACGGCGGGTACAGCACCGATTCTTCCGAGGCTCTGGGACAGTTCCTGGATTCCAAGATCGGGACGGGGGGCACTCTCTATTACATGGTGCTCTCCTCACCCGGGGCCGACCACACCTACGGCTTGGATATGGCGTTGAAACGGTACAACGTCCTCAACTATTACGAGAACGTCCGCTGGAACCCGGGGGTCAAAGGCGAATACGACAGCTTCATCGCGGACCTCAACGCGGACGAGGGCGGCTGCAACGTCTACTACTACAACGCCGGCCAGTACCTGAGCGGCCCGAACACGAACCTGGGGCCGGGCTGGGACCCCTACATCGAAGCCCGGGTGCTGGCCGCCAAAACGGAGCCCGGCTCCGCCAGCGAGGACAACCCCTGGTCCGGGGTCATCCAGATCCGGTGCGGGGATTCCGTTTTTCTCCAGGGAGGCGACGCCGCCGATTCCACCGGGGAGCAGTGGATCCTCGACGACAACCCGACGTACAGCTACGCGGGGGCGAGCGCCGACCTCGCCGACACCGACATCTACAAGGTCCATCACCACGGGAGCGACGGATCGAGCTCGGCGGCCTTCCTCAACCAGATGAGCCCGCAATACGCGGTGGTGACAGTCGCCCACAGCTCGGCTGACCACCCGACCGCCGTGGCGCTGGACCGGATCAATAACTCAGGCGCCGTGTCCTACCGGGTCGACCTCGACCATCACGTCACCGTCCGCTGCGACAACCAGGACAACTACGAGATCACCCGCTCCATGGTCTGGAGCACCCAGACCGACCTCCTCTACGGGGGGACCGGAGAGTATTACGCCTCCGGCGAGCTCCATTTCCCTCCCCCGCCGCTGGTTGCCAACCTGCAGGTGGTCGAGGAGACCAAGGACCGCGTGGTGGTCGCCTGGGACGCCTGCACCACCCCGAGCACCACCTACAACGTGTACCGATCGCGCCGGCACAACGGCGACAACGGGGCGGGGACCGCCCGCCACCCGGGGATGACGGACGCGACGGGGATTTACGAGAAACTCACCTCCCCGGCGACCAGCTATACGTCCTACACCGACGTTCAAGGCCAGCCGGGGACAACTTATTATTATCGGGTCGCCAGCCTCCAATACAACACCGACGGCACCTATAGCGTCACGCACGAGCGGAGATGGTCGAACGAGATAGCGGCGAAGCGCACCAACTATAGCCCCACCCCCACCCCCGAGGGATACCGCACCCCCTCGCCCACGCCCAGCCCGACGCCATCCGCCACCCCGTCGCCGTCGCCGTCGCCGACCCCGTCGCTGCCTCCCACCCCGACTCCCTCCGCAAGCCCGTCGCCGACCCCGTCGCTGCCTCCCACCCCGACTCCCTCCGCAAGCCCGTCCCCATCTCCCACCCCGTCGCCGACTCCCGAGGGTTATCACACCCCGACACCGACTCCGTCACCGAGCTCGAGCCCGACCGCCACCCCGACACCGACCGCCAGCGCCTCTCCGACGCCGAGCACGACACCGAGCGCAACTCCCTCCCCCACCCCCACCCCCGAGGGATACCGCACCCCCACGCCATCCCCGAGCGCTTCCCCCACCTCCAGTCCTTCGCCTACCCCGGAGGGATATCTCACGCCGACTCCCTCTCCCTCTCCCTCTCCTGTCGGTTTCATCTGCTTCGTCTCCCTCTCCTACTCGACCTACCTGGGCGGAGGCAACCCGATCGATGCCGCATACGCCCTAGCCGTCGGCCCAGGGGGCGAGGCGTACGTGACCGGGGCTACCTGGTCGACCGCATTCCCGACCCTGAATCCCTATCAATCGACGCGGGCGGCGAGCCCCGCCTCCGTGGACGTCTTCCTGACGGCATTGTCCCCCTCCGGCTCCTCGCTCATCTTCTCCACCTACTTGGGCGGGACTCGGGAAGAGAGCGGCCGGGCGGTCCGCCTGGACTCCGCACTCTGCCCCTATCTGGCCGGGGATACCCGGTCGAATGATTTCCCGACGCTCGATCCTTTCCAGGCCTCCCTGAACAATGTCGTGGGCAGCCTCATGGACGCTTTCGCCGTAAAATTTTCTTCCTCCGGATCGTCGCTCGTCTTCTCCACCTATCTGGGGGGAGGCCACCAGGATCAGGCGATGGCGATGGAGGTCGACGGAGAGCGGAGGATCGTCCTGGGAGGGTTTACCAAATCCTATGACTTCCCGACCCGTAATCCCTTTCAGTCCAGTTTGGGAAGCTCGGTGACGGCCAGCGATGCCTTCGCGGCGCGCCTTTCCTCTTCCGGGAGCTCGCTGGAATTCTCCACTTATATCGGGGGCGGACTCGATGATCAGGCTAACGGCTTGGCCATCGATGCAACCGGCAATGTTTATCTTGGCGGCTATGCCGTGTCCACAAACTTCCCAACCTGTAACGCATTCCAATCCAGCCGGGCCGGCACTGACGATGCGTTCATAACCGCGCTGGACTCTGCCGGGTCCCATCTGATCTATTCCACCTATCTCGGGGGTAGCGCCGTCGATCTCGGCTATTCCATCGCTCTCGACTGCCGGGGCCGGGCTTATCTGGCCGGGCATACCGGCTCCGTCGATTTTCCGCTCGTTCAACCGTATCAATCGAGCAGGAGCGGCGTGGGGGTCGATGCCTTTGTGGCCCAGATCTCCTCCTCCGGGGAGAGCCTCCTTTATTCCACCTTCCTGGGAGGAACGGCCTCGGATTCCGGCTACGCTATCGCCTGTGATTCGTCGGATGGTTTCTATCTGAGCGGGAGAACCGCCTCCTCCGATTTTCCCACGCGCAGCGCTTACCAGGCGACCAATGCCGGCGGCTACGATGCCTTCGTTGCGCACATGGCCGGGCCGACTCTCATCTTCTCTACCTTCCTGGGAGGGAGCGCCAATGACGAAGGCAAGGGGGTGGCGGCCGGAGCGACCGACTGCTATATCGCCGGACAAACCCTCTCCTCGAATTTTCCCACGTTCCACGCTTATCAAGCGGCTTGGGGCGGATCCGGCACCGCTCTCGACGGCTTCGTCAGCAAACTCGCTTTGACCTGCTATCAGATCACCCCGACGCCGACACCCGAGGGCTATCTCACCCCGACGCCGAGCCCAACGGCCAACCCCAGCCCGACACCATCGCCCACTCCGGAAGGCTATCTCACCCCGACGCCGTCGCCGACAGCGAGCCCCACCCCCAGCGCGAGTCCAACCGCGACCCCGACTCCCTCTTCCTCCCCCACCCCCGAGGGTTATCTCACTCCGACCCCGAGCCCGAAACCCAGCGCCAGTCCCTCGTCCAGCCCCAGCCCGACTCCGAGCGCCAGCCCTTCAAGCAGTCCCAGCCCGACCCCTACGGCGACCCCTTCCCCCTCGCCGGTCCCCACCCCCGTCAACCTGGTCTGTTCCCTTTCCCTCGCCTACTCGACCTACCTGGGCGGAGGCAACCCGGTCGATGCCGCATACGCCCTAGCCGTCGGACCGGGGGGCGAGGCGTACGTGACCGGGGCTACCTGGTCGACCGCTTTCCCGACCCTGAACCCCTATCAATCCACGCGAGCGGTCAGCCCCGCGTCCCTGGATGTTTTCCTCACCGCCCTTTCCCCCTCGGGTTCTTCGCTCATCTTTTCTACCTTCCTGGGCGGGACCAGCGAAGAAAGCGGACGAGCGGTCCGCTTGGATTCCGAACTGCATCCCTACCTGGTCGGAGATACCCAGTCGGATGACTTCCCGACCGCTAACGCTTATCAGGCCAGCCTCTGCAGACCCGCCGGGCTCTATGCCGACGCCTTCATCACGAAATTGTCCTCTTCCGGCTCAGCCCTCGTCTTCTCCACCTTCCTGGGCGGAAACGCGGGAGACAAGGGGCTAGGGCTCGAGATCGACGCCGAACAGAGGGTCGTTCTCGCCGGGTATGCCCAATCATCGGACTTCCCCGTCCAAAACCCCTATCAATCCACTAAAACGAGCTCGGGGTTGCGCGGCGATGCCTTTGCCACCCGATTCTCCTCCTCCGGGTCCTCGCTGGAGTTCTCCACCTACCTCGGCGGGACCCTTGACGATCAAGCCAACGGCGTGGCGATCGACACGGTCGGGCATGTTTATCTCGGAGGCCATACCCTCTCCAACGACTTCCCGACCATCCGCTCCTTCCAGTCGAGCCTCCTGGGCACCCAGGACGCTTTCCTGGCCGCGCTAGATTCCTCGGGGTCGGTCCTGCTGTATTCCAGCTTCCTGGGCGGCACCAATATCGACATCGCCTACGGCATCGCCCTCGATACGAACCAGCGGCCCCTGCTGGCCGGCAAAACCCGGTCGTCCGACTTCCCGACCATCCGGGCCTACCAAGCCAGCATTGCGGGTGACTACGACGCCTTTGTCGCCGAGGTTTCCTCGTCGGGCGAAAGCCTTCTCTACTCTACCTACCTGGGCGGCTACAGCACGGATTGCGCCAACGGGATCGCCCTGGACTCCTGCGACAACCTCTACCTGACCGGCCTGACCGCCTCCCCCAACTTTCCTACCCGCTCCGCCTGCCAAGGGGCTTTTGCCGGCAACTACGACGCCTTCGTCGCACGGTTCTCGGGGCCGATCCTGGTCTTTTCGACCTTCCTGGGAGGTTATGGGTATGATGAAGGGAAGGCGATCTCTGGGGATTCGGCGGAGAACGCTTATCTCGCCGGGATGACCCTCTCATCGAATTTCCCCATCCTCAACGCCTACCAGGCGACCTGGGGCGGTTCCGGAACGGCCTACGACGGATTCGTCACCAAGCTCTCCTGGGTCTGCCGCCTGACCACTCCGTCCCCCACGCCGGAAGGCTACCGGACACCGACGCCGTCACCGACACCCAGCCCATCCGCAACCGCATCGCCCGCGCCGTCAGCCACGTCATCTCCCAGCCCGGAAACCACGCCTACTCCGACACCTTCCCCGACACCGACACCGAGTCCCACTCCAGGGGCGACACCATCCAGGACTCCGTCTCCTCCGCCAACGGCCTCTCCGTCTCCTTCTACAACCCCCAGTTCAATACCGACTCCGACAGCGACTCCCAGTCCAAGCGTCACTCCTTCGCGAACGCCGACTCCATCGCCCACGCCCACCTGCGGCCCGTCCGTCGTGCCGGAGCACGCGGTGATCCAGTCAGGCGACTACGATGGCGATGCGGCGGCCGATTTTGCCATCTTCCGGTCCTCTGCCGGACTGTGGTCAGTGCGCAACATCACGCGCCTGTATTTCGGGAACTCTACGGACCAGATCGCCCCCGGCGACTATGACGGAGACGGGACGGCGGATATCGCCATCTACCGGGCAGCAACAGGGCTCTGGTCGATCGTCGGACTCTCCCGCGCCTACTTCGGGGGACTCCACGACCGCGCCGCGCCCGGGGACTACGACGGAGACGGGTCTTGCGACATCGGAATCTTCCGCGAGAACGGGGGGATCTGGTCGATCCGTTTCCTCACCCGTTTCTACTTCGGCGCGAACGGAGACTGGCCGATTCCGGGGAACTACACCGGCGACGGGACGGCGGCCGGCGGCCTCTATCGCGTCTCTTCCGGCCAGTGGCTGGTCCACAACCTCACCCGGTTCTACTTCGGCGCTTCCACCGACTGGCCGGTTCCTGGGGACTATACCGGCGCGGGGATGAGGTCTTTCGGGATATTCCGCCCCTGCTCGGGGATGTGGGGCTTGCGGGACCTGACCCGCATGTATTTCGGCAACTGTTTCGACTATCCGCGTCCCGGCGACTTCAACGGGGATGGGACTGACGATCTCGCCATCTTCCGGGAATCCACCGGTATGTGGTCAGCCCGGAACCTTACGCGGGTGTACTTCGGAGGGACGGGAGACATTCCGGTTACGCGGTAAAAACAGTCTGGGAGGAAGATAAGGGGGCGCTCTTCCGTTTTGCGTGGGTAGCTTTTCCGTGGGGGATAGGGGATAGCGAGGCAAAAGGCAACAACTCTAAAACCTTACCTCTTCTTGTCCAGAACACGGCGGCGGGCGCGGCGGCGGGCTTTGTGCTCGTCGCCGCCGTTGCGGCGGGCCTCCCGGCGCAGTGTGTCATCCACAATCGCCTTGATTGTCTGAGCGTAGTTCAGACCCGCCTTCTCCGCGGCGGCGATGAAGCCGGCGTCGGGCGAAATGCAGGGGTTGGCGTTGATCTCCAGCACCCAGGGCTTCCCCGCCCGGTCGATCCGGAAGTCCACCCGCGCGTAGCCGGTCAGGCCGAAGACCTCCCAGGACTTGAGCGAGATGCTTTTCAATTCCTCCAGGAGCTTCTGGTCCTCCCCGGTAAAGTCGAAGCGGCGCGAGGTGTGGGTGAACTCGAAGGAATCGGGGTCCCATTTCGCCTTGAAGTCCACGATCTTGGGCTTGCCCGGCGGGTAGTCGACGAAGAGCATCTCGGCCGGGGGGAGAACATGGACGCCGTCCTCCCGGGCCAGCACCGAAAGGTTGAACTCGCGGCCGTCGATGAACTCCTCGGCGAAGAAGGAGTCCCGCTCCCGGAACGGCACGGCGGCGACCTTCCCGGAGAGATCCTCGGCCGTCCGGCAGATGGCCTTCTCGTCCATCCCGAAGGAGGCGTCGTACCAGACCGGCTTGATGATGCAGGGCAGGGGCAGCCGCGGACCGCGGGCGGCGACGTCGTCGCACCTCTGCCAGGCCGGCGTGGCGATCCCGGCCAGTCCCAGGATCTCCTTGGCCAGGATCTTGTCGGTGGTGAGGAAGTTCCCCCGGGCGTTGACGCCGGTGGACGGGATGCGGAAGGCCTCCAGGACCGAGGGGACCAGGGACAGAAGCTGGTCGTGCTCGTGGATCGCGTCGACCAGGTTGAAGGCGAAGACGGGTTTCATCTCCTTGAGGCGGAGGACGAGATCGGCCAAGTCGAGCGTGGCCGGGACCGGAACCGGCTCGTAGCCGATCTCCTGGAGGGTGGCCGAGACGGAGTCCACATAGTCGAGGATATCCTGCTGGTCGTCGGTCGTCTCGTCGGGAAGACGGGTGTAGAGGACGGCCACGCGCTTGATCTTGTTCCGGTTGTTCGCAGAATGGGTCATGAATGAAAAGGTTCAGCGGTTCAGCGGTTCAGCGGTTTAACGGTTCACGGTTCAGCGGTTCACGGTTCAAGGGTTCAGCGGTTCACGGTTCAAGGGTTCAGCGGTTTACGGTTCAGCGGTCTCATATATTGTTCGACCTTTGAACCGTTGAACCGTGAACCATTGAACCGTTTAACCTATTTTCCCCTCGCGAGATGGACCTCCAGGCGGACGGAGGGTGCGATCGATTCCAGGACGGCCCGGGTGGCGCAGACCTGGCTGGTGGCGGCCCCTTCACTTTCGACCAGGACCGCCCGGCGGATCTCCTCGTAGCGCCCGCCGCAGATCCTGAGTCCGACCAGGGCCGATTCCAGGGGCGGCAGGGAGGGATTGAAGGCGGCGTTCTCGGCGTAAGGCCCCGGAAAAATCCGTCCCCGCGCGGTGGAGAGGGCGACACCGGAGAAGGCCCGGGTATAGGGCGCATAGGACATGTTGGCCGCCGCCAGGGCCGCCGCCACCAGCGGATCCGGCGCGGGAGAGGCCAGGGACAGGCGATGGTCCTGCGCCTCCATCAAGGCGGAGGAGACGCCGAGATCCTTCGGCCCGAAGGAATCGGGGAGAAGCTCTGAGAGCAGACGGGCGGGACGGCCGGGGAGAAGACAGCGGATGGAGGACGCCCCCGGCAATTCGTTCAGAAACTGGCGGCAGTGGCCGCAGGGAGCGGCGGTGACGGCGATCGCCGAGAGCCCCTTCTCCCCGTGGGTCCAGGCGTTGACGGCCGCCGCCTGCTCGGCGTGGATATCGAAGGTCAGGGCCTCCCCCAAAAACTCGATGTTGGCGCCCAGGTAGAGGTTGCCGCTCTTGCCCAGGGCGACCGCGCCGACACGGAAACGGGAGATCGGGGGTTCGGCGAAACCGGAGGCGGTTTCCAGGAAGTCGAGAAGCAGATCTTCCGCGCTCTTTCCCCGCTCCCCGGCCAGTTCCGCGGCCTGGGCGGCGGGGACGAAACCGCACTCCCGGACCGCTTCCGCCGCCGCTTGCCTTTTCATGATTGCAGTCTATCCGCTGGGCACCGGAACGGCCAGCATTTTTGTTTTTCCCGCGGCGCGGGAAAAATGGAGAACCGGCCCGCAGGACGCGGCCAGTCGGAACGCCGCGGCGGACGATCAGCGCCGGATGGTGCGGACGACTTCGGCGTCCACCAGGTCGATAAAGAGGACCTCCTTGATCTGCTGGCAGTTGGTCATGGTCCCCCTCAGCTCGATGAAGTCGGAGCGCTTCATGGATTCCGGAAAGTTCCCGGTGGCGCGGACGGTCATCGGCCCGCCTTCCGGGAGCAGACGCGCGCATTCGATGCGTCCGGGCTCCAGGATATCCACCACCTCCACCTCCGCGGTGAAGGCCTTGCCCGCCGGCGGCGGGGGTTTTTCCTTCTTCGGCCCGCAGCCGGCGAGGATGACGGCGAACAGAGGGACGACAATCAGAGTTATGATCCGCATGATGGATTCCTCCGACTGAATATTCGCGGGATTGCTTCGCTTCGCCGGCAATGACTTCCGGCTCGGAAAAATTATAAATCCTTGGAGAGAGGCCGGGACGCGGGCGGCGCCGGCGCCTGGTAGGCGGCGGAGGTGTAGGTGAGCTTGACCGTCCCCTCCGGCTCTTTTTTGTAGAGGAGAACCGTCGTCCGCTCCGTTTTCCAGACCGTTTTCCATCCCAGCAGACGGGAGAAGACGGCGTCCTTGGACATCTCCTTAGCGTCGGCGGCGGGATTCCCGTACTTGTCCACCAGGGAGTTCTTCAGGGTGGGGTAGTAGTTCTTCCCCGCCGTGAAGACATTGGTCTTGACCTCATACTCCACCCGCATCAGCTTGCCCCCGGTGAAATAGAAGTTGATCGTCGCCGGGATATCCCCGATGGCGCCGCTATAGCGCAGGCCGAGCATCTGATCGACCTCGGGCTTGACCTGGTTGTTGATCAAGGGAGCGCCCGCCTCCTTGGCCATCACCTCTTCCTTGGTCATCCCCCAGTCCACCTCCCGGACATCGGAGGCGAAAAGGGGCGCGGACAGCGCCCATCCGATCGCCGCCATAATCATAATCTTAGCCATAGCTTCCTCCCCGATTGTTTAGTGCCGGCTATTCCGTAACCTCACGCAACCTTATTTTCGCTCCAGCGAAAACAGGGCATCGACGAACCTGGCGTCCATGGTCCGCAGCCTCCGGCTGATCGCCCGGGCCAGGTTGGAGACGACGACGGCGTGGGTCGCGGGATCGCTTCCGACCAACGCGTCGAAGTCGTCGCGCGAATACCTCATCACGACGGCATCCTCCGCCGCCCGCACCGTGGCCGAACGCGGTTCCCGGTCGATCAGGGCCATCTCCCCGAAGGTGTCCCCGGTCCGCAGCAAAGCAATCCGCTTGGGCTTCATCTTGTTCAGGAACTCGTCCCGTTTGAGCACCTCCGCCGTTCCCTCGGCGATGAAGTAGAGGGCGTCGCCCGCTTCTCCCTCCCGTACGATCTCCTCCCCTTTCCGAAAGCGCTTTTCCTGGAAGCGGGAACAGACCATCTCCAGGGATCGCCCGGAGAGGCCGGCCAGAAGCGAGTGTCCGATGACTTTGTCCAGGTTCATTCGCGTCAATTCGTGGACTTATACGAGCCGGGGCGGGCGAACTGGCGGAGGCTCTGAGCGAACGGCGGCCGGATCACACCCCGCTCGGTGACGAAGGCGGCGATCAGCTCGTGGGGGGTGACGTCGAAGGCGGGGCAGTAGGCCTTGATCCCCGCCGGGGCCACCCGCATTCCCCCGAAGCAGGTGAGCTCGTCCGCCCCCCTCTCTTCGATCGGGATGTCGTCTCCGTCCGCGAGCGAGAGGTCGAGCGTGGAGGAAGGCCAGGCCATGTAGAAGGGTATCCCGTGAGCGCGGGCGAGAAGGGCCACCCCGTAGGTCCCGATCTTGTTCGCGGCGTCGCCGTTGGCGGCCACCCGATCCGCCCCGGTGATCACCAGCTGGATCTTCCCCTGTTTCATCACCACCGCCGCCATGTTGTCGCAGATCATGGTGACGTCGACGCCCACGTGCTGGAGCTCCCAGAGGGTGAGGCGCGCCCCCTGGAGGAGCGGACGGGTCTCGTCGGAATAGACCCGGACCCGCTTCCCCTTCTCCTGGGCGACATAGACCGGGGCCAGGGCCGTTCCGAATCCGGAGGTGGCGAGCCCCCCCGCGTTGCAGTGGGTGAGGATGCCGTCGCCGTCCTGGATCAGGGCGTCGCCCGCCTCCCCGATCGCCCGGCACATCGCCCGGTCCTCGTCGAAGATCGCCTGACCCTCGGCGACCAGCCGCCGCTTGATCTCCGGGATCGGCCGGTTTTTGAGAGCGGCGGCGGCACGCTGCATCCGCTCCAGAGCCCAAAAGAGGTTGACCGCGGTCGGGCGGGAGGAAGCGAGGTAGTCGGCGGCCCGCTGGAGCTCCGCGAGAAAGGCGCCGCAATCAACGGCCGGGGAACGGTTCATCTCGGCGGCCAGACCCATCGCCGCCGCGATGCCGATGGCGGGAGCCCCGCGCACCTTGAGCTCGCGGATCGCCCGCCACATCTCCTCCTTGGTCTTCAGGTCCAGGAGAATATAGTCGCCGGGGAGCCGGGTCTGATCGATGATCCGCACCGCCCCGTCATGCCATTCCACCGTCTTGATTTCGTTCGTCTTCATTCTTTTCCCCTTCGCGCCATGGCCACGCCGACCGGAAGATAGCAGGAAACGGGCCGGTGAGACAAGACGGCAGTGGCCATGGACGAAATGGACAGTATGGACGCTATGGACAAAAGCCGGCCGGGCCCCTGTCCATAATGTCCATCTCGTCCATACCGTCCATACCGTCCATATCGTCCATAGACCGGCCGCGAAGGTGCCGCTCAGAGCGCCGCCCTGATCAGAGCATAGGCAAGGAAGAGAGAGTTGTGGATCGCGTGGATTAATACGCAGGTGGAAAGACGCCCCGTCCTTTCGTAAACCCAGGCCAGGAACACCCCCAGGCCGGCGATGACCGGCCAGGAATAGGGATCGAAGTGAAGGAGGGCGAAAAAGGCGGAGGAGATGACGATCGCCGCGGCGGCGGAGAAACGCTTCCGCAAGGCCGGGTAAAGGAACCCCCGAAAAACGATCTCCTCCGCCAGAGGAGCGAGGACGACGCCCGCGCCGACCAGGAGGACGGCCGGGCCGACCCCTCCCCGACCGAGGACATAACCGACCAAAGGCTGGGGCGAGGGACGGATTCCGAGCCAGCGGTTGAGGAGGGAAGAAAGGCCCAGGAGGAGGAGGAGCGCGGGGAGAACCGATGCATATGCCCTGAAAGCTTGACCGAACTCGGCCCGGGCGGTCGCCGCGGGGGGAAGGAAGGAGAAGGAGAAACCGGAGCGGCGGGCGACGCGGCCGACCAGGAGGAGAGCCAGCGCGTTCTGAACGCAGATGTTGATGACGAACAGATACGCCCGGGAGGGTTCCGCCTTCCCTGGGGGGAAGGCGCTGACCAACCAGCCTTCCAGGACCATGAAAGCGGCCAAAAGAACGGCGAACGCGACCGCCGTCCGCGCCGCCGCGGCGATACCCCAGGGGACCGAGGGAGGAGAGCCGGGAGGAAGAAAAAGCCACTTCCCGCTCCCGCTTGCCGGCGTTTGTTGGTCAAGGATCAAGAGATCAAAGGCTCCAAAGATCAACGGTTCACGGTTCACCGTTCACCATTTCCAGCTCCAGCCCCTCCGACATCCTCACCGATACCTCCCCTTCCTCCTCCACGACCACGATCCCTCCCCACTCCGTGTGTTCGGAGAGCACGGCCATGCCTTCCTCGGGGCCGAGGACAAAAAGCGCCGTGGCCAGGGCGTCGGCGGTCAGGCAGTCCGGTGCGGTCACACTCGTCTCCGCCACGGAGGATTCGACCGGACGGCCGGAACGGGGATCCATGATGTGGGAGTAGCGCTTTTTGCTGCGGATAAAATAATTCCGGTAATCTCCGGAGGTCGTGACCGCCCGGTCCGCGAGCTCCAGGACGCCCAGCAGCTCCCCTTCCCGCCGGGGGTGTTCCACGCCGATCCGCCACGGCCCTCCCCCCGGCCTTTCCCCCAGGCAATAGATGTCGCCTCCGGCGTCGATCATGGCGTTCCTGACGCCGGAAGCCTTGAGCGCGTCGATCATGCGGTCTACCGCGTAGCCCGCGGCCACCCCCCCCAGGTCGAGCTCGACGCCGGGGCGGGAGAAACGAACCGTCCGGGCGGCGGGGTCGAGAACTATCTTGTCCCAGCCGACATTCGCCCGGGCGGCGGCGATCTCATCCTCCGCCGGCACGCGGCCTTCTCTCTTGGGGAAGAAACCCCAGGACCGCATCAGCGGCCCGACGGTGATATCGAATGCCCCCCGGGTCATCCGGCCGATCTCCCGGGAGCGCACGAGGAGTTTCCAGAGATCTTCGCTCACCGCCACCGCCGCTTCCCCGGCGCGCCGGTTCACGTCGCTGAGCTCGCTCTGCGGGAGATAAAGGCTGAACTTCTTCTCCATCTCCTCGGCGGCCGCGAAGGCCGCCGCCAGAACGGAGGGATCGCCCTCCGCCTCGACGCTGACCGTGGTCCCGAGAAGAGGGCGCGATTCCTTGTGGAAAGCGGAGCGGGAGCAGGACGGGAGCAGGAGCAGGGAGAAGAAGGCAACCGCGATATTCAGCGAGGGATATGTCATCGGGCGTTCCGGCCGTTATTGGGGAATCGCGGAGACAACCGGCGATGGGGGAAAGTCGCGCGCCGCGGGGGATGTTCCCGAGCGGAGTTCAAACCTGGATCCCTTCGGGGCGCGCGAAGCGCGCCCCGAAGGGATTCAGATCCAGCCAAACCAGCCGAGGTCGAAGATCTCGGAGACGGTGAGCACGCCCAGGACAATGACATAAACGATGAGGACGGTGAGGCCGATCGGTCCCGGGTATTTCCGAAAGAAGGGGAAATCGGACTTGAACAGGCAATAGGCGAAGCTCAGCGTCCCGAAGATGAGGAGGGCCAGAAGCAGGCCCTTCTGGGGAAGGCTCATCGGGGGGAAAAGCCGGGCCGCCCCCCAGAGGGCGCCGGCGATGGCGACGATGACGAGCAGAAATATCTCTCCGTTTTTTCTCAGATAGTTCATGTCTTCCTCTCCCCGGGGCATTGGACCCCGCGGCCATTATGCCATAATCTTCTCCCCGAAAGAATATCCGTCATTTCGCATTTTCACCCGGCTGAAGCAGGGTCTCCACCCGAAGCGAGAAATCGACCTCCACGTCAAAGCCGTTCCCTTCGATGATCCGGTCCAGGGACATGAAGATCCGAAACTGCTGCGCGATCGTCTCCCGGCTGCCCAGGAGCATCCCCCGCTCGAGATCGAAGCGGCGCTCGCCGGAGAGGGTCTGGGCGAAGCTCTTGATCCCGGCGTCCTGGCGCTTCTCCTCTTCCGTCCCCGTCCACTGTTGTTCCATCCCGCCCGAGAAGGAGATGAAGGCCGCAGACTTCCCCTGCTCGCGGCCGATCTTCCGCAGAACCGAGGCCAGGCGGATCTTCCAGGTCTCCCCGCGCGACCAGGGCTTGCCCACGCCGGGCATGGCGAGCTCGGCGTCGTTCTGCCAGGATTCCCCCGGGCGGACCGACGCCTCCGGGAAATCGGGAACGGCGCCGACGATCATCTGCTGGAGGTTCGGCAAGGGGAAAGACCCTTTGAGCTCGGAGGGGAGGTCGCAGGAGACGACCTTTCCCCGGGGGTCGAGGCGCAGGCGGAAAGGGGCGTCGAGGATGCCCTTCAAGGGAAAATCAGGGGAGGCGGGGAGCACCTCCTTCAGCAAACGCTCGACGGCAAAGGATCGCAGCCCCTCCCGGTCGAGCTCCATCCGCATTTTTCTTCCCCGCACCTCGTTCCGGATGGTCGCCTCGGCTTCGGTGATCGTGAGGACGAGATCGGCGACCCCCTCCGCGGAGACCTCCTTCGCTTCCAGGGAGTAGGCGATCGTCCCTTCCATCTCCACCGGAAGCTCTAGCCGCTCCTTTTTCGCGCTCCCGGGAGGGGAGGCGAGGGCGGCCTTCCCGGTTCCCTGCAGGGTGAGCCGATAGTCGAGCCTGCCCCCCGGGGACCAGCGATAGCGCAGAAGCACGGGCGGACCGCGGCGGAGGAGCAGGACGGCGGAGAAAGCGACGGCGGCGAGCAGCACCACGCCCGCGGCCATGGCGGGGCGCCGGTTCATTACCGGACGGCGGTCGGGGAGACGGGAGCGGAAGCGGGCAGACGCTGAGCCTTCTCGAGGAGGCGGTTGATCACCTCAGCCATCTCCTTGTCTCCGGCCTGGAGCTTCAGGGCGGCGAAAACGATCTCCTTGTAGAACCAGTCGACCTCCGGATCCTGGGAGATCTCGACCAGGACCTGGGCCGATTCGGGAACCGGGGTGTGGCCCAGGTCCCAGATCGCGGCCTGGCGGATGCCGTCCGACTGGGCGGGATCGTAAAAAATGCTCTTCAGGACGGAAACGGCCCGGGCGTCCTTGAGGTAGCCGAGCATCTGCATCGCCTGCTGGCGGTCGTCCTCGCTCCCCTCTTTGGTTCGGGAGACGATGAAATCCTGGCGCGCCTGGTAATCCCGGTCGAGACGGGCCAGGGCCATCGCCGTGACCAGCTTGATCTTGATGTCCTGGCTGGCGTCGAAAAGCTTCGCATAGGCCTCCGCCGCCTCCGCGGACTTGAGATAATCGAGAACGAGAACCAGGTCATAGGCCTTGGGCGCCGGAGCGGACGAGAGCTCCTTGATGAGACGGGGAGCGATCGCGGGCCCGAGCTTGGCCAGGGCGATCTTGGCCTCGTTTCTTACCTTCTCGTCCTCGCTATCCAGGCGTTTCAGGCACTCCTCGACGCCCAGCCCGGGCGCAGGAGAAGGCGCGGCGGCCGGCTCCTCGGCCGCCGGAAGGCGCGAGACGGCGAGGGCGGAAAGGAGCGAAAACACGACCAGCGACAAGCAGTGGGTTTTCATGACGATCTCAGTCGGTCCTTTCGGGAATTGCGGATAGACCAGACTAGCATATCTCGCGGCGGACATCCATCTGAAAAGAGGGGCAGCGATCACTGCTGGCTGATCACTGGTTTTACTTCTTTTCCTGCAGCCCCTTGTCGATCAGAGCGAGCACCTCGTCCATGTCCTTGAACGGCTTGGGGAGGAAGGCGAGGGCGACGCCGCTCCGCGCCCGAGCGACCAGGGACTCGTCCGAATAGGCGCTCATCAGGATGGCCGGGAGGCCGGGCTTGATCTCGCGCAGGGCGATGAGGAGGTCGATCCCGTTCATCCCGGGGAGCCTCAGGTCGATCACCGCCAGATCGGCCGGGGTCTTGCGGAAGATCTCCAGGGCGGAGGCAGCGTCCTTGGCGGTCAGGACTTCGTACTCGCGCTTCTCCACGCGGATCAGGGTGCGGAGAAGGTCCAGGACCACCGTTTCGTCGTCGATCAGGAGAACTCTCTTCATCGCTTGGCCTCCGCCCGCTTTAAAGCGGGCAAGAAAATCCGGAATGTGGTCCCCTTCCCTTCTTCGCTTTCGCAGTCGATCGTCCCGTTGGCGTGGCGGATGATCGAGTAGTTGATGTACAGACCCAGGCCCAGAGCGCTCGGGCCCTTGGTGGTGTAGAACGCTTCATAGACCCGTTTCCGCAGGACCTCCGGGATGCCCGGGCCGGTGTCGGAGATCAGGATCTCCACACCTTCGACCGGGCCGGAGACGGAGACGGTGGACACGGTGAGCCTGCGGGTGTGCTTCTCGGGCAGGACGTTCATCGCCTCCTGGGAGTTCAGAAAGAAATTGACCAGCATCTGGGCCATCTTTTTCCCTTCGATCTCCACCGTGGTCTCCCGCGCCCGGAGCTTGGCGTCCACGGCGATCCCGTTCAGGCGGAAGCCGTCGGCCAGGAAGTCGAGCGCCCGGGTCACCGAGCGGTTGACCTCGCAGTAGGATTCCGACTCGTCGCTGGAGCGGAAAAAACCTCCCAGGTTCTCGATGATCGCGGTCATCCGTCCGGTCTGCTCCTCGATCGACTTGAGCTCCCGGTAGAAGGGGGCGGCGGCGCCGGTGTGCTTGACGATGATCTGGACATAGCCCCGGACGGCGGTCAAAGGCTGGTTGAGCTGGTGGGCGATCCCGGCGGCCAGCGAGCTCAGGGACGCCATCTTGCCTTCCTGGACCAGGCGGTCCTGGGCCTGGTGCAGTCGTTGGTAGCTCTCCTCCAGCTCCCGGGTCCTTTGGTCGTTGTCCTGGATCAGCTTCGTCTTGGACTCCAGGACGTCCCGGAGAAAGCGGGTATGCTCCGCCAGACGGACGGCGCGGCGGCGCTCGAGGCCGCTCAAGACGCCGATCAGGAGACCGACCAGCGCGAAGAGCAGGATGGAATAATTGGCGATGAAGGAGAAATCGACCCGGGAGAAGAAGTAGTAGAGATGGAGGAGGGCGCCGACCAGCGCGCCCACGCCGATGCCGACCAGGATGTTCTCCCGGAGGGCCAGCAGGCCGCCCCGAGCGCCGGAGGCGGCGGTGCGGGCCAGGCGGAAGGAACGGGCGACCAGCTTATTCCGATCTCCAGCCATCAAGATTCAGCCCTTGGAGGTGGGGAAGGAGGCGATAGTCGGTCATGTCGAAGTGAAGGGGGGTGATGGAGATGGCCCGGGCGTTGAGCGCTTTGCTGTCCGAGGTCTCGCTCTCGTCGCCGATCCTCAGCTCTCCCCCCAGCCAGTAGTAGATCCGCCCCCGCAGATCCGACCTCTTCTCCAGCGTTTCATCGAAGCGGGCCGTCCCCTGGTGGGTGATCCTGACCCCCTGGATCTCCTCTTCCGGAATCGACGGGACGTTGACGTTGAGGAGGAGGCGCTCCCCCTTCGGCCGGGAGAGAAGACGGCGGCCGAGGAAGGCGGAGAAGCGGGCGGCGGCGGAATAGTCGGGGTTGGTGAAGGTCCCCAGGGAGACGGCGATGGCGTCGATCCCCATGATCGCCGCCTCGGTGGCGGCGGAGACCGTCCCGGAATAGATGACGTTGATCCCGGTGTTCGGCCCCAGGTTGATCCCGGAGATGACCAGATCGGGTTCCCTCTGGAGCAGGGCCTTCACGCCCACCTTCACCGCGTCGGCGGGGGTGCCGTTCACGGCGTAACCGTAGAAGGTTCCATCCTTGAAGACCTGGTCCGCGCGCAGAGGCTCGGAGAGGGTGATGGCGTGGCCGGTGGCGGAGCGCTCCGAGTCGGGGGCGACGATCACCACCTCTCCCAGCTCCGCGGTCGCGCGGGCGAGGGCATAGAGGCCTAAAGCATTGATGCCGTCGTCGTTGGTCAGGAGTATCAGCGGCTTCGCCATGTCACAGCCCCCAGCCTTTCCAGACCGCCCAGAGAAACCAGCGGATGTATTCGGGGGCAACCTGGGCGATCTTGAAGTGCGACTGCCCCCGGGAGCGATCCTTCCAGACGGTGGGGATCTCGGCGATCCGGAGCCCCTTGACAAAGGCTTTGACCGTGATCTCGAGACCGGTGGTGTAGTTGTCCGACTTGAGAATGCCGATCTTGCCCAGGACATCCGCCCGGTACATCTTGTAGGCGTTGGTGGCGTCGTTGGTGGGGAGCCCGATCAGGAGCTGGAGCGTCTTCCCCAGAAGGCGGGAAAGAAAATGCTTGAGGCGGTTGCCGTGCTCGCCCGACCCCCGGGGGACATAGCGGGAGGCGGAGACCAGGTCGTAGCCTTCCTTGAGCTTGTCCAGCAGGCGGGGGATGTCGTTCACGTCGTCGGCGAGATCGGCCATCACCGCCACCACCGCCCCTCCCTCCACCTCTTCGTAGGCCCGGTCCAGGCAGCGCCCCAGGCCGTGGTTGCCCCGCCGATTGATCAGGACCAGGTTGTCATATTTCTTCCTCAGCCCCTCCACCACCTCCCCGGTCCGGTCGGTGGAGTTGTCGTTGACGACGATCAGCTTGTGCGGGATGGTGACCAGGGACTGGATCTCCGAAATCGTGCGGATGGTCTCGGAGATGTTCTGCTCCTCGTTGTAGGCGGGAACGACTATGTTCAGGAAGAAGGGATCTTTCGTGGGCTGAGAGGTCATCGGGGGAGAGAAGAATTTTTCATTTTTCAACGATCAACTATCAACGAGCCGGCGACGAGACTACTTGATACTTGACCAATGATAAATGATAAATGACATATGGTTCATTTCTTTTCGAGCACGATGGTCACCGGCCCGTCGTTGACCAGGGCTACTCGCATCCTCGCCCCGAAGACGCCGGTAAGGACGGAAAGGCCCGCCGTTTCCAGATAGCGCACGAACAAAACATACAGCCGCTCCGCCGTCTGAGGGGGAGCGGCGTCGTCGAAACCGGGACGCCGTCCCCGCTCGCAGTCGGCGCAGAGCGTGAACTGCGATACGACCAGAACCTCGCCCCGGACGTCGGCGACCGACCGGTTCATCCGGCCCTCGGGATCATCGCAGATCCGCAGCTGGGCGATCTTGTCGGCCAGGGCGACCGCCTGTTCCTCCGTGTCGCCCCGGGCAACGCCCAGGAGGACGAGCAGGCCGGGACCGATCCGGGCGCGAAGGACACCCTCGATCTCGACCGAGGCTTCGGCCACCCGCTGGACTACCGCTTTCATTGAGCGTTGTTATATCATACCACGGGCAACGCGCAACGGGGAACGGGTAAAGTATCTGCTGAATAAGGTTCGAGGTTCAACGGTTCATGGTTCAACGGTTGAATAAATATGACCAACCCCTGAACCGTGAACCGCTGAACCGTGAACCGCTGAACCTGTTTTTATGACTCCTCGACCCGACTTCTGCTCCCTCTGCCCCCGCCGCTGCGGCGTCGACCGCGCTGCGGGAGAGACCGGTTTCTGCCGGACGGGAGCGGACCTCCTGATCGCGACGATCTGCCTCCATCAGGGGGAAGAGCCGGTCCTGGGCGGGACGAAGGGGATCTGCAACGTCTTCTTCGCCCACTGCAACCTGAGATGCCTTTACTGCCAGAACTACCAGATCAGCCGGAACGACCGTGGGGAGAAAGACTGGGAGATCGCCCTCCCCGAAGCGGTCCGGAGGATCGAGGCGGTCTTGGACGAAGGCGCCCGGGCGGTCGGTTTCGTCTCCCCCTCCCACTGTCTCCCCCAGGCCGTTTCCCTGATCGAGTCCCTGCGGGAACGGGGGAGAAAGCCGGTTTTCATACTCAACACCAACGGCTATGACCGCGTTGAAGGTTTGCGCTCCCTTTCCGGTCTCATCGATGTCTTCCTCCCCGACCTGAAATACATGGACGCGGAACTCGCCGAGCGATACTCCGGCGCCCGGGACTACCCCGAGGCGGCCGCCGCGGCGCTGCGCGAAATGTACCGCCAGAAGGGGGACGTCCTCGCGCTGGACGAAAGCGGCCGCGCGCGGAGCGGCCTGATCATCCGCCACCTGGTCCTCCCGGGGGAGGTCGAGAACTCGAAACGGTGCCTCCGTTTCATCGCTCAAGAGCTCTCCCCCAGAGTCCACCTCTCCCTGATGTCCCAGTATCACCCCACGCCGGAGGTGACGGATCACCCCCGCCTGGGGAGGACGGTGGAACCGGACGAATACGCAGCGGTGGTGGAGGAGATGGAGCGGCTGGGTTTCGAGAACGGCTGGGTCCAGGAGCCGGAGAGCTCCGGCCACTACCGTCCCGACTTCAAGCGCCCGGAGATTTTCCGCTGACGACCGGATCGCCGGGGGCGACCCATCCCCCGGCGACCACCCGGGCGAAGATTCCCTCCCGGGGCATGATGCAATCCCCGGAGAGTTTTCTGATCTCGCAGGCGGAATGGCATTCCTTCCCGATCCGGGTCACCTCCAGAACGACGCTCTCCCCGATCCGCAGGAAAGTTCCGATCGGAAGACGGGGGAGATCGATCCCCTCGGTGAGGAGGTTCTCGCCGAAATCTCCGGGCTGAAGAGGGGGAATCGGGTTGCGGAGCGGACGGGCGGCCAGCAGGCGTTCCTGCTTTTTCACGCTCTCGGCAGCGAGGAGGCTCAGCTGGCGAATGCCGGGACCGGCATGGGCGTCCCCCTCCATCCCCCAGTCCGGCCGGAGAAGGCCGCGACCGACGGCCTTCTTTCTAGTCCCCTTCTTCGCACTGAGGCAGACGGAGACGATTCTTCCTGAAACAACATCTATCCTGGGAGAGGGCATCTTTTCGTTACGAAGTGGAGCGGTTCAAGGGTTCAGCGGTTCACGGTTCAGCGGTTCACGGTTCAAGGGTTCAAAGTTCAACGGTTGACCTTCGGCCCTCAGCCTTCAGTCCTCTCCCTTGATCCTCGTCTCTTCACCCACCCATCTCAGATACTCCCCATTCCCGCCGACGATGGGCAGAGCGACGATCTCCGGGACCTGATAGGAGTGGTTCTTTTTCACCAGCGCGACCAGGCGCGGAAAAGCGCTCTCGGTGGTCTTGGCTACCAGAAGATATTCTTCGGCCCGGTCGATCTTGCCCTCCCACCAGAAGAACGATTCCCCCCGGGTGAAGATGCCCACGCAGGCGGCCGCCCTCTCCCGGAGAAGGGCATCGGCGATCCGCCGCGCCTCCGTCCGTTTCGGGGAGGTCATGAGGACGACGAGATACGAGCTGCGCTTCGATGGCCTTTTCATATCAAGCGTAATGGTGAATAGTGGATAGTGGATAGTGAATAGTGAATGGTGAATAGTGAATGGGAAAAGACAGGCTGTTTTACCTTCAGTCCTCAGTCCTCAGTCCTCAGCCTTCAGCCTGTTCCCCTTGTTTCCCTTGTTCCTTTAGCTTGGCAATGGCTTCGACCACCCGCCGGGCAACGTCTTCGTAATCGGCCCGGCGGGGGCGAGCCGGGCGGTTGAAGATAAGCGGGGCGCCGTAGACGAGGCGTATCTTCCCCGGGCGAGGCAGATAGGCCGAACGGGGAAGAACGCGGACCGAACCCCGGATATAGACGGGGACAACCGGGACCCCGGCGCGCAAGACCAGCATCCCCAACCCGGCCTTTCCCTCACCCAGAGATACGCCGTCCCCCCGCGTCCCCTCCGGGAAGATCACCATGGCTTCTCCGGACCGGAGAAGATCGAGAACCGCCCGGATCGACGCCGCCGTGGGCGAGGATCGCTCGACCGGCACGGCGCGGACCCGGCGAAGTATCCATCCCCAGGGACCGGGGGAAAATAGATCTTTCCGGGCGAGGTAGTGGACGGGGCGCGGGAGAGAGGTCCCGACCAGCATCGGATCGAGAAAGCTTTCGTGGTTGGGGGCGATGATCACCCCCCCGACGGCGGGGACGGACTCCTTTCCGACGACTTCCCAGCGGCACAAGAGGCGGAAGAGGACACGGAGGATGGCGTGGGCGAGGGAGTAAAGCATATGAAACTGGTCTATGGGTAAAGGTCAGGTTAATGGTCTGGTCCGGAGGCAAGGTGCGTAGCGCGGCCCGCCGGCCGCGACGGACCAGTATCCTTACCCTAACCCATTAACTATCGGTTTGAATGTCTTCCTTCCTGATCTGGGAGAGGACTTTCTTCAGGTTCTCCTCGATCTCTTCGGTCTTTCCGGTGTCGATCACGATCCCTCCGGGGGCGACCTTGAGTCCTCCCACCTGGCGCGACTTGTCGGCGTGGTCGCGGGCGATCAGGTCCTTCTTAACTTCCTCCCGGCTGATCTGCACGCCCTTCTGAAGGAACTCGCGGTAGCGGCGGTCGGTCCGGACCTCGGGATCGGCGTCGATGTAGAACTTGTAATCGGCCTCGGGGAAGATCACCGTCCCGGTGTCCCGCCCCTCGGCCAGGACCGAGCCGAGGCGGGCGATCCGGCGCGCCTGGTTGACCATCTCGGCGCGGACGGAGGGGAGATCGGCGAGGTATTTCACCGCGTTGGTCACCTCCGGCGTGCGGATCTCCTTCGTCACTTCGACCCCGTCGATGAAGACCCGGGACCCGCCTTCCCCCCGCCTCAGGATGATCTCGGCGGTTTGGGCCAGGGAGGTCAGGGAGGGGCGGTCGTGCAGGTCGATTTTGTCCCGGAGCGCCTTCCAGGTCAGCGCCCGGTACATCGCGCCGGTGTCCAGGTAGACGAAGCCGAGGCGGTCGGCCAGGCGCTTGGCGATGGTGGATTTCCCCGACCCGCAGGTGCCGTCCATGGTGATGACGATTTTTTTTGCGGCGGACATAGTTTTAACCTCGCACGGGTTCAATGGTTCAACGGATCAACGGTTCAGAATCGGCACTCGCGTATTGTGGGAGCGGCGTCTCCGCCTGCCCCGATAACATCTTAGATTATGTGAAAATCGGGGCCGCGATCCCGGTCGGCCCGGCTAAAGATTTAACCTCTTCAGTTACTCAGTATCAGTCCTTCGTGGCCTTTCTCCGGCCGGCGGGCCGGGCGGGTCGGGAACGGGAAGTCTCGGGAGAGATCATCCCCTTCCGACGTCGGGAGGCCGCGGTCAGCCAGGACTTCAGGGCGGCGGCGTCCCCGGCGGAGAGGAGCGCCCGCGCCCGCTCCAGCGTCTCCCGGAAACGGTCCAGGGCGCCCAGCAGATCCCGCCGGTTGAGGAGAAAAATCTCCGCCCAGAGATCGGGATCGGACGCGGCGATCCGGGTGGAATCGAGAAGGCCGGTCCCCGCGAAGTCGAGCATCCTCTCCTCCCCCAGGCGATTGACCAGGGCGGCGGCGGCGAGATGGGGAAGATGGCTGACCGCGGCGAGGATCTGGTCGTGGCGGGCGGGGGGAAGCGAAACCACCCGCATCCCCAAGCCCTGCCAGAAGGCCTGGAGGGCGGAGATGGCCGGCTTTTTCGTCCCGGCCACCGGCGTGAGAACGCAGAGCCGTCCGGAGAAGAGGTCGGCCCGCGCCGAGGAGGCGCCGGTTTTTTCCGAGCCGCAGAGGGGATGGGAGCTGACGTAGGAGCGGGCCGGCCCGGTGAGCGCGGTGAGCTTCTCCGGCAGATCCCCCTTGACGGACATCAGGTCGGTGATCCGGCAGGCGGGAGGGGCGACAGGAATCCATTCCGAGGCGAGTGCGGCGGTCACGCCGATCGGGGCGGCGAAGACCACCAGGTCCGCTCCGGCCAGGGCCTCCTCGCGGGAGAGCGTCCAGCT
This sequence comes from uncultured bacterium, assembly GCA_964551475.1. Lineage (GTDB taxonomy): Bacteria > Auribacterota > Erginobacteria > Erginobacterales > CAZKCI01 > CAZKCI01. The sequence continues at coordinate 20,625 of CAZKCI010000075.1, read as the reverse complement.
ATCGAGCGCGCCCCCCCGGCGGGCCGCTTCCAGCCGCTCCGCCTTTCTCCCCCAACCCACCACCTCCCGGGCCAGGCGGCGTTCCCTGACCGCCAGCCCCAGCGAGCCGCCCATCAAACCGACGCCGACAATGACAGTTTTGTTGTACATGCTGCGAGTTCTTGAAGATGATATTTTGATCTCAGATTTGAGATTTGAGATTTCAGATTAAGGACACCCGGCGCAACTCAAAACCATCCCTTCCCGATCCCTTTCCCATTCCCGTACTGATTCCTGTATAGATCTCCGTCTGATTCCCGTCTGATTACTGTATGGATTTCCGTCTGATTCCTGTTCCTATTCCTGTCCCGATTCCCGTGCTTATCTCTCGACTATGCTTTCCTTCACCTTCATCCCGAAATGGCGCCCGCCGGACTCGAGATGGACCAGGACCTCGTCGCCCTTCCGGAGCGACGCGACCGAAACGGGCTTTCCGGAAGGGCGAACCAGGCGAATGGTCTCGGCGTTCTGGAGGACCAGCGACGCCTCCCTTTTCCCCTTCCCCGCCCGGACCAAAAGCATGGGGCGCTTCTCCGCCTTGACCCGGCCGACCAGGGCGGTCTGGGTCCGTCCCCGGTGATCGACGACGAGCACCTCGTCGCCGGCTGAGAGCTCGGAGAGATAGACCGTCTTCCCGCCGGGAACCATGGTGTAGGCGTGAACGGCCCCCGCGTTGACCCGGAAAGGCCGCGGACGGACAAAGGGATTTTCCACCGACTCGGAGTGGACCAGGAAGAGAGCGGAGGAGGAGTTCCCGACCAGCATCCCCTCCCCCGCCTTCATCGCGGTGCAGGTGTCGACGCAAATCCTGTCCCCCATCCCCAGCTCCCGGATCTCCCGCACCTTGAGGGGGGCGAGCGCGGCTTTCTCCCGGGGCGACTTGACCAGGCGCACAATCGGCCCGATCTCGGCGGGCGTGGCGGTCCTGACCACCACGCCCGACACCCCTTTCTCCAGGATCCCCAGGGCGGTGCGGGCGGCGGCGCGGTCGGCCACCGCGGCCATGATCCCCCCGCTCTGAGCCACCAGGTTTTCCAGGGGGATCACCGTCCAGTCCGGACAGGAGACGATCACGGTCCGGCCGCGGGAAAGCGAGAGGGCGGCCGTCTCGTCGGCCTTCCCCCGGAGCGTGACCTCGACCACGTCGCGGCCCAGCCGGAGATCGCCGTCGGCGGCCACCGTCCGCATCCGCCCCAGTTCCTTGGCCGCCGCCGACATCCCCGGAGGGACGATGACGGCGTCGGCGCCCGCTTCCAGGGCGGCGACCATCCTGGCCTTGGACCAGGGACGAATGTCAACCCATACGCTCTTGGCCATATCCTCTCGCTCTCGCTAATATATTTCGGGCGATCGAAGTTAACTCCGCGGTCGCAGTCAAATTCGAAATCCGAATATCGAAATCCGAAACAAATCCTAAATCCGAATTTTCCAAACAACGGACCAGAGAAAGCTTTCTCCACCGGGTCAAGCGGGCGGCGGGCGCTAGCGGTTTCGAATTTCGAATTTCCCGGCGGAGAGCCGGTATCACCGGGATTTGCGCGTGAAGCGCAGGGCTTCTTTCACGCTCGCCTTTTCGTGCACCAGGGCGTTCAGGGCCCGGATGATCGCGGACGGGTCGGGGTGCTGAAATACGTTACGGCCGATCGAGAGCCCCCGTCCGCCTCCGCGCAGGGATCCGTCCACCATCTCCAAAAGCTCCCGGTCGGTCTCCATCTTCTCCCCGCCGGCGATGACCACGGGAACCGGGCAGGCCGCGGTCACTTCCCGGAAGCTCTCCGGAGATCCGGTGTAGTTCACCTTGACGATGTCCGCCCCCAGCTCCGCCCCCACCCGGGCCGCGTGCTTGACGTAGCGGACGTCGTATTCATTTTTAATCTTCTTCCCCCGGGTGTAGATCATGGCCAGAAGCGGCATCCCCCACATCTGGCAGAGACGGGAAACGTCGCCGAAGGTGGAGAGCATGTCGGCGTCGGTGGGAGCGCCCAGGTTGATGTGGATGGAGACGGCGTCGGCTCCCAGACGGACCGCTTCCTCCACCCGGCAGACCAGAACTTTGGCGTTGGGATCGGGGGACAGGCTGGTCGATCCGGAGAGGTGGATGATCAGTCCCACGTCCTTGCCCGAGCCGCGGTGGCCGGCCTTGACCAGCCCCTTGTGGATGATGATGGCGTTGGCCCCGCCGTTGACCACCAGGTCGACGGTCGTCGCCATGTCGGTGAGTCCGGCGATCGGCCCCACGGTAATGCCGTGATCCATGGGGACGATGATCGTCCGCCCCGACATCCGGTTCATGATCCGTTCCAGGCGAATTTCTTTTCCGACCATACGATAATCCTCCTCCAGGGAGTGAACCCCCTGGCTATTCCCGTCCGCCCCTCCGGGGCGATTTTCAACCATACGCTTTTGACGCTTGCTCTATTTTACTCCGTCGGCGCAGGCGTCTCACTGTTTACCGTTTATGTTTTACGGCTTCGCCGGCTGCAGCTTGGCCTGGAGATCCGCGATCCGTTCCTTCGCCTCGGTCTCCCACTTGGACCCCGGCGCCGTGTATTTGACATACTCCTCCCAGGCGGAGAGCGCCTTGCGGTATTCGCGAATCTCTTCGTAAGACTGGGCCAGCGAGTAGAGCGGATCCCTTTTATAGCTTCCGCTGGCCAGGGAGACCGCTTTCTCGAGATAGCGGATCGCCTTGCGGTAGTCGTGATAATTCTCGAAGTAGATCCTCCCCAGATAGCGGTTGGCGCCGGAATGGTCGGGGTCGTGGGACAGGACATCGTCGAAAAGCTTCTTCGCCCGGCTGAAGTCCTTTTTCTGGAAAGCGTCCCGCCCCTTCTCGTAGTCGTCCTTGACCGCCTGCCAGTCGACCTTGTCCTGGCTTCGGGCCGTCATCGGGACGGCCAGGATCAGGCCGAGGCCGATCGCCAGTCCGGCGGCGAAATAACGCGCAAATCGCATCATCGCTTTCCCTCCTCGAACGTGATGAGCCGAGAAACGGTACACGCAAAAGAAGTCAACGCTAAACGGCGACCGATCGGCATCGTTCAACCGGCGTTTTTCGGCCCGGCCGCGAATTTTTTCCCCTCTCTAAAAGCTTCGGACAAGGCGGAAGGGTGCTGCGCGATGTCGCCGGGGCGGTCGATTTTCCGATAGAGAAGTTTCCCGGCGATCCGTAGCCCCAGCGGCTCAAAAAAGTATTTCCAGGTGAGCAGCGATCCTTGAAACAGATTCGCTCCCTCGGTCGCCCCCACCAGGAGGACGAAGGCCTCCTTCTCCCTCTCCGGCGCGATCTTCAACAGATGCTGGCGCGCCCAGAAGGCCTGGCCGCGATCGATCGCCGCCTTGAGCTGGGCGGGAAGACCGTAGAAAAAGATCGGCGCGGCGACCGCGATCCGGTCGGCGTCTCGGATCCGGGCCCCGAGCGACTGCATGTCGTCATCGATCGCGCACTCGCCGGTCTTCTCGCAGTCCCTGAGCGCCCGGCAGGGAGCGATAGCGAGGTCGCCGATACGGACCTTCTCCGCCTTCCCTCCCCCGGCCCGAAAACCCCGGATGAACTCATCGAGGAGAAGGTCGGTGTTCCCTCCCTTTCGGGGAGACCCCATGACGGCGAACAGCCTCACCGATGATGTCCGCGAATTTTCACGAAATCAATCCGGCGAATATTTAAAACTGGCTACGGCCGACCATTTCCACGGACGATTGAATAAGTCTTTGTCATCCGCCTCCGAGACGCAGGGAGACGGTGAGATCGGCGTCGGACGAGAGCTTCTCGTCGGGCGGGATGAGCCGCCCGGCGCGGAAGATCTGGATGAAGCTCATCTCCTGCTCGCTGTAGCCCATCTCCTGGCGGAGGATGGACCGGACGGATGTCCCGGCGCGGTACTCCCGCGCGAAGGCCCGTCCGGCGGCCGGCACCCGAAGCGGCCCGACCAGTTTCAGCTTGATTTTCATCGCCAGGGAACCGATCGCGCATTCCCAGAATACGCGAATTCATAGTCTATACCCCTCGCGCTGATCTGGCAAGCGGTTGAGGCCGGGGAAAAGCAAAACGCCGCGACTGCCCCGATCGATCGGGGAGACGCGGCGCCCTCTCGAAAGCCCGCCCGTTGACAGTCGCCCGTTGAGCAATGATCAATGACCGATGCTATATGTTCTTCATCTCCCGGATCGCCTCCAGCACCTTGTCCGGCGTGTAGGGGCCGCGGTGGAGGCGGATGCCGACGGCGTGGTGAACGGCGTTGGAGATCGCGGGGAGCGGCCCGTTGATGCAGATCTCCCCCACGGACTTGGCCCCGTAGGGGCCGGAGGGTTCGTAGGAGGGGACGAAGATGGTGGTGATCTTCGGGATGTCTTTGGCGCAGTAGATCTTGTAGTAGCCGTAGTTGGGATTGAGCATCACCCCTTTGGAGCTGAAGATGTAGCGTTCGACCAGGGCGTAGCTGAGCCCGTTGACCAGGGCGCCCAGGGCCTGGCCGCGGGCGAGCTGGGGGTTGATCGGGGTCCCGCAGTCGACCGCCTGGACGTAATCGAGCACGCGCACCTTCCCGGTGGCCTGGTCCACCTCCACCTCGACGAAATGGGCGGCGAAGGGGGGCGGGGACTCGACCGTGGTATGGGAGGCGGAGGCCGCGATCTGGAACTGGTCGTGCTGATAGAGAGAGTAGCATCCCACCTCCTGGAGCGTGACCGAGCGGCGGCGGGGCCCGATCACCTTCCCGTCCTGGAGGCGCACCTGGGCGAGGGGAGCGCCCAGCATCTTCGCGCCCACCCCGAGGATCTGCTCCCGCACCTTCTCCGCCGTCTTTTTCACCGCCATCCCCGAGAGATAGGTGGTGGAGGAGGCGTAGGCCCCGACATCGAAGGGGGTGAGGTCGGTGTCGGAGGAGTAGACCAGTATGTCCGAGGTCGGCGCCGTCAGCGTCTCGGCGGCGATCTGGGCCAGGACCGTGTCCGAGCCCTGGCCGATGTCGGTCGCGCCCATCAGGAGGTTGAAGGAGCCGTCATCGTTCATCTTGATGAAGGCCGATCCCATGTCGATATAGGGGATGGACGATCCCTGCATCATCACCGCCATCCCCACCCCCCGGCGGAAACGCCCCTCTCCGGGACGCCGCGCGCGCTTCTTCTTCCAGTCGATCGCCTCCGCCCCCGCCTTGATGCAGGCGGCGAGCTCGCAGGAGCCGATCCGGGGCTCCCCGGTGGTCGGCCCCTCGCCCAGATGCTTCAGGATCGGGACTTCCGCCCCGCCGCGGATCACGTTCTTTAGATAGAAAGCGACCGGGTCGATCGAGAGCTTCTCCGCCAGCTCGTCCATGGCGACGCAGGTGGCGAGTATCCCCTGGGTGCCCCCGTAGCCGCGGTAGGCCCCGGCGGCGGGCAGCGTGGTGTAGACCACGTCGGAGCGGAAACGCAGGTTGGGGCAGCGGAACATCGGCAGCGTGCGGGTCCCAACGTTGGAGGCGACGGTGAGCCCGTGCGACCCGTATGATCCCGTGTCGGAAAGGGCGTAAAGATCGAAGGCGGTCAGCTCGCCGTTCTTCTTCGCCGCCACCTGCGCCCGGAGGATCATGTGGTGGCGCACCCGCCCGCTCATGAATACCTCCTTGCGGGTGAAGCGGATCTTGACCGGGCGGCCGGTGCGCAGGGTGAGAAGAGCCGGGTAGAACTCGTGGATGACCTCCTGCTTCCCGCCGAAGCCGCCGCCCAGGCGGGGCTTGATCACGCGGATCTGCTTGACCGGGATCTGGAGCGCCCGGGCGACGATCCGGCGGACGTGGAAGGGAACCTGAGTGGAGGAGACGATGAAAAGACGCCCGCTCTCGTCCAGCCAGCTGAGCGCGCAGTGCGGCTCGATGGCGGAATGGCTGGCAAAGTGAGTCTCGAACTCCCCCTCCACCGACATCGCTCCCTCCCGCACTCCCTTCTCGATCGACCCCACCGCAGCGTCGATCCGGGCCACCATGTTCCGCTTCGGCTCGTAGGGGATCGGAATCGGGACATAGCAGTCCTTCTCGTCGTGGACGACCGGGGCGCCGGGCTCCAGGGACTGGCGGGGGTCGAGAAGGACGGGCAGCTCCTCGTAGTCGACCGCGATCAGCTTCAGGGCCTCCTCCGCGATCTCCTCGGTTTCGGCGGCGACCAGCGCCACCTTGTCCCCGACAAAGCGGACCTTGCTGTCCAGGATGTAATCGTCGTAGGGGGACGGCTCGGGGTAGCCCTGGCCGGCGGTGGTGATGGGCACCCGGGGGACGTCCTTCCAGGTCAGGACCTCGACCACGCCGGGAAGCGCTTTCGCCCGGGCGGTGTCGATCGCCTTGATCCGGGCGTGGGCGAAGGGGCTGCGCAGGATCTTGGCGTAAAGCATCCCGGGAAGCTCAAAGTCGTCGGCATACCTGGCCCGGCCGGTGGCCAGCGCCAGGGCGTCGACCTTGCGGACCGGATGGTTGACTTCGGAGAATGTGCGCCGGCGGACCATGGGTCTAGGAACCTCTGGACGAGATGGACATCACCGCGAACCCGTCTTGGCCCGGCGGCCGGGCGATTTCGCGCCGCCCTTCTTCAGCCTCTTCGCGGCCAACTTCACCGCCTCGATGATCTGCACGTAGCCCGTGCAGCGGCAGAGGTTCCCGTCGATCGCTTCCCGGATTTCATCCTCGCCCGGATCGGGATTCCGGTCCAGCAGAGCCTTGGCGGAGAGGATCATGCCCGGGGTGCAGAAACCGCACTGGACCGCTCCCGCCTCGATAAAGGCCTCCTGGAGGGGGTGGGGACGGCGGGTGTCGCCCAGGGCTTCGAGCGTGACCACCTCCCGGCCCTCGACCGACGCCGCTAGGACCAGGCAGGCGTTCACCGGCCGCCCGTCCAGGATCACGGTGCAGGCGCCGCAGGCCCCTTCCCCGCAGCCGAACTTGACGGACTTGTAGCCCAGCCGGCGGACGAGATCGAGGAGCGTCTCCGAAGGCGAGATCTCGACCTCATGACGCGTCGCGTTGATGGTCAGCGCTATTTTCATGACTCCACCGATGGCCGGTCCAGGAGAGTCTCTTCCAGGGTTTCCCGGACCAGCGTCCGGCAGAGGTCCCGTTTGTACTCCTCGGAACAGCGGATATCCCGGGCCAGCTTGATCTCCGCCGCCGCCGCGGCGGCGGCCTCCGTGACCAGTTCCGCGGAGGCGCTCCGGTTCCGGACCGCCGCTTCCGCGCGGGAGAGGCGCTGGGGGAGAACGGTCCCGCCCCCGGCGGCCACGGCGATCTCGCGGCAGGAGTTTCCCTGCCGCTTCAGGACCACGGCCAGTCTCAGGAGGGCAAAGTCGTTTTCGGTCAGCGTGAATTTCCGGTAGGCCGTCCGGCCGTCTCCCCCGGCCGAGACGTCGAGAGGAGGAAGGAGGATCGCGGTGAGGATCTCGCCCGGTTGCAGGAGTTCGCGGGGGGCGCGGGCGAAGAGGTGCGCCGCGCTCAGAGTGCGTTCGGCCTTCCCCTCCAGGCGGAACTTCGCCTGAAGCGCCAGCATCACCGTCGGCAGGTCGGACCAGATGAAGGGCTGGAGGAGGTTCCCGCCGACCGTGATCAGGTTCCGGTTCAGCGTGGATCCGATCTTCCGGGCGACCGAGAGGAGGATTCCGCCGGCGTATTCCCGCGCCGCCGGAGATTCCAGGAGGACCGAGATCAGCGTGGCGGGGCCGATCTCCAAGCCGCCCTCCCGCGGCCGGACGAAGGACAGGGGGAGATCGCGCAGGAGGACGATCTCCTCGACGCCGGGCTGATGGGCGAAGATGCAGGAGATGCCGCCCGAGACGGCGACGGCCCGGCGCGCGGGATCGGCGAGGATCGCCGACGCTTCGGCGACCGAACGGGGACGGGAGGTTCTCTTCAGGTTCGGAAATCTCATGGGCCGCTATTTAAACCAACGCCGGGAACAATGGCAAGAGCAATCGTCCGATCCCATATTGCTACCCTTCCTTCAGGGCCTTCGCCTCCTCCTTCGTCCGGTCGCGCATGGAAAGGGCGCCGACGAAACAGAGGTAGTTGCACATCCGGCAGCCGACGCACTTCTCGGGGTCGGTCTCGGGGACCTTCTTCTCGTTCAGGCTGATGGCGAGATAGGGGCAGCGGGAGCAGTTGCCGCAGTGGACGCAGAGATCAGAGTCCACGGTCGAGATCTTCTTCACCGGGGAGAGGGCCATGAAATCCCGGATCGGCCGGGGCAGGGCGGCCCCGATCAGCTCACCCATGGATTTCATCCCCCGGTCGGCCATCAGGTGGCTCACGCCGGAGCACATCTCGCCGAAGATGCGATAGCCGTACTTCTCGACCAGCGTGCAGAACTGCACCGTCTTCACGCCCAGGGCGAGGAAGTTCGCGGCTTCGAGATAGTTCACCGGGCCGCCGTTTCCGGAGACGGAGACGGAGAGCGAGCTGACCTTGGCCAGGGTGAGGTAGTTGATCGGGGCGATCGCCTCCCCGCTCATCCCCACCACGATCCCCTCCTCCCACCCCTTCTTCTCCCCCGCTTCGAAGGCCAGGCAGGGGAAGGTGTTGCCGAGCGTGATCCCCGCCTTCTTGTTCGGGTAGCGGTCGAAGACCGCCTTCACCGCCTTCACGATGGTGGTGATCTCGGTCACCGCCGGCGTGAGCTTGAAGAGCTTGGGCACGGAGGCGTCGCCCATTTGCATGACCCAGTCGATGATCTTGGCGGTGAGATTGGCGTTCTGGGAGACGATGTCCCCCTCCGCCCCCTCCCCTCCCTGGGGGCAGGAGAGGCTGTATTCGATCGCCATCGTCCCCGCCCGCTCCAGCTTCTTGGTGTTCGCCTGCCAGGAGGCGCGGTCCTTCTCGTCGTTCCCGGAGACGGTGCCGCCGGTGGAGGCTCCGGTCAGCCGGTCGGGATAGAGTTGGCGGAGCTCCCCGATCTCCCGGCAGACCCGGTCCAGGGCATGGCCGGAGACGTTGTCGCAGTTCCCGTAGGTGGTATCGTTGAAACGGTTCATGTAGCCGGCCGGGATATGGATGGGGAGGTTGTCGAAGGCGGTCTTCATGATCCCCCCGCTCCAGCCCGCCTCGTAGGCCTTCTTCATCTGCTCAAGCCCGTCGGTGGGGGGGGCGGCGGAGAGGAGGAAGGGGCTCGATATCGGCCGGCCGAAGAAGTCGGCGGCGAGGGAGACCGGCGTGAAGTTGTAGCCGGGGATAACGGCGACGGACTTCAGCCTGTCGGCGAACTCGGGAGCGGGGGCCGCCCGGACGAAGGCGTCGATCTCCTCGGCCGCGTTCTTGCCGGAGGCAACCGCTTCGACCACGGTGGAGGGGCCCGCCATCATGTCGCCGGCGTAAAAGACGCCGGGGACGGAGGCGCGCGGGAGCGAGGAGCGGGAGCCGATGGCGATGATGACATGGTCGATACCGCCCCTCGTCTGGCCGCAGCCTTTCATCTCGGAGACGCGCTTCAGGCTGAAGCAGGCGCCGGCGGGGATGGCCACCTTCACCGTTTCCAGTCCGCTGACCTTGCCCTGGCCGGCTTTGATCGCCGTCACCTTGACCCGGCCGTTGATGTCTATCCTTCTGGCCAGAAGCTCTTCGCGTTCCTGGGCGGTCAGGGGCATCTCCCCGGCATTCTCCAGGGCGAACATCTCCACGAAGGCCGCCCCCGACCCGGCCGCGGTCACGGCGCAGTCGGTCGCGGTCGCCCCGCCGCCGATCACCGCCACCCTCCCCTTGAGCTTGAACTTCTCCGGGCGGGAGAGGTATTCAAGCGCGGAGATGGCGAGATCCTCGTTCCGGATCCCGAGCTTGATCGGCTCCCAGAGGCCGACCGCGGCGAGGACCGCCGCGTAGCCCTTCTGGAGCAGGGACTTCGGGTCCTTCACTTCCTTGCGGAACTGAAGCTTGATCTTTCCCAGGGAGAGGCAGAGGGCGATGTCGGCGTCGAGCATGTCGGAGCGCAGCCGGTAGGAGGGTATGCAGCGGGCGGCGCCGCCGGCTTCGCCCCTTTTCTCGAAGATGTCCACTTCGTATCCCTGGCGGGCCAGGGCGACGGCGGCGGCGAGACCCGCGGGGCCCGCCCCGATCACCGCGACCTTCTTGCCATTGGCTTTCGCCGCGGCGAACTTCGGCATCACCTTGAGCGCGCGGGCCTTGTCGATGATGGTCGCCTGGAGAGCGGGGATAGGGACGGGGAAATCGGGGTTATTGCGGACGCAGGCGGCCAGGCAGTGACGGTCCGGGCAGACCATCCCGCAGACGCCCCCGAAGGGGTTCCTGGAAAGGATGAGGGCGGCGGCGCGGCGGATATCGGAAGGGCGCCCTGCCTGGGCGGCCATGATGAAATCGGGGGGGGAGACGTCGGCGGGGCAGCCGTTCCGGACCCCTTTTTCGGCGGAGCCATTTCGGCACGGCTGTTCCTGGCAATACTCGCAGCGCTTGATCTCATTTTTGAACTGCCCGTCGGACAGTATGAGATTTTCCCGCAATTTCATCCTCCACCTCCCTATCATCGTTGGTAAAAACCGCTTATGATACCAAAAACCCACACCGGGTCAATCAGTGATCAGTGATCAGTGATCAGCGATCCGGCCAGAAGCAGTCCCGCCGTGATCCAAGCGAAAAACGCCATCACTCCCGCCATCGGCACGATCATCCCGTCGAAGAGGAGGCTGACCAGCGCCGGGGAAACGCCGATGAAAAAGCTGGTCGTCGAGTAGCCGACCGCCGCCACGCTGGTCTTGAGGTCGGAAGAGATGAGCGGGACCGGACGCAGGGCATTCGATCCTACAGCAGGGAGGCGAGGGATTGAAGACGCTCCGCCAGCTTCCGGCGGATAGAGGGGGAGACGGGGAGCGGCGGGGCGCCGGGCGACCATTTGCCGCGGAGGAGATAGGCCTCCAGGAGGTCCCGGTCCCAGGAGTCCTGGAGCTGGCCGGGGCGATAGTCGGAGATCCGCCAGAAACGGGAGGAATCGGGCGTGGCGGCCTCGTTGATCAGGCAGAGCTTCCCCTCCTTCTCGCCGAACTCGAACTTGGTGTCGGCGATGATGAAACCGCGCCGGGCCCATTCCGAGCGCAGGCGCCGGTAGAGGGCGAGGCTCGTCTCCTTGATCTTCGCCGCCTTCTCCTCCCCGAGCAGGGCTTCCAGGTCGGCGAAGGAGATGTTTTGGTCCTCGCCGGTGCGGACCTTGCGGGCGGGCGTGAAGATCGGCTCGGGAAGCTCGCCGGCGAGACGGAGGCCGTCGGGAAGTTTCTGCCCCCAGAAGAAATCGCCTCCCCGGTAGAGCTTCCAGGACTGGCCGTAGAGGAAGCCCCGGACCACGCATTCGATCCGGATCGGATCGACCTTCTTCACCAGGAGGCTCCGCCCGGAGAGGATCGGCGCCCGGGAGGCGAGGGCGGGAGGGAAGTCTTCGACGCGGGAGGAGATGACGAAGTTCTCGATCAGGTCCCGGGCCAGATTGAACGCCCAGAGCGTGCAGGCGGTGAGGACCTTCCCTTTGCCGGGAAGGCCGCCGGGGAAGACCCGGTCGAAGGCGAAAATCCGGTCGGTGGCGACGGAGAGGAGGTCCTCCCCGACGGTGAAGACGTCCCGCACCTTCCCCCGGTCGTAGAGGGGAAATTCGGGAAGCTCCACGCCGAGAATCGGTCTCAAATTTTTCCCTTCCGCCTTCAGTCTTCAGCCCTCAGCCGGCGCGGCGAGCTTCCCCAGCTCCTGGAGAAGTTTCTCGTTCTCTTTGGGGAGCCCGATCGTGATCCGGAGCCATTCCGGCAGGCCGTTGCCGTCCATCGGACGGACGATGATCCCGCGGGCGAGGAGGGAGTTATAGACCTCCCTCCCCCGGCCGACCCGGACCAGGATGAAGTTCGCCGCCGAGGGGACGTACTCCAGCCCCAGCGCCTGGAACCCTTTCTCCAGGCGGGCGCGGCCGAGCCGGTTGACCTCGATCGCCCGGCGGACATGCGCCTCGTCGTCAAGAGCGGCCAGAGCGCCGGCCTGGGCGATGGAGGAGGTGTTGAAGGGCTGGCGGACCCGGTTCAGGATCTCGACCATCTCCGCGGAGGCCAGCCCGTAGCCGATCCGCAAGCCCGCCAAACCGTAGATTTTGGAGAAGGTGCGCAGAAGGATGAGCTTTTTCTCCTGCAGATGCGGTATCCCCTCGAAGCGGAGATCGGGGGGAAGATACTCGTAGTAAGCCTCGTCGAGAACGACCACTACCTGAGGGGATACCCGCCGGAGAAAATCACCGATCGCTTCCGGCCTCACCGCCGTCCCGGTGGGGTTGTTGGGGTTGGCGATAAAGACCACGCGGGTGTCGGGCTCGATGGCTTTGACCATCGCGTCGAGGTCGTGGGTGAATTCCCGGCAGGGGACCTCGATCGCGCGCGATCCGAACATCAGGGCCATCAGGCGGTAGATCGGAAAAGAGGGGTGAGCGTAGAGGACGGAATGCTCCCGGCCCACGAAGACGTGCATGATCAGCTCGATGATCTCGTTCGAGCCGTTGCCCAGGATGATCATCTCCGGCGGGACACCGAGGCGCCGGCTCAGCCCTTCCTTCAGGGAGTGGCCCGACCCGTCCGGGTAGAGGTGGAGGCGGCGGAGCGAGCTGGCGCAGGCGGCGAGCGCCTTGGGGGAAGGGCCGAGGGGGTTTTCGTTGGAGGCGAGTTTGATGATCGCCTCCACGTCCTCCACGCCGAACTCCCGGGCCACCTCCTCGATCGGCTTGCCGGGCTGGTAGGGGGTGATCTTCAGAACATGGGGGTGGGCGAGCTGGCGGATCATGGCGGCCTCGTCTGGTTAATAGGTCCTCTGGGACCTCTACGACCTCTAGAACCTATTATTTTGCCTTCGCCCGCGGGTACGAGCCGAGCACCTTCAGAAAGAGCACCCTCCCCTTGAGCTCCGAGAGGGCGGCCTTCACCCGCGGATCGGAGGCATGGCCCTCCAGGTCCACGAAGAAATAATACTCCCAGGGCATCTTTTTCGACGGACGGGACTCGATCTTGGTCAGGTTGATCGCCCGCCGCTTGAAGGGGACGAGCGCGTCGTGCAGCGACCCCGAGCGGTGCGGCAGGGCGAAGGCGAGCGAGGTCCGGTTGGCGCGGCCGGCCCGCGGGGGGACGGTCCCGATGACCAGGAAGCGGGTGATGTTGGCCGCGCTGTCCTCGATCCTCTCCCGCAGAATCTTGAGCTTGTAGACGGCGGCGGCGAGGGGACCGGCCAGGGCGGCGGCGCCTTTCTCGCCGGCGGCCGTCCGGGCGGCCTGGGCGGTGGAGGCGGCCGGGACCAGGGCGGCCTGGGGAAAGCGCTCCCGGAGGAAACGCCGGCACTGGCCGAAGACCTGGGGGTGGGAATAGATCGTCCGGATGGCGGAGAGGCGGGAATTGGAGAGGAGGCAGTGGGAGACGGGGAGAAAGATCTCCGAGCAGATGGTGAGCGAGGAGTCGAGGAGCATGTCCAGCGTGTAGGTGACCGCCCCTTCCAGCGAATTCTCGATCGGGACCACGCCGAAGTCGGCGTTCCCCTTCTCCACCTCCCGAAACACGCCGGCCACCGACTCCGCCGGGGAACAGACCACGGAGGACCCGAAACGCCTCAGAGCGGCGGCGTGGGCGAAGGTGGCCTCGGGGCCGAGGTAGGAGACCTGGAGGGCGGCTTCCATCCTCCGGCAGGCCGAGATCACTTCCCGCCAGATCGCGGCCAGGGATTGGGCGGAGAGCGGCCCCGGGTTGGCGGAAAGAACCCGCTCCAGGATCTCCTCCTCCCGCGCCGGGTCGTAGACACCGGCGGAGGGGCTCTTCAGGCGCCCGACCTCCCTGGCCAGGCCAGCCCTCCGGTTGAGCAGGGGCAGCAGGCGGGAATCAATCCGGTCGATTTTCTTCCGAAGGTCCTTCAGGCTCATGGGGCGTCTCGGCGGGGGCGGCGGGGGCGGCGGGCCCCTTCAGATCCCCGGTGTGGCGGATGGTGCGGATGACCGGCTTCTCCTGCGGCTCCAGCGGGGGGAGAGCGGCGAGCGAGGAGAGGCCGAACTGTTCGAGGAAGCGCTGGCTGGTGCGGTAGAGATAGGGGCGGCCGACCACTTCCTTCTGGCCGGCGATCTTGATCAACTCGCGGTCGAGAAGGTTCTTGACCAGCCCGTCCACGTTCACCCCCCGGATCGCCTCGATCTCGACCCGGGTGATCGGCTGCTTGTAAGCCACGATGGCCAGGGTTTCCAGGGCGGCGTGGGAAAGCCGGATGGCGGCGCGGGGGCCGAAGAGATTTTTAACCCAGGGGGCGAACTCCTCCCGGGTCTTCAGCTGGGCCCCCCCCTTGCTTTCGCGCAGGGCGAAGGCCCGGCCCTCGCGGTCATACTCCTCCTTCAGTTCGTCGAGGAGAGCGCGCACGGTCTTCCCTCCCAGGTCCGCCCCCTCGGTGAGCTCCTCCAGACGGGCGAGGGGAAGCGGTTCGGGAGAGGCGAAGAGCAGCGCCTCGATCAGGCGCCGGGGTTCGGGCGCGGTCATGTCTCCTCCGTTACGGCGGCCGGACGGCGGATCATGATCTCGCCGAAATGGTCCTGTTGGATCACCTGGACGTACTTGGTGCGGATGAGCTCCAGGAGGGCGAGAAAGACGACCACGATCCGGGTGACGGTCTCCCCGGCCTCGAAGAGCGAGAGAAAACCCACCGGCTCGGGCCCGCCGACCCGGTTGAGGATCCGGGCCCGGCCGTCGTCCAGGTTGAAGGTATCGGCCTCCAGCTCCGCCAGATGCCCCTTCTCGGCCCGGGCCACCACCTGGGAGAAAGCGTCGAGGAGCTCGAAAATCGACACCGTCCCCAGCGGGGTCTCCGCCAGGGCGGGGGCCGGGAGCTTCTCCCCGCCGCGGGGGTATATCTTCTCCTGCTCTTTCCCCAGATCGTGAAGCGAGTCGGCCGCGTCCTTGAAGCGCTTGTATTCGAGGAGCTGGCGCACCAGCTCCCAGCGAGGGTCATCCTCTTCCTCCTCCTCTTCGGCGGCGCGTTCCTCGGGGGGGAGAAGCAGGCGGGATTTGATCTGCATCAGGGTGGCCGCCATGGCCAGGAAGTCCCCGGCCACGTCCAGGTCGAGCATCCGCATCAGGCCGAGATACTTGAGATACTGCTCGGTGATCCGCTGAATGGGGATGTCGTCAATGTCGATCTCATCCTTGCGGATCAGGTAGAGGAGAAGATCCAGCGGACCCTCGAAGATCTCCAGGGCGAAGTTCTGGTCCAGTCCCGGCATCTTACACCCCCATCGCCCGGCGGACGGCGGTCATGGTCTCGGACGCGGCCGCCCGGGCCCTCTCCGCTCCCGCGCGCAGGATCTTTTCCACCCGGTCGCCGGCCAGAACCTCCCGGCGCTTTTCCCGGATCGGGGCCAGGATGCCGGAGAGGACCTGGGCCAGGCGGGCCTTGCACTCGGTGCAGCCGACCCGGGCCGACCGGCACCAGGACTCGACCTCGCCGCTCCGGGAGGGGGCGAACCCTCCCCAGTAGGAGAAAACCGAGCAGACCTCGGGATGGCCGGGATCGGCGAGGCGGATCCGGGTCGGATCCGTGATCATCGACCTGACCTTGGCGGCGACCGTCTCGGGCGGATCGGCCAGGGCGATAAAATTCCCGTAGCTCTTGCTCATCTTCCGGTTGTCCAGCCCCAGCACCTTGGGGGCGGCGGTGAGGATGGCCTGGGGCTCGGGGAAGACCGGGCCGTAGAAACCGTTGAAGCGGCGGGCGATCTCCCGGGTCAGCTCGAGGTGGGGGACCTGGTCCTTGCCCACCGGAACCGCCTCGGCCCGGTAGAGGAGGATGTCCGCCGCCTGGAGGACGGGGTAGCCGAGGAACCCGTAGGTCATGAGATCGCGGCCGGTGATCTCAGAGAGCTGCTCCTTGTAGGTGGGGCAGCGCTCCAGCCAGGGCAAGGGGGTGAAGAGGGAGAGGATGAGGTGAAGCTCGGCATGCTCGCGGACGTCCGACTGGCGGAAGATGGCCGAGCGGTCGGGGTCGAGCCCGACCGCGATCCAGTCGGCCACGCTCTCCCGGATGAAGGGGACGATGACGGCGGGCGCGGCGTACTCGCTCATCAGGGCGTGCCAGTCCGCCACCATGTAGAAACAGTCGTAGGAGTCCTGGAGGGCCACCCAGTTCCGAAGCGCCCCGGCCAGATGGCCGAGATGCAGGGGGCCGGTCGGGCGCATCCCGCTTAAAATTCGCCTCCGGGGGATTCTCATATCCGGCGCCTGGATGGGGTTCTCACTCATGGTGCGGAGGAAACGTCGATCGGGCGCTCGGTGCGCCCCGCGCATTGAAACTCAAATTATCGGAACCACCCGGTTCCGCCGATTGAAGCTGTGAAAGTATCAATCGCGGGGCGCCTTGTCAATCAAACTGCGGGCCAGCGCCAGCTCCTCCTCGCGGGTGGACGCCTTCCCGTCGAGGCGGGCGCGCAGGACGGCGGAGAGGATGGGGGCGTAGCGGGGGCCGGGGGCCAGGCCGAGGGAGGAAAGATCCGCGCCGCCGATCCGGGGTTTCGCCATCCGGAGCCTTTCCAGATAGAGGCGGACCCCCTCCCTTAGCCCTCCTGCGGATCGAGCCATCAGGATCAGGAGGATCTCCGACGGCAATCCCGTGAGCGCGGCATGGACGGCGCCCGGAGAGAGGGGGCCGGCGAAGAGCGCAACGAGATCCGCTTCCCGCTCCCGGGCGCGCAGCAGGGCGGCGACGAAATCGCGGGCGAGGGCGAACCTCTCCGCCGCGGCGCGGATGTCCTCGGGATCGAGCGGCCAGACGAGAGCGCCGAAATAGACCCACCAACGGACCGCTTTCTCGCGGGGGAAGCTTTTCCGGAACCACTCCCAGTCCGCCTCCAGGCGGCGGACCGCCTCTTTCTGCTTTTCCGAGAAGCCGAGCCGGGGGTGGATGAAGCGGAGCTGGTCGAACTCGGACATGGACTCGATCGCCCGGGCGGGGTGGGCCTCCGCGAAGATCAGCTCCAGCTCGCGCCGGAGACGCTCGGCGGAAACCTTTTCGAACATCTTCAGATCGACCGCGCTCCGGATCAGGCGAACCGTCTCCGGCTCGATGGCGAAGCCGAGCCGCTGCCGGAAACGGACCGCCCGGAAAATCCGGGTGGGGTCGTCCCGGAAAGAGTCGGCGTGGAGAACCCGGATCACCCCCTTCTCCAGATCGGCGCGGCCGCCGCAGACGTCGGTCAGGCTTCCGAAGGAGGAGCGGTTCAGGGAGACGGCCAGGGCGTTGATGGTGAAGTCCCGGCGGCGCAGGTCCTCCTCCAGGCTGCTGGGGAGGACCTCGGGCAGCGCCCCGGGACGGGGATAGGTCTCGGAGCGGGTGGTGGTGACGTCCACCTTGATCCCCCCGGGAAGGATGACCAGGGCGGTGGAAAAACGGCGATAGAACTTGCAGACGCCCTTCTCGCTCCGGGCGAAGTCCCGGGCGAAATCCAGCCCGTGCCCTTCCACCAGGATGTCGAGGTCGATGGTCGGCGCGCTCAGGAGGAGATCCCGGACCGACCCGCCGACCAGGTAGGCTTTCCAGCCCTGGGCATCGGCGAAGCGCCCGGCCCGCTCCAGCACCCGGACCAGGCGGGGCGAAAGCCCCCGGAAAACCAGCGGGGCCAGGTTGTCGGCGACGGACGCCATGCGCATCCCCTTATCTCTCTTGATGTTGTAAATGCAATTTTGTTGGACAACTTCATTCCGATCGAAATGAAGTTGTCCAAAGGTTCAGTCGAACGGAAGCGGGAGAAAACAAGAACTCGCGGCCGGACCACGTTCCCCGCGTCCCTCTCCGGGACCTATAATCCCCCGAGGCCGTGCCCGGAGTGAAGAAGGATATATCGACCATCGAGGGAGGGAGCAGGGGAATCGAAACGGGATACCGGATGACCGCGCCCGTCAAGCGCCGGCCGATATCTGATTCTTCCGCGGGCGACCCTTCTTCCTGGAGAGAAGGCCGAAAACCCCCTTGGCCTGGAAAGCGCGGTAATTCTGGTAGAACGCCTCGCGGGTGATCCCGTAGAGCCGGCAGATCTCCCCGACGTGGGGGCGGCGAGAAACGGCGGCCGCGCGAATCATCTCCAGCTTGACCTGGGCCGGATCGGACCAGTTGAGGAAACGGTCCAGGCGGTATTCGCCGTCATTCGCGCTTCTTTCGATAAAGGGGAAGGGGGTGAACCCGCTCAGCTGGACCCGCTTGAGGCGGGTCTCCCCGAAACGCCGGCTCAAATCCTTGATCTCCCTCTCCCCCAGCACGCCCAACAGGCCCATCTTCCGGAAGCGGTTCAGGTGGTTGTAGAAATCCTGACGGGAGAAGGTGAAGAAGGCGCTGGCCGTCTTCACGCCCAGTTCCGGGCGGGAGTGGACCAGGCGCAGATACTCGTAGCGGCTGACGACCGGATCCTCGATCGGATAGAAGTAACGGTGGTTGAGATGGATGATCTCCTCGCGCTGCTTCTCGAGGTAGAAGTCCAGGGATTTCCTCATCGCCTCCAGGTCGAAGGGCTTGGTGATGTAGTCGTCGATGCCCATCTTCAGGGCGCGGACGGCGATCTCCTCCGATCCCCGGCCGGTGACGATGATCACCTTGAGGAAGGGGAAGATCTTCTTCATCCGGGGGAAGAGCTCCAGACCGGAGAAGATGGGCATCATATAGTCCAGAAAGACCACGTTGGGGACGAAGCTCTCCATCAGCCTCAGCGCCTGCTTCCCCTGGGCGACGCCCCGGGCTTCGTAGCCCTTCAGATTGAGAAAGTCGCAGACGGTATCCCGGATGGTTTCTTCGTCGTCGACGACCAGTATCTTGCGCGCGAACATGTTCCACTTCCCCTGGCTGATTGTTCCCCCCCGGACCGGCCGCAGCGGTCGTCCGGTTCCAGATTGTCAATTATATTCTAGCAATAAACTTTACATGTTTCAAGTGAAATATTTCACTACGGATATAATCGCGGCCGGAGCGGACCGCGACCGGATGGTGGCTCCCCCTCCCGGGGACCGTACCTGATCGTCTGCCCTCCCCGTGGGAGGGGCGTCCCACCCCGATCTACGGTTGTCCCGGATCGCGGCGAGGACGCCGCTCCCACCAAGCAAACCCGGCATTTTACCGTTTACGGTTTACCGCCGTTTTCATCCTCGGGGATGAAAACGGCGATGGACCTCCTTCAGCCGCTCCCGGTCGACGTGGGTGTAGACCTGGGTGGTGGTGATGTTGGCATGGCCGAGCATCTCCTGGACCACCCGGAGATCGGCGCCCCGGGAGAGGAGATGGGTGGCAAAAGAGTGGCGCAGCGTGTGGGGGCCGACCTCCTTGGCGATGCCGGCCTCGCGCACATAGCGCTTGACCAGGCGCCAGAGCCACTGGCGGGTGAAGGGCTTTCCCCGCCGAGAGAGGAAGAGGTAGCCGGGATCGAGCCCCTTGACGAAGAGGGGACGGGCGCGCTCGATATAGAGCGAAAGCGCCTGGGCCGCCTTTTTGCCGAAGGGGACAATCCTCTCCTTGGAGCCCTTCCCCAGACAGCGGACATAGGCCGAATCCAGGTTGAGATCGGAGGCCTTGATCCGGGTCAGCTCTTCCGCCCTCAGACCGCTCGCGTAAAGGAGTTCCAGGACCGCCCGGTCCCGCAATCCGAGAGGCTTGCGCACCTCCGGGCGGGCGAGCAGGCTCTCCACTTCGGCGACGGAGAGGACCTGGGGGAGGATCGCCCAGAGACGGGGGGATTCCATGACCTCGGTGACGTCCCGGCGAAGATATCCCTCCTGGGTGAGAAAACGGAAGAACATGCGGATGGCAACCAGGGCGCGGGAGAGGGAGTGCGAGGCGAGACCCCGGGTTTTTTCGGCCATCAGAAAATCGACCACGTCGTCCCGGCGGACGTCTTCGACCCCTCCCCTCCCCTTGCCCTCGATGCCGGAGATGAACCGGGCGAGATCGAAGCGGTAGCTCGCCAGGGTGTTCGGGCTCAGACCCCGCTCGACGTTGAGGTAGTTCAGGAACTCGTCGAGAAGAAGGGAGGAGGTGGAGGAGGGAGATGGGTTCAGGGGTTCAGGGTTCAGGGTTCAGGGTTCAGGGTTCAGGGGTTCATTTGTCAACCGTTGAACCGCTGAACTGTTGAGCCATTTAACCGTTGGCTTATTGCAGGAACGGATTTCCCCTCCTCTCCTTTCCGATCGTCGAACTCGGCCCGTGGCCGGGATAGACGACGGTATCGTCGGGGAGAGAGAGGAGACGGTCCCGAATCGAGCCCATCAGTGACTCGTATGATCCCCCGGGAAAATCGGTCCTCCCGACCCCTCCGGCGAAAAGGGTGTCCCCGCTGAAGAGAAGGCCGGGAGAGACGTCGGGGCAATACAGGCAGACCGAACCCGGGCTGTGACCGGGCGTGTGGAGAACCCGCAGGCGCAGGCCGCCGGCCTCCACGATCTCGCCGTCGGCGATCAAGCGGTCGGGCCGGAGGGGCTTCACCCGCAGCCCGGGGAGGTAGAAGCTCGCCGCGGAACCGTCGAGGATCGAGGCGTCGCGGGCGTGGACCAGGAGAGGAGCGTTGAAGGACTTTTTCATGGGGGCGGCGGCGCCGACATGATCCAGATGTCCGTGG
>CAZKCI010000074.1:0-2174 GCA_964551475.1 uncultured bacterium | reverse complement strand
CGCTACAGCCGGCTGTAGCGTCGCCTCTCCCGAGGCGACGCCGGGCGAAGAACAGGATCGCCCCGAGAACGCCCAGCGCGAAGACCAGAGTGAAGTTCAGCGGTATCGCCCGGAGCACCGGCGAGTTCAGCCGCGCGTAGTGCGTCTCCTTCAGGTTCCGGATCTCGTAGGGCCCCCAGAAGAGCAGCGCCTTGCGCCCCAAGAGCTTCAGAAACTTCCCGGGACGGGCGAACATGAATTTCTTGCCCAGGCCGACAAGATAGTCGGATGCCTCGGCATGGCCGAGCGGCCGGCCCAGAGTTTTCTCCAGATGGCGGACGATGCGGGGCCAGTCGTAGGGCGTCCCCACATCGCCGATCCCGGGGATGAAATGCGTCGTCCCGTCCGTCAGCTCGTTGTTGGCCACCGCGACGGATATCCCGGCGGTGGCGGCGATGGGAACGAACTCCCCGGAGACGACAGCGTTGCGGATCGTCGCGGGGGAGATCGCCAGCGCCGTCCCCAGCGCGAATCCCGCCACGGTCAGCCAGGCGGTTTTTGCAGCGTGGCGACGCCGGGCCCAGACGATCCATCCCGCCGCCGCGGGGAAAAATGCCAGCACGTTGGCGCGGAAAAGAGCAAACAGTCCCAGGAGAACCCCGGCCAGCAGCCCCCTGGCCCATCCCCTCTCTTCGCCCGCCGCCGCGACCGACCAGATGAGCGGGAGGGCCAGGAATACCGCGACCGACTCCCCCGCCAGCTCTCCTTCGTAAAAGATGAAGATCCAGTAGACCGCCATCAAACCCGACCAGATCAAGCCCGCCGTCTCCCCGAACCATCTTCTCCCGATGAAAAAGGCCAGGGCGGCGGCGAGGAGGCCGAGGAGCATCTGGGCCAGGCGGGGCGCGAGGAAACCGACGCCGCAGACGCGGTAAATCCCGGCCAGGAAATAGGCGTAACCGGGGGGGCGGTAAAACGGGTGGAGGTAGATCTGGGGATCGTCGCGCCCCTCCGGCGTTTCCCAGTTCCCGACGGCGATCCCCCGGGCCCAGTGGTGATGATAGCCCGCGTCGATCGCCGGATGATCGAAATCGGGGTTTTCCCGGATCTCCCGGAGATAGAGCAGGCGGGGGACGGCGCCGACGAGAAGGATGCCGGCGAGGATGAGCGCGGTTCGCCGGGAGACCGCGGAATGAGGATGTGGAGTACGCCTGCGCATGTTTTCCTGTGGGAGCGGCGTCTGCCCCATCCCGAAATCTTCTTCGGGACTCGCCGCGATCCGACATGGATCGGGGCGAGACGCCCCTCCCACAAAACAGTAACCGAAAAAGAAGTGATCAGTGATCAGTAAACAGTGGCCGGCACGATTTTTTTACTGATCACTGCTTACTTCTTCTTCAGTTACTTTTTTTGCATCCGTCTTGCCTTCTCCAGCGCCGACAGCGCGGGGGTGAAGCCGGGGTTGGCCGCGAGCGCTTTTTCCAGCGCCTGGATCGCCTCTTCGGGACGTCCCCGGCGCATATAGAGGTTCCCCAGGTTCACCAGGGGAGAGATGTCCTGGGGACGATAGACCAGGGCCTTCCGGTAAGCCTCGATCGCCTCGTCCAGCTTCCCTTGCTTCTGGAGGGCGACGCCCAGGTTGTTCCAGGCCTCGACCAGGTCCGGGCGCAACGCAAGCGCCTGATGAAAATAGCGGATCGACTCCTCCACCTTCCCCTGCTTGTAGAGAACGTTCCCCAGGTTGCTGTGGACCTGGGCCAGGCTGGGGTCAAGCTTGAGCACGTGTTCGTAGTAGCGGGCGGCCTCGTCAAGCTGGTCGCGGATGGCATAGACGTTCCCCAGGTTGTTGTAGGCGCGGAGGAACTGGGGTTCGCATTCGATCGCCTCGTGGTATTCGCGGATGGCGTTCTCCCAGTCCCGCATATCGCTGTAGTTGAGCGCCCGGTCGTAGTGCCATTTCTCCGGGGCGGGCTTATAGCCGGTGGGGTTGAGCGAGAAGAGGCCGAAGAGCGCTATCCCCCCGGCCGCCGCCAGACCGGCATGGCCCCACTCCTTCCCGCGAGCGAACGCCGCCATCCGCTCGACACCCAGCGACCCGAAGAGAAGCAGGAACGGGATCAGCGGTATCCGGTAGCGGTCCGCCGCCGCGAAGGCCACCATCGACAGGAAATAGAACACAATGAAGAGCACGAGAA
>CAZKCI010000073.1:0-17723 GCA_964551475.1 uncultured bacterium | reverse complement strand
GCTTGTAGTTGTGCCAGGGACTGTCCCTGTCTTATTGTGGCCGCGGCGCCCCCGCCGCGATCCGGGCCGCCCGGGATCGCGGGGTGGACGCCGCTCCCACAAAAAACCGCGGAGCGAGTGTGGTTCGCTGTTTACGGTATACTTTTTACGTTTCCTCCTCCTCCCTCGCCGGCCGGAGGAGGATCACGATCGAAAGAATAACCCCGATCCCGATCAGAACAAAACCCCATCTCACGGCGGGGGGGCGGAATCTCCATTCCACGACGTGGACGCCCTTCTCCAGCCAGACGCCCCTCTGGAGATAGTTCACACGGAGCGGGATCCCGTCTTCCCCGTCCACGGCCACGCTCCAGCCCGGATAGAAAACGTCCGTGGTGACCAGAAGCGCGGGCGCCTCGATGGAGACCTCGACGACCATCCGGTTCGGCGTCGGAGAGGAGACGCGGCCGATCCGATTGATCTCCTGCAGCTTCCCAAAATGGGACCGGCGATCCTCGCCGGCGACCTCCCGCAGGCGGAGAAGGCTTTCGTAGGGGAGAAGCTCTCCGCTCCGCCGGTTCAGCCGGTCAATCTCCTCGGCCTCCAGAAATACCGCTTCCCGGAGGTCGCCGCCTAAAAGTTCCGTGCGGGACTCTTCGGGTGAGGCGAGAACCAGACAGTCCTGTGTGAAGACGCGGGGCATGACCGACTGCAGACGAAAGCGACGCCAGTCATCCGCCCCGGCCACGGTATGGGACTCGGCCGTCTCCGGGGGAAGAGCCCGGGGCGACTCCAGAACGAGATCCCTCACGCTCATGTTTGGGAAAAAGCGGGAGGCGGGGTCCTTCATCCGCAGGGCGTAGGGATAGCCCTCGGTCAGATCCTCCAGGACATCCCGTAAGCGGGGGACCAGCGGTTTCGAGCAGTGGCCGAGAAGATAATCGCCCCCCTGGAGTGTCGCCGTCTGGTCGAGGAGCGAGAACGAGAATGCGGTTCTCTCCGTCCCGGTCTCCGGGGATGGGGAAGGATCGCGGGCGGCCCCGGTCAGGCGATAGTACCAGGTCGCGGACGGGCGCGGATATTTCACCCACTCCGGGACGTCCCCCCAGGAAAGAAAATAGACCACGGAGAAACCGAGGAAAGCGCTTTCGATCAGGACCGCGCCGGTGAGGAGGGCGGGAAGCCAGCGGGCGCGGAAAAAGAACCAGACCAGCGCGGCCAGAGCCAGTGCCGCGGACAGATAGGGAAGCAGGTTCCCCACCAGCCAGTGACGGTGATCGCGCCAGGCGCGGAAGAGGGCGCAGTGTCCGTCGGGCGGAAGAGGGACGAGCAACTGCCAGAGGACGGCGGCCAGGACCAGGACGGCCAGGACGACCGCGGCCAGGCGAACCGCCCTTTCCCGGAAGGACCAGAGCCAGTGGGCCGAGACGCCGGCCAGGAGCGCCATCCCCAGGTGCTCCATCACCCGCCAGCGCAGGGCATAGGGCAGGCCGAAGGCGGGTATGGCGCGGGTGAGCGCCCGGTAGAAGGGCGAGTAGCGCCCGGCGACGAGAAGGAGAGAGAAGACGGTGAGGAGGAGTCCGACCACCCACCAGATCCGGGCGACGGTCTCCTCTTCCCCCCTCCCCCTTTTCCATCCGAGGAGCGAGCCGAGGAGGATGATCAGGACGAGGGCGAAGCCCCCGGTGATATTCCCCTCCAGATGGGAGTAGTCGGCGAGGTCCGCGAAACCCAGGTTCACGCCCTGGCGGCCGGTGAGCGTGCCGAAGAGGTCGGGAACGGCGAGGGTGAGGAAGTGGCGCGGGGGCATGGAGAACATCTCGGAGGCGGAGCGGGAGACCTGGAGGAGCGGGGAGCCTTCATAGATCTTCGCGGTCTCGATCATCCCCGTCCAGTAGGGTCCGGAGAGAAGAAAACCGATGACGAGGACGATAAGTCCTCCGGCGGCCAGGCGGCCGGCGAGGCGCATCCGCCCGAACAGGCCCGTGACCAGCGCGGCCGTCCCCAGGCAGATCATGAGCGTCGCCAGGCTGAAGATGCCGCGCACGTCCGAGCCGCAGGGTCCGATGAAGCTCACCGCCAGCGCCCCCAGGAGCGGGAGGATCCGCCGGGGGCGCAGGGCGCGGCCCGTCATTCCCCAGAGGGCGAGCGGGATCCAGGCGGTGGCGTAGACCGTGGAGGGGTCGCAGATGTTGTAGGACATCGCCGCCCCGAAGGCGAAGACGCCGGAGAGGACGAGCGAGCCGGGGGGGTTGAGACGGAGGGCCAGGCGGGCGAAGCCGTAGGCCGAGAGCGCCGCCAGCAGCCAGTGGAGGAAGAGCGGGATCTTGATGATCAGGGCGTAGGCGGCGTCGACGTCACCGAGCGGCGCCAGGAGGTAGAAGGGATACGAGGGGAAATACCAGATGGTGGTGTTGGGTATGAAGTTGACCCGCCCGCCGGCGAAGGTGTGGGGGTCCCAGAGGGGAAGCGCGCCGGACTGGAGAGCGCGGGCGTTGAAGAAGAGGCGGCTGAAAGTCTCGTAGTAGTCGTCGAAAAATACGGGGAGACGGCCGGAGACGAGGGGGTAGAGGCATCCCCCCACCAGGAGGATGATGACGATCAGGGCGATGAGGTCAGAACGAGTCATGAATCCAAATCCGAAATCCGAATATCGGAATCCGAAACAAATTCAAAATCCGAAGCACCCAAACAACGGACGAGAGAACATTTCACTCCCCGAGACCGCGCGGGGGCTTGCCGCTGGCGGTTTCGAATTTAGGTCATTCGGATTTGTTTCGGATTTCGATATTCGGATTTCGAATTTATAAGGATGCTCAAGCATGATGAGCCTTGCTCCGCCGCAACCAGAGTCGGAGAAGGCCGAGGGCGGAGGCGGGGTGGAAGCTCAGGAGATCGTTGATGATGTTGGTCCCCAGGTCGAGGCAGGACTGGCAGCGGAGCGGCGGCAGCGCCGCGTAGGCCCGCTCGATGTCGCCGTCGGCGCAGTTGCCGAGCTTCTGGACGTAGAACAGCTTGGTGCAGGGGAAGATGTCGCCGGCGTTGTCGATGGCGAGAAGGAAATCCCCGGCCCGGCAGCGGATCGGGCGGAAGCCCCGGAGATCCTTCTCCTCCGCGATCAGGTGCCTCCCGAACCCGTAGGGCCAGCGGAGAACGTATCGGATGAGATGGGGAGGATAGGGCAGGGCGGGCGGCTTTTCCCGGAGGAGGAAAAGGAGAAAATTCCGAACCTCCTCGTCCCCCGCCTCCGCGGCCTCCCGGCGCGAGCCGTCGGCCCTCTCCTGGGGCCGCAGAAAGTTGATCCCGATCAGGCAGCCCTCCTCCTCGGCCACGCCTTCGACATGGCGGAAAGTCTCGATCAGGTTCCGGGTCAGCGTGAACTGGATCTGCACCCGGAGCCCCCGTTTCCGGGCGAGGAAGATCGCGGCCCGGGCTTTCTCGTAGGTCCCCTTCCCCCGGTAGTCGTCGTGCAGCGCGGGAGGGCCGTCGAGGCTCACCGAGAGCATGTCGGCCTTGGCCACCTCCTCGATCCGGGCGGGAAGGGTGATCCCGTTGGTGTTGACCGAGCAGATGATCCCATGGCCGACGATCCGCTCGACGAGCTTCCCCAGATCGGGATAGAGGAGGGGCTCTCCTCCCGCCACCATGACCACGCGCGTACCGAGGTTCGCGAGGCCATCGACCAGGCGGAGAAGGGGCGCGAGGGGGAAATCCGGCCGGCGGCGGGGGCCGAACTCGGCGTAGCAGTAGCGGCAGCGGAGGTTGCAGCGCTCCGTGGGCATGACCTGGACGAAGAGGGGGACCCGCCGCCCGCGCAGGCGGGCGGAGAGGGCGGAGAGGGCGATTCCGGCATCGGACGAGAGGCTCATCGATCTCCTGTATGCTCTGCTTTGCTCGGATGTGGGAGCGCCGTCCTCGACGCGATCCCGGCCGGCAGGCATCGGGGCGAGACGCCCCTCCCACATCATATCAATTCGCGGAGCGCGCGGGCGGCGTAGTGGAGAAGGGTCCGCGGCGCCAGGCCGAAGATCAGGTTCCGGTCGAGATAGGAGAGGATGTAGCAGGCCTCGCAGCCCTCGCGGGACAGGTTGTTCAGGCAGGCGGTGAGGCCGTGTTCGCGGACGTTCCAGCGCGGCTTGCCCCAGAAGTTGCAGCAGGGGTAGACCGACCCGTCGCCGTCGATGAAGACGATGTAGTCGGCGTGATAGCACTTGGGAAAGGGGCGCCGGGGCGGGAGCTCGGCGGAGGCGGCCATCCGCTTCTGATAGGAGAAGGGCCAGACCAGGGCCAGGTTGTGGGCGAGGCCCGTGAACTGGATCGGGAAACGCTTCGATTGGAGATCCTTGATCTGCCTTAAAAATCCCCGCACCTGCTCGTCGCTGACGTCGAGGTGATGGCGGGGGCCTCCCTCCCGGAGCGGCTCGTACTGGAAGGAGAGGGAGAAGTTGAGCAGGGCCTGCACGCGCCGGGCGGTCTCGGCCAGAAAACGCAGGTCGGCCGGATCGGTCTGGGCGGTGAGGACGGCGTTGATCCGGGTGGGGACGCCCGCCCCGGCGCACATCTCGATCGCCCGCAGGGTCTTGGCGAAAGTCCCCTGCCCCCGGTTCCGGTCGTTCAGCTCCTCCCGTCCGTCCAGGCTGATGCAGATCGAGTCGAGCTTCCGCACCGCGGCGAACTTCTTTTCCACCAGCGTCCCGTTGGTGATCAGGTCGCAGATCATCCCCCGGGCCCGGACGCGGTCGATCAGGATCTCGATGTCGTCGCGCAGGAGCGGCTCGCCGCCCTGGAGCTGGAGGAGGCGGGTGCCTTCCCGCCAGAGCCCGTCGATCAGGGAGAGCAGCTCCCCGGTGGTGAACTCGCGCCAGTCCTGGCGGTTGGCGTACTCCCCGTAGCAGTAGTAGCACTTCAGGTTGCAGCGGTTGGTCACCGCCAGGTAGACGTTGATCGGCTGGCGCTTGCTGACCAGGTGGCAGTAGAGGATGTTCCAGAACATCCTTGCCCGTTTGTAAGCCAAGCTCGATTTCATAATCGGGGTGAACTATTAACTGCGAATTGCCGCGCCCGGCCCGGCGACCGATTTCCACGAATTTCCACGAATTTGCACGAATAACGACCACCGAACACCGGACCAATAATTCGTGAAAATTCGTGTAAATTCGTGGACATCAGTGGCAGGGCCCAGCCGAGTCAGTTCGTGGATATTCGCGGTTAGATAAAGTTTAGGTGATCGGGCGGATCTCCCACCGGCGCATTGAGATCGATCGTTCCCTGTTTCACGTCCCAGAGGAACTCGTTGATCTTGTGCTGGAGGCAGAGGCAGGCGCAGTCGGTGCGGGCGTCGAACTTCTCGGAGGCGATGTAGTCCATCACTTCCCAGTAGCGGTCGCTCTTCCAGAGCTCCTTGAAGGAGGTGTCGATGATGTTGCCGATGTGGAACTTCTCCCGGTAGCGGCTGTTGAAGAGCATCCCGCAGGGTGCGACCAGCCCCGAGCCCGAGAACTGGGGCATGAAGGGCGCGCCGTAACAGCGCGAGTATTTTCTCCCCCCCCCGCTCAGGATCTTCGACCACTTGGCCTTGACCAGGTAGTCGTCGGTGGAGAGGGCCTCGGCCGCCTTCAGCGTCTCGGTGAGGGCGAAGTAGCGGGAGTAGTCCACGCCCAGCGTGTGCAGCTCGTCGTCCGAGCAGTGCTTGATCACGGTGTAATCGGCCCCCAGCTCCTTCCCCAGGCGGGCCAGCGGGAGGATCTGGTCGGCGTAGTCGGGCAAAAGCACCATCTGGAGGCCCAGCGTGACGGCGAGCTTCTTTTCCCGCTTGATCCGGGAGGCCTCCCGGATGATCCCGGTCACCCGGTCGAAGCACTCCTCCCGGCAGCCCATCACCTGGGCGTAGCGCGCTCTCTCCCCCGCCGAGATGTTGAAGCGGAGATAGGTGAGAGCGGGAAGGATCTCCTCCAGGCGCTCGATCTGCAGGAGGTAGCCGTTGGTCCCCAGCGCCATGTCCAGGCCGTTGGCCTTGCCCCTCAGGATCGCGTCGTAGAGGTAGGGGGAGCAAGTGGACTCGCCGTCGGAGACGAGCGAGATCGCCTTCACCCCGATCTCGGCGGCGTCGTCGAGAAAGCGGACGATCACCTCCCGGGTCATCCTCTGCTCGTCGTGGAGCTGGAGCTTCCCGTAGCAGTAGACGCAGGAATAGTTGCAGCGCCGAGTGAGCGCGCAGTCGATGGTGATGGGGGCGATCCGCTCCCCCGCGAGCCAGGCCTTGACCCGGTCCCGGTGCCACATCAGCTTGTGCCCGTCGAGGACGAGTTTCTGCATCGCGTCTCCGCTCATTGTGGGAGGGGCATTCCTGCCCCGATCCGAGCCGACCCGGATCGCGACAGGAATGTCGCTCCCACGGATTACTATGTGCCCGTGTTTCTTCTTTGCGCCGAGACTGATCCGGAAGCAAGCTCTGCCTTCCCGCTCCCCCCGTGGATCTCGCCGAAGAGCCGCAGAAAATCCCGTGTCACCGCCTTAAGCGACTTGAGGGAGACGGCCTTGGAGCCCCCGCCCCTTCTCACGTCCAGCCGGTAGGGGACCTCGGCGAAAAGGTAGCCCGCCCGGGCGGAGCGGACCACGTTCTCGGTCTGGAAGAAAAAACCGTCGCTCCGGTTGGGGCGATCGGCCAGGAGGGAACGCCGGTAGAGGACCGTCCCGTTGGTGTAATTGAAATTAACCCCGAAGGACAGGTTGATGATCGTCCGGTAGAGGAAGGAGAGGACATTTCTTCCCGGGGCGCGCACCGAGCGGTTGAAGACGAAGGGGACGACCAGGTCCACCTCCTTCATCAGGGGCAGATAGCGGACGATCTCGGAGGGGTCGTTCTCGTCGTCGCCGGGCATGAAGGCGACCACCTCGCCCTTCGCTTCCCTGAGCCCGTCCCGGAAGGACGCCCCCACCCCCCGCGGGCGGTCGTGGGCGATCAGGCGCACCCGCCCCTTTCCCTCTTTCGCCGCCAGCGCCTCCACCAGTCTCGGGGTGGAATCGGAGGAGCCGTCGTTGACCACGATCACCTCCCCCTTGACACCGAAGCGGTCGAAGGACCGAAGGGTTCTCCAGGCGGCGCTCTCGATGTTCCCCGCCTCGTTGAGGGCGGGCATGATGATGGAGAGATCGACCGTCTGTCCGGGATCAGCCATATGAACTCCGTCGCGGGGGGTCGGGTCAGCCCGCCGCGGTCCCCTGGCGCAGGCGGCTGCGGAAGGTGCCGAAGACCGTCTCCCCGATCACGCCCAGGTCCCAGTTGATCATCGCCGAGGTGTTGATCAGGGAGGTGAGATAGCAGGTGTAACAGGGCTTGGTCTTCAAGTGATCGAAGGCGGCGTCGAAGCCGACCTCCTTCAGGTTCTTGGCGTCGAAGACGCCCTGCATCCCCTGGCAGGGGTAGACCCGTCCGTCCTCGTCGATCACCAGCTCGTAGTTCCCGTACTGGCACTCGATCGCCTTCTTCCCCAGAAGCTTCCCGGCGTCCTCGCGGTTGAGGAACTTCTTGGCGTAGGGGACCGGCCAGCCGAGGACATAGCGGACCACCTTGGAGGTGGTGAAGATCGGATAGCCTTTTTGAATGTACTCGATGAAACGGCGGCCAAACTCCCGGACCTCCTCGTCCGCCGGCGCCATCGACTCCTCGCCCAGCTTCTCGTCCCCCTTGAAAAGAAAGTTGATCCCCCACTCCAGGCGCAGGTTCCTCACCATCTCGGCGAAGAAGTCGAGGTCTCCGATGGTGTAGCGGCTGATGGTCGAGTTGATCCGGACCGGCGCCCGGTGTACCTCCTTGACCACCCGGATCGACTCCATCACCTTGTCGAAGGTCCCCTTCCCCCGCACGATGTCGTTTCCCTCGCGGTTGCCGTCCAGCGAGAAGCAGATGTTGTCCATCAGGGCGATCTCGGGGATCTCGCGGATGCGGTCGGGCAGCGTCCCGTTGGTGACCAGCGCCGTCACGATCCCCTTCTCGACGCTGTAGCGCAGGATCTTGCCCAGGTCCTGGTGCAAAAGAGGCTCGCCGCCCTGGACCAGGATGTAGCGGGTCCCCCGGCGGTGGAGGTCGTCGATCAGGATCTTCAGGTCTTCCCAGGCCCAGTCAGGCCTTTTCCGGCTGGAGTAGCGCCCGAAGCAGTAGGAGCATTTCAAGTTGCAGCGCGAGTTGATGACCAGGTTGACGTAGAAGGGATAGCGCGGCTTCCCCATGGCCTTGATCGCCAGCATGGAGGAGAGGGTCCGCGCGCGGTCCCAGTAACGTTTCAGTTCGAGAGATCTATGGTTCACGGTTCAAGGTTCAGGGTTCACGGTTCAGGGGTCTGGCTTTTCCTTCAGCCTTCAGCCTATTGTGAGCTTCTGACTTCTTACTTATCGGTTATCCCCGATCTCCTCATCTCCTGCTCGAGGCGGGCGAGGATATCGTCGGTCGCCAGGCCGAAGTCCTTGCGGAGATACTCCTGGCTCCCCGCCACGCAGGCATAGCGGTCGGGAATGGCGAACTTGATGAGACGCAGGGGAAGCTGCTCCTCCAGGATCACGTCTCCCACCGCGCTCGAGAGCCCCCCGATGACGTTGTGCTCCTCCAGCGTGGCCACCAGGCGGTAGCGGGCGGGGAGCGCCTGGATCAGGTCGCGGTCGATCGGCTTGACCGTGTGCATGCTGACGAGCCCCGGCTGGAAGCCGCGCTCGGCGAGCTTCCGGCAGATCTCGGCGGCGGCCGGGAGCATGTTCCCGGTGGAGATGAGGACCGCGCCCTGCCCCTCGCGGACCTTGATCCCCCGCCCCAGGGTGAAGCCGATCTCCCGAGAGGCGTGGATCTTCGCTTCGCCCGATTTCCCGAGGCGTATGTAGCAGGGCCCGGAGAGAGCGAGCGAGGCGGCGACCGCGTTCTCCATCTCGAAGGGGTCCCCGGGGCAGATCACGGTCATGTTGGGGAGAGCCCGCATGATCGCGATGTCCTCGATCGCGTGGTGGGTGGCGCCGGCGGTGCCGTAGGTCACGCCCTCGCCCACGCCGACCAGCTTCACCGGGAGCTTCTGATAGCAGAGGTCGACCCGGACCTGCTCGAAACAGCGCATGGTGACGAAGGGGATGATCGAATAGCAGAAGACGATCTTCCCGGAGAGGGCCAGTCCCGCCGCCACGCCGATCAGGTTCGCCTCGGCGATCCCCACGTTCAGATAGCGGCCGGGGAACTTCTCGATGAACCGCTCCAGGATGGTGAAGCCGGCGTCGCCGGTGAGCAGGTAGATCCGCTCCTCCTTCTCGGCCAGGAGCATAAGTGTGTTGATGAAGGCGTTTCTCATATACGTCTTTACAATACGCTACACGCTCATGCGCGCAGCTCGCTTTGCCCCATCGTGGGAGCGACATTTGCCCCATCCCGAAATCTTCTTCGGGACCTGTCGCGATCCGGGCATCGGGGCAGGAATGCCCCTCCTACAATAATTAGTTATGGCTCCTCTTACCCTAGTACTCCCCGAGTTCTTCGATGTATTTCTCAACTTTATCCCGGGGGACGGACAGATAGTGGCACTCTAACTTGCCCTCCATGTCCTTGATCCCCTTGCCCTTGACCGTGTGGGCGATCACCATCGAGGGCTTGCCCGCCGCGAAGGGCAGAGCGGAGAAGACCCGGAAGAGCGCCTCATGATCGTGGCCGTCGACCTCCTTCACTCCCCAGCCGAAGGCGGCGAACTTGCCGGGCAGGGTTCGGATCGGCTGAATGTTCTCCACCCGGTCGAAGCCCTGGAGGTTGTTGGCGTCGATGATAGCGGTGAGGTTCTCGAGCTGGAGCCGCGCGGCCAGGATCGCCGCCTCCCAGACCGACCCTTCCTGGACCTCGCCATCCCCCATCAGGACGAAAACCCGGGCGCCCGTCCCGTCGTTCCGCGCCGCCCAGGCCATCCCGGCCCCGATGGGAAGACCGTGTCCGAGGGAGCCGGTGGAGGCCTCGATCCCGGGGATCGCCCCCCGGACCGGATGGCCGCAGAGCGGCCCGCCGTTGGCGGCATATTTGTCCAATAGCTCCAGGGGACAGAACCCCTTGCGGGCCAGCGTGGCATACCAGGCGGAGGCGGCGTGCCCCTTGGAGAGGAGGAATCGGTCGCGGGCGGGATCGGAGGGCGAATCGATGCGCAGGATGCGGAAGTAGAGCACGGACAGGATGTCCACGATCGACATCGCCGATCCGAAATGGGACCCTACCGTGTGCATCCGGACCAGCGACTTCCGGATGTCCCGGGCGATATTTTTGGTGTTTGACCTTTCCGTCATTTTCGCCTATCGTGTCCCGCGCCGCTCCGGAACCCCGCCGCGGCGCGGAACGCGTGATCGTAGAATATATACTATCCCGGGCCAGGGTTCAAATCGAAACTCTCCCATGCCTCGCGAAGACAAACGGACACCGGTCAACGACTCCTGGTTCTCCCGCCGTTGGGTGATCGTCTATTTCATCGTTCTCTTCCTCGCCCTCCTCCTCTTCTTCTCCTCCTCCTTCTCCAACCCGCCCCGCAGCGACTACTGGTCGGCCTATTATTTCTTCCACCTGGTCGATGCCTCGCCCCAACCCCCCCAGTGGTATCACGTCCTGACCTACGATCCCTGGAGCCACGGGACCTTCCGCCCCTTCTCCTTCTTCATCCTCTACCTCCAGCACCGCTTCTTCGGCGCCGCCTTTTTCCTGGACCACATTTCCAACTTTTTGATGTACTTCTTGAGCCTCCTCCTCCTCTACCGCCTCTCCCGCCACCTGGAACTGGACCGCGTCCTGACCGCGGGTTTTCTCGCCGTCCTCGCTTTTCTCTTCTCCCACTTCGACATCGTGACCTGGACCTTCCACATCTACAGCCTGACCGCCTGCTCCGCCATGCTCCTGGGCTTCAACCTTTACCTCTCCTATCTGAAGACCGCCCGGCGGATCCTCCTCCTCCCCACCGCCCTCTTCTTTCTCTTCGGCATGCTCACCTACGAGGTTTTCGCCCTCTGGCCGCTCGCCCTCCTCATCCTCGCCTTCGCGCCCGACCTCGCCCAGCGCCACCAGTCCCTGACGGGGAAAGATCTCCGCTTCTCCTATCTCGCCGTCCTGCCCGCCGTCTATCTCCTTTACATCGGCGCCTTCGCCCTCTCCCAGGCGATCGGCGCCTGGTCCGTGGGTCCGATCTACGGCCCGCGCGCCGCGATCACTTCGCTGAGCGTGATCGGTTCCGCCGCGGCCGTCTTCTTCAACCTGGCCTATGTCGGGGTCATGGTCAACCTCGCCCCCACCCTCGCCGTCCCCGCCACCGTCTACGACAACATCGACATGGGGGGGATGCTCCTGAACTGGGGGCGCTCCATCATCCCCATCACGCTGGTCGCCGGCTTCACCCTGGCGGGGCTGACCGCGGCCTGGTGGTTCTTCCTCCGCCGGCGCGGAAAGACGCGGACCGCCTCCCTTCTCCTTTTCCTCCTTTTTCTCCTTTTCGCCTTTTTCTATGTCGTGGCCCTCGCCCGCTCCACCACCAACTCCCTGATCTACACCTACACCCAGTTCCGCTACCAGTACACGGCCAACGCGCTGGCCGCCCTCATCGCGGTCGCGGTCATTCAGACCCTGCTCCGTCCCTCCGGC
This sequence comes from uncultured bacterium, assembly GCA_964551475.1. GTDB lineage: Bacteria > Auribacterota > Erginobacteria > Erginobacterales > CAZKCI01 > CAZKCI01. The sequence continues at coordinate 6,112 of CAZKCI010000073.1, read as the reverse complement.
CGGGAGAAGGCGATCGTCCTGGGGGCCCTGGTCCCGGTCCTGGCCTCCAACCTCTACGTGAGCTCCACCTACATCGGCATCCTGAAGATCCAGCTGACCCCCCTCTACGCGGTCATCTCCAACATCAAAACCGGCATCGCCAATGGCAAGATCGACGAGAAGAACCGGATCTTGATCGAAGACAAAGTGACCGCCACGCTTCCCCCCCTCTGCTGGAACGAGGACATGTCGTTGTTCATGAAAGGCACCTACCAGTGGCTCTTTGCCAAGGACGAACTCAGCTACTTCACATTCAACCGGAGCGAGGCGGCCTGGATCATCCCCGAGAATGATTATCGCAAGGTGCTGAGCGCCGCGGAAGCGGCCCAGGCGGAGCGGCCATGAAGAACCTGGTCACCGGCGGAGCCGGCTTCATCGGGTCGCACCTGGTCGACGCCCTCCTCGCCCGGGGAGACGAGGTGGTCGTCCTCGACAACCTCTGCACCGGGCGTCGGGAGAATCTTCCCGCCCTGGGCAATAATCCCCGCCTTTCCCTGCGCCCGGTCGACATCGCCGATTACCGGGAGATCCTCCCCGCCTTCGCCGGCGTGGACCGGGTTTATCATCTGGCCGCCCGGGCCGACATCGTCCCCTCGATCGTCGAGCCGCTCCCGTATCACCGCTCCAACGTCGACGGGACGGTCAGCGTGCTCGAGTCCTGCCGGAAGGCGGGGGTGAAAAAGCTGGTCTATGCCGCCTCCTCCTCCTGCTACGGCATCCCCGACGTCTACCCCACCCCGGAGGACGCGCCGGCCCGCCCGCAGTATCCCTACGCCCTGACCAAGTATCTCGGCGAGCACTGCGTCCTCCACTGGGCCGCCGTCTACGGTCTTCCCGCGATTTCCCTGCGCTTCTTCAACGTCTACGGCCCCCGCTCGCGGACCAGCGGGACCTACGGGGCGGTCTTCGGCGTCTTTCTCGCCCAGAAGATCCACGGGAAGCCCTACACCGTGGTCGGGGACGGCAACCAGACCCGCGACTTCACCTTCGTCTCCGACGTGGTCTCCGCCATCCTCGCCGCCGCCGATTCCTCCCTTTCCGGCGTGGTCATGAACGTCGGCTCCTCCCGCCCGGTTTCCGTGAATCGCCTGGTGGAGCTCCTGGAGGGCCCCGTCGTCCACATCCCCAAGCGCCCCGGCGAGCCCGACTGCACCCACGCCGACACCTCCCGCATCCGCCAGCTCCTGGGCTGGGAGGCGAAGGTCCCGATCGAGCAGGGAGTGAAGATCCTCCTCGACCACATCGACTACTGGGCGAAAGCCCCGGTCTGGTCGCCGGAGTCGATCGGCGAAGCGACCAAGGAGTGGTTCACGTACCTGGGCAAGGGGAAGAAGTGATCAGTGATCAGTGATTGATAGTCTGAGATTTGAAATCTCAAATTTGAGATTATAATCACCCGCGATAACCACCCGAAGGAACGGTCCCATGAGCGAAATCACGGCCTACGCCAAGATCAAAACCCTGGACGAGCTGGAAAAGATCATCGCCGGCCTGAAAAAGTCGGGGAAGAAGGTTTCCCTCTGCCACGGGGTCTTCGACCTCCTCCACCCCGGCCACATCAAGCACTTCGAAGCCGCCCGGCGCGAGGGCGACATCCTGGTGGTCACGGTCACCGAGGACCGCTACGTGGGCAAAGGCCCCGGGCGCCCGGTCTTCAACCAGAGGCTTCGGGCGGAAACGATCGCGGAGCTGGAGTGCGTGGACTACGTGGCGGTCAACCGCTGGCCGACGGCGGTGGAGACGCTGCGCAAGCTCCAGCCCGACGTCTACGTCAAGGGCAGCGACTATGTCGACCGGGAGAAGGACCTGACCGGCGAGATCGGCAAAGAGGAGGAGGCGGTCAAGGCGGGGGGCGGGCGGATCCATTTCACCAATGAGATCACCTTCTCCTCCACCGAGCTTCTGAACGTCCACTTCAGCGTCTACCACCCCGAGGCGGACGAGTACCTGCGCGCCTTCCGAAAAAAGCACACGGCGGAGGCGGTGATCCAGCTGCTCAAGAATCTGAAGAAGATGAAGGTGATGGTGGTGGGGGACTCGATCGTGGACGAATACCACTACTGCCGCCCGATGGGGAAGGCCTGGAAGGAGACGGTGATCACCACCCGCTACCTGAACCGGGAGTCCTTCGCCGGCGGTGTGCTCGCCGCCGCCAACCACGTGGCCGGCTTCTGCGACCACGTCCAGCTGGTCACCTGCCTGGGCCAGGAGAACACCCAGGAGGAGTTCATCCGCTCCCACCTCAAGCCCAATATCCTGCCCCAGTTCTTCTACCGCCCGGACGCTCCCACCGTGGTCAAACGCCGCTATGTCGACCCGGCCTTCCTCTCCAAGATCTTCGAGGTCTGCTTCCTGAACGACCAGAACCCGCCCGCGGAGGTGGAGGAGGAGGTCTGCCGCTATCTGAAAAAACACTGCCCGGAGTACGACCTGGTCATCGCCGCCGATTTCGGGAACGGCTTCCTCTCCCCGAAGATGGTGCAAACCCTCTGCGCGTCCGCCAAGTTCCTGGCGGTGAACACCCAGACCAACTCCGCCAACTCCGGCTTCAACCTGATCACCAAGTATCCCCGGGCCGACTACGTCTGCATCGACGAGCCGGAGATCCGCCTCGCCCTCTCCAACAAGTTCTCCGACCTCAAGGAGCTCATCCTGGAGATCGCCCGGAGGACGCAGGCCCCCTGCGTCACCGTCACCCGCGGCCACAACGGCTCTCTGGACTACACCGTCAAGGACGGCTTCGCCGAGACCCCGGTCTTCTCCAAGGAAGTGGTGGACCGGATCGGCGCCGGCGACGCCTACCTCGCGGTCACCTCCCCCTGCGTGGCCGCCGGCTACCCGCCCGAGTTGGTCGGCTTCATCGGCAACGCGGTGGGGGCGCTGGCGGTCCGGATCGTCTGCAACCGGGAGCCGGTCTCCCCGATCGCCCTCTACAAGTTCATCTCCGCTCTCCTGAAGTGAGGGCCTCTAGGCCCTCACTTCAGATTGTAGGCCCGCTCTGTGAGCGGGCGCCGTCCGCGCCCCGGCCGCCGGTTCGCAGAACCGGCCTACAATTTCCTCCCGATCATCCCCAGCGCAGCGCATCCCCTCCGTAGGCGCGGACATTCATGTCCGCGCGTCAGGACCGGACCGCGGACCTGAAAGGTCCGCGGCTACGATCGCGGCGTTGTTCCTGTTTCCCCTGCTTTCCCGCCGTTCCCGCCTTTCCTGCCTATCCCGCCCAGCCTTTCATTTTTTGTTTATCATCCCCATGGCCGTCTGCGCGGGCGCGTAGTCCGGCTTGAGCTCCAGCGTCCGCTCGATCCAGGGGCGGGCTTCCTCGAACCGGCCTTTCTGGATGAGAAGCAGACCGAGGTTGAAAGCGGCGGCGGCGTCGGCGGGATCGATTTCGAGCACCCGCCGGAAGCAGTCGATCGCCCCGTCCGAACGGCCGGTCTGGGCGAGCAGCGCCCCCAGGTTGTTCAGGACCTCCACCGCCCGCGGCTCGATCGCGAGCGCCTTCCGGTAGTTGTCTTCCGCCTCCTTTATCCGCCCCATCCCGGCGAGGACATTGGCCAGGTTGTAAAAGGACGGGTAGTAGTCCGGCTTGGAGGCGAGAGAGGCGCGGTAAGCGGCGAGCGCTCCCGACGGATTGCCCTCCTTGAGCAGGGCGTTCCCCAGGTGCATCCGGGCCCGGAAATTATCCGGGCGAAGTTCCAGCGTCTTCTCCCACATCCCGACCGGCGTGGCATAATCGGCGTTGCGGAGGCTGGTCAGGACCGCGAGCGCAACAGCCGCCAGCGATAGCAGAACGCCGGAGGCGGACCGGCGCGATGAGCCAAGCGGGAACAGGCGGAGGAGAAGGCGATGCGCGCCGACGACGAGCAGGGCGAGCAGGGGGGCGAGCGGCAGGTACATCCGGTGCTCGAAGGCGATGTCCTCCAGCGGCATGACGCTCGAGGTGGGGGCGAGCAGGAGGAAAAAGGCGGCCAGGGCGAAACCGAGAACGGGCCGGCGGACCAGAGACCAGACGGTTATCCCGAGCAGCGCCAGTACGACCGCGGCGAAAGGCGCGATCTCTCCCCATCCCGTCGCCGCCGGCCAGCCGTAGTCGAGGCAGAGCGGATGGGGAAAGACGGCCAGGCGAAGATAATGCGCGATCACCCGGGGCTGGCTCAGCGCGTAGGCGAAAGGGGTATGGGTTTTTATATCCTCGTAGGGCGTGCTGGCGATCAGCCAGGCCAGGAAAAGCCAGGAGGCGAAGAGGGCGAGGTGAAGCCGGCCTCGTTTCTCCCGGACTTCCCTCCAGGAGGAGGCGAGAAAAGCCCGGTCGTAGAGGAGGGCGAGGAGAGGAGCGGTGACCATCGAGGCCTTGCAACCCATCCCCAGCGCGCAGGAGACGATCGCCGCCGCCCGCCAGCGGGACGGCCGGGGCGAAGAGACGGAGCGGATGACCGAGTAGATGACGCCGAGATAGCAGAGCCCCATCAGGGACTCGCAGCGCTGCGTAATGTAGGTCACCGATTCGGTCTGGAGAGGGTGCAGCGCCCAGAGCAAAGCGGCGGAGAAAGCGAGCGGTAGAGCGGCCGAGCGGACCGGGCCGGAACAGGCGGGGAAAGAAAAGGTCCGCCGGAGGATGCCGAAGAGGAGGAGGACTGAGGCCGCGTGGACGATCAGGTTCCCGGCATGGTGGGCGGCGGGGCGGGCGGCGCTCAGCGCGTAGGTCAGGGCGAAGGTGGTGTTGACCACCGGGCGATCGCGGACGGGGGACCGCTTCGGGGCCGACCAGGTCTCCCAGATCGGCCACAGCTTCTGGATCGAGGGGTTGGCCAGGATGACATAGGCGTCGTCGAAGAGAAACGCCCCCCGGAAGCTGTTGGCGTAGGCAAGCACGGTGGCCGCGATGAGCGCTGCCGCCGCGAAACGGAGGGAATGATAGGTTCGGTCCATACTGATGACTGATCACTGATTACTGATCACTTTTCGCGTATCCTCGCCTAACCTCATCTCCCTGCTCTCATCATCTTCAGCGCGTCCTTCGCCGGCGCGTAGTCCGGTGCCAGCTCTAAAACCTTCCCAAAGCACCGTTCGGCCTCGGCGTTCTCGCCCCGGCGCGCGCGGGCGATTCCCATGTTGAACCAGGCGGCCGGATCGGCGGGCGCGACGGACTGGGCCTGGCGAAAACGGTCGAAGGCTTCGTCGAATCGTCCCAGCATGGTCAGGGCGACGCCGAGGTTGTTCAGAGCGTCCGTATAGTCGGGCTTGATCCGAACCGCCGCCTCGAATTCGGCCGCCGCCGCGGAGAGCTTCCCGGACCGGGAGAGGAGATTCCCCAGGTTGTAGCGGGCGACGGCATAGCGGGGGTTGATCCTGATCGCCTCCCGATAATGGCCAAGCGCCTCCTCCGTCCCCCCCGTCTCGAGGAGAATGGTGGCGAGAAGATTGTGGGCGGCGGCATTATCGGGCTGGGCGCGGATCGCTTTCCGGAGTTCTTCGATCGCGGCGGCCTTCTCGCCCCGGTCGCTCAGGGCCTGGGCCAGGTCGCAGTAGATGCGCCCGAAGGCGGGGTCGAGTTCCAGCGCCCGGCGGTAGTGCTCCTTGCCCTCCGCGTCCCTCCCCGCCTGCAGGAGGGCGTCGGCGAGGTTCTTTTCGGTCCGGGCGGAGGGTTTGATCTTGAGAGATGTTTCATAGGCCGCGATCGCCTCCTTGATCCGTCCCGCCTTCTGATGGGCGACGCCCATCGTGGCATAAGCCTCGCCATAACCCGGAACGTAGTCGATAGCCCGCAGAGCCTCCCGAACGGCGTTCTCCCAGTCCTCATCATCGACATAGGCGAGAGCGCGGTCGTAGTGCCATTTCTCCGGCGAGGGACGATAGCCGGTGGGGTTGAGCGAGAAGAGGCCGAAGAGCGCTATCCCCCCGGCCGCCGCCAGACCGGCCTTCCCCCACTCCCTCCCGCGAGCGAACGCCGCCATCCGCTCGACACCCAGCGACCCGAAGAGAAGCAGGAACGGGATCAGCGGTATCCGGTAGCGGTCCGCCGCCGCGAAGGCCACCATCGACAGGAAATAGAACACAATGAAGAGCACGAGAA
>CAZKCI010000072.1:0-5539 GCA_964551475.1 uncultured bacterium | reverse complement strand
TTGGTGATCTGGTTGTTGGTGTAGACCGACCACATCTGCTCCTCCGAGCCGGGGATGAGGAACTCGGAGTAGCCCGAGGGGATCCCGAAGACCTGCCAGGGGGTCGGCGTCGAGGTCGGCGCCGGCGGAGGCGTGATCGAGCAGGTCGGCGAGGGGGTCACGGAGGCGGTCGGCGTCGGCGGCGGGGTCTTGTAGCCCGGCGGGGTCGCGGAAACGGTCGGGGAAGGGCTGGGTGTCTTGTAGCCCCCCGGCGTCGGCGTCGCCGTCGCCGTGGGCGAGGGGGTGGCGGTCGCGGTCGGCGTGGGGGAGATGGGGTAGCAGACGGAGACGAGGATATCATCGAAGAAGACCTGCGTCCACTCGTCGGCGGCGGTCTTCTTGCTGTTGTACCCTCCCACGGCTAGGGTGTGGGCGCCGCTTCCCAAGGCGATGTTGCGGGATACGGACTGCCAGCCCGTGTCCATGTTGGCGCCGCCGTTGCCGTCCCCGTAATAGCGGTAGAGGTAGTCGTTCCCGCCCACCCCGTAGTAGACCCCGTCGACGGAGAGCATGGCGTCTCCGTATTCGTCGGCCTCGTAGTTGGCGGCGAAGATCAGCCGGTAGTACAGGTCCACCGTCACCGTCTGGGCGGAAAAGAGGCTGAACCCGTCCCGCCAGCCGCCGGACATCCCGTTGATGGTGTTGGCGTCGATATCCCCCAGTGTCACCGTGATCCCCCCGCCGGAGCGGCCGCTGGTCGCGGACCAGGACCCGCTTTCGTAGGCCGGCTGGCTGGTGTTCCGGAAAGCGTCGTCGTAGTAGGCGAAGCCGTCGCTGTCGGCGGAAAAGGAAGCGTCGATCAGGGACAGGCAAGCGGTCGGGGCGGGCGTCGGCGTGCGGACGGCGGTCGGCGTCGGGGAAGGCGTGGGCGTCGGTGTGCGGACGGCTGTCGGCGTCGGGATCGGGGTGGGCGTGCGAGTGGGCGTGGCGGTCGGGGTCCTGGAGGGGGTGGGAGTCACTGTGGGGCTGGGCGTGGTGTAGACCACCTCCAGGTAAACCTCGGTCACGCGCGCCTGGCGAACGTTGTTCTGGTTATGTCGGATGAGGGCCTGGATGGCGTTGACACCGGCGAGAGACCAGGCGGTACCGGTGGCGGGATCGCGCGTCCACTCGCAGAAGTTCGCCGCCCCTCCGTAGAGGACATAGGCGCTGGTGAGGTTGGAGGTCGAGGTCGCCTCCGTCCCGCCGGAGTTGATTCCGTAGCGAAGATTGGTCGTTTGCAGCGTGCCGGAACGGCGGGCCTGGAAATAGGCACGGACCAGCGAGATGCTCCCGGCGGCGCCGAGGTCCTCCATCGCGTACTGGTCGGTGTTGAGATAGGTCGAGGTGTAAACGTATCTGGTGTCGCCGTCGTTGGCAGTGACGCAGGACCAGTTGGTCCCGGCAGATGGGGTCCACTGGGTGGTCGACCCCGCCCCGTTCGGGCGGAGCGTGGCGGTGAGGGCGGGGGTGAAGGCGGGGAAAACCAGCCACAGGAGCAGGGCGAGGAGAGAGCAGGCGAACGCTAGGCAGCTTTTTCTTGTTTCGATAGCTCTCATGACCCTATTCCGAACATCTTGTTGGATACCCATCCGGTTGAGTCGGCGGCCGGATAATTACTTGACAGCTTTAAATAGTACCCGGTGGTTGTGGGTGCTTTAAGTGTACCTGAATCAGGGAGTGTTACAATACCAAAGTGTCAGGACTTTCCCCGTTTTTTTAAAAAAGGCCCGGAAGTGTCAACTGTCGATCGGGGATTGGTGCTGTTCCAGGACACCAGATTCCAGCTCGAACCCGCTCCAAAATATAGGATATCCCGTCCGCCAGAGCGTAATAGTGAAAGGCGGCGATGCCGTATAACCGTTTTGAGGCTTTCAAGATCTTGCGGGTCAGGATCGACAACCTGAGGCTCTCTCCAAGATGCACAGCCAGGAAATAACTGGCGGCCAGAACCAGAGCAATCATAGTAGCCCTCGGCGTTGGTCTGGACGATGCTGGTGTCGCCGTCGTTCCGGGTGACGCAGGCCCAGTTGGTGGAGGCGCCGGTCGCCGTCCACTGGATAGTCGACCCGTTGCCGTCGGGGACTAGCGTGGCGGTGGCGGCGGGAGAGAGACTGGGAAAGACCAAGGCAACGAACAGGGAAAGGATGAGCCATCCCGGAGTATTAGAGCGGATAGTTCCGTTGATAGAATTCATAGGCGGATTCTTGTTTCCACCCGCCGCCCAGCCTTAATAAAGACCTGACCAAGCTGGACGGGAAGTGGGCACGTTCATACGTCCTTAATATATATCTCCTCGCGATAAACACAATACCACAAACTGGGTATATCGAAGGTGGAGGATAGAGGGTAGAGGATAGATAGTAGAGGATAGAGGGTGGAGGGTGGAGGGTGGAGGATGGAGGGTGGAGGGTGGAGGATGAAGTGTGATTCTGAGCCGGCGGTTGTTTTCCCACAATCCGCGATCATCAATCCGTCCCTCGACTCCGCTCGGGATCTCCGGCCCGTCGCTCCCGCTCCGGGCCTTCGAAAATCCGCAATCTTTTCAGCGGCGCAGCGCGAGCTTGTGCTCGAAGGCGAAGCGGACCAGGGAGGAGACATTGTGGATGCCGAGCTTGGCCATCAGGTTCCGGCGGTGGGTCTTCACCGTCTCCGGGCTGATGAAGAGCTTGGCCCCGATCTCGGCGTTGGGATAGCCCTCCGCGATCATCCCCAGCACCTCCTTCTCGCGCAAGGAGAGCATCCCCAGGCGGTCTTCCACCACCGTTTTCTTCCCCGAGATGCTCTTGCTCGGGACCAGGCGGGAGAGGGCGGCGCTGATGTAGGTTTTGCCGCAGACGATCGCCTTGACCGCCCGTACCAGCTCGTGCACCGCGCATTCCTTGAGGAGGTATCCGCGGGCGCCGGACTGGAAGGCCTGTTCGACGAAATCCTTGCCCTTGTAAACCGAGAGAATGAGGATGCGGGCGGCAGGGGTCTTCCGGAGGATCTGGGGGATGGCGTCCAGACCGCTGATCCCGGGCATCCCGATGTCCAGGATGATCAGATCGGGTTTCGTCCGCACCGCCAGGTCCACCGCCTGGATCCCGTCCACCGCCTCGGAGACAACGGAACCGGGGAGGTCGGTTTCCAGGATGGTCTTCAATCCCCGGCGGACGACGGCATGATCATCGGCAAGCAGGATCTTCATGTTTTTCTCCCTTTTTCCGGAGCGGAGGGCAGGGTGACGACGATCCGGGTCCCCCGTTCGGGACGCGAGACGAGGGCGAACTTCCCCCCGGCCAGCGTCACCCGCTCCCGCATTCCCAGCAGGCCCAGGCCGGGAGGGCTCTTGCCGTCTTCCGGGTGGAAGCCGCGGCCGTCGTCCGAAATCGAGAGGCGAACCAGGCCTTCTTTCCGCGACAGCTTCACCCTGACCCGTTGGGCGCGGGCGTGCTTCAGGATGTTGGTGATCGCCTCCTGAACGATCCGGTACACGATGATCTCCTTTTCCGGGGAAAGCCTTCCGCCGAGCCGGCCGGCGTCGAGATCGATCGCGAGCCCGCCCCGGGAGGCGAGGTAGTCGAGCTCGTGGCGGAGACAGGGGACGAGACCGAGTTCGTCGAGGCTGGCCGGGCGGAGGGAGGAGGAGAGAGAGCGGACGTCGGCGATCGTCTTGTCCACCAGGCGCACGGTCTCCTCGATCTCGTTCCGCGCCGCCGCCTCCCCCGCCGGAAGCCGGGCTTTGCCCATCTCCAGGCCGATCTTGATCGCCGCCAGGTCCTGGCCGAGATGATCGTGGAGGTCGCGGGCGATCTTTTTACGCTCCTCTTCCTGAAAACGGAGGAGGGCCTCGGAGACCTTGCGGAAATGCTCCGCCTCCTCGGCCTGGCGCTTCTCGCTGACGTCCCGGACCAGGATCTGGAGAAGTTCTTTCCCTTTCCAAGGGAAGAGGCTGACCGTGAGTTCGACCGGAAAGGCCCGGCCTCCTTTTTTTCTGCCCTCCGACTCGAAAACGAAGCTTTTCCGGCGGCGGACGTTTTCCGCCAGGCGGGGATAATTCCCGGCCAGGCGCTTGGGGACGATCTCCCGGACGTTCTTCCGGAGCATCTCCTCCCGGGCGTAGCCGTAGATCGCGCTCCCCCGGTCGTTGGCGGCGGTGATATTCCCCTCCAGGTCGAGGAGGAAAATCCCGACCGGGGAAAGCTCGAAAAGACCGCGGAACTGCTCCTCCGATTCCCGGAGCGAGGTCTCCATATTCATCCGCTCGGTGATATCGTTGGAGAGGACGAGGATCCCGTCGGTTCCGTCCGGAAGGGGGAACCGCGTCTCGTAGAGCTCCATGAAGCTCACGGCGCCGTCCTTGCGGATGTTCTTCACCGCGTGATGAAGTGTTTCTCCGGCGAGGATCCGGGCCATATGCCCTTTCACTCCGCCGCGGCCCTCGTGAGGGGCGAGATCAGCAATGGTCATGCGGACGAGCTCATCCCGAGTGTAGCCCAGATTCCGGCAGACGGTGGAATTGACGTCGACGATCCTCCCCTCCGCGTCCTCCAGCAGGATCCCGCTGGGCGCAAGCTCGAACAGGGTGCGGTAGAGCTTCTCCTGCTTGGCCAACGCTTCGGCCGCTCGTTGGCGCGCGGTGATGTCGCGAGTGACACTGAGAATATGCGGCCGGTCGCGCAGATTAATGATTTTAGTGGACGTCAAACCGGTAAGCCGGCTGCCGTCTTTTCGCCGGAAGTTGGCTTCAAAGTTATCGCAAATTCCCTTTTCGCGGAGTTCATCGACTAATTTTATTCGATCGCCGGGATTTTCCCAGAGATCGATATCCAAGGATGATTTTCCGATCGAATCGTCGCGGGTGAAGCCCGTCAGGTCGGTCAGCCCCCGGTTGATATCCACGATCACGCCGTCGTTCAGGCCGGTTATAAGAACGCCATCGGGGCTGGCGTTGAAAATCAGCTCAAAGCGCTCTTTGGCTTCGGCCATGTCCGCGTTCAACCGCTGGTTGACCATGACGATGAGGCATATGACGAAAAGAATTCCGACGATGAGCGCGTCCAGATAGGCGGCGATGTTCAAGGGCGTGGGAGCGAACATGGGAGCGGAGTCGCCCGCGGCCTGCATCAAGGCGCGGTAGGCGAAATACCCGCCGTGGACGAGAAATACCGCCGAGAGAAAATTCGCGGACGAGGCGAGGCAGCGGGGCCGGTCGAGCAGGGTCGCCCGCGCGGATATGAAGGATATGACCGCCAGGGTGGCGGCGATGATCACGCTCCGCACCTGGATATCGTCGTGCGCGTAGAGAAAATACACAAGCGACGCCATAAAAGCGGCGAATATTGAAATAAGAATCGCCCGATTCTCCTTCTTTTCGAAGAACCGCATGATCCCGACATACAGAAACAGCACTCCCGATACGATCAGGGAGTTTTGGCCGATGATGGCCAGGCGGTGAATGGCGGGGACTTCCCGCAGAAGCATGAAGGCGAACCCGGCGACCTCCGCGGCGCTCCAGAGCAGCCACCATCCGATCCCC
>CAZKCI010000071.1:0-13430 GCA_964551475.1 uncultured bacterium | reverse complement strand
CGCTCGCGGGTCTTGCGGATCTCCTTCTCGTCCGCCCACTCGATCAGGCCGTTCTCGATGTTCAAGAGGTTCAGCGTGAACTGGTAGTAGACGTCCTTGGTCCCGCCCGCCGTCTTCACGATCGACTTGATGTTGCCGATCAGGAGGTATTCCGCTCCTACCTGCTTGCCGATCGAACGGGCGGTGGAGGTGTCGACCAGTCCCGACTGCTGGTACTTGATCTGTTCGACCGACGCCTGGTTCTCCTCGCCCATCACGGCGAAGCGGACCATGCCCGACTTGAGCATCTGGGTGCGGATCTTGTCGGTGATCGTCCGGGTGTCGATGTGCTCCGAGGTCCGGTTTTCCACCCCCTTCATGATCAGGACCGGGCGCTGCGGCGCCTGGGTGACGATGGGAGTGACCAGGAGGGAGTTCACCATTTTCTCCGCGATCATCTGCAGGTCGGTCGAGCCGTAATCCGGGTTCACCGTCTCCACCGCCTGGGCGTCGCCGTACTGGGTTTTGCTTACGCACCCGGCGGCGGCGAGGGCCGCCAGGACGAAAACCACGCCGACTATCGTCAGTTTGTTCATGCCGTGCCTCCTTGTGATGGAATTATCGAAAAGCATCTTAGGAAGCCAGGAAACCAGGAATAATCCTCGGGTTTTCTCCTGGGTTCCTGGCTTTCTGAGATGTTGTGTGTTTCTCGGTTTCAGTCCGCCACGTCGATCTGCATCCGGAAGTTCGCGGCGGCCGGCGAGGGGGCCACCCCGACGATCTCCCGGCGGGCGTAGCCGTAGACCACCTGCGGCGTCCAGCCGGTGGTGTCCTTGGGCAGCATGAATCCCGACTCGTCCATCCACTCGAAGTAGTACTGGAACTTCACATCGCCGTGGCCCTTGTTGGCGAGCTGGACCTGGACGTTCAGCCTTCCCGCCGGATCGCGCCAGGACCGGACCCCGCCCACGGCGAGCTTGGAAGCCACCGAGCGGCTGTTGGCGATTATACTCTGTCCCACGATCGCCGCCTCTTCTTTCGGTATCCCCTTCACCGTCCCCATCGATGGCGATCCGCAGGAGACGCAGAGGAAAGCCATCGCCCCGATCAGGAGCGTCCCTCCCGCCGTCTTCAGCCATGCTTGTTTCATCTCTTCACCTCCTTGGTTATATCCGTTCCGGGTGCGAATTTAATGTGTAACTTCCATATACTCTCAGTTCAAGGGTGCATCACGAAGCGCGGCCTCCCCGAGAGCGGCGCTCGCGGCAGTGTCTGCCACTGGGCGGTGATGTTCAACCCGTTGGGGAAGACCGGCGTGAAGCCGATCCCCCGCACGTTGGCCAGCACCGTCCGGTCGTTGGCAAAGTCCTTCTCCAGGGAGACCTCCCCCAGAATCCGGCCCCCCGCATCGGCCACCGCTATTCTCACGGTGTGCTTGCCGACCGGCGGGTAGTAACGAAAGGCCTGGAGGCTTTTCGGCAGGGTGAGCCATGACCTTAAGTCCGCCTGTTCGGAGAGGATGTTATACATGTTCACCAGAAAGCCGGCCCAGCCGTTCTCCTTCTCGGCGGCGTGGGCGGCGACGCCCTTGACCACCGCCCGGACCATCTGGCGGATCACCAGTGCCGGCGCCTGTTCGACCAGGGATTTGACCGCCTGCGCCTCGACGTCCCCGACCAGCCGCGTGGAGCCCGCCAGGGCCCCGTCGATGAAGACGTCGGCGTGGTCGACCGCGGTGGGGATCTCCGCGTAGAACGGGAAGGCGATCGCGATCCAGGCGTCGCCGACCGGAATGGCGAGGGAGACCTCTCTTTTCTCCGGGGCCAGCCCGCAGTGGAAGAAGACGACCAGGTCGCCGGTTTTTCTGAGATCCAGGGATACCGGCGGAGGCGGAAGATCGTCGGCCCCCAGGGAATAAGCGTCGAGAGCGGCGGCGGCGAACTGGGGCGCCTCCGCCATCACCCGGCGCATGTCGACCAGCGCCTCATCGTATTCTCCCTCCAGGTCGTAGACCAGGGAGGAGACGAGGGAGCCGAAAGGGGAGAGGTAGAGGCTCTGGATCCTCTTGGCGATCTGCAGGGCCGGACCGTAGGAGTTATACAGGTTCTGCTCGACCCCCGAGACCTGCTCGGCGGAAAGGTTATTCTCCTGGGCTTGCTCCTGGGACTGGGCGATCTCCCGCTCGTGCGCCTCCTGCTCGATCTTCCTCCGTTCGTCGAGGCGTTTGATCTCAACCCGGGCGCCTTCGAGATCGGAGAGCATGAGGTAGTTGATCGCCTTCATGGCGTGGAGGAGCATCTTCTCGAAGCCCTCCCCCTTGTAGGGGAGAGCGGTGTCGTTGACCAGGAGGGCCTGGGTCTCGCTCAGGCCGTCGCGGAGCGAGATCTTCGCCCGCTCCTCGAAGTCCGTGATCACCCGGTAGGCGTGCTCGAAATCCTCGTTGGACCCGACGAAATCCCCCTGGGCCTGCCTGACGGTGCCCCGCTCCAGGAGGAAGACCAGCTGATCCCGGCCGCTCTCGCAGTCATCCGGGTCGATGGCCCCGGCCGCGGCGGGATAGTTCCCGGCGGCGTAGTCGGCCCGGACCAGGTGCATGCGGTCGGTGTAGCTGGCGCAGCCGGCGAGGAGGGTCGCCGCCATGGCCAGGCCGACCGCCCGAGTCGCGCGCCGGCTCATTCCGTCGTGTTCGGTCATGGTTTCGCCCCGGCCTGCTCGGCTTCTCGGAATAAATTAAGCACCTGATTACTCTGATTCCTCTGTGAAGAATCGACTCGCCATTGTTTCCCCCGCAGAGAAATCAGAGCAATCAGGTGCTGATTGTTTCGCCGTCAGCGGGCGGCCCGGACGATGTTCCCGATTTCGATCCCGCCGTTCTCGACGATCCGGGCCCGGGAAAACTTGGGCAGGATCTCCGCCACCCGAACCTTCCCCACCGGGCGGTCGGAGGTCCCGATCACCTCGTTGGTGTCGGGATCGCGCAGTTCCTTGCCGATGGCGAAGACCGTGAGCTCCTCACCGACCGTGAGACCGCCCCCCTCGCCCCGGTTCAGGAAGACGATGTCGTCCTCGATCTCCATCACCTTGATCGGGAAGACGGCGTTGACCACCTCCAGGGCGGCGGCGTTGACCGCCTCCCGGGCCGTCTCCGCCATCTGCCCGGTCGAGAGGTTCGGAGAACCGACGATGGTGGTGGTCCCGGCGTCGACTTCCTTCTTTTCCCGGTTCACGGTGACCGCCTGGACCACCGCGCCGGTGGTGGTATCGCTGACCCGGATGTCGAGAGAGACGGAGGAGAAATGCTGGGTGGTGGCCACCCCCATGGACTCGTAGACGGACTCCTTGGTCCGGTCTTCGCAGGCGGTGACCGCGCCCAGGATATAGTACGCGGCGCCGGTGAGCTTGTTGACCTGGGCCAGGGACTGCTTCTCCCCGTCGAGCTTCAGGGACTGGGAGAGGTTCTGCTCGCGCTCCAGATCGGCGAGCTGCTGGCGCTCCACGATGGTGAACTTCCCGGTCTTCTGGAGCGCGGTGATGAACATGTCGTCGAGGCCGGCGACGATCTTAGGGTCGAGGCCGGCGGTGTTCCTCAGGTTGCCGACGGCGATGACCGGTTTAGCGGTCTGGGCGGAAGCGGCGGCGGCGGTGAAAAGCGCCGCGACCAGGGCGACGGCGATGGCTGTTCTCATTGCTCCGATCCTCCTCGGGGTTCGTATTCGTCGGTGACGATCTTTTTCTTCAGCTCCAGGGGAATGAGCTCGCCCGCCGGCGCGGCGTCGGGGGGAGGCGGGGCGAGGGTCAGGGCCGGGTTGAGGCTGGTCAGGGTCTCGGGAGTGAAGGAGGTTTTCCAGGGGAGATAGCCGTCCCGGCGGATTTCGATCGCATGGAGGCCCGGCTCGACCGTGATCTCGGCCGGCGTGTTCCCCCGCATGATCCCGTCGATCAGGATGTCGCCCCCCGGCGGCTGGGAGGCGACGGAGACGGCGATCGCCTTCCCCGCCGGGCGCGGCGCTCTCGGCCCCGACGGCGGCTTCTCGCTCAGGCGTTCGATCAGGGCGCTGAGCCCCTTCTCGGCCAGGTCGTCATAGATGTTGGTCTTTTCCACCTCGGTCGCGGGCGACTCCCGGATGGTCAGCTCGCTCTTCGCCTCGTCCGTCCAGAGGATTTCTCCGGTTCGGGAGTCGACGATCCGGACCACCGTGTCCAGCGTGAAGAGGAGGTTGACCGACCCCGCGCCGTACTCGCCCTGGTAGCGCCGCGACTCCTGCCCGGCGTCGCGGAAGAGGCCCAGGACCGCGTAATCGGCCCCGGCCTTTTCCGCCATGCGGACCGCCACGGCGGCGGTCTCGCCCTCGATGCCCCCCGCCCCCTGGGCGGCGATCGTTCCTTCGATCCGGGAGCGGTCGATGATCCGGAAGAGGCCGGTTCGGCCGAGGAGCGCCTGGAGCTTGTCGGCGCCCTTTTTGCTCAGATAATCGTAGTCAGGACCGGCCTGGTTGGAGAAATCGAGGACCACGGCCGTCGGGCGATCTCCGGAGGCGGCGGGGGGGAGGGAAGACTCCTCACCCGCCGCCTGCCCGATCGCCAGACAGAAGCCCGCCAGGGCCGGAAACAACCATCTTTTCATCGCGCCACCTCCGGGCGTTTGCGAATGACCAAGCTATTGCCAGACGGAGTTTTTCTCCGCCCGTTCCCCTATTTCGACGAAAATACCGCCGGTTTATTCGGAAGACGATGATCGAACGCGAGCGGCGGGGGCGCTCCGGCCGCGATGACATCGACCACCCGGCGATCCTGTCGGTTATAACGGCTTCGGCCGTCTATGGTCTGCGTCCCCTGAGCCCGAGGTCGGCGTCGACGTACGCCTTCATGGCGGGGAGCTTGCTCTCGACGTAGGGGCGGATGCGCTTCTTATCGAGGATCGGATTGCCGCCGAAGATGCACCAGGGCTGTATCGGCGCGGGGGGGACGGCGGCGGCGAGCGTGATCTTCACCTGCTTCAATTCGGGGTGGTCCCAGAAGGGGTGGGCGTAGCGGATGCCGTAGGCGCGGGCGAAGCGGTCCGCGGGGACGATGTAGTCCGGAGTCTGCTCCGGATAGTAGTTCTGGCCCTTCTGGAATCCGTCGGCGATCTCCCCGATCCCGTTCCTCCGGCAGTAGACGATCGCCCCGCAGAGCATCGCGAGCTTGCAGCCGCAGCAGACGAGGTTCCCGCCCTTCCCGTATTTTCCTACGTCCTCGACCATGGTGTCGATGGCGAGGTCGTGAAACAGGGAGGTGGAGTCGAGGAGCTCCCACGTGCAGAGGCCCGGGAACCGCTTCCGGATGAACAGAGCCTTGTACTCCGCGAGCTCGAGCCACTTCTCGGCGCCGTTGTCGAAAGTGAGGAGATGCGCCGCGCGGCCGTTGCGGAGGAGGTGGACCGCGGCGGCGGTGGAGTCCACCCCGCCCGAGAAGAGGACCGCGATCCGCGACGGTTTCTTGGCCGGCATTTTACTTCTTCGCCGCGGCGAGCCTCTTCTGCGCGAGCTGCGCCCCCTCGAGGATCGCCTCGTACCCGGTGCAGCGGCAGAAATTGTGCGCGAGGGCCTCGACGATCTCCCCCTCCGTGGCCCCGGGGTTTTTTGCGAAGAAGGCGTGGAGCGTCATCACGATGCCGGGGATGCAAAAGCCGCACTGGACCGCGCCCGCCTCGATGAGCGCCTCCTGGATCGGGTGGAGGCTCGTCCCTTCCGACATCCCCTCGATCGTGGTCACCGTCGTCCCGTCGAGCTTCTTCCCGGGCAGGACGCAGCTCCGCTTGGCGACCCCGTCGATGACGATCGTGCAGGCGCCGCAGGTGGCGTCGTCGCAGCCCCGCTTCGTGCCGGTCAGGCCGAGCCTCTCCCGGAGGACATCGATCGCCTTCTCCCATCCCTCCAGCTCGACGGTGCGCCGCCCGCCGTTCAGGGTAAAGGTTATTATGTCGCCCATGGCTGCTTTCCCTTCTCCCGGATCGCCTTTTTGATCTTCTCGGGGGTCACCGGGATCTCGCTGAAATCCACCCCGATCGCGTCGTAGACCGCGTTGAGTATCGCCGGGGCGACGCCGATCACGGGGTGCTCCCCGATCCCGCGCGCGCCGAACGGGCCGATCATCTCCGGCGTTTCCACGAACTCGATCGTCTGCTTCTTGGGCGCGTCCTTGATGGACGGGAACCGGTACTTCGAGAAGTGCGGGTTCTCGGCCTGGCCGTCGGGGGTGAAGCGGAGCTCCTCGCAGAGCGAGGCGCCGATCGCCATCACCACCCCGCCCGCGACCTGCCCCCGGATCTGCCGGGGGTTGATCACCTGCCCGATGTCGAAGCAGGAGACGAAGTGGTCGATGAGGATCTTCCCGGTCTCCTTCTCGATTCTCAACTCGCAGGCCTGCGCCCCGAAGGTGTAGCTGATCCCCATGGTGCCCTGGCCGCAGGCGTTCGGGTTCGATTGGCGCGGCAGGCGCGCGTCGGCGGTGGCCTGGACGACCTCCCCCACGGTCACGCCGTCGTCGTAGGTGTAGCCGCGGGTGAGTTTCGACACCTCGACCCGGACGCCGGGGTCGTGGTTCAGGTAGATCCACTGGCCGTCATAGACGAGCCGGTCCTCGTCCACCCTCAGGACCTGGGCGGCCGTCTTCTTCATCTGGGCGATCGCCTTCTCGCACGCCCGCAGGACCGCTCTCCCCCCCTGGATGGTGAACATCGAGCCGATCGTCTGCCACTCCCAGGGAGAGAACTGGGTGTCGATCTCCGTGTAGACGCCGATCCGCTCGGGGGCGATCTTCAGCGCCTCCGCCGCCACCTGCCGCACCACCGTGCGCAGGCCCTGGCCGACCTCCGCGCCGCCCATGTTGATCGAGACGCTCCCGTCGCTGTTGAACTTCAGGTAGCACGACTTCGACGAAAACGGGGCCCCCTTCGGCGACTTCATCAGGGCCGCGAAACCGCGGCCATACCAGTATTTCCCGTCCTCCCCGATCCGCTTCGGCTTCGAGAAAACGATGCCGCGCACGAGGTCGGCGCACTTCTTCACGTTTCCGTTGCTCTCCCAGAGCCGCTCGCCGAGCGAGGTCACCTTGCCGGCCCCGAGGTAGTTCTTTTCCCGGAGGGCGAACGGGTCCATCCCGAGCTTCCGGGCGAGCCGGTCCATCATCCGCTCCATCGCGAACTGCGACTCCTGATGGCCGTAGCCGCGGTACGCGCCGACGGGGGGGGTGTTGGTGTAGACGGCGATCCCCTCGAGGTGGCTGTTCGGGAACTCGTAGGCGCCGGTCGAGTTGTGCGTCGAGGCGATGAGGACGTGGATCCCCGTGTCCATGGAGGCGCCGGTCGAGTGGAGGATGGTCGTCTTCAGGGCGGTCAGCGTCCCGTCCTTCTTCGCGCCGATCTTTATCTGCGTCCGGATCCCGTGACCGATCAGCGTGCTCAGGAGGTCCTCCTGGCGCGTGGCGACCCATTTCACCGGGCGGCGCGGAACGAAGCTCGCGACGTAGGCCACCGTCTGCTCGATCGTCACGTCCGACTTGTACCCGAAGCAGCCTCCCACCTCCGGGATGTGCACCCGGACGTCGGAGACCGGGATTCCGTAGACGAGGGCGACGTCCTCCCGGACGATGAAGGGGCAGATCGAGGAAGACCAAATCTCTATCGTCTTGTCTTCGTGGAACCAGGCGATCGCCCCGTGCGGCTCGATGGCGGCCGAGGAGCCGAACGGGTAGTTGTATTCGCCCTCGAGCACGACCTCCGCTTCGCCGAACCCCTTCTCGACGTCGCCCTTCTTGAGGGTGTAGCGGCTGGCGATATTCGTCCCCGGGACCGGCTCCAGGCCGGGGAGGTGGACGAACTTCGGCGCCTCCTCGTGGATGAGCACCGCGCCCTGCCTCAGAGCGTCGCGCGCGTCCACGTAGACCGGGAGCGGCTCGTAGACGGCCTTGATCTTCGCCACCGCCTCCCGCGCCTGGTGGAGCTTCTCCGCCACCACGGCGGCGACCGGCTCCCCGATCCAGCGGACCTTGTCCACCGCCAGGGGCAGGCGGTCCTTCATGTTCTCCCCGTAGCGGAACCGGCAGTCCTTCCCCGTGACGACTTTCACCACTCCGGCGCACTTCTCCGCCTCGGAGGTGTCGATCGAGACAATCTTCGCGTGGGCGTGGACCGGCCGGAGGAAGGCGATGTGGAGCATCCCGGGAAGCCGGATGTCGTCGAGAAACTGGACCCGGCCCGTCGCCTTGGCGGCGGCGTCAGGCCTCGGAATGTTTTTGCCGACGTATTTGAATTCCATGTGAGGGCGCTCCCTCGATCCGCTTCAGTTCCCGGTTCGGGCAGTCGATATCCTAGCTCTTTTCACTTCCGGTTCCAAGCTTTTTGGCGAGGACCATGGAGGGCATGGACGCATGGACGAGATGGACGGCATGGACAGTATGGACACCGGCGCGGGCGTCGCGCTGTGAGCGGTGTATCGCGTCCATTACGTCCATCGCGTCCATTCTGTCCATGTCGTCCATTCTGTTCTCGATGTTTTTCCCCGGGCCGGTTATACTGGCGGCGTACAGAAAAAGACAAGCCGGTGCAGAACACACGCCTTCTCCTTATTATCGCCGGGGCTTTCCGCCTGCTGGCGGTCTTGAGCCTCGTGGCCGGGGCCTCCGGGATTGGCTACGGCGTCTCCCTCCTCGCCACCTCCCAGTGGGGCGTGGGGCTGGTGATCCTCCTCTTCTCCCTCTCCGGGGGCGGAGTTCTTTGCCTGCTCGCGCTCGCGGCGGCCGAGCTGATCCCCCTTTTCCTCTCCCTCTGCGCCCACGCCCGCTCCTCCGCCGAGTTCGCCGAGGAGAGCCGCCGGCGGATGAGCGCCCGGGAGACGGCGGCGGGCCTGAGGAAAAGGCTCGAAATCCTGGTCGGGGGCGAGAAGGACCGGGTTGACCGCCGACTCCCATGACCGTCTTCTCGACCAGCCGCCGCGGCGCTCTCGCCGCCGTCCTGATCTTTTTTCTCGCCACGGTGGTCATGACCTGGCCGGTCATCCGCAGTCCCGCCTCCGCCATCGTCGGCGACTGGGGCGACTCCCTGCTCAACTCCTGGATCATCGCCTGGGACGTCCACGCTCTCTCCTCGGGACGGATCTCCACCCTTTTCGACGCCAATATCTTCTACCCCCGGAAGAACACGCTCGCTTACTCGGAGAACATGCTCGCCAACGCCCTGCTCGCCTTCCCGGTCTATCTCCTCTCCGGCAATCCTCTCCTCTCCTACAACTTCGTCTTCTTCATGTCCCTCTTTCTCTCCGCCCTGGGCGCCTTCCTTCTCGCCCGGCAGGTCACGGGTAGCCCCGCCGCGGCGGTGGCCGCCGGGATGATCTACGGCTTCTTCCCCTGGCGCTTTTCCCATCTCTCCCATCTCCAGCTTCAGTCCGCCCAGTGGATACCCTTCGCCCTGCTCTTTCTCCACCGCCTCTTCTCCGGCGGGAAAAAAAGCGACGCGCTCCTCTTCGCCCTCTTCTTCGTTCTCCAGTTTCTCGCCTGCGGCTACTACGGTCTCTTCCTGATCCTTTTCGTCGGCGTCTATGTCCTCTTGAGCCTGCCGGGCCTTTTCGGCCAGGGTCGTGCGGGAGGGAGGATCGCGATCAGGTTTGCCGCCGCCGCCCTTCTCGCCGGCGCCGTCCTGTCCCCGGTCCTCTCGCGCTACGCCCTGCTCCGGTCGGAGCTTGGTTTTCGGCGCTCGCTGGGTGAGACGATCTATTTTTCGGCCGATATCGTGAGCTATCTCGCGACCTCGGAACGCGACCTTCTCTGGGGGCGCGCGCTCAAGATCTTCCGCAAGCCGGAGGGGGACCTGTTCATCGGAGCCGTCCCCGTCCTGCTCGGACTGGCCGGGATCTTCATCGCCCTGAGACGGAGGCCGGGAGGGGTCAAGGCTCCGGTTCGCCCCGGCAACTTCCGCCGTCTCGCCGTCGCCGTGGCGGCTCTGCTCGCGACCGCCCAGTTGATCGCCCTGCTGGCGATCATGTTCACCGGCGGCGCCGACTCGACCGTTCTCGGCCTGCCGGTCAGCGCCACCAGTCTCGATCGCCCCTTCCTGATCCTCCTCGCCCTGCTCGCCCTCCTCTTCGCCCTGAACGGGGGCTTCCGCCGCTTCTTCTCCGGCCTTTGCTCCGGCCGCCCGGAGTTCATCCTTCCGCGCTTCTACCTGCTGGTTTTTCTCCTCTCCTTCCTCTTCTCCCTGGGGCCTCTCATCCACTGCAACCGGATGGAAATGGGCGAGGGCCTCTACGCCCTTCTCTACGACCATGTCCCGGGCTTCTCCGGCATCCGCGTTCCCGCCCGTTTCGTGATCACCGTCGCCCTCTCTCTCTCCGTCTTCGCCGCCTATTCCCTGTCGGCGGCGCTGAGGCGGCTCCGGGATCCGGGCGCCCGCTTCTTCCTGGCCGAGGTGGTTTCCCTGCTCATCCTCTTCGAGTCCGCTTCCGTCCCGATCTCGATGTCGCCGATGCCTACGGGGGAGAAGATCCCTCCGGTCTACCGCTGGCTCAAGGAGCAGCCGGGCGATTTCGCCATTTTGGAAATCCCCCTGCCCGCGGCGCCGGCCAAGGTCCACCAGGCGGCCGCCTACATGTATTACTCCACCTATCACTGGAAGAGCCTGGTCAACGGCTACAGCGGCTGCTTCCCCCCGGAATACGACCGCCTCTACCAGACCGAGATGGGGGATTTCCCCTCCCCGGCTTCGCTCGCGGCGATCAAGCGTCTGGGGGTCAGGTATGTGATCTTCCATTACGGGGAGTATCGGATGAAGCCGAGGAAGGGGATTTGGAAAGCTTTCCGGAACGACCCGGCCTTCATTCCGGTGGGCGAATTAGGGGAGGCCTTCGTCTATGAGTTGGGGGCCGGCAAATGATATCCGCGAATTTTCACGGATGGCTCTCGAGGAAGCGCTATAATCGCAGCCGCGGCCCCGATCAAACGCGGTCGCCCGGAGGCTAGAACATGAGAAAGATTCGTCTCTTTCTGCGTTTCCTTCCGGCGGTCATATTCCTGATTCCCGCCCGCGTCCGCGCCGAGGAGGCGCAGTATCCCGCTCCGACCGGTTTCGTCAGCGACTTCGCGGGCATCCTCTCGTCCGCGGCGACATCCTCCATCACCGACACTCTCCAGGAACTCAGGGACAAGACCTCGGCCGAGGTTGCGGTCTATATCGTCAAGACCACCGCGCCGGAGACGATCGAAGGCTACGCGGTCAAGCGCTTCCAGACCTGGCGCTGGCCGGGGGCGAGCGAAGACGGGATCGGCAAAAAGGGCAAGGACAACGGCGTCCTCCTGATGGCGGCGATCGACGACCGAAAGGTCCGGATCGAAGTCGGCTATGGCCTCGAAGGCGCGATCCCGGACGCCGTGGCCAAGCGCATCATCGAAACTCTCATCACCCCCCGTTTCCGGGAGATGAAGTATGGCGAGGGCATCGCCGCCGCGGTCGCCGCTCTGGCGGCGCGAATTTCCGGGGAAGGAGGGGCGGCCGCTTCGCCGACACCGGAGGGACGGCCGGCTTCCGCCTCCGCCGCGAACGCCATCATCACGCTGGCGATCTTCTTCGGGATCGCCGGCTTTATCGTGGCCATGGTCGTTCTCGCCCGGAGGGGCGGGAAAAGCGGGGGCTCCGGCGGGGGATGGTCTTCGCGCTCTTCCGGCGGTTCGAGCGGTTGGTCCGGGGGATCGAGCGGCTCGGGAGGCTCCAGCTTCGGAGGATCGGGCGGAGGGAGGAGCGGCGGAGGCGGGGCGAGCGGCTCCTGGTAGATTAACGTCTGCGGGTTGTGAATCTGTGTCCATGCCGTAGCCGCGGACCTTTCAGGTCCGCGGTGGCGGGCAGCGGTCCCGCTACGAAAGCTCAACGGCCGATCGACGGCCACGTTAAGGAAAGGGGATAGCTATGAAAGGATTGCTGATCGGCATCGTCATCATCGTCATCCTCGGTCTCATCGTCGGTTCCATGGTCGTCTCCGGCATGAACAAGGCGGTCGCCCTCGACGAGGGGGTGAAGGCGTCCTGGGCGCAGGTGGAAAACCAGCTCCAGAGGCGCTTCGACCTGATCCCCAACCTGGTCAGCACGGTCAAGGGGGTGGCCAACTTCGAGAAGGAGACCTACACCGCCGTCGCCGAGGCGCGGGCCAAGGTCGGCCAGATCAAGATCACGCCGGAGATGCTCTCCGATCCGGCCGCCTTCAAGAATTTCCAGGCGGCCCAGGACGAACTCGGCGGGGCGCTCTCCCGGCTGTTGGTCACGGTGGAGAAGTACCCGGAGCTCAAGGCCAACCAGAATTTTCTGGAACTCCAGGCCCAGCTCGAGGGTACGGAAAACCGGATCGCGGTGGAGAGGATGCGCTACAACGAATCGGCCCAGAAGTTCAACTACTACATCCGCTCCTTCCCCGGCTCTTTCTGGGCCTCCTTCCGGGGCCTGACCACGCCCAAGGCATATTTCGAGGCGGTCGCCACCGCCAAGGAAGCGCCCAAGGTGGCTTTCTAGAACATTAGGGGAAACATTAGGGGACGTTGTTGACTTGTTGACTTATTAAGTCAACAAGTCAACAACGTCCCCTATTGATCCGGTGTTATGGTAGTCGCCCGACCTCCTCCCGCCAAGATTCTTCAGATCGCGAACAAGAGAAGCTTGACAGCGCCTCTCGTCGACGATATGCGTTAAGCGCAGGGGACTCGGGTGTCCCGGCAAATGGAGATTTGTGTAGAATAACAAGTTGAGCCGACGCTTGCGCGTCGGCTCAACGGGCGGCGGCTGTTCCCATCCGCTGGCCGGGCCGCGCAAGCGCGTTCGGTGCATGGACGAAGCAGGGGCAGAAATGCTATCCTAAAATCGGAGGTGATCGAGAATGGCTAATACCTATACGGCTGTAACGAAGCAGGAAAGTGGATGGTGGATCGGGTGGATTGAGGAAATACCCGGCGTGAACTGCCAGGAGCGAACGCGTGAGTCGCTGCTCGCCAGCCTGCGCACCACGCTCGCGGAGGCCCTGGAGCTAAACCGCGCGGATGCTATCCGCGCCGCCGCCCCGGACTTCACTGAGGAACTCGTCACGGTATGAAGCGCGCAGAACTGCTCAAGCATCTGCGCGAGCATGGGTGCGTCTTCATTCGCGAGGGCGGAAGCCATTCATGGTGGGGCAATCCAGCCCAAAATCGCCGCTCCTCTGTTCCCCGCCATACGGAGATCATCGACAACCTCGCCCGCAAGATCTGTAAGGATCTAGGCATTCCGTTCACGAAATGACGGCACCGAGCCAGCCCATGTTGGCGCCGCGGTACCCGCGCGCCAGATGGGCGGTTGTTAGACGCGACGCTTGCGCGTCGAGCCGAACGCGCGGCTCAACTTGCCGCTGGAGCCTCGCGGGTCAGCTCCGGCGGCAAACCCGCCGGCCTTCCCCGCTCAGCTC
>CAZKCI010000070.1:0-31743 GCA_964551475.1 uncultured bacterium | reverse complement strand
TCGATCCCCATCCCGAAGGCGAAGCCGGTGAATTTCTTCGGATCATAGCCCACCGCTTCGAAGACGGCGGGGTTGACCATGCCCGCTCCCAGAATTTCCAGCCAGCCCCGCTTCGAGCAGACCGGACAGCCCGACCCGCCGCAGACCAGGCAGGAGATGTCCACCTCGGCCGAAGGTTCGGTGAAGGGGAAGAAGCTGGGACGGAAACGCAGGCGCGTTTTCTCTCCGAAGAAGCGGCGGACGAAGACCCCGAGCACTCCCTTCAGATCCGAGAGCGAGACCCGGCGGTCGACCAGCAGCCCCTCCAGCTGGTGGAACATCGGGCTATGGGAGGCGTCGGGCGTGTCGGCCCGGAAGGTCTTGCCGGCGCAGATCATCCGGACTGGGGGCTTCTGCTTCTCCATCGTCCGGATCTGGACGGGAGAGGTGTGAGTCCGCAGGCAGACGCCGGGGGCGAGGTAAAGGGTGTCCCACATGTCCCGGGCGGGATGGTCCGGGGGGATGTTGAGGGCGTCGAAGTTGAAATACTCGGTTTCCGCCTCCGGCCCCGTTTCCAGGGAGAATCCCATCCCCTGGAAGACGGCGATGATCTCGTTGAGGACGGAGGTCACCGGGTGGAGATGGCCGATCTCGCGGAGAACCCCGGGGAGGGTGACGTCGACCCGGCTGGCCCGCGTCTGCTCCGCCCGGGCGCGGTCTCGGAGCGCGGCGGAAGCCTTCTCAAACTCGGACTCGATCTCGCGCTTGATCCGATTCCCGAGCTTGCCCAGTTCCGGCCGGGCTGCCGCCGGCTGGGCGCCGATGGAGCGGACCAGCTCGGTGAGACGGCTTTTGCGCCCCAGGTAGCGGACGCGCAGCTCCTCCATCGCCTCCGCGTTCGCGGCCACGGACAGGGCGGCGAGCGCTTCGTCGCGGATCTCCTGGAGACTCTGGGGAAGGCTTGGACTGTTCATGGGGAAACGCCGACCGGAAGGCTAAAAAATCCAACAGACGATTGAATAGGATGGAATAGGATGGGCTGGCCGGCCGGCGGCATCCTATTCCATCCTATTCAATCGTCTGTTGACAATGCCGATCCAGCCCAGCCGAGGAAGAGCCTATTTGACCGCCTTGACCAGGGCGGAGAAGATCCCGGGGTGATGGACGGCCAGCTCGGCCATGATCTTGCGGTTCACGATCACCGAGGCCTTGGACAGGGCGTTGATGAAACGGGAGTAGGAAAGCCCGTTCAGCCGCGCGGCGGCGCGGACGCGGGTGATCCAGAGCTGGCGGAAATTCCTTTTCCGGGTCTTCCGGTCCCGATAGGAGAAAGCCATCGCCCGCATCACCGTTTCCTTGGCGCGGCGGTAGCGCTTGCTTCTCCCTCCCCAGTAGCCCTTGGCCAGCTTGAGTATCTTTTTATGCCGGCGACGGCCGGCGACTTGTGTTCGCGCTCTGGTCATAACTCTGTCCCTTCAATCTTCAGTAAGATTTCGACGGCCCCGGACGAGCCGTCGTCCTTCGTCCTCGTCCTGCGCTCGTGATCACCCGTACGGAAGCAGTCTCCGCGCCGCCCGCTCGGTCCCGCCGGTGAGGATATGGGTTCCCCGCAGGCTTCTCTTGCGTTTCCGGGTCTTCCCGGTCTGCAGGTGGCTCTTGCCCGCCCGCGGCGCCCGGATCTTGCCCGTACCGGTGATCTTGAAGCGCTTCTGCGCTCCCTTTTTGGTCTTCAGTTTAGGCATGAGTGTTCGTTCCTTCAGGAGGGCGGACCGGCGGCGGTGGAACCGGCGTCGGCACGGCCGGCGGTTGAGCGGCCAGCGGTTGAGCGGACGGCTTCGGAGCGGGTGTCGGCGCCTTGGCGTGACCGGGGTTGACCACCAGGGTCAGCCTTCGTCCGATCATCTTTTCCCCGCCGTCCATCGTCCCGTGATTTTTCAGATCCTCCACCAGTTTGATCAGCGTCCGCTTCCCGAGATCCTGGCGGGCCATTTCGCGCCCCCGGAACATCATGGTCAGGCGAAGCTTCAGGCCCTTGCCGAGAAACTCCAGGGCCTTGCGCAGTTTGACCTGATAGTCGTGAGGATCGATATTCGGACGGATCTTGATCTCCTTCATGCGGGAATAGTGCTGTTTCTTCTTCGCCTCCTTTTCCCGCTTGCTTATTTCGTAACGGTATTTTCCATAATCGAGAATGCGGCAGACCGGAGGAGTGGCGGTCGGAGCGACCTCCACCAGATCCCTCCCCCGCTCCCGGGCCAAGCGCAGGGCTTCGGCCACGGGTATGACGCCGATCTGTCGGCCGTCTTCGTCGATTGTCCGGACCTGCGGGGCCCGGATTCCCAGGTTTACTCGGACCTTGTCAGAAATTGGACATCACCTCCCGCTGTTAACCGGTTCACTCCAATTATATTTTCTCACGGCGCTTATTGTAACGAATCCCCGCCTTCGGGAAAGAAGTTTCTTCGCTCCCCTTTTTCAAGCTTTGCGATCGACCTCATCCTGCCAAAGAGACAGGCATTCCGCGAGCGTCTTCTTGCCCTGATCGCCTTTCCCCCGCGCCCGCAGGGCGACCGTCGACGAAGTCTCCTCCTGCCCGCCCACGATCAGCATGTAGGGGATCTTGTCGTTCTGGGCGGAACGGATCTTCCAGCCGATCTTCTCGTTGCGTTCGTCGGTCTCGACCCGGAGGCCCGCCGCGGAAACGGCGGCCTTCACGGCGCGGGCGTAGTCGAGGAATTTCTCCGAAATCGGGAGGACGCGGACCTGGATCGGGGCCAGCCAGAGCGGGAGGGCGCCCCCGTAGTGCTCGATCAGAACGCCGAAGAAGCGTTCGATCGAGCCCAGAAGAGCCCGATGGATCATCACCGGCCGGTGCTCACGGCCGTCCTCTCCGATGTAGCTCAGGTCGAAACGCTCCGGCTCGTTGAAGTCGACCTGGATGGTCGAGCACTGCCATTCCCGCTTCAAGGCGTCGGTGATCTTGATGTCGATCTTGGGGCCGTAGAAGGTCCCCTCCCCCTCGTCCACCTGATATTTCAGGCCGACCTTCTCCAGCCCCTTTCTGAGGGCGGCGGTGGAGCGTTCCCAGACCTCGTCGCTCCCGATCGACTTGGCCGGTCGGGTGGAGAGATAGACCCCGTAGTCGCGAAATCCCATCTGGCCGAGGAAGCTGACGCAGAAGGAGATCACCCGCTCCACTTCGGCCTCCAGCTGCTCCTCGCGGAAGATCAGGTGGGCGTCGTCCTGGGTGAAGCCGCGGACCCGGATCAGGCCGTGGAGGACGCCCGACTTCTCGTAGCGGTAGACCGTCCCCAGCTCGGCCCAGCGCAGGGGCAGTTCCCGGTAGCTGCGCGGGCGGCTCTTGTAGATGAGCAGGTGGAAAGGGCAGTTCATCGGTTTGACCAGATACTGCTCTTCGTCGATCTTCATGGGGGAATACATGTTGGCGGCGAAGAAATCGGTGTGCCCGCTCCGGTCCCAGAGGTGGCTCCGGGCCAGATGGGGCGTGGCCACGAACTCATACCCCGCTTTCAGGTGCTCCTCCCGCCAGAAATCCTCGATGATCTTGCGGACCAGGGCGCCCTTGGGATGCCAGAGGACGAGCCCCGGGCCGACCTCGGGATCGAGATGGAAGAGGTCGAGGGCGGCGCCGAGCTTGCGGTGGTCTCTCTTCTCGGCTTCGGCGCGCAGGCGCAGATGCTCGTCGAGGCTTTTCTTGTCCGGGAAGGCGGTCCCGTAGATCCGCTGGAGCATCGGGCGGCGCTCGTCGCCCCGCCAGTAGGCCCCCGCGGTGGAGAGAAGCTTGAAGGCCTTGATCTCCCCGGTGCGCTGGAGGTGGGGGCCGCGGCAGAGATCGGCGAAGTCGCCGTCGCGGTAGATCGAGATCGTCTGGCCCGCGAGGTCCCGGATCAGCTCCAGCTTGTAGTCCTCGTGGAGGTTTTGGAAAAGCTCCACCGCCTCCGCCTCGGGGATCTCCCGGCGCTGGAAGGGGTAGTCGGAGGAGATGATCTTCTTCATCTCCTCCTCGATCCGGGCGAGGGCATCGGGGGCGAGGGGCTCCGGGAGATCGAAGTCGTAGTAGAAGCCGTCTTCGATCGCGGGGCCGATCCCCAGCTTGGCGCCGGGGTAGAGCCTTTTCACCGCCTGCGCCATGACATGGGAGGCGCTGTGGCGGTAGGTTTCGAGCTGGTCTTGATCCATAGTATAAAATTTTCCTTCGGATAATTTTATGTTCGATCCGAGTTCTCTAGTCCGATCGAGAACAAAGCGAATTTATCAGCGTAAGATTTACCTCGGACCGAGATAACACCCCGGAAAGGCGAATATGATACGGACCGCTATTTCCCATTTCTAGCGAGGGGGCATTCGCCCGCTCGCTAGAAATGGGCGGTACTGGGCTCGAACCAGCGACCTCCACGATGTCAACGTGGCGCTCTAACCAGCTGAGCTAACCGCCCGGTAACACGACAACCGGATCTCGATTGCCCCCGACAGGCGCCTGCCTGTCGGGGTCTAAGGGCTTCATCCATTTTAGGTTCACTTCGTTCCCTAAAATGGTGAATCCCTAAGATGAGCTAACCGCCCGGGGTAAACACAAAACACATCGGAGTAATGGAGTGTTGGAGTAATGGAGTGATGTGCGGACAACCCAATGCTCCACTACTCCCGTGCTCTAGAGCAAAGAACTGGGCACAACGAAACAAACGCGCGATTGTAAGGGAACGGAGGGGAAAAGCAAGACCGGAAAACAGGGGGAGACTGGAGCGCTCCCCCCGTCCGGCCTTGCTCTCGTTCGTCAACCGCATGAATACAGCCGAAACCCCGGTCAGGCTTTGCCGGCCGGCTTCTCTTCCTTCTTCTCCGCGGGGGCGGAACAGCCGCAACAAGAAGAGCCCTTCTTCGACATGTTGGACAGAGCGTAGACGATGACCATCGAGACTACGGCGATGACGAAAATCGATATAATAAGGCCCATGATATTTTCCTCCCTTTGGTTAGGTGCTTTCATTTTCAGGATATCCGTCTCGCCGATAAGCGTCAAGCCTTTTTCCCCGGGGGCTCGTACGAGCGCTCCCCACGGGCTTGCCCCGTGGGAGCGAAAAATCGGAGAAAAGACAGAGAACCACCTCTCCCCTCTCCCCCTCCCCCCGCAGACATGCGGGGGGAGGGGGATAAAGGGGGTGAGGGCTGCTCCCACTGTGGGCCGATCGTTCCGACCCACGGGGCAAGCCCGTGGGGGCGGCCCTCAGGATCGGCGCGAACGGTTTGTCGTTCGTTCTCCCTCTATGTCTTCATCGGTCCGCGTAATCGAGGATAAAGAATGGCAGATGACCGCCGCCACCCCGTCCTTGACCTGGACCTCGCCCCGGACGTAGAAGGGGCCGGGTTCGCTCAGGTGCCGGCCGCAGCGCGCGTAGCACTCCGGGAAGAGGACCACCTCGAAGAGTCCGGCGTCGTCCTCCAGCGTGAGGAACTTCATCAGCCGCCCGTCCTTCGCCGTCCGGGTGAGGCGTTCGGTCACCGCCCGCCCGATGAACTGCACCTCTTTTCCCTGGAGCTTCGCCAGTTCCGCCGACCGGACCAGGGGAATCCCCCGGAAGAGGACGGCCGGATCGGCCTCTTCCCGCTTCCCCTCTCCGCGGACGGGGAAACGCGGCGGCGGAACGGAAGGGAGAGCGGCAGCGGGGAAGAGCGGCAGCGCCGCCGGCACGCCGGCGAGCAGCCGCCAGGCGAGCGTCCGCCGGTCCTCTCCCAGTTCGTCTAACGCTCCGCTTTTCACCAGCGCGGCCGCCTCGTCTCTCCGCGGCCCGACCCGCCGCAGAAAATCCTCCGGGGAAGAAAAAGGAACTTTCCCCCGCTCCACAAATATTTTTTCTCGTGTCGCGGCGCTCAATCCCCCGACCTCCATCATCCCCGCCCGGATCCCCTCCCCTTCCGTCCGCCATTCCCAGGCGCTTCGGTTGACGTCCGGGTTGAGGACGGCGAGACCCATCCGCCGGGCCTCCTCGATATACTCCCCGGTCGGATAAAAGCCTCCCCGGTGGGAGATGAGGGCGGCCATGAAGGGCGCCGGGCGGTTCGCTTTCAGGTAGGCGACCTGGTAGGAGAGGAGGCAGAAGGAGGCGCTGTGCGCCTTGCAGAAGGCGTAAGCGGCGAACCCTTCGATCTGACGCCAGAGCTCCTCGATCGCCGCCGCGCCGACGCCGTTGGCCCGCGCGCCCCGGAAGAACCCTTCCCGCCGCTTCCCGATCTCCTCCCAGCCCGGCTTCTTGCTCATGCACTTCCGGAAGCGGTCGGCCGCGGCCGCCGTCATCCCGGCGGCGGCGATCGCCACCCGCATCACCTGCTCCTGATAGACCATCACGCCGTAGGTCTCGGCGAGGATGGGGTCCACCAGCGGATGGATCGGGGCGACCGGCTCCTTTCCCAGACGGCGCTGGATGTAGCGCTCGGAGAGCCCCGTGTTGGAGACCCCGGGGCGGATGATCGAGGAGGCCGCCGTCATCGTCTCGAAGTCCCGGACTTGCAAACGCCGGAGGAGGTTTCTCATCACCGGCGACTCGATGTAGAAACAGCCGATCGTCCGCCCGGCGGCGAGGAGCTCGGCGGTCGGGCGGTCGCCCGAGGGATCGGTCGACCGGAAATCGATGGGCCTTCCTTTCCGGGCTTCCTCTTTCAGGACATCCTCCACCACGCTGAGGGCCCGCTGGCTCAGGATGTCCATCTTGAGCAGTCCCAGTCCCCGGACGCCGCGCCGGTCGGGCTGGGTGACGACGATCCCCTTGGCCGCTTTCTCCAGGGCGAGATAACGGGTGAGCGGCTCGGGCGCCACGATCACTCCGCCCGGGTGGACGGAGAGGTGGCGGGGAAAATCCTCGATCCGCGCCGCGGCCCGGAGCAGGGAACGGAAGGACGGGTCAGCCCAGGGGAGGCCGCGGCACTCCGGGACTTCCCGGCGGATCCGATCGGGGTCCTGAAGAGACGCGAAATCGGGGAGAGAGCGGGTGAGGCGTTCGACCGCGGCGGGGGCCAGGCCCTTGGCGGCGGCCGCGGCGCGCAATCCGCTCCGGGCCCGGAAGCGGATGACGGTGGAGAGCATCGCCACCCGGTCTTTTCCGTAGCGCTCGTAGATATGGGCGATCGCCTCGTCCCGCCGGTGGTAGGGAAAATCGAGGTCGATGTCCGGGGGGTCCTCCCGCTCCGGGCTGAGGAAGCGCTCGAAATAGAGGTGGTGGCGGATCGGCTCGACATGCGTGATGCCGAGGAGATAGCAGACGATGCTGTTGGCCGCCGACCCCCGCCCCAGCGTGGGGATGGAACGGCCGCGGGCGAAGCGAACGATCTCTTCCACGAAGAGAAAATAATCCGCCAGGCTGAGCGATTCGATCACGCCCAGCTCTTTCTCCAGCCGCTCGCGGACCGGGCGGGATGGACGGCGGTAGCGTTCCCGGAGTCCCTCGGCGCAGAGACGGCGAAGGAGGCGGCGGGATTCCTCTCCGGGAGGGAGCGGATAGCGGGGGAGATGGATTTTCCCGAGTTCGAGTTCGACATTGCACTCCTCCGCGATCCGGCTCGAGGCGGCGAGGGCCTCCGGGTATCCGCCCAGCGTCTCCTCCATCCCGGCCGCGGAGAGAAAGAAAGCCCGCGGCGGCGGGACTGCTTCCGGGGGGAGATCGGACCAGGTCCGCCGCGTCCGGATGCAGGCGAGGAGTTTCGCGAGCGGCCGATCCTCCGGGCGGAGAAAATGGACGTCGTTGGCGGCGGCCAGGGGGACTCTCCGCCTCCGTCCTTCGGCGGCGACCGTCTCCCGGACGGAAGCAGGCATGCCGGCGTCGATCTCGAGATGGAGCCCTCTCGGGGGGCGCGCGGGGATCAGTTCCGCGGCGGGGGTGAGGATAAAGATGCCGTCGCCGGAGTTTTGCACGGTTCGGGCGAGCGAGAAGCCTCCGTCCAGTTTCCGCGCCGTGATGATCCGGCAGATCTCCTCCCAGCCGTCGCGGCTTCGGGCCAGGAAGACCGCGCTCCGTCCGTTCTCGACGATCTCCGTCCCCAGGATCGGCTTGACGCCGGCCTCCCGGCAAGCCTGGTAAAACTCCACCGCGCCGTACATCCCGTCGGTGTCGGTGAGGGCGACCGCCGGCATGCCGAGCCCGGCCGCCTTCGCGGCGAGTTGGGCGGGCGCAAACGTCCCCCGGAGGAAGGAGTAGTAGCTGTGGCAATGCAGGTGAACAAACATGGCGGAAGTTAAGATTTGTGGGAGGGGCATTCTTGCCCCGATCCGGCCGGCTTGAATCGCGGCGAGGACGCCGCTCCCACAGGCGCGATTTGCCGGCGGACAAGTTTATTATTGTGGGAGGGCCGTCCCCGGCCCGATCCGGGCCAATACCAGTATGGATCGGGGCAGATCAATATCTTCCCCAGCGAGCCGCTGCTGAGCCATAGCGGGAACGCAGACGCGAGACCAACCGGCGGAGGACAGCCGTCTTTTCCTGGGCGCTCTCGGGGGGAAAGAGATGCGCCTGCTCTGCGGTTTCTCCCCGATTCGGAAGCAGACGAACCACCGGCCGCGGATCAAATCCCAGCGCCTGCTGGCGCAGGACCAGCCCCCGTTCCCCCCAGGCCCGTTTCACCCAGTCCGGATCGATCGCCGCCAGGTCCCCCACCCTCTCGACGCCGAGCGACCGCATCTGGACGACCCGCGATTTGCGATCGATTTTTCCCGCCCACCGCTCGATCCGCAGCTGGTCGATAAATTCCCTCTCCCCCTGGGGAAGAATCCAGAAGACACCGCCTGTCCCGGAATGATCGGCGGCCGCGCGGGCGAAGAATTTGTTCGCTCCCAACCCGGCGGAGACCGCCCAACCACCGCGGGCGAGTTCCGTCTGGATCCGGAAGAGCAAGGAAAAGGGGTGACCGAAGATCCGTCTCATGCCGCCGAGTTCGAGATAGGCGTTGCCCCCCCCGTCGTGCTCGATCCAGGGCGTGTAGTTCTCCAGTATCGCGAAGAGACGGCGGATGGTCTTCCGCCCGGCTGTTCCGGGAGCGGAAGATATGTAGGCAACCCAGCGGGACATAAGAGGAGTAATGGAGTACTGGAGTACTGGAGTAATGGAGTACTGGAGTAATGGATGCAGGGGGCTGTCTGCCAGGCGTTCCCAGTACTCCATTACTCCGATACTCCAGCACTCCAGTTTCAGTTACTCCAGTACTCCCGTTTTTTAGTATTTCCTTAAGACCCCGATCACCTTCCCCACGATCTCCAGATCCTCCCCGCGCCGGCAGACCACGGGCGGAAAGGCGGGATTTTCGGGGAGGAGCTCCACCTTCCTCCTCCCCTGCTTGAGCCGTTTCACCGTCACCTCGTCGCCGATCCGGGCGACCACGATCTCCCCCGAGGCGGCGGTCGGCTGGGGCTTGACCATCACGTAATCCCCGTCCTTGATCTGGGCCCCGATCATGCTCTCCCCCCTGACCTGAAGGAAGAAGACGTCCTCTCCCTCCAGCACCTTCCGGTCGATCAGCCAGCCCTCCCTCACGTTCTCCACCGCGAGGATGGGGGAACCGGCCGCCACCTCCCCGATCACCGGGACGAGGACCGTGCGCCGACTCGCCCGGCTCTTCTCTTCCCAGGGAGGAGACCAGATGCCGTCCTCGGAGAAGGAGGCTTCGGGGCCCCGGGCGACCCGCAGACCCCGCGCCCCTTTCCCCCGGATCAGGTAGCCCTTCCGGAGCAGGGCCTGCACGTGGTCCTGGACGGTCCCGATCGCCCTCCATCCGAAATGTTCCCGGATCTCCTCCAGCGTGGGGGGCACCCCCTCCCCACCGAGCCCCTCCGCGACGAACTCCAGCACCCTCTTCTGTATCCCCGTCAGTTCCTGCATGTCGTCCTCCCCTTTCTGATCGCTGATCACTTTTTCTTCGGTTACTGATCACTGGTCTTCTGTGGGCCCCGATCCTTCTTTATCGTGCCAAGTACGGCATACCATATATTTTTATGGTATTCAATACAAAAAAAAATGCAGGCGGCCGATCTTCGGCCGCCCATGCTTCGCCTGGTTTTGTGGTATTATTGCCGGGTCAATTGTTTGCTATTCACTATTCACCAGTCACCATTCACCGTTTTCTCGGGGCGTGGCGCAGTCCGGCTAGCGCGCCCCGATAGTCCCGTACTTCTGCCGGGACTATCGGGGAGGTCGTCGGCTATCGGTTATAGTATCTGATACGGGGCGTAGCTCAGCCTGGTAGAGCTCTTGGTTTGGGACCAAGAGGTCGTCGGTTCGAATCCGACCGCCCCGACTATCGAGACTTCGCCCTGCCCTTCTGCGCCCTCAGCCAGTCCTGAGCCGCCGGATGCCGCTTCCAGGCGTGCCGCATGATATTCCAGGCGATGACCGCCTCTTCCCAGTTCCCCCGGCTGTATGAGTCCGGCTTGGTCCTGGGCAATTTGCGTTCTCCGAGGAAATAGGCCAGGGCGTGGGAGTTCAACCTCTGGGCGGAGCGCAGTCCTTTCGCCGCTTCGTTCAAATCTCCCGAGAGAAATCGCTCCAGCACATAAGACCAGGCGAAGAAGGTGCAGAACTCCCTTTCCTCGTATTCCCCGAACAGCCTCCGCGCATCGTCCAGCCGACCGGCCGCCAGGTAGCAGGCCATCGCTTCGTAGCGAACGCCCTGATTGTCGCCCGGGTTCAGTTCCAGCATCCCCTCGTATTCGGCGGCGGCGTCGTCGAACCGCCCCCGGTCCATCAGGGCCTGGGCCAGTTGCGCCCGGGCCCGCAGGTACGGCCGTGTCTCGATGAATCCCCAGAAATGGCCGCGGCATTCACGAAACGTCTTCTCTCCCAGGTTTTCCTTCCCCAGCGCGATCAGCCGGCGGAGCATCTCGATCCGTTCGTCCTCCTTCATCTCCTCGAAATCCAGCAGTCCCAGCCATCCGTCCACGTTGGTCGGATCGAGCTCCACCGCCTGCTCGAGCAGATCGTAGGCCTTGTCGTCATCGGCCGTGTCCCAGGAGTCGTACACCAGTTCCTGCGCTTCCCGCTCCTTCCCCTTGTCCGCGCTGGCCAGCAGGCGTTCGAACCAATGCAGGATCGATTCCGGGGGTGTCGGAGGCTGTTTGCGCGCCATGATCATAAGCATCGGACGGATCGGTCGGATCCGACGGATCGGACAAATAACCGAACGGCGGCCAAAAAGCAAGCCCGGCCGGTCCGATTAGACTGATCCATCGGATCGGACGAAAAATGGCCCGGCGATAAAAAGCCTGGCTGGCCCGTTATGGCCGGCCGGGTTTCTGCCCGGGTTCCTGGCGGGGCTCTGGGCCGGGAGCTCGGCTCGGGCTGGGGGGCTGGCTGGCGGCAACGCAGGGGCGGATGCCGCGGCATTCCGGAAAGGCGCGGCATCCCCAGAAATGCTCGCCGGAGCGGGGGCCCTTGCTCGCGGTACGCAGAGCCATGTCACCGCCGCAGAGCGGACAGGTCGGGGCTGCCTGTTTTTCATCCGTCCGATCGGTCCGATCCGACCGATCCGTCCGATGTCCCCCGGCCCGGTGAAGCTTTTGCTTCACACTCCGTGTCTCATATTATAGTCTCCTCTCCCATGAGCACGGTCACTTTTCTCGGCGCCGCCCGGAACGTCACCGGCTCCCGGACGCTGGTCGAGACGGATTCCTCGCGGGTGCTGGTGGACTGCGGACTCCACCAGGAGTGGCATCTGCGCGAACGAGACTGGGCCGCCTTCCCGGTCCCCCCCTCGACCATCCGCGCGGTCATCATCACCCACGCCCACCTCGACCACTGCGGCTACCTCCCCCGCCTGGTCCGGAAAGGATTCTCAGGCCAGATTTTCTGCACACCTCCCACCGCCGCCATCGCCCAAGCCGCCCTTCTCGATTCCGCTGCAATCATGGAGGAGGAAGCCGACCGGAAAAGACGGCGTCACGAGGCGGAGGGGCGGCAAGGACCGTTCCCGGAAGAACCCCTCTACACCGACGACGACGTCCGGAAGGTCCTCCCGCGGTTCACGACAGTCCCCTATAGCCGTCCGTTCACCTGCGCCAGGGGCGTCACCGCCGCTTTTCACAATGCCGCCCATATCCTCGGCTCCTCGGCCGTGGAGCTGGTTGTCGGCCAGGGGAAAAAGCAGCGCCGCCTCCTCTTCTCCGGAGATATCGGCCGGGAAGGAAACCCGCTCCTGGCCGGCCCCGATGTCCCGGATCATCCCGATCTCGTCTTCATGGAGGCGACCTACGGAAACCGCGACCATGAAACCTATGACGAGGCCGCCGGCAAACTCCAGCACGTCGTCTCCGAAACCTTCGCGCGGAAAGGGAACGTGGTCATACCCATACTGGCCATCGAACGGGCCGAGGAGATCATCTTCAGCCTGAAGCGGTCGATCCGTGAGGGCTCCCTTCCCCGCCTCCAGGCGTTCATCGACTCCCCGCTGGCGATCGAGGTTCTCTCCATCTATAAGCGCTTCCCTAGGTTTTTGGACCGGAAACTCGGCGCCGCGGTGAATCGCGGACAGGATCCCTTCACCTTCCCCGGCCTGACCCTAACGGAGACCAACGGGGAATCGAAGGAGATCAACCGCCACCAGAAGGGCGCGATCATCATGGCCGGTTCCGGGATGTGCGCGGGGGGGAGGATCAAGCATCACCTGATCCACAACATAGAGCGCGCCGCCTGCACCATCCTTTTTGTCAGCTACCAGTCGCGGGGAACGCTGGGGCGGGAGATCGCGGAGGGTGCGGAGAAGGTCCGGATCTTCGGCCGCTTCTATTCGGTCAACGCCCGGGTCGAGAAGATCGACGGTTTTTCCGGCCACGCGGATCGCTCCGAGCTGATGGACTGGGTGGCGCAGCTCCGGAAGAAGCCGGAAAGGATATTCGTCGTCCACGCGGAGAAGGAGAGCGCGGATGAGTTCGCGGCGGCGGTCCGGGATAAGTTCGGCATCGAAACCGCGGTCCCCGACTACGGGGAGACCAGAGACATCGGTTGACCCGGAAACGGTTCCGGGGTTCACGGTTCAGCGGTTCACGGTTGTCTCGGCTTTTTCTAACCGTTGAACCGCGAACCTGCGAACTATAAATATTTTGAACACTTGAAGCTCGCGGCGGTCAAATGGTGTAATCCGCGTCTACAAGCTATTTTTCACCCTGAGAGGAGGCTCTGATGATCCAGGCGGAAAAACTCTGCAGACACTTCGGCGCGCGCAAGGCGGTGGACGGCATCTCCTTCGAGGTCTCGCCGGGGACGGTCCTCGGCTTCCTCGGCCCCAACGGGGCGGGCAAGACCACCACCATCCGGGTGCTGGCGGGTTATCTTCCGCCCAGTTCGGGGCGGGCGGTCATACACGGGATCGATGTCACTGTCGACCCGGTCCGGGCGCAGAAGAAGATCGGCTACCTTCCCGAATCCACCCCTCTCTACGGCGAGATGACGGTGGAGGATTTCCTCCTCTTCGTCGCCGCGGTCCGCGGCTATTCGGGGAAGGAACGGGCGGAAAGGACGGGACGCGCGCTGGACGCCTGTCTTCTCAAGCCGGTCCGCCACCAGACCATCGAGACCCTCTCGCGCGGCTACCGCCAGCGGACTTGCTTCGCCCAGGCGCTGATCCACGACCCCCCGGTCCTCCTCCTCGACGAGCCGACCGAAGGCCTCGACCCCAACCAGAAGAAGGTGGTGCGGGAGATGATCACCGCCATGGGGAAGGAGAAGATCATCCTTCTCTCCACCCACATCCTGGAGGAAGTGGAGGAGGTCTGCTCCCGGGCGATCATCGTCAACCGCGGGCGGATCGTGGCCGATTCCACGCCCGCCGAACTGAAGCAACGGAGCGATTCCTACAACATGGTGACGGTGGCCCTGGACGCGAAACCGTCCCAGGCTCGGGAGGCCTTCGAGCGCCTCCCCGGCGTGGAGAAAGTGGTCGCGGCGGGAGCAGGGGCGGAGAAGGCGGTCCTGCGCGTCTTCCCCCGGGACAAACGGCCCCTGGCGGCGGAGTTGGTGGCGGCGGCCCGGGCGAAGAACTGGGCGATCACCGATCTCAAAACCGACGACGGGCGCCTGGACGAGGTCTTCCGGCGCCTGACCGCGGACGAGAACAACTAAGAGAGCAGGTTCAACGGTTCAAGGGTTCAACGGTTAGAAAAAGCCGAGACAACCGTGAACCGCTGAACCGTGAACCCCTGAACCACAAATCGTTGAACCTTGAACCCGGGCGGATATTTTCAAACAACTTTTCCCTAAGAAAGGGCATCGCCATGGAAACCTGGTCACACGTTAAAGCGATCGCGAAACGGGAGTGGAACGCCTATTTCAACTCCCCGATCGCCTATGTCTTCATCGTCATCTTCCTTCTTCTCTGCGCCTTCTTCGCCTTCTCGGTCTCCCGTTTTTACGAGGCCGGCGAGGCCGACATGCGGGCTCTCTTCACCTGGCTCCCCTGGCTCTACCTGATACTCGTCCCGGCCTCGGCGATGCGTCTCTGGGCGGAGGAGCGCAAGAGCGGGACGATCGAGCTTCTCTTCACACTCTCGGTGACCCCCGCCCAGGCGGTGGCGGGAAAGTTCCTGGCCGCCTGGGGTTTCCTGCTCCTCTCCCTGGCCCTGACCTTCCCCCTCCTGCTCACCGCCCTCTATCTCGGCTCGCCCGATATCGGCGCGGCCGCCTGCGGCTATCTCGGCGGGGCGCTCCTCGCCGCAGGCTATCTTGCGGTGGGAATGTTCACCTCCGCCCTGACCCGGAACCAGGTGATCAGCTTCGTCCTCGCGGTGGTGATCTGTCTCTTCCTGGTCCTGGCCGGATTCGCCCCGGTGACCGATCTCCTTTCCCGCTGGGCGCCGTCCTGGCTGGTCGAGGGGGTCGCTTCCTTAAGCGTGGTTCC
This sequence comes from uncultured bacterium, assembly GCA_964551475.1. Taxonomy (GTDB): domain Bacteria; phylum Auribacterota; class Erginobacteria; order Erginobacterales; family CAZKCI01; genus CAZKCI01. The sequence goes on along the minus strand of CAZKCI010000070.1, from coordinate 16,878 downwards.
CCACTATGACACACTGCAGAGAGGGATCATCGATCTCAAGGACATCGCCTATTTCCTGAGCCTGGTCGTCTTCGCCCTCTTCGCGACGCATGTGGTTCTGCTCAACCGGGTCTCGACTCGATAACAGAAAATATTTGCCTCTCAGGCGCCAAGATCCCAAGAGAAACACTTAGTGAAATTGTGGGAGGGGCGTCTCGCCCCGATCCACGCTGGCCCGGATCGCGGCGAGGACGCCGCTCCCACAGAAAAAGCAGTTACCCCAGAAGAAATGATCAGTAATCAATGATCAAGGAAAGGCCCTGCGTCATCACAGCTAGGCTCGGAGGAATACGATGAAATCATCACGAATCACACGAATCTTCGGCGGGGCGGTCGGGGTTCTCCTGCTCCTGGGGATCCTGATCGCGGCCAACGCCGTCGTGAGCAGCCTGCGCCTGCGCGCCGACCTCACCGAGGGAAAGGTCTACACTCTCTCCGACGGGACGGGCCAGGTTCTGAAGGAACTGCCGAAAGAGGTCACGCTCAAGTTTTTCGTCTCCCGCGCCGACGAAACCGCGCCTCTTTTCCTCAAGCAATACGCGCAGAGGATCGCCGATCTCCTGCGGGAATACGCGCTCGCGGGCGGCGGAAAGGTGGCGGTGGAGACCTACGATCCCCTCCCCGACTCCGACGAGGAGGAATGGGCCCAGCGCTTCGGACTGACGCCGCGCTCCTTCGGGACCATCGGGGCCGCTCCCGACTTCTACCTCGGCCTGGTGGCGGTGGCCGGGACCCAGGAGGCGGCCATTCCCTTCTTCACGCCCGACGCCGAGCCCCAGCTCGAATACCTGGTCACCCAGCTCATCCACCGCGTGGTCCAGACCGGACCGGCGAAGATCGGCGTGATCAGCTCGCTCCCGGTGGCCGGCCCCCCCGTCTCCTACCCCGGCCAGCCGAGCCGGGGCTGGCTCATCGTCGAGGAACTCCGCAAGAGCTACGAGGTCACGGCCCTCCCCAACCCGGAAGAGATCCCGGATGGGCTCTCCGCCCTCCTGGTCGTCCATCCCAAGGATTTGAGCGAACGGGCGCTTTACGCCATCGACCAGTTCGTCCTGAAAGGCGGGAGGTTGCTGGCGCTGGTCGATCCTCTCTCTCTGGCCGAACAGGAGATTGAAAAACGTCCGGCCCCCTACGGACTCCTCGGCGCCGCCTCCGATCTCAACCGCCTGTCCCAAGGCTGGGGAGTTGAGCTCACGACCGGATCGGTGGTGGCCGACCTCCAAAACGCCAGCGTGGTGACCAGCGGCGGCGGAGCGAGCGAGCGGATGCCGACCTGGCTCTCGCTCCGCCCCTCCTCGATCAACCGAACCGAGATGGCGACGAGTTCGCTGGAAAATCTGATGTTCCCCTTTCCCGGCGGCTTCACCATCCAGACCGCCGCCGAACGCACCATCGCCTTCCTCCTGAACACGTCGGCGGACACCTCGCTGATCAACTCCTTCGAGGCGATCCAGCCCGGGGCGGAGAAGATGAAGAACGCGCGCCCCCAGGGCAGCCTCCCTCTGGCGGTCCGGATCCAGGGGACTTTCCCGAGCGCTTTCCCCGAGGGGCCGCCCCCAGCCGAAGGCGAGGAGAAGAACCCGCCCCCCGCTCCGGGGCTCAAGAAAAGCTCCCGGCCCGGGACGGTGATCATGATCGGCGACGTCGACTTCATCTATGACCGCTTCTGCGCCCGGGGGATGGGATTCTTCGGCCAGACCATCTACACGCCGATCAACGACAACCTGAACCTCGTCCTCAACCTGGTCGAGGAGCTGACCGGAAGCGGCGCGCTGATCGGCCTGCGTTCGCGCGGGACCTACGGCCGGCCATTCGACCGGGTGATCGCCCTGGAGAAGGAAGCCCAGGGCCGCTGGCAGGCCGAGGAGATCAAGCTGACCAACAAGCTGGCCGATACCCAGGCGCGGATCAAGGAGCTTCAGGAAGCGCGCGGGGACGACCAGAACCTGGTCCTGACGCCGGAGCAGAAGAAGGAGATCGACACCTTCCGCGCGGAGCGCTTCGAAACCCAGCGCCAGCTGAAGCTGGTGCGCAGAAACCTCCGCCAGGACATCGAGCGGCTGGGCTTCGAACTCAAGACGCTGAACTTCGTCCCCATTCCGCTCCTGGCCATCGCCTTCGGCGTTTTCCACTGGTATCGGAGAAAGAAGGCGGGGACGGCGTAAACGAATGAGGATACTGTCTTCCTGGTCCATCGGTCGGATCGGTCGGATCTGACGGATCGGACGGATAGCCGGAAACAGCAACAAATATTCGGAGACACCATGTCATGTCCAAAAAATCGCTGATCACCTTGTTGCTCCTTCTGATCGTCGCCGCCGGGGCGGCGGTCTTTCTCAAAAACCGCGAGCGGACGCCGAGCGCCGGCGCCGCCGGAGAAGCCCTCCTCCCCTCTCTCGACCTGGCCAAAGTCGGAAAGGTAACCGCGAGCTTCGCCGGGCAGACCGCGGTCCTGGAGCGCGGGGAGATCGGATGGGCGGTGGCGACGCTCTTCGGCTATCCCGCCGACTTCCCCCGCCTCCGCCAAGCCCTGATTGAGCTGACCGAGATCAAGACGGGATCGATCGTTCGGGGAGGGATGGAGTCTCCGGCCGACTTCGGTTTGTTGACCGACGCGACGACAGTGACCTTTTTCGACGCCAGCGATGCGCCCCTCGCCACCGTCTCCCTGGGACGTTCGCGCGAGGGCGCCCCTTCCCGCGCGGGCGGAGGGCGCTATCTCCGGGTCGGCGACGGACCGGTCGTCCTGGTCAAGGAGGATCTCCGCCAGTTCAGCGTCAAGAGCGATGAGTGGATCGACAAGAAAGTGCTCGAAGCTAATTCCCCGCTGGCGCGGGAAATCAAAGTCACCCTTCCGGAGTCTTCCTACACGCTCAAGATTGCCGGCGAGAATTCATTCGAGCTGGAAGGGCTGACTCAAGACGAAAAGATCAATAACGGTTCGGCATCACGGCTGACCCGGGCGCTTCAGTCCTTCCGCTGCCTGACCGTGGCCGATCCCGCAAAATCCGGCGCCGAACTCGGCTTTGACAAGGCCTCATCCTATGAGCTGAAGACCAGCGACGGTTTCACCTACACGGCGCTGATCGGAGGATCGAGCGATGCACCGGCGGGGCGCTATGCCCGCGTCTCCGTCGCTTACGTCCGCCCCCCTCCCCCGACACGGGAGGAAGTGGCGGCCTCGCTCCCGCCGGAAGAGGCGGCCTCCCCATCCGATCAGACCGGGGCTGTTTCCGGGCCGACGCCTTCCGATCGCGTGGAGGTCGCTTCTGCCGAGCGCCTGCAGGCTTTTGCAGCCTCGTCCGCGGAGGGCGAAAAGAAGGCGGCCGAGCTTAAGGCGCGGGTGGAGAAGTGGACCTTCGTCATTCCGGCACAGGCGGCGGAGACACTGACGATGCCGCGGGAGAAGCTGCTGATCGTACCGGAGAAACCCGCGCCGGAGGCGCCGGGGGCAGTAACTGAACAAAAGTGATCAGTAATCAGTGATCAGTAAAAATCCCCCAGGGGACTGCCCCTGGGGGATTTTTTACGGGGACGACGGGACTCGAACCCGCAACGCCCGGATCGACAATCCGGTACTCTAACCAGTTGAGCTACGTCCCCTTTTTATCCCTTTCGGATCGGTAGATCCGAAAGGGATAAAAAGAATTCGCAAGCATTTGCCACGGTTTCAGGCGGTGAAAGGTATAATAGCACACACCCGATCGTCAAACAATATTTGGTCTCCTGCTTCCCATGATGAGGGGGAGCGAATTCATCCGCTCCCCCTCAGCATGGGCGGTACTGGGTTCGAACCAGTGACGTCTACCTTGTAAGGGTAGCGCTCTACCGCTGAGCTAACCGCCCGTTGTCGCCAGGAATACCGCTCTACCGCCCCCGACAGGACTCGCCTGTCGGGGTCTAAGGGCTTCATCCATTTTAGGTTCACTCCGTTCCCTAAAATGGTGAATCCCTAAGATGAGCTAACCGCCCGTTGAAGCCAGAAATACCGCTCTACCGCCCGTTATATCTCCCTTCACGCTACCCGCCTTCGCAGCGGCCGTCAAGGCCGGCCTCGGCCTGGGACCGCATGGACACTATGGACGTCAGGGATGACCGGGATTTAGCCGGCCGCCGCGCCCAGTCACATAGCCTGTCCATATCGTCCATAGTGTCCATTTCGTCCATACCCTCTTATCGCCGCCCTCCCTTTTCCCTTGACCGCCCCTTCCTTCCGTTTCTACAATAGGCGGAGTATATCCCATACCCCACACGCCACCCCGGGAGGGTCCATGAACGCCTACGAAGTCATCATGAAGAAGCGCGACGGCAAAGAGCTCACCCCCGACCAGATCGAGTTCATGATCAACGCCTACACCGCGGGCAAGATCCCCGACTACCAGATGGCCGCCTTCCTGATGGCGATCTTCATCCGGGGGATGAGCTGGGGCGAGGTGACCGCCCTCACCCAGGCCATGCTCAACTCCGGCGACCGGATCGACCTCTCCTCGATCGGCAAGATCACCGTGGACAAGCACTCCACCGGCGGCGTGGGCGATAAGGTCAGCCTGATCCTCGCCCCCCTGGTGGCCGCCTGCGGAGTCCCGGTGCCGATGATGAGCGGGCGCGGACTCGGCCACACCGGCGGAACGCTGGACAAGCTGGAATCGATCCCCGGTTTCCGGACCGACCTCTCCGAGGACCGCTTTATCGAGCTGGTGAAGAAGATCGGCGTGGCGATGATCGGCCAGACCAAGCGGCTCGCCCCCGCCGACAAGAAGATGTACGCGCTCCGCGACGTCACCGCCACGGTGGAGTCCATCCCCCTGATCGCGGGATCGATCATGTCCAAGAAGCTCGCGGCCGGGCCCCAGGCCCTGGTCTTCGACGTGAAGACCGGGATGGGCGCCTTCATGTCCACGCTGAAGCAGGCCGAGGAGATGGCCCAGGCCCTGGTCCAGATCGCCATCCGTTCCGGCCGCCAGTCCGCGGCCCTGATCACCGACATGAACCAGCCGCTCGGCAACTACGCCGGGAACGCGCTCGAGATCAAGGAGACCATCGCCTGCCTCAAGGGCAAGGGCCCCGCCGATCTGATGACCGTGACCATGGAGTTCGCGGGCTGGATGCTGATGATGGGCGGCAAGGCGAAGACCGTGGCCGAAGGAAAGAAAATCGCCCAGGCCACGCTGGATTCCGGAAAGGCCTTCGATAAATTCAAGGAGATGACCAAGGCCCAGGGCGGGGACGTCGCCTATATCGACAACCCGGAGCGGTTGGCCAAGGCCGCCCGGGAGATCCCCATCTACGCCGAAGCGCCCGGCTTCGTCCACCAGATCCACGCCTTCGAGATGGGAATGGGTTGCGTGGCTCTGGGCGCGGGACGGGAAACCACCGACTCCAAGATCGACTACGGGGCGGGGATGGTCTTCGCCCGCAAGGTGGGCGATGCGGTCAAGAAGGGCGACCTCCTCCTCACCCTCTACACCGACAAGAAGGACGTGGTCGCGGTCGAGGAGCGCTGCCGCAAGGCGATCGTGGTCAAGAAGGAGCCGGCCAAGCTCTATCCGATCATCTACAAGGTGATTGACAAGAACGGCGTCCGGGACTACTCGGCCAAGGGATAGCGAGGCAAACTGAAACCGCGGATTACGCGCTTGCGCGCAGTAGCGCTACAGCGCGCAGGCGCGGATGGCGAGGCCATCTAAACCCTATCCCCTAAACTCTATCCCCCAACCTAAACTCTATCCTCTCAACCCTAACCTCTATTTCCAAGGAGCCGCCATGGGAAACGCCAAGATGCTTTTCATCCTCATCCTGGGGGCCTTTCTCCTGGGCGCGCTGGTTCTCGTCCTGAACAAGAACTACCGCCGGCCCTACAACATCGTCAGCAACCGTAACTTCTACTCCATCCTGGCCAACCGGTAGGGCCGCCCCGGGGGAAACGACATGCACACCTACATCATCGGCTTCGCAATATTCCTCTGCGCGGGAATAACCCTGCGGCTCGTTCACCTCGACAACACCGCCGTCCACGTCCCCTTCCTGGCGGCGGCCGCCTTCCTGGTGGCCGGATCCATCCTGGCCTTCCTCTACCGCGTCCGCGTGGTCGCTTTTCTTCTCTTCGCCGCCGCCATCTCCATGGTCTTCAGCGGCCTTCCACTGGACGATTCCCTGAATCAGTACTTGATGGGCGTCTTCGCCGCCCTGCTCTTGATCACCCTCGTTCTGATGTTTCTGAAGAGAAACGGCGTGGCGGTGGGGATGCTCTCCGCTCTTTTCCTCGGCTACGGCCTGACCTGCGTCCACAAGGACACCTCGGAGCCGACCCATCTCGCCAACTGGATCGCGGAAGGTTATGTCAAATCCATATTCTACGGACGGATCATCAAGGAACCGGAGATCCGCCCCGAATTGAAGCGCACCGAGATATACATCGAGCCGAACGTGGTCATCCGCCTGGAGACGCCGGAGACGCAGGCGCGCGTCGATCAGATCGCCGTTATCCTCAAGGATCTGAAGCGCGTCTGGCGGAACGAAGGAGAAGGTTTCTATACCCTCTTCCTGGCCCGGGACCGGATCCAGGCCCGGCCGGAGAAGGACCCGTCCGAAATCGTCCGTTCGGTCTTCTCCCAGGGCGACTATGTCCCCGACGAACGGGAGTTGAAGAACATCTTCCTCGCCCTCGACGAGGCCGCCCAGATCAAAGGCACCCGGATCACCAAGGGCTGGGTCCTGGCCAAAATCTTCGAGAGGGATCCCCAGTACCTCGATCTCTCCTACCCCACCGCCTACGGCGACATCGTCAAGGTGGTCTCCTCGCTGCGCCCCCCCTTCACCGCCACCAACCCCGGGTCCTTCGACTACCGGCAGATGCTCACCAACTCCAACTGCTTCTCCACCGTGTCCATCTCCTCGAGCACCCGGGGCGGGAACGAACCGGACACCATCCAGATTATCGAGACCCAGCGGGGCAACCCCTTCACCGCCACCTGCATTGGATTCAAGTACAAGCTCCTGGCCGTCATCCGCCAGACCACGCCCTTCCCCGACTCCTGCTTCATGTCCGGTATCTTCCTCGGCCTCCGGCGCGGTGTGACCGAGAAGATCATGAAGGACTCCCAGGCGGCGGGAACCGGCCACGTCTTCGCCGTCTCCGGCCTGCACGTCACCATCATCACCGGCCTTATCCTCATGATCTTCAGCCAGACCCCCATCCCGAAAACCATCTGGTCCCCGATCACCGTGGTCCTCCTCTTCGCTTTCACCACGATCACCGGGAACCGCCCCTCCGCCCTGCGCGCGGCGATCATGAACAGCTTCGCCCTGATCTTCTACACCTACTTCGGCAAATCCATCCAGCGGTCGATCATCATGGCGATCTGCGTGGCGGCGATCATCATCCTGGTCATCCTTCCCTCCGGCTACGGAGGCCCCCTCCTCCTCTTCGAGGCCTCCTTCATCATGTCCTTCTCGGCCGTCCTCTTCCTGGGCTGGATGTCCAATCCGGTCGAGCAGTTCTTCAACTCCCGGCTGAACAGCCTCTTCCGCTTCACCATCTTCGCCGGCATCACGGTCCTGACCGGCCTCTACTTCATGAACATGGAGAACCTCCCCGCCATTTTCACCTACCCCATCTTCTGGATATTCCTTCTCGCCCTGCCCGCGACCTATTTCCTGCAAAGATATCTCCCCTTCCGTGTCCGCTATACCGCCATCCCCTGGCCCTGGCTGAGAACCTTTCTCTCCGCCCAGGTGGCGATCCAATGCGCAATGATCCCCCTCTCCACGGTGATCTTCCACCGGATGTCGCTCGCCGCCCCCTTCGCCAACCTGATCGCCATCCCCCTGATCGGCCTCGTCCTTCCGCTGGGATTCATCGCCAGCATGCTCGGGCTCATCCCCGGCATCGGCATCCATCTCGCCGTCCTTCTCACCGCCGGAAACTGGGTGGGGATGCGGATCTTCATCGTCCTCGACGACTGGTCCGCCCGCCTCTTCCCCTACCCCCAGGTGCCCAAGCCGGGGCCGACGGAACTGATCATCTTCTACACCGCGGTGACGGCCTTCATCTATCGGGAGAAGATCGCCCTGCGGATCAAGATCGCCTACTATCAGATCAAGAACGCATTTCCGATCAAGGGAACCAGGATTCGTCTCTATGCGGCGACGGCCGCACTGGTCGCCTGCCTGCTCACGCTGACCATGGGGATCTCCGCCAGCCGCAAACCTCTCCTCACCGTCACCTTCCTGGACCTGTCCTTCCCGGCCTCGGGCGAGTCGGCGCTGATCGAGACCCCGTCGGGGAAAAACATCCTGGTCGACGGCGGGTTCGAAGGGAAATGGGGGAGTTTCAACACCCGGATAGTCAACCAGGGGGAACGGGGTCTCCAGGAGGTCCTGCTCCAGAAAAACCTGGTCACCATCGACGCCGCGGTCAACACCAACTTTGACGCCACCCTGATGGGAGGGTTCAACTTCATCATCGGCTCCCCGGACTACTACATAAAGAAGATCTATTCCTACCTGCCGCCGGAGGAGTTCGGCCCGAGGGATATCGACCTGAACCGTTTCACCCAGGCCCTCACTCCCCGGGGACGAAGGGACGTCAACGGGCTCTACCGCCTGATCCTTTTGCGCAACTGGAACGACCCCACGGCCGTGACCGACTGCATAGAGTATTTTCACGCGATCCCGGCCGATGATCTCAACGCGTTCCTGGCCCCGCTGGAAGACAAGACCCGCTCGGCCGCCGAAGCGGCGATCGCCACCCTGGACAAGGCCGAGAGCGAATCGCGGGATGTCCTCTACGATTCGATCATCTCGACCTACGCCGGGCTGGGGGAAACGATCGATCGGACCAAGGCCGCAGAGATACAGGCGAAATGGAAGATGCCCCTTCTCCAAGTCGAAGAGTATCGCAACTTCATCACCGACCTTCCCGGGCCGGTTCTCTGGTTCATCTACCAGCAGGCCGGGTATGTCTCTTCGATCGACGGCCTCGCCGCTTATGTCGACGGGCTCCGCCTCAAGTTCGAGAAGGCCGCCCGCGAGACCAAGTCCATCTACCGGGCGGACGAAAAGTTTCTCCAGTGCCACCGCCTGATCTACTATGCCCGGGAGAAGAACATACCGATGTCCGCCGCCACTTACGGCATGAACATCATCGAGCCGGAGACCTTCCGGGGGAACACGCTCACGATCACCGCGTTGAACCCCCCGGCCGAGCGCTTCCAGGGCAACTACGTCAGCGATTCCAACTCCACGGTCCTGAGAATCAGTTATGGGAAAACCTCCCTTCTTCTCACCAGCCTGGTCAATCAGAAGGCTTCCGAATGGCTTTTAGGATTGAAGGGAGGGATCCCATCCACCGTCTACCAGGTGCCCGAACGCGGCCTGGGCGGACGCTACGTAGACCCGACGGCAATGCTCGCCGCCATCTCGCCGGAAGTCGCGATTTTTCACTACAAGCCGGGAAAGAAAGTTGATGAGCGTTTTCAGATGGTCTGGGACTTCTGCCAGGAGGCGAAAGTGCTCTGCCTGAACACGGCCAAGTCCGGTGCGGTGACCATCATCAGCGATGGAGATACCTATCAGGCGGAATCCTTCCTCGAAGGAGTGGAGGCCGAGACCGGAGAGGAGTCCACGATCAGCCCCCAGGACCCGGGAGTGGCGTACTAAAAGCAGGTTACGCAAGGTTACCGCTGGCGCGTTATTCGGCAACCTTACGTAACCTCCGTTTGAATAATTCCGGTCATCTCTGCATCTAACATTACGTAACTTGATATCTGCTCGATTTATATTGCACTGATACGGGGAATGTGAGACGGTCCCCCGGTTTGTTGGACCGAACAATCATTCAACCGTTCCCGTCCCGGGAACAAAAACCCAAGAAGGAGGTCAGGCAATGCGCACGATTATCGCAGTAGGACTTGCTGCCTTCGTCGCCATGGCCACGGTCGCCCCGCTCTTCGCCCAGGGGACGATCGATCTGAACACCGCCAGCGCTTCCGAGCTCGAGAAGCTCCCCGGCGTCGGCCCGAAAACCGCGGCCAAGATCGTGGCCGAGCGCGAGGCCAATGGTCCCTTCGCTTCCCTGCAGGACGTGGAGAAGCGGGTCAAGGGAATCGGCCCCAAGAGCATTCTGAAGTGGGCAGAGATGGCCACCGTCGGCGCCGCCGCTCCGGCCGCCGCCCCCGCCGCCGCCGCTCCGGCTGAAGTTCCCGCCGCCGCACCGGCTGAGGTCCCCGCTGCCGAATAAGTTCTCTTCGCGGAGTTGAAAGACCGGGGGAGGGCAACCTCCCCCGGTCTTTTCTTGCCTCCCGCTTCTCGCGGGGGCACAAAGGTTAATGGGTTAGGGTTAGGAAGTGGGTCTGGTAAATAGGTCAGGGTAAGGTATGGCCTGCCGCGGGAAGCACCCCAGACCTAACCTATCTACCAAACCCATTTCTTTACCTTGACCCATCGACTATTGGTTCCCCCTTGCCTCCCCTGCCGACCTGGGCTATTATTGCCAACCAAGATGAAGACCTTTTTGCGACTGCCCTTCCTGGCCTTTCTCCTGGGATCAGTCTTCCTCCTCCCGGCTTCATTTTCCGCTTCAGCGGAGAAAGGACTCCTCTCCGTCTCCTTCCTGGACGTCGGACAGGGCGACTCCATCGTCATCCGGACCCCGGAGGGAAAGACCATCGTGATCGACGGTGGGCAGGGTTCCACCGAAAAATCCCGCTTCGACGCCGGCGAGAAGGTCCTGATCCCCTTCCTCCGGAACGCCGGCGTGAAGAAGATCGATATGGTGGTGGCCACCCACCCCGACTTCGACCATCTGGGAGGTTTGGTCACGCTCCTGCGCTCGGGCATCCCGGTCGGGGCCGTCCTCGATTGCGGGATTCCCCACACCTCCCAGGCGTATGAAAACTACCTGACCGCGATCAAGGAAAAGAAGATTCCCCTGAGTGTCCCGGCCAAAGGGGCAATCCTCGACTGGGGACCGGGGGTGCGCGCCCAGGTCCTGGCCCCCCAGCTTCCCCCGGAGAAGCGCCAGAGCCGGGACCTGAACGAAAGCACGATCGTCATCCGCCTGGAGTACGGGCGCGTCTCCTTTCTCTTCACCGGAGACGCCGAAGCATCCACCGAAAACGATATCCTGTCGTCCGGAGCGCGGGTCCGCTCGACCGTCCTCAAGGTCAGCCATCACGGATCCCGGACCGCCTCGACGCCGGAGTTCTTCTATGCGGTCAACCCCGAGGTCGTGGTTATCTCGGTCGGGAAAAGGAACAAGTTCGACCATCCCCACTGGGAGACGGTGAAGCTCTTCCGGGAGGCTGGCGCCCGGATCCTCCAGACCGACCAGCAGGAAACAATCACCATCACCACCGACGGGGAGAGCTACGAGATCAATTAACCCGGTTAGATGGTTCACGGTTCAAGGGTTCAACGGTTGGGAGCAGCGGTTGGAACCGTGAACCGCTGAACCGTGAACCGCTGAACCGTTGAACCGCTGAACCGTGAACCGTTGAACCGCTGAACCCCGAACCGGACAACCCAAGGGATGTTGAGCGATGAATCCTAACCTGCTCTTTATCATCTGCGGTATCGCCTTTCTGGCCTTTCTCTTTGCCGCCCTGGAGCTGAGCCGCCTGATCCGGAAGCAGTCCGGGGAGTGGCAGAAGCTGGCGACGGAGGCGGAGAGCGAGACTTCCCCCTTGATGGGTGACGGAGAAGCGCCCGAAACCGCCCTTCCCGTCGCCAAGCCGGGCAAGATCACACCGATCTTCCTGCCCCGCGCGCCGGGGATCATCGACCAGGTCTTCACCCATTCCGACTGGGACGGCATCTTCTCCGGCGCCCTCCTCAAATACTTCTCCCCCCTGGCCCGGGTGGAAATTCTCACCCCCCGGGGGCTCAAACGGGGATTCAAGAACCTCGCCCGCTCCACCGACAAGCCCAAGCGGCTTTTCATCGCCGACCTGGTCATCTCCAGCGCCGACCTCCCCGAGATCGAGGACTCCCTGATCGATCTGGCGCGCGGCGGGATGGAGATCTACTGGTATGACCATCACCCCTGGTCGCCCCTCTCCGTCGAAACCGTCCGGCGCGACTGCAAGGACCTGATCGTCGATTCCTCCCTGGGCAACGCCGCCGAGATCGTCCGCCGCCGCCTCTTCGGTCCCGACGCCTACGCCGACAAGCTCCTCCGCCTTCTCGGCAACCAGACCGCCCCGGAGGACGAGGCATGGGGCGTTTCCTGGAAGCGCCTGATCTCGGCCACCCAGTCCTCGGGGCTGACCAGCGACCTGATCGACCTGATCGGGAACCTGGCGGCCAACCGCCCCTTCACCGTCTCCGATCGCTATGCCATCGGCCGGATGGCCGAGGCAGAGGAGCGCTATAAGAAGTTCGCCCAGAAGCGGCATCGGGAGGAGACCACCCGCGGCGGGCAGATACTCCTGGTCGTGGACCTGCGGACCTTCCGCATGGACCTCGACGAGCAGGGCCGCCCCCACCGCACCTTCGACCGCCACACGCCCCCTACCTCGGTCGGCCACGAAATCGTGGAAGCCCACCGCCCGGACGTCTATATCATGGTGCTGAAGAACGATCGCCTTTCCCTCCGCAGCGGCCACGGGCGCACGTCCGTCCTGACCCCGATCCTCGGCATCCAGGAGATCGCGGGCCAGCCGGTCCAGGTAGCCGGCCACAATTATGCGGCCGGTGTCTACCTGACCGTGGGGCTGAAGAGCAAGCTCCGCTCCCTCTGGGACTGGTCCCTGCCCCAGCCGGTGGAGGACTTCATCAAGGAAGTCAAAGAGAAGCTCTAACAACAAAATCCGAAATTCGAATATCGAAATCCGAAACAAATTCGAAATCCGAAAATGATAAACGGCCCGCTGCCCGGCGCGCCGACGCGTCTTTCCGCAGCGACCGGCTGGAAATTATGAAGCGGGCCATTATCATCGTCCTCGACAGCGCCGGCATCGGAGCGCTTCCCGATGCCGACCGCTACGGCGACGCGGGGACGAACACACTGGGCCACATCGCCGAAGCCGTTCCCGACCTGGCCCTGCCCCGCTTCCAGGAGCTGGGCCTCGGGAATATCGCCCCTCTCGCCCGCGTCCCCCCCTCCCCCCATCCGGTCGCCGCCTTCGGCAAGGCGGCATCGAAGGCCAAAGGCAAGGACACCACGGTCGGCCACTGGGAGATTGCGGGCTTGGTCAAGCTCAAGCCCTTTCCCGTCTTTCCCCAAGGATTCCCTCCCGACCTGGTCGCTCGTTTCGAGCAGGCGATCGGGATGAAGGTGATCGGGAACTGCGCCGCCTCGGGGACCGCGATCCTCGACCGCCTGGGGCCCGAGCATCTCCAGACCGGAAAACCCATCCTCTACACTTCCGCCGACTCGGTCTTCCAGATCGCCGCCCATGAGGAAGTCATCCCCCCGGAGAAGCTCTGCGAACTCTGCCGGACCGCCCGGGCCCTGCTCACCGGCAAGTACGCCCTGGCGCGGGTGATCGCCCGGCCCTTCGTCGGGAAGCCCGGCGCCTTCGCCCGCACCTCGCACCGCCACGACTTTTCCTTCCCGCCTCCCGAGGACACGCTCCTCGACCGTCTCGCCGCCGCTGGGAAAAAGACCTTCGGCGTCGGCAAGATCTACGATATCTTCGCGGGCAAGGGCATCGCCGAGTGGACGGTGACCGGTTCCAACCGGGACGGGGTGATGAAGACGCTGGCCGCCATGAAAATGGATGGGTTGAGCCTCATCTTCACCAACCTGGTCGATTTCGACAGCCATTACGGCCACCGCCGGGACACCGTCGCCTACGCGCGGGCGCTCATGGAGCTCGACGGGCTGATCCCGAGAATCCGCGCCGCGATGCGGCCGGAGGACATCCTCTTTTTCACCGCCGACCACGGCTGCGACCCCACCTACCAAGCCCATACCGATCACACCCGCGAGTACATCCCCATTCTCGCCCTGGGCAAGCCGGTCCGCCCCGGCGTCGACCTGGGGATCCGCGAGAGTTTCGCCGACATCGGACAGACGGTCGCCGAGTATCTCGGCATCGCGCCGCTCAAGTATGGGATGAGCTTCTGGAGAGAAATCCGAGCCGGGAAAGACTAACGGAGTGATGGAGTAATGGATTACTGGAGTAATGGGATGGACAGCCAGACCCAATACTCCAACACTCCGGTTGTTGGCCGTGGCTAGGCATCGCAAACCCCTGAAAGGAAAGGAGTCGTCGTGATCATCGATCCCAAGAAGATTAAGGAAACCGTGAATTACATCAACCGCGCGGGCGCGCTGAAGCCCACCTGCGCCCTCATCCTGGGCTCGGGGTTGGGCAGCGTGGTCGATCTGCTCGAAAAGCCGGTCTTCCTCTCCTACTCCGACATCCCCCATTTTCCGGTCTCGTCGGTCAAGGGCCATGCCGGGAAGCTGGCCATCGGATCCTACCGGGGCAAGGGGATCCTGGTCCAGGTGGGACGAGTCCACTTCTACGAGGGGCTGGGCGCGGAGCGGGTGATGTATCCCCTCTGGATCATGAAGGCGCTCGGAGTCAGCACCCTGATCAACACCAACTCCGCCGGCGGGATCAACCCCTCCTTCTCCGGCGGCGACCTGATGATGGTCAAGGATTTCATCAACTTCATGGGCACCAATCCGCTGATCGGGCCCAACGACGACACGGTCGGCCCCCGCTTCCCCGATATGTCCAAGCCCTATGATGCCGGCCTGCAGGAGCTCGCCCGCCAGGCGGCGAAGAAGATCGGGATACCCCTGCGCGAGGGGGTGCTGATCGGCTTCCTCGGACCCACCTACGAGACCAAGGCCGAGATCGCCATGGCGATGAAGCTGGGGGCGGACGCCGCCGGGATGTCCTCCATCCCGGAGACTATCGTGGCCAACTATCTCGGAATCAAGATCCTGGGGATCACCTGCATCTCCAACCTGGTCAGCCCCACCCGCACCGAGCCTCTCACCCACGACGAGGTGACCGCCGCCGCCGCCGCCGCCAGCCGGAATCTTGGCGGTCTGATCTCGGAGATTCTGAACCGGATAAAGTAACCGCGGATCGCGGCGAGACGCCGCTCCCACAAACCCGGCTGGCGAGTGGACAATCGACAGCGAGCCTGTGGGACCCCGACCTCCGGCCGGGGGATCCAGCCCGGCTTGGGCCCGGCATTTTGAACAGACGATTGAATAGGATGGAATAGGATACAGACGGCCGGCCGAGCTCATCCCATTCAATCCCATTCAATCGTCTGTTGAATTCTTTGGCCGGGCCATCTCGGATCGCGGCGGGGACCCTTCGACAAGCTCAGGGCAGGCTGCCGCTCCCACAAGCCCGGCTGGCGAGGGGGCAATCGACAGCGAGACTGTGGGACCCCGACCTCCGGTCGGGGGATCCAGCCCGGCTTGGGCCCGGCATTTTGAACAGACGATTGAATAGGATGGAATAGGATACAGACGGCCGGCCGAGCTCATCCCATTCAATCCTATTCAATCGTCTGTTAAATTCTTTGGCCGGGCCGACTCGGATCGCGACCCCGATTTTCGTGTGCAAATAATCGTCATCGGGGCAGGCAGGAATGTCGCTCCCACAAACCCGGCGGGCGAGGGGGCAATCGACAGCAAGCCTGTGGGAGGGGGAATTCTTGCCTGCCCCGATTACGATGACTTGTATATAAAAATCGGGGCCCCGATCCCGGCTAGCCCGGCTTGGGCTCGGCATTTTCAACAGACGATTGAATAGGGAGGAGACGACACAATGAAAGTTCGCGTGGTGATCGATCGGATCGAAGACAAAAGCCTGGCGGTTCTGGAGATCGACGGGATGGCCGGCGCTTTTTTCTGGCCGGTCGACCGCCTCCCCGCCGGAGTCCATGACGGTTCCGTCCTCTCCTTCACCATCGAAGACAACCCGGGGGCGGAGAAGAAGCAGCGGGACAAAATCCGGGCGATGCAGGAAGAATTATTGAAGAGATCCGCCAAGACCTGACGTCGCCGTCCCGGATCGCGACAAGAATGTCGCTCCCACAAGCACGGCTTGCCAGCGGGCAATCGCTAGTGAGATTGTGGGAGGGGCATTCTTGCCCCGATCCAGGTTGGCTCGGATCTCGCCGGGCAGGTCGCTAGTCCGCTCGCGGAGCGAACGCGATCCCGGCATAACCCACAAACGATTCCCCCGGATACACGTCGGAGCTGGTCATATACCTGATCAGCGTCCCCTGCTTCACTCCCCGGCTCCGGCCAAAAGCCAGAGCCGCCACCGCCCCTCCCGCCGAGCAGGCCGAACGGCTTTCCTCCGCATGATCGAGCGCCCCTTCGGCGTCCATCGCAAGAAGGCGATCGATGAACTCCCGGTCGTTCACCTCCCGAACCCAGGACAGCGCCCTTTCCCCCTTCCCCGCCGGAGTGAAGCCGTAGTTGGCGCCGTAATGGGTGAGGTCGGTCGAACCGAGGACGGCCGTCTTCCGGCTGAGAGCCCGGGCGGCGGAGGCAACCGCCTGACCCAGGCGGATCGCCTCCAGCGAGGGCGGCGCCCGGAGATAGAGAGCTCTCGCCCGCGGAAGCAGATATTTGACGAACGGGAGCTGGATCTCCACCGTATTGTCGGCCTGGCGGTCGGTTTGCAGGGGCAGTATTTTCCGCAGCGCGAACAGGAGATCGCCGTCGGAAGAGATATTCCCGAGCGGAGTTTCCAGTTCGTCTTCTCCGGCGACCATGACCGGGTCGGAGGGGGACAGATGGCCGCCCACCACCACGACCGTCTCCAGATCCGAGGGGAGGCATCGGATCGCCTCCAGGGCGGTGCGACCGGAGAATTCCCAGCCAGCGTGCGGGGCTACGACCGCGGCCGC
>CAZKCI010000069.1:0-85718 GCA_964551475.1 uncultured bacterium | reverse complement strand
GATGCTTTGAATATTTCCGGGAGAGCTGCGTCAAACTCAGTGAGAGCAGAGAGCAAACAGCCCAACCGGAGGAAACAGACCATGAAGAAGCTCATCGCCATTGCGCTCGTCGGAGCGGTCGTGCTGTCGATCGGGCAGTTCGCCTACTGCGGCGGTCACGGCGGGGGGGGACGGGGCGGAGGCCGGGGTTACGGGGGTTGCGGGCGCGGGGGGGGCGGGTATCACGGCGGCGGTTGGAACAACTGGAACACCTTCGGCGCGGTCTGCGCCGGCGCCCTGGGAGTGGGCCTGATCGCGGCGGCCGTCAGCGATTGGGACCGGCCCTCTTACAACTACGTCAGCTACCCCACCTATGCCGCCCCGGCGCCGTACTATCCGCCGGTCAGTTACGGCGCCCCCTACGCCTATCCTCCGGCCTGCGGATCGTACCAACAGCAGGTAGTGACCTATCAATCCAGCCCCGTTTACTACGGGTATGGGCAGTATCCGTACTGCCGGCAATACGGGTACTAAAACCAGGGGAACACGGGGAACAGGGGGAATAGGAGAACCATAAAACGGGGGAGTGATCCTTCCGGATCACTCCCCCGTTTTTATCCTGCCTATTTTTCCAGCGAAAGCTTCCCGAACGGCGTGATGATGAGGTCGTGTAAGTCACTGTGCGCCAGGACCTCCGTCTGAGGCCACATCACCACGTTCCGGAGCTTGCATTCCTCGCCCACCGCCGCGCCCGCGCCCACCAGCGCCGCCGGCCCCAGAACCGACACCCCGCCGATCCGGCAGCCGTCACCGAGATAGACCGGGTAGTAGAAGTTGATCCGGGGGCCGAGCTGGATGCCTTTGCCGGCGTGGATGCCCCGGCGGGTGAACTCCTCCCTCCCCCGGTAGAAGTAGAGAGGGCTCCTCCCCTTGAGAAAATCGGCGTTCGCCTCCCAGTAGAACTCGGGCGTGCTGATCTCCCTCCAGTAGCCGGTGGAGGTGAAGGTCGCAATCCGGCGGCGGGCCTTCAGGGCCTTGCGGTAACCGTCCTCGATCAGGCAGGCGGGGCCGTGTTCGGGCAGAAAGCGGAGGAACTCCGGGGAGAGGATCTGGGCCCCCAGAAAAGCAAATCCGGGGGTGTCGGCGGCCTTCCCCCCGATGGCCTTCACGAAGCCCTCCGGATCGAGATAGAGGGGGGTGTAAGACTGGCTCGGGGTGCGGGGCTTGACCACCATGGTGGCGGCCGGGCGGTGCGCGCGGTGGACCTGGAGGAGCTTCTCCAGGTTGAGCTCCAGGATGTTGTCGCCGTTGATGACCAGGACATCCTCGCCGTCCCAGAAAGGAGAGGCCTTCTTGACGCCGCCGCCGGTCCCGAGCAGCTCCTCTTCCTCGGAGTAGGAGATCCTCAGGCCGAACTCGCCTCCGTCCTGGAGGCGCTTCTTCAGAATCTCGCCCTGGTGGTGCAGGTTCAGGACGACATCCTTGATCCCGTACTCCTTGAGCAGATCGAAGAGGTAGAAGAGGACGGGGCGGTCGCCGACGGGGAAGAGGGGCTTGGGGTATTTCCGGGTCAGGGGGAGGAGGCGCTCGCCCTTGCCCGCGGTTAGTATCATCGCCTTCATATTAAAATTTTCCCCCGGAAAATTTTAAAAGCTGTCGGCGCAAATTTCCGTAACAGATCGGCAAGACTGCCCGATTCCGGATTAACATCCAGGATCTCGAGGCAGCGGCCTATCGCCATCGGCAGATAGCGGAGGTATCCCCTCTTCCCCTTCCGGCTCAGGTACCCGTAGGTTCCGGCGGCCTTGAGCAGCCTTTGCACGGAAATCATATCAAAATCAGCCCGGAAACGCTCTCCCGAAATCGACCCCGGGGGCCACTCCTTGTTCATGGGGTGGGATGGGCGCGGGCGGGCGTCGGCGGTGGCGGTGTAGGCCCGCTCTGTGAGCGGGCGGCGGCGCGCCGCCTCACAGAGGCGGCCTACATTCCCTTCAGGCTGAAAAATCTTTCCAGTCGTAATGCTCCGCCGATAGTAAGCGAGCGCCTGCTCTCTGATCCGGTCGGGCAGAGGCACGTAGGGATCGTGGAGGAGAGAAGCCAAATCGTAAGCGTAGGGGCCCAGTCGCGCGTCCTGGAAGTCGATCACCCGGAGCCCCCGGCGGGTGACCAGGAGATTGCGGCTGTGGTAGTCACGGTGGCAGAAGGCGAAGGGCATATCGAGCGCGCGGGCGCAGATCCCGCGGAAGGACCGGGCGAACTCCCGACGCTCCGAAGGGGAGAGGCGCGCCCCCCAGAGCCCCTCGACCGTGTGCTGGAGGAAAAAGTCCAGCTCCCAGAGAAATTTCTTGAGGTCGAAAGCGAGTGACCAAGCCGGGCAGGCTGGATAGTCCTCTGGCCGCATCGCCTGCATCCGGACAAGCTCGTCCACCGCCCGAAGATAGAGGGACAGGACCCGCCGGCGAGAAGCGGAGGCGGCCACCGACTGGAGGAGATCGTCTCCGCAGTCCTGCATCACGAGATAACCGCTCTGCGGGCAGGAGCCGTAGACGCGGGGGACCCCGACGCCGGCCTGCCGCAAGCTCTCGGCCATCCGAAACCAGCGGGTGATGGCGTCGCCTTCGCCGGGGGGATAGAGGGCGAAGACCAGGCTCTTCCGTCTCCTGCCCGCTCCGGTCGATGCTCGATAGAAGACGCGCGCGGAGGCGTCGCCGGCTAGCCTGGCCAGGGAGACCCGGCCCGGCGCAACCGAGAAGACCCGGGCGGCGACGGACAGGATTTCTTTTCTGACCGGTGCGATCATAGCCGTTGTGAGATCGGTCAATGTTTTGCATCGTGGGAGGGGCATTCTTGCCCCGATCCATACCGGCTCGGATCGCGACAGGTCCCGAAAAAGACTTCGGGATGGGGCAAATGTCGCTCCCACAAATACACGTTCATCGCCTTCAGTGTCTTCAGTGGCGAAATTTATTTCTGGCACCGCGGGCAGAAATGCGCCGTCCGTCCCGCGATCTTCGCCGTGGCGATGGGTGTCCGGCAGCGCGGGCAGGGCCGTCCCTTCCTCTGATACACCCGGAGGCGGAACTGGAACGATCCGGCCCGACCGGCCCCGTCGCGGTATCCCCCGTCTTCGGCCGTCGTCCCCCGCGCGCGGATCGCTTCCGAGAGGACGGCCCGGATCGCCCGGCGCAATTTGCGGACACCGACCGCTTTCACTCGGTCGGAGGGGCGGCGGGGATGGAGGCCGGCGCGAAAGAGGGCTTCATCGGTGTAGATGTTGCCGAGCCCGGCCACGGCCTTCTGGTCGAGCAGGACGGCCTTGATCGGCGCGCGCCTCTCTTCCAGGACACGCTTCAAGCGATCGGAGCTGAAACCCTTCTCCAGCGGCTCCGGACCGAGGAGAAAGGGGTTGACCGCGGTCTCCCCCCTCGACGAGGAGAAGAGGTAGAACTCGCCGAACTTGCGCGGGTCGGTGTAGCGCAGGGCGCCGCCGCCCCGGAGGCGCAGGACGGCGCGGAGATGAGAAGGGGCGGTTCCGCCGGTCCGGGAGAAGACCAGGCATCCGCTCATACCCAGGTGAACGATCAGGATCTCGCCGGATTCCAGGATGAAAAGCAGGTATTTGCCCCGGCGGCGGAGATCGAGAATCCTGCGGCCGCGCAGACGGCGGGAGAAGGCGGCGCGGGAGGGATAGCGGCGGAGCAGGCGGCAGCCCCGGGGGTCGGGAGGAAAATCCACGCCGGTGATCGTCCGTCCCCGGACCCGCCGGAGAAGATCGCGGCGGATGGTCTCGACTTCGGGCAATTCTGGCATCTTAAACGCAAGCGGGACAGCAGCGGGCGATGGCCTCGCGGCAGGCCAGAGCCTTCTCCTTGCTCCCCCGGGCGGAGTGAAGGTCCTCCAGGAAACGCCAGGCGGCGAGCTTGTCCTTGACGTAGCGCGGATTGGATTCCCGGCTCGCTTTCTCGGCGTAGGAGAGCGCCGCAGGCCATTCGCCCTTGAGGCGGGCGAGTTCAGCCAGTTTCAGGCAGAAGAGGGAGTTCCCGGAGAACTTCCGGGAGAGCTCGGCCGCGATCTTCTCCGCCAGGCGGATGTTCTTCTTCGCGATCGTCTCCTCCAGGGCGCCGATCGAGGCCCGGAAGGAGTCGACCGACCCCTTGATCTTCCGCGCGAGCAGGTCGTGGTAGGCGGCGTCGTCCTTCTCCTTCAGGGCGGCGTGGATCAGGGAGAGGACCTGGTGACCCCGGCTCACCTCGTCGGTGTAATAGAAGGGGGAGGCGGCCACGCCCTCCCGGACAAGGCTGAGCGCCTCCCGCGGCTGGCCTTTTTTTAGAAGGATATGGGCGCGGTTGATCTTGACCCGCGAGTTTCCCGGCCAGCGCGCGTCCAGGCGCTTCAGATGGACTTCCGCCTCGGCGAGGTCCCCGTCTTCGATCGCCATCTCGGCCAGGTGGATGTGCCCGCCGTAGAAGCCGGGCTTCACCCGCAGGAGTTCGTCGAAGGTGGCGCGAGCCTGGGCCGGCTGGCCGCATTTGCGCTGGCAGACGCCGACGGCGAGGAGAACGTCGGGATCGCCGGGCTGAAGCGAGAGGGCTTCCCGGTAGAAGCGAACGGCGGCGCGGGGGCGACCGGATCGCTCGGAGAGGCGGGCGAGCTCCTTGACCGCGGCGAAATCGCGCGTTCCCTCCTTCGCCAGCTTGGACTGGAAGCGCAGGGCGCGGGCCGGGTCGCCGTTGTCCTTGTGCAGAGTGACCAGGCGCTTGAGCGCCCGGATGCGCATGGGGGAACCCTCCGGAACGGACTGGAAGAGCTTGGCGATCTTCTCCCGTTCGCCCTGAACCTTGAAGATCCTCTCGAGCTTCTCGTAGGGAAGGATGTCGGAGGGGAAATCCCGCGCCAGCTCCTTCCAGAGGGCGACCGCCCTCTTCACCTTTCCCGCTTCCTCGGCGGTGCGGGCCATCAGGGTCTTGGTCTCGCGGTCGGCGGGGAGTGAACGCAGGGCGAGGTCGAGAACATCGAGAGCTTCCTGGGGGCGTTTCCTCTGGCTCAGGATTCGGGCCAGGCGGCGCCAAGCGGCGATATCGTCCGGTTTGGCGGCGATTTTCTCCCGTAGGCGCTTTTCTTCGCCCTCCTGGAGGCTTAAAGCGGATAGGTCTTTGATCATTACGCGAGCTCCTTAAGGGTTGCCGTGCGGAAAAATGACGGAAGGGGAAGCAATCATAGGGAAATCCGGCGGGAGGTCAAGGCCAATACCGCGGAACTTCTTACTTCTGCCTTCTGACGTGTCCTATCCTCCGCCGACGGGCTGGAAGATATGGACCTCGTCGCCGTCCCGGAGAGGACGGTCGTCCGCGACCCGGAATCCGTTGACCAGAACCATCTTGTAGATCGTCTCGGGGAGGCGAAGCCGGCCGGCGAGATCCTTCACCACCGATCCTTCCGGCAGTTCGAGGACGACCTCGGGCGTAGCCGCCGCGCGGCGGAACTCTCCGTAGAGTTTGACGGTGACTTTCATGGTGGTGAAGAGTGAATAGGGGATGGTGAATAGCACCCTACCGGAATGGCTGCTCGCTCTTACTTCCGTCTTCTGCCTGCCGCCTTCTGCCGGAGAGGCTGCTCCCTGCTCCCCAAGCTGATTTCCGAGAAGACCCCGTTCTCCAGCTCAAGATAGAGGAGTCTCCCCCGGAGGGGAGTCCCCCGCCCGAGGAGGATCTTCAGGACTTCCATCGCCTCCAGGCTCCCCACCACGGCCGGCGTCGGCGAGGGGGTCCCGAGAACGCTTTCCGCACCCCGTTCAGCCCGGCTTCGTTCTGCACCATAGAGCGCTTGGAGACCGGTCTCTCCGGGGAAAACGGCGCTCACCTCGCCGAGAAAGCCTCCGATCGCCCCGTGGACCAGCGGGATTTTCAGCCGGGCGGCCGCCTCCTCCAGAACCATCCGGGCGGGGATTTGGTCCAGGGCATCGACCGCCAGCTGGCTCGATTCCAGCAGTCGCGAAGCGTTCTTCGGGTCGAGAAAAACCTCGTGGGCGACGACCTCAACGGCGGAGTTGACCGCCGCCGCCCTCTCCGCGGCGACCAGCGCCTTTTTCCTCCCCAGATCGCGCTCCCGGCAGAGAATCTGGCGGTTCAAGTTGTCCTCGGAGAAAACCTCGCCGTCGATGACGGTGAGAGCCCCCACGCCCAGGCGGGCGAGGATTTCGATCACGTATCCGCCCAGACCGCCCGCTCCGATCACCGCCACCCGGGAGGAGAGGAGTTTCAACTGCCCCTCTACGCCGAGGGCGGGGATGTTCCTCCAGTAGCGGCAGGGGATGATCCCGCCGGCTAGGGCGGCAATCTCGACGTCTTTGCGGGAACAGCCCGATTCACGGGCGATGCGGGCGGTCTCCGGAAGGGCCAGCCCGCGATAGGTCTTCCCGAGGGAGTCGGTGACCTCGCAGGCTCCGGAAACGACGCGTGAGATCAGATCCGGATTGATCGGGGCGGGCGTAAACATGGTAGCGATGACGATCGGCGGCCGTCGTCGCTGTTGTAGGCCGGTTCTGTGAACCGGCGGTCGAGATGCCGGAACGCAGTTCCGGCCTACAAAGCGAACGGGCAGTCCCGCTTATTCCACCGTGACCGACTTGGCCAGGTTCCGGGGCTTGTCAATGGCGCAGGAGCGCGCGCGGGCGACATAGTAGGCGAAGAGCTGGAGGGGGACGGTGTTCAGAAGGGGCTGGAGGATGTCGATGGTCTGGGGGACGTAGATGACGCGGTCGACGTGGCGGGCGATCCCCTCGTCCCCCTGGGTCGCCACCGCGATCACCTTTCCGTCCCGGGCCTTGATCTCCTCAATGTTGTTGATCATCTTGTCGTAGGTGGAATCGCGGGGGGCGAGCGCGATGGTGGGGAAATCCGGGTCGATGAGCGAGATGGGCCCGTGCTTCATCTCTCCGGCGGCGTAGCCCTCGGCATGGACATAGGAGATCTCCTTGAGCTTCAAGGCGCCCTCCAGGGCGATCGGATAGTTGTAGAGGCGCCCCAGGAAGAGGAAGTTTTCGTAGCGGGCGTATTCCTTGGCGATCTCCTCCACCTGCGCTGCGTTCATCAGGATCTTCTGAATCAGGGCGGGGAGCTCCTTGAGGGCGCGGGTGATCAGGAGCCCCTCGGTCAGGGAGAGGCGCTGGTAGCGGCCGATCAGCAGCGCGATCAGGTTGAGGATGACGCCCTGGGAGAGGAAGACCTTGGTCGAGGCCACGCCGATCTCCGGCCCGGCGTGGTTGTAGACGCCGGCGTCGGTCTCCTTGGCGATGCTGGAGCCGACCATGTTGACCAGGCCGAGGCAGAGCGCTCCCTTGCGCTTGGCCTCCCGCACGGCGGCCAGCGTGTCGGCGGTCTCCCCGGACTGGGAGAGGGCGATGATGGCCGTCTTCTCGTCGAGCATCAGGTTCCGGTACCGGAACTCGGAGGCGAGGTCGACCTCCACGGAGAGGTCGGTCAGCTTCTCGAAGATGTAGCGCCCGAGCAGGCAGGCGTAGTAGGAGGTCCCGCAGGAGACGAAGATCAGCTTCTTGATGCTCTTCAGCCTCTCGGTGACCGAGTCCAGGCCGCCCAGGCGGGAGACCCCCTCGCCGTCCACGATCCGGCCGCGCAGGGCGTTCTGGACCGCCTCCGGCTGCTCGAAGATCTCCTTGAGCATGAAGTGCTCGTAGCCCTTCTTGTCGGCGCTGGTGGCCGGCCAGTCGATCGTCTCGGTCTCCCGCTGGACCTTGCGGTCCTGGAAGTCGCTGATCGAGTAGTCGCCGGCGCTCAGGACCGCGAGCTCGTTGTCGTTCAGCGTGATCACCTTGTTGGTGTAGCGGATCAGGGCGTTGACATCGGAGGCGGCGAGATACTCGTTCCGCCCGACCCCCAGGATCAGGGGGGAACCGCGGCGGGCGAGGACGATCTTGGTCGGGTCGTCGGTATGGAAGACGGCGATCCCAAAGGTCCCCTGGACCCGGGCCAGGGCTTTCTTCAGGGCCGACTCCAGGTCTTTCTGGAAATTCTCCTCGATCAGGTGGACCAGGACCTCGGTGTCGGTCTCGGACTTGAAACAGTGACCCTTCTCGATGAGCTCGTCCTTGATCGCCTGGTAGTTCTCGATGATCCCGTTGTGGACCAGGAAGATCTTGCCGTGACAGCCGGTGTGGGGATGGGCGTTGGCCTCGGAGGGGCGGCCGTGAGTGGCCCAGCGGGTGTGGGCGATGCCGCAGGTGCCGGAGGGCTTCACCTCCGCCACCCGCTGCTCGAGCTCGGAGACCTTGCCCACGGTCTTGACCAGGTAGGACTCCGGCCCGCCGGTCACGGCGAGGCCGGCCGAGTCATAGCCGCGGTACTCCAGCCTCCGCAGACCCTCGAGGAGGATGGGCGTGGCGTCTCGCTTGCCGATATAGCAGATGATGCCGCACATGGTCGTGTCCTTCTCCGGTCGGGGGGGATGACCGCGCTCCCCGCCCGGACGATCTCTCTCCCGGGAATGTATATCACACCATTCATCCCTGCTCAATCAGTTTTGCCCTGGTCGGCAAACTTGGCGCCGGCCGCGACAGTGGGGCGCCTGCTGGGCGTTTTGCCGGGTCTGGGAACTCCTGGGGCTGGATCGGTTCCGGCGGGTGTGGCTGATGGGACCGGGGGATACCGACCGAGGAGCACCTGGCGCTGATGAGAGCACGGGGGATGCTCTATCTGGTCGGGACGCCCAAGGGGCGGCTGAGCCGCCTGGAGCAGGCGCTGCTCGCCCAGCTGGGAGGGACGCTCCCGGAACAGCCGCCGCCGCGGATCACTGCAAAAAGAGCGGTCGAGATGTAGTACAGACCTTGGGAAAGGTTTTGCTGATGCCCCAGGGGTTACGACACGAAGCAGGTCCCAGTTGCGAAAGTCAGGCTAGCCCGGAAGATAAGCGATTGGCATGCTTCTTGATAATTCGTGAAAATTCGTGCCTGCGCGCTATAGCGCTGCCGACTCGGCCAAAGTAGCCTTTGGCTACGACGGCCGGAACGGCGCGCCAGCGTGTTAATTCGCGGACATCATTGGCGCGCCAGGAAAAATAGCTTGAAGGATTGGAGGCTTCCGTTTATTGTGTCGCGGCCGGCGCGGATTCAGAGGAAACCGTCCGGTGCCAGTGGCGGCCGGGAACCGGGCCCACAGTCAAGGAGGAAGATCATGGACGAGGCTGATGTCATTCGAGTCGGCGATCTGGTGAGATGGGACGCCGGAGGAACGATGAAGGTCGGCGTGGTTTCCAGAATCAACCCCGACGGCACCTGCACCATGACACTGCAGGGGAAGAACAACGAAAACATCACCATGCGGATCCGGAGCGAGCGGCTGGACAAGATCGTCTCCACGGTCCAACCGGTGAAGGAGGTCGAGGAGGCCGACGAAGAGGCCGAGGAGGCCGAGGAAGCCGAGGATAGCGACGAGGACGTCGAGGTGACCGAGATCGACGAGACCATCGTCACGCCGGAAGGCGTCGAGGAGAGGACCACCATCGTGGAGGAGGTCATCCCTTCCGCCCGCCGGCCGGCCGTGAAGAAAGCAGCCGTCCCAGCGCCTCCGGCGAAGAAGGCCCCCGCCAAGATAGTCGCGAAGAAGCCGGCGGCCAAGGTCAATAAGCCCGCCGCCCAGGCGCCCGCGAAAAAGCCGGCCAAGAAAGCACCGGCGAAAAAGGCGAAGAAGGCGGCCGTGAAAGCTCCCGCGAAGAAAGCGAGTGCAAAAGCTCCGGCTAAGAAGGCGGCGAAAGCCAAGCCCAAAGCCCAAAAGGCCGGCAAGAAGAAGTAAGCCGAGAGTTTAGTCGTTCAGCGAGCCGCCGGAGGGTCATCACTCCGGCGGCCTTTTTCCTGCCCTTCCTGTCGGAGCGAAGCGGAGATTCTGCCTTTCCTATTCCTTCCCCCCTCCCCCATCCTGTATCTTGTTTCCCATGTCCAAGCTGATACTCAAGGCCGGGCGCGAGAAATCGCTCCTGAACCGCCATCCCTGGGTCTTCTCGGGAGCGGTCGGCCAAACGGAGGGCGAGGCGAAGGGGGGCGACGTCATCGACATCCACTCCGCCTCCGGATCCTTTCTGGCCCGCGCCTTCTACAACCCCGCCTCGCAGATCGTGGGACGGGTCCTCTCCTTCTCCCCGGAGACCATCGACCGGGACTTCTTCCGGGGGAGGATCTCCTCCGCGCTCGAGTTCCGCCGCTCTCTCGCCGCGGCGGGTCCGCCCGCCAACGCCCGGCGGCTGGTCAACGCCGAAGGGGACGGCCTCCCGGGTCTTACCGTCGACGATTACGCCGGACATCTCGTCTTCCGGATCACCTCGCTCGGCATGGGCCTCCGGATCGATCTCATCAAGGATATTTTGATCGAGCTGGTCCGGCCGAAGGCGATCTATCTCCGCTCCGACCCGAGAGCGGACGAAAGGGAGGGGATCGATCTCGCTTCGGGCGCGCTCTTCGGCGAAGTCGCCGGGACGGTGGAGATCGAGGAGAACGGCATAAAATTATCGGTCGACATCCGGGAGGGGCAGAAGACCGGCTTTTATCTCGACCAGGCGATCAACCGATCGACCGTGGCCGCCTACGCCCGCGGGAGAAGGGTCCTCGATCTCTTCTGTTACAGCGGCGGCTTCGGCGTCGCCGCGCTCAAGGCGGGTGCGGAGAAAGCCCTCTTCATGGACAGCTCCCGCCCCGCCCTCTCTCTGGTCTGCCGGAACCTCGCGCTGAACAAGATCCCCGAGGAGAAGGCGGTCCTGGCCGGGGAGAACGTCTTCACGGCGCTGACCGATCCCGCGGTCGGCGAGTTCGCCCCCTCGCTGATCATCCTCGACCCCCCGCCGATGGCGCGGTCGTCCAAGGACGCCGGACGCGCCGCCCGCGGCTACCTCTTCCTGAACAGCCGGGCCCTCGGTCTCCTCCCCCCCGGCGGCATCCTCGTCACCTTTTCCTGCTCCCACTATTTCGACGACAAGCTCTTTGGCCAGGTGATCTGGCAGGCGGCGCGGGAGACGGGGAAGGAGGCGCGGATCATCGGCGAGCTCACAGCCGCACCCGACCACCCCGTCTCCATCCACCATCCCGAGGGGAAGTATCTGAAGGGGATGGTGCTGCGGGTGGGGTAGGGAAACCGGGGTAATGGAGTATTGGAGTAGTGGAGTAATGATTGATAGGGGACGGTGTCAACGAGTCAACTTGCAAGTTGACAAGTTGACACCGTCCCCCTGTTTCCGTCCCCCTGTTCCTTCCTATTGCATGCCAGCAACACGAGTTGCAATCCCGCACGCGCATTCTCTCTCCCGGGGAACGGCGGTGCGCGGCGGTTCGGTGGTTATCCTTTGGCGTCGTGGGCGTTACGAAAACAGCCCGGCGGGCGGAGGTCTGGCACGATACTTGCTCTTATGACAATGCGGGGTAATTACGCCCCGGACTGCTCAAAGAGGGGAGTATCATGACCAGAACAAGATTGTGGGGAACGGCGATCGCCGCCCTGGCCGCCGCCGTCTTCCCGGGACGCTTTTCCCCGGCTCAGACCGCGGGGAGCCTTTCCATCACGCTTAAAGCCGGCTCGGTCGGCATCGTTCAATCGAAGGCCGGTACTTCGGCGCGCCTGGACGGTTTCAACCAGACGAACGCCCCGGGGCTCCCGGCGGTGCCTTTCCGGGAATACCGCATCCTCCTTCCCCCCGGAACCGAGTTCGACCGCCTGGAGCAGGTCTCCGCGCAGGCCAGGTCCGTGACCTACGCCGCCCCCTGGGTCTGCGCCCACGCGATCCTGAAGGGCGAGGAGGAGTTCGCTCACCGCTTCGACCCCGCCCGGGCCCAGCCGGCCTCGGCGGTCTCCGTGGTCGACGCCGGGGCGGCGGGGCTCTATCGCTACGTCGCCGTCCGTTTCACCCCGGTCCGGGTGACCGTGGCGAAGAACCTGGCGAGCATAACCGACTCGATCAGCCTCCGCGTCTCTTACCGCCCCGGCGCCCAGAACGCCGGGTGGGGTTCCCCGTCCCGGTGGCCGACCAAGGCCCAGGCGGCGGAGAAGTTCTTTAACGCCGGGAGCATCCTCCCTCTCTACCGGGTCGACCTCTCCTCGCTCTTCGAGGTTTTCCAACTCCTCTGGCGCGACTATGTGATCGTGACCACGGACGAGATTTACGGAGAATCGCAGCAGGCCATCGACGAATTCAAGGCCTACAAGGAATCGCAGGGGTACGCGGTCCTGATCGCCACCGAAACCCTCTGGGGAGGCTATCCCGGCTCTACCGCCTCTGACCAGGTACGCGAGTGGCTTCAGGCCTGGTACCGCCTGCGGGGGATGGAGTACGGACTGATCATCGCCGCCGACAAAGACATCCCCTTCAAGCGGATGGACCTCGTCCCCGACACGGAGCAGATCCTCACCGACTGGTACTACGCCGACCTGGACGGCGAGTGGGACGTGAACGGGGACGGGCTCTACGGAGATTATCAGAACGACTGCGGCGCCGGCGGGGTGGACGTCGAGGCGGAGCTCAAGGTGGGGAGGATCCTCTACGATCCCGACACCCTCGGCTACGTTCTCCAGAGGATCATACAGTACGAGCAAAACCAGTACGCTCCGGACAACTCCTGGCGGGACACCGTTCTCCAGCTCGGCGCGATCCTCCACCTGGAGGACGACGGGGAGGTCACCTCCTGCGGCTCGGAACCGCAGGAATACATTTATGCCAACGCGATCAGTCCGCACGCGAGCTTGAGCAGCGTGAGGATGTACGAAGCGGGAAACGAGTGGACCGACCCCGCCCTTCACTACGCCGATTCGGATTTCGACCTGACCGACGAGAACGTCTACAACCGCCTGGTGAACCCCGACGCCGGCGTCATCCTCTGGTGCGCTCACGGAAGCACCGCCAGCGCCAGCCGCCGCCTTCTTGCCCCCGGGCAGGGCGGCATCAACACCACGCATATCCCCTTCGTCGAGTCGGAGGACGCCTTCTACGCCCGCCAGGAACTGGTCGCGGCGGACCCGGACTGGGGGGATCACGAGCGCCCCCCGGTGATCGTCTCCGCCTCCTGCCTGAACTCCAATCCGGATTCCCAGGGGTTGGGCTGGGCCTTCATGGACTACTACGCGGCGGGGTTCATCGGGGGAACCATGACGGTCAACCTGGCCAATGACGGCTGGACCTCTCCCGCGGACGGGGGCGCCCAGTCCTTCCTGGCCCTGGCCGCCCAGGCCCTGATCGACGAGAAAAAGGCGTTGGGGGACGCCTTCACCGCGGCCAACCAGAATTATTTTTCCTACGTCGGCTCCTACGAAAACGCCCAGTGCCAGAACTGCTTTATTTTCAACCTCTACGGCGACCCTTCCCTGCGGGTCTACAACCGCTGGAGCCTCTGGGACATCGCCCAGCTCCTGGGCAGGGCGCGGATCATGGACCTTCAGGCCGCCGTGGAGAGCGTGAAGTCCCGCAACGCGTCGCTCTACGAAACCCTGGCGAAGAAGTATAAAAACATCGCCCGGCGGCCGCTCCCCGTCCTCGTGGTGGATGCCGACAAGGACGGCCGGGAGGAGTGGATCGTCTTTCCCGATGCCGGCTCCAGCGGGCTGGCGCTGGCCTTCGAGTCCCCGGAGGAGGGGCTCGTCTTCACGGGCTCTTCGCGGGCCGACCGGGCGCTGCTGGCGAAGATCGTCAAGGCCTTGCCCGTGAAGTAGTCTTAGTCTGCAAAAAACTGCGCCGAGGTCGGCGCGGTCAAGACCATGACCTGGGCGCGGCTGAACTGCTTGCGGTACGCCTCGATCACCTCCCGCACCGCTTTGTCGACGGTCGTGTCTTTCGGATGCACCACGGCGACCACCCAGGTGGACTGCTCTTCAATCCGGCCGTTTTCATGCTGCATCTGGCCGTAGGCGTCGTAAACGGTCAGCCCCTTGGGAAAATGGGGCGTGATCACCTTGTCCATGAACTCGTTCCACGCCCCCCGGGAAATCTCCTGGCCGCCGGGGATATCGCGTCCGAAATAGATCTCGGTTTTGACCCATTCCGCGGCGGGAGCCGGCGCGGCGCCGGTTTTCTCATTGGCCCGGCACAATCCAGGCGAGCTCCCCATCATCCCCGCCGCCAGTCCCGCGCCGATGATAGCTAAAGCCAATCGTTTCATACGATCCTCCTTTCTGAAAAAGGTTACGGGAAAGAGGTTACGCAAGGATACGTAAGGTTACGAGAGGTTAGGAAAGGTTGCGAATGGATCGGGGCTAGGAAGCCCCTCCCACAAGAAGCAATAACCGAAACAGAAGTGAACAGTAAACAGTGATCAGGAACAGAGGCGCGGCGGGAATATTGTGTGGGAGCGGCGTCTCGCCGCGATCCATGTCGATTTGAACGTTTTCAACGCCTTTAACGATTTGAACGACTTAAATGATTTGAACGATCGCCTGGCCCTAGTTGACAAGTTGACACCGTCCCTCCCCCCGCTTTTACGCGAATTTATCTCTGATTATCCTCTCTATCTCATCGGCGAGTTTCTGGGGGGAAGCGTCCGAATCGAGGTCGCTACCGGCTTCGGAGAGAGCCGCCGACACTTCATTGATCTTGCCGTCCAGGAACTCCATTTTCTTCCGCAGGATGACCGCGTTTCCCGTCTCCCAGTAGTCTCCCTCGTCCCTAACTTCGAAGGACTGGAAATATTTCTTCTCGAGATACTTGAAGAGCTTGACGATGGCCATGTGGACATCCGGTCCCGCGAATTGAGTCTTGACCCAGAGGAAGGGGTGCTCATCAGGAGAAGAACGCGGCAGAGCCATGGCCAACGGCGAGGTCAGATATCCCTCACGGTCGAAGAATAAGTCTATCCCCTCACAGCCCTTCCTCGGCGAAAGGCTGATTCCCCGGAGAGGAAGATAGCCGGTGATCGTGGCCCCTTTAGGGGTATGAACGAGACGGGCGGTATTCTCGCGGCCAAGATCGCCATCCAGGCGTTGCGTTTTCCAGCCCAGGCTTTTGGCGATGTCCGCCAGCTCGTCGGAGAGCGGACGGATCAGATCCGGGCTTTTCAGTCGCCCCCGGTAATGGATGGTCAGTCCCATGATGGCGCCTTCTGATCAGCAGCAACTCATGGTAACGCGGATTCGATTTCCTTTCTTCCCTTACAACCTACAACTTCCTGCGCGAACGCCAGCACCGGTTTCCGACGTCCACCACGGCCGCGCTTTGATATTCCAATTTGGAATATCAAACGCCTAACCTCTTGCGGCGACAAGAGAAACACAAAATCGCCCGGGAAGCGATCGCGGTTCCGGCGGACTGCTTTGTTGAGGTTGAACGTGGTCACGCCGTAGAGCGCGGCAAGATCGAAATCGAGCATGACCTTTTGCCCGCGCAACATGCGGATGGCTTTCTCGATGTTCGCCACCGGCACGAGATCGCTCATAACTCACCGTCTTTTCCTGGCCAAAATCGAAGCCTGTCCTTTGACGCACAGCTCCAATATCCTCAGTCTATAAGTCGTAGAGCTCGGTCTTTTATTCCAAATATATTCGCTGTTCGATTCCTCTAAGTATGGTTTATCCCCCCGCGTGGTGGGCGACCGGAGATAGTTGACAAGTTGACACCGTCCCTCCTCCCTTTATTGCCTTACTTAAGCTGGTTCTCTTCCATTCAGTATGGGTTGTGGGACAACTTTTGTCCGATCGGAATGAAGTTGTCCCACTTCAGATTTAACGACCGTCCCGCAGCAGATGGTCGATCTCACAACGATCAAGGGAGCCGCCGTGAGAACAATACTTTTCGCAGGCCCGCAGGGCATGCCTTGGGACATTCTCCCACTTGAGATCATTCGCCAAGTGGCGACTTTCCCGCTTGGCGTTTTGGGGATCTTTTCTAATGCGGGCAGGGTCCATTACGATTCCGATTGTTTATCAGGGTTTCTATGGGAAGGCGATTCTCTGCGGGTTCGAGCCCAGTCTCCGGCATCTATCCTCTCATTTCAATCCCTCGTATGCGGGGCGACCGGAGATAGTTGACAAGTTGACACCGTCCCCTCTCCCCTTCTCCCGTCCTCCCTCTCTCCTCAACCAGCACGAATTTGAAATATTCAAGACCGTCCCCCTTTTCCTGTCTATCCCCTCACAGCCCTTCCCAGGAGAGAGGCAGATTCCCCGGAGAGGAAGATATCCGGTGATCGTGGCCCCTTTCTTGGTATGAACGAGACGGGCGGTATTCTCGCGGCCAAGATCGCCATCCAGGCGTTGCGTTTTCCAGCCCAGGCTTTTGGCGATGTCCTCCAGCTCGTCGGAGAGCGGACAGATCGAATCCGGGCTTTTCAGCTGCCCACGGTAATGGATAGTCATCCCCATGATAGACCTGTCACTTCTGACTTCTGACTAATCCTATTCCCTCTCTCCTCATCCGCAGGGTGCCTCGCAAGTTGACAATTTGGCACCGTCCCCCTTCCTTTTACGTCCCTAGTTTACCGCTCACTGCTCACTGATTACTGCTTACTGTCTATAGATTCCCACGATCGAAATGGCTGGTTTAAAGCCAGCCGCTTGCGAATTACATATGGTGTCCCGGAATTCTAGTATTCTGCATCCGCATCTAAGTCGCGAATTTTTCCATTCTCATCCTCAAGCCATGTAGTACGCTGGTTACCCGTCTTTAATATCTCGACTGACGTAAAATGCGCAGTATTTTTCAAATGCTCGAGAAAACGATGGCCATCTTTGACTTTTTCGACATTGAATGCTCTCTTTATAATTTTCGGGATATATATTAAGGAGATTCCATGTTTGTCACGTCTATACAGGAATTGAAATGGCTGGGTCACAACTTCAGAAAGTGTAAAATAATGGGCCGCAACTTCTGCAAATTGTATTGCAGCCAGTTGATGCTTTTGAAGCTCGCGAAACTTGTTCCAGCAAGTAGGTCCTAAATGCTGCATATATCCCCCATCAATACTCACAAGTAGCCCAAGTGAGGCCAAGCGCATGCCAATGCTTGCAGTTAATGGTACAGTCCAGAAATCAAATTGATTTCTTTCGCCTGATGGTATCTTCAATCGATATACAAGTATGCTTGCAGGATAGCGATTACCCGAAATATTATTATTAATTGATACACGCTTGCCACGCAATTCTTGAAGCCATTCATGTAAAATAGTAAAATCAATTGAGGATAGAAGGTCGTGCGTGGTTTTCAAGCCCACGGATTTATAGCTTGAATATCTTCCTTTGGATGAATATCTTAAATAATCGACAAGCGCTAAGCAGAATAGTATCTTGCCGGCCCACATTGCAAGCGACTTTCTTTCTTCTTCATTGCTGGGGATACCTTTACGAAATATATTTTGCACGCTCGCTTCTAGAGGTGCTAGATATTTACTATTGCATTGGAAGCAGCATGGGGCACGAAGTTTGATATTTTGATAGCTCGAGTTAGGCTCGCATCCAACGCGATTGATCTTTTCATGTCCGAGCATGAAACGGCGAATTACCCATTGCGGAATGGTGTGCTCGTTAGCTCGTTTAACCAGTCTTAAATCTCTTCCGCAAAGAAAGCAAATATTATTGCTGAATTCATGACCATTAATAAATGGTCGATATGGGGATCGTTTATCTTTCATCTTCATAAATCTATATACTCATTGTATGAAGGCCCGCAGGTCGCCCCATCATGTGCGTCGACACGCAACCGGCGATCGCGACCGAGCAGAGAAATGCGAAGACAGTTGGCTTAATCATCTCCCCAACTGAGAATATTGACGAATTGACACCATCCCTCCCCCTGCCGAGCGAAGAATATCATGCACGAGCATGGAGCATAATCTTAACCCGGATATAGTACGAATGGGTATCTGCATCGCGCGTTTATGGTGTGTCACCTTGAAGCAAGGCAGATCTTTTTTGGCAGAAAACTCTTGATGGGCACGATTATGGGCGTCCCCGGAATTACGCTGCGGCGATGAGCAGGGAGCCGGAATACACCCCAACATCGACACGCCTACCATCTCGACATCTGGCAGATCGGCACCCTCGCATTCTTCTCGATCATCGCCACCGGCTTCCCGGCATCAACAGTCTTGGTCACTTCCTCCGCCAACCACTCCGCTTTCGTCTAATTGCCTCGCTTCGTCATCCGATGCCTTGAAGTCAAATAACTCTGCTGGTGGAATCGCAGTTCGCTTGTTACCTATGGCCACTGTGAAAAGATCCACGAGGCGGGACCGCTCCTGATTCCGCGCCTCGTCCCCAAGAAGGCAGAACTGGTAACGCAGGTGTGTGAGAAATACGAACGCGTTCTCAATCCCTCCGCCGAGCCTAACTTCATGAGTCGCGAGAGCGGGTCGATTGCCATCGAGTATCCCCACCATGCCAAGCGTGTCCCCGTGCGCATGGGTGCGAGGATGGAAAATCATACCATCCAGAACGCACTCAACATCGTTTCTGAGGTGCGCGGCTCGGTCTTGACGAGGATAATTCCCCGGTGCTGCGTGGAATGCCGCCTTCGAACAGAAAGCGGGATCGGCATAGACGCACCAGCATGCCGGCGTAGTGGCGGCTGCGTTGATGATCCGCACGCTGTACCTGTCATTCGCCTCCACAGAATACTCGCAGGCCACATTGAGGAAGATTGCGTCAAACCCTGCAAGACGCCGCGGCCGCACATCCGTTGCATGCACCTCCCACAGTTTGTGAAGTGTGCGTTCGTAAACAGTCAACCACCTCGCTGGATTATCCGGCACGAACGCCAAACGCTCGATAGTATCCCAGACAATGCCCCGGCGCCTTGCCTCCGCGCTCATGCTGGACTCCCCATTGTGCGCAGAAATGCCAATACCGCCCGCAGCCGGCGGACACCCTCGGGATCTCTCTCCGATGAGAGATTTTTAATTACTTTAATGTCGGCTTCGATTTCCTCTGGCGCAATGCCCCGCCACAGTTCCTCTTCAAGACGGTAGATTCGGAACAACTGCCTCAGTTGCTGCCAGAACGGCTTGTAATTCTCAAACGCTTCCTGCTGGATCCACCAGAGCATCTGGAGGTTATCGAACATGTCACGGTGGTGCTCCAGGTCACGAAGCTGGGCTTCTGTCCAATCTCCCGCGAGATCGATGGAGTAAATCCGGTTGGCATCGCGCTTGGCGAGGCGTGTCACCAATTCCTGAACAGGCTGCCGCCCCTCCCCCCCAACGAGCAAGATCTCCTCACAAGGGAAGAATCCATAGGTGTTTGCCTTGCCCACGAGGAAGTCCCGCACCGCATCCAGGTTGCCCCGCTTCTTGTAAGCGACGATGATCCGATCCCGCCGCTCGACACCGAACAATCCCGGCCCGATCTCTTCGAGCAACCGGAGAATGTTTAACGATGCGTCTTCCGAGGAACTGGAAGACTGAATTTCCTTCCAGAAGGCATTCCAGTCCGGTTCCCCGCGCGCATTCACAGGCGCATTGAGTCCAAGCGGACTGACATGATGCTCAGTGGCCCACTTCCGCACAGCCTGTTCCTCTGGGGTCGGGGTGATCGTAATCTTCCAGATGAACGCCTCGCTAATCAACGGGTTGACGCGAGCAGGCCATTGTGTTGGGGTAGAAACGTGCGGGGCACAATTTAAGAATAACCAATTCCGATAAAGCGCCTCGTTGACCTCTGGCGCCCTCTGCGGATCTTTAAGAAGAGCACCCCCGAGAAATCCATCCCTTTTGACGACCGAGAATACATCCTCAGGGAAACGCCCGAAAGGCACGCTTACCAGATCGCTACTGACACGGTGGCAGGCCAACGCCAGCGCAGCCGTGTGATCGTTGCGCTTCTGTGTCCGCAGGAAGTAGTACTCGTTCAGAAGGCGCAAGCCCTGACGGATATTTCCACCACTGTATGCCGTCAAAAGAGAAAACGCCTGCTGGTAGAGTGGCGCGTATGCGCCCAAGCGTTTTGCGAAGACCGCCTTCAGAAGCTCATCTTCGATTCCCCCAATGAAGAGTTTCATTATGCCTACGCGAAAGTCATCTTCCCGAAAAAGGTGTACGGCATTGACCTCGAAGAGCGTCTTCCGTTGCGCAAGGAAAGCGACGGTCTTCTTCAAGGAGTCGTAGTCGGCAGTATACAGAGCGAATTTGTCCACTCCATCGGCCACCAGAACCGGCTTGCGCTTCAATCGCTGCGCGAGACGATCCAATAACTCGCCGCACGCCCAACGCACCTGATCGCCGTTGGGCGTTACCTGGGCAGCAATTCGCCGCAACTGGTTCGCGATTGTCAGGTTTACGGGTGGGTTCGTGAGGACATGCGCAATGCCGGCCCAATCGGACAGACCAAGGGCAGCGAAGTCTTCCAGCGCCACCCCGCACTCATCCAGACGCACGCCCCGTTCAAGGCAGGCCTGAAGCACCTGGCCGAGCACGAGGAGCACATACCCGCCTTCGGTGGCGTCAATGCAGTGCGTGTCGAACCGCATTCTGATGATCGGGGCTTCAGAATACGCTCTCAACACCTCGTTCAGGAGCGTCGTCTTCCCAGTTCCGATTTGCCCGCCGAAGAGTATCGCCTCCTGTTCATCGTCAGCGAGCCATCCCTTCAAGGCGCTTCGCGTTTCAGGTCGGCCGTCAACGAAAAGCAGCCGGAATTCGTCGTCAGTAGACAACGCCACGCCGTCATCCAGATTCACCCCATGAGGGCGTCGTTTCATGAGGAGCGCCGCCGCTGCCGCCGCATGTTCTCGGCCGCGAGTTGCCAGTCGGGATTCCGGCCCACCTTGTTCCACTCGGTCCAGAAGTCAATCGTGGCGCTGATAGGCTTCTCATTGGGAGGATCGATTCGAATACGACTCGGCAATAATACCGCATCCCCCACAACTAACGCCTCCCCCACATCCAGAATCGGCAGCATCTCCAGGAGCGCCGACAGACTTTCAGGCATCAATTTGTTCACGACCGCTTGGTCACTACTATTCGTCAACCGAAGAGCAACAACGTTATTGCATTGGCTGAGAACCGTAGCATTGACATCGGACGGCCGCTGGCTCACGACGATCAGCGATACTCCATACTTCCGACCTTCCTTTGCCACCTTCTCGAAACACGCGATCGCTCGCTCTTCGTTCGGATTGCCGCCGTCGTGTGGTAGATAAATGTGGGCCTCATCGCAGATTAGTGCTACCGGGTGCCGCTTCTCCTTTGGCATCCAGAATTGCAGGTAGTAAACGAGCCGCGCAACAATGCCGAGCATGATGGGCAAGGCATCCGCCGGAACTTCGGAGAAGTCAATGACCTTGATCTTCGACTTCTGGTCCGCGAAGTCCAGGAGTTGTCGGGCCAATGCGTGAAACGCCTCATAGGTCTGCAGCTTCTCCGGTGCCTGAAATAAGAACCCATACCTTTTGTCGTTTCGTTTTGTCCCCATGCGGACCAGCAGCCGGCTGAACTGCCCGTAAAAATCTCCCTGCTTCAAGCCGCGCGCACCCTGAACCATTTCTGTGTTCAGTTCATCGATCCTCCCGATGACCTTATCCAGCGGAAAGGGTACCGGACTGTCCACCGTGAACACGGCCAGCACATCTGTCTTCCCTTGCTTTTCCAGGAAGGCGCGTTTCGCCTGCTCGACCTCGCGCTGGAAGACCAAGGTCTGGTTGTGGGCCGTAAATTCGGTGCGATCTACGAACATCGCCACCAATTCCTCCGCGTTCATCAACCAGAAGGGCAGGAACAACAAATCGGGCTGAGGCGACACCAGATCGTCCGGGCCGGGAACTCGAAGCTGACGGGCATAGCTCAACTGCGAGTATTCGCCATGGAGGTCGAACACGATCAGATTGGCCGACGGCAAACGGGCGGCTCGCTCGAGGATCTTGGCCACGGTCCATGACTTACCGGAACCAGTGCTTCCCAGTAGTGCCGCATGGCGCTGGAAGAACTTGTCCCCGTCGAGAAACGCCTTGGCCGTCGGATCGAGTGTGTAGTGCCCAACAGCAAGAGCATGCTCCGTGTCGCCGGCTTTCACCAGCAACCCCATGAACGCTTCTAACGCCTTCTCGCGTAGAACGAAGCATGACGCACGAACATCAGGCACGTTGACAAGGGAACGCGTGAAGCGGTAGGAAATATCGCTCTTGTCATCCGTTGCGCGTTTGACGGTGCCGACCAGGGTGATTGTTACAGCATTGCCCTGCGTGAGCCCTGCCACAAGGTCTCCATCTGGGGCCTTGTCTGTTGCGGCCTCCGCGCGGTCCGACGGGGGTGCCACGTACTGCACTTTGCAGACGATCCGGTCAATGAAACCAATCAGCCATTCATCGAGGTTGCCGATGGGCAGCGTTGCCAATTTGCCAACGCTGATGCGCTCCAGACTGTCGTCGGGCACATCCAGTATGACCTTTCTCGTGTCCACAACCGCAACAGATCCCGCATAGTGCGCGTCTTGTTCGGCCTTGCCCAGGTTGAAGGGAAAGAATGCCATGGCTAACCTCCTAGTATCCGTTTAGCAAAATAGTCGCACTTCCAGAGTTGTTCGTTGTCCAGGACCAAAGGATGTGCCTTGCCGGGCATGTAGATCAGCGTCCGCAATTCGTCATATGAACCGCTTTCCGTCCTCGGAGCGACCAGAATCCAGACGCGCTTGCCGAGATTCCGAAGCTCCCCAATCTCCGCATCGGGGAGATCGAGTGTCATGACGAGCAGTGGACAATCCTGTTTTTGCACTCGCGCGAGTATCCGCCGATGCAGGTGTGCGTCGTGGAACCCATAGCCGGCGATAGCGAATGCCATCGCTTCATCCTCGGCCTGGGAAGCACGGGAAACAGTATCTATATTGAACGCATACTGCTCGTACTTAGGATCTCCGGGCGAAGCCACATCACGCTCTAATCCAGCAGGCATCGCATCAGTCCAAAGATCACACTCAATCTGGCGGTTGGCTGCCGTGAAACGGTTGATGGAGCCATGCACCTTAAACAACTCGACGCGTGACAGAGGATTCGTCCGCACAACATTCCGACTTCGCCGACAATGGTGCAGGCTGTCCTGAACACCATCCCAGTCCCACACTCGGACGAGTTCGCCAAGGAAACCTGCGGTGCAACGAATGCCTTGAGCCGCGCACGCATACTCAATCAACATGTCGTAATTCGCGGTGATAACCGCCAAACGTGGGTTCCGCGGAGGCAGTCGGTCGACCAGAGCCCTAATGAGATGCGAACCCACCCATTGCTTTCGGCCCAGAATCACATCATCCCGGACACTTCGGTCGATCCTGGCAACATAGGCACCTGTTGCGTCTCGGATCTTTACCTTCGTGGATTGCCCCAACTTCACTCCGGTTAGAGCCTGCTCCAAGGATCGCCCTGCCGCCAAGTCAGATGCCACTTGTGGCCAGTCAGCCTCAGTTCCAAGTACATTCTTTAAATGCTCCGCAAGGGCGGGCATACCAAAGCGCTTGTCCAAAGCACATGAAGTGCCTGTCCCGAAGAACAGAAGCCATCGGCGATTCTGACCGAAGAGGTCAATCAATCCTTCAAGAATGGCCTTCTTCTCGCTTCTACTGGCAGTCTTCATCATTCCGGATTCCTAGCGCTAATTTGAATGAATGTCTCGCAGGAAGAATTTCTTTACCGATTGGCCCAATATAAGCATAATCCCGACAATAGGCACATACAACGCTATAAATATGACGTCCACATTGTTTAACCATCCTGCCCAGGGATACAAATCCTTCGCCAATGGTTTGGTAACTATCCTGGCTATATGGTAACAAGCCCATGGGCTTGCAGATAGCACCATAACAATTAGCACATTGATATAGCTTACTAGAGTCGATTCGCATTTGATCTTATTGCAAAAGACGACGATATTAACAAATGCGATGCTTGATAGAATAAACGTCAAGCCAACGATTAAGGCTTTTACTGCAAATGTTGCTACGCCATGAGCGTATATCTCTCCAACTCCTAATGCCATTATGTCCTGAAGCATCTGCGTGCCCATCCAAGCAAAACATAGACCGAACATTACAACAAATAGATTTTCCAGAACCTTCCCATCGCCTGGCCAGATCCGTTTTTTCATAA
The DNA here is from genome assembly GCA_964551475.1 of uncultured bacterium. Taxonomy (GTDB): domain Bacteria; phylum Auribacterota; class Erginobacteria; order Erginobacterales; family CAZKCI01; genus CAZKCI01. The sequence continues at coordinate 61,706 of CAZKCI010000069.1, read as the reverse complement.
TGCTTGTGCGTAGTTCAAAGAAAATCGGTTTGTTTTAGTTTTGATTTTGGCGGTAGGAACGGCTGAGGAGCCGATTCTCTGACAGCCATTGCACGCTGGGGGAACGGCGACACCCCTCCCTTCGCCGCGCCCAGTTTCTCGAGGAAATCCCCTATCGTTTTCCTTGTAAATGCCGGTATACCAAGATCGAGCGTATCCTTATTTTCCGCCCTATCGACAGTGACCATGGGGATTTGGAAAGACAATACCCTTTTGCAGGTCGCGTAGGTTTTCGACCCTTTCCCCGCGTATGGGACGAAGACCACGTCCGCGAGGGCGCACGTCAATACGTTGCGCAGGATGATATTGCTCTTTAGAAAACGCTTGAGCGTCGGCTCCGTGGCGGACAGGACCAGGATTTCACTTTCTTCCGCTCGCCGGTAATACTCCTCTTTTTGCGGGAATCCGGTAAAAGGGCCCTCGTATCCGAAGCGATCGCCCAAGAAATCATCCCAGTTTTCGCGGGAGATGCCGCGCGCCGTCAGCATGGTGAGAGATCGTAGGTTATTGGGATCCGTGGGACGGTCCAGCGCCAGACGGAATATTTCGGTCTCCATCACTGAATGCCAGCCGCCGATATAGTTCATCGCATATTCCCGGATCGTGAAAAGAAGCTGGTTGGCTTCGATCATGCATTGGCCCGGAATCAGGTCGGAGCAGACGACGCCCATTCCAAAACGATCCAGAAGATGTAATGGACCCTGGAAATATAGGACCGGCGCTTCTCCGCCCATGCGCTCTTTAATCTTATCGGGATAGGAGGAATCGGCCGGATCTAATCTTTGATATTCCATAGCTCTTTCGCCAGTCTATTGATCCGATTTTCAAGGTCGCCGAGTCCTTGCTTGCGAGCCACAGCCTCGTGGGCTTCCAACGACGCACGCACAAGGGCGAGATGAAGCTTGTTTCTCTCATTAAAGGGCGGAATAGCGATATTTTTCATGATGGACGGCGCGCCGAATCCCCTGCCACCGGAGGAAAAACTGCGGATATAGCTGTCTATAACTATGGAGTTAAGAATGGCGCATATGTAATGCGCCTCTTCCTTGCTGACGGCTGTAATCAATGAGGTCGTATCGGTAGAGATAAGAGTCTTCGTCCCAAAGGGCGTTTTCGCACTGGTCAAGACCGTCGCTTCCATTTTTTGGGCCATGCGCTTCCAGACAACACGATAACGAGCAAAACTATAGTCGCCGATGCCAAACATTGCGTAGAAAGCCGTCCTTTTCGCCAGATCTCTGACCACATTAGAACCGCGCGACAACAGAACGGCTTCAAATTGCTTGAGATATGCGAGAGTCAAAGGCGCATTTTCTTGCATCCATTCCACGGGGTAAGGCTCGCGCTTATTTGGATCTTGCGAAATCAGAATCGGAAACCAATCCTTGATCCCGAACTTAATAATGTCTCCTCCGCTGACTGCCGGAAAGATCAGCTTGGTCTCCAGCGCATCCCGGACATGGCGAACTTTCCGTTTCCCCCGGTCATACTGGTTCTCAATCACGACCAGACCATCCGGCCTCATCTCGATGAACTTCAACCAAAACACGCCATAAGGTTCGACACGAGCCCCCAAACGGGCTAGATAAGGATTCTTCCCCTTCAAGCGCTTGGAGAGCTCTAGTTCGCCCGCTTCTGCCGTCTGCCATGAAGAGACGACGCGATTCTCATCAACAGGAACCGCTTTCAAATGCTTTCTCGATGTTTGAGAACGCACCTGGGCCAAGCCCCATTCAGGCGGAATGCGGCCTACACCCTTGTTCCGCCTCCATTCCACGACAGGAACTGGATAGCTCGTTTCCTCGCCTTTTTTCATGAGGAAAATCGAGGTCTTATTCGCAGCATGAAATGGTTTGAGATCCACCATGTCTTCCATGTGGAAGACTTTCAAATATGCTCCGTTGTCGCCCAGGCGGAATCTTCGAAATCCCTCGCCCGCGCCTTTGGATTTGAAGACCTCCTGGGTGATCACGAATCCCAGCGTCCCGCCGTCCCTGAGATAGCGGTCGGCACTGGTATAAGTGAAGAGCATGGAAAAATCCTTTTCGCCTGCGCCCAGGCGGGTCTCATGGCCGGAGAGCGAGAATAGACCGTAGTTCCGCCAGAGGATGAGAGTCCGCTGACGGTAATCGTCCGCCAGATAGCCCCAGCGGATCCAAGGCGGGTTCCCGATCACAAAATCGAACTGCCCTACATACACCGGCGCGAAGGCGTTCTTGATGTAATGCGCCCAAATGCCGTCGCGATGCTGATCGTCCAATTCCTTGATCCGCCGGTAGATCTCCGTCAGCCGGTCCATCTCGTCGTCCTCTAGCTTCATTTCCCTGGCAACAATCGAGCGGAAGCCACCCGCCGCCGTTTTGCCGCGAAGAGAGCGGAGGATCAGCCCCGTAAATTGCTCGATATGCCCTTTGTTCTTCATCGAGACGGGAAAAATGTAATCGTGCTCCCTGGTCTTGAAAACCACGACTTCATTATCGAATAGGGTACGTTGCTTTTCTTCGTACCGGTCGGGGGGTAAGACAGAATCACACAGATACACAGGAAGTGATATGGGACGCACATAGGGCAAGAACCGCGAGAAGGCGATCAGATAATTGGTACGGGCCGCCAAGACCGCGAGCGGATTCAAATCGAAACCGATGATGTTATCAAGCACGGCGCGACCAACTTCCGCCGGATGCACTTTGCCATGGCCTTCTACAAAACGAACAACGCGCTCTATCGCTTGAACGAGGAACGTGCCCGAGCCGCAGGCGGGATCGAGATAGCGACTCGCCGGATCGCCTTTGTAACCGGAAAGATCGACCAAATAACCGGCCAGCCAATCAGGGGTATAGTACTCCCCCAGACTGTGCCGGAGCATGCGGGGGACAACAAGCTCATAGAGCTTCTGAAGTAGATCGCGGGTCCAGTCCGGCTCGAGCACTGGGGTCGCCGGCTCAAAATCCGAGAGGGCGCGAATGATGTTTCTCAGAGCTCCCGCTACCGGCTTATTCCATGCGTCCAGATACCAGGAGAAAAAATCCGCTTCCAAGAAGTTCTCAATCCCCCGGGCGCGAAAGTCCTCGCCGCTCTCCAATCTAGCCAGCCGCTCGCGCAAGACTTCGTCGGTTTCGGCGCTTACCCCGCTGACAAACGATGTCACGGCTAAGTCGCGTTGAAGAGCTAACAGCTCAACGGCGATCAACTTCATCAACAGCGCATAGAAGGTATGGATCGCGAAGAGCAGAGGCTTGAGCCGAATGCCAATAGGAAGCCCGTAAAGTCGAGCGGTCTCTTCCGCGGCGCTTTCCGCTTTCTCCAGCTTCTCTCCGTACACAACGCCGAAAATCCGGTCCCATTCCGCATAAAACGTAGCAACTCGGGGGAAAGCGCTCCGCCTCTGGCCGCGCATGGCTGCCGAATAGAGCTCGGACACCGCCACACGCGCCACCTCAGTCTCGGGATTGAAGACCTTAGCTAGATCCGCGGCCGTCAACGGCCGGCGGGCGGCCGAACGCACGTATACGAGAAGATTGGCGAGACTGCTCGACGTGATCGGATAAGGGCCTTGAAATTGAAAGCCTCGCTGTACAGCAATCTCCGGGAACAGATCCAGCACCTCGGTTTCGACGGGAACGGGGGGAATCAGCAACTTTGCGGTCTTCGAATACCGCGCGAAGAGAATTTTTTCATCGTCGATAGCGACGCCTATAGCTTTCTGAAGAAAATCTTCCGTGTGTTCTCCATGTCTTCCGGCCTCTTCGTTGAGATACCGCTCTAGCTGGCCCTTGGCCGATTTAACGGATGGGCTTCGGCTCAGCTTTCCCGGCCCTTTATATTCTATGATCAGATATCCGTAAACGGCGTCCATGCGCTTGGATGTAACGGCTGTGGTCTTTTCGTATTGCACGATATTGACGTCGATCCCCGCTTCCTGGAAGGCGCGGCGAAGGAGCGGTTCGAGCGCCATCTTCACGTCTTCTTCCGTCCGAGCGCCCCGGACAGTTCGCTGAATGGACTCGGCAAGGCGTCCCGTGTCGATCTGCCAGGTTGGTTTCAATTTCTTCATTCGCTTAACTAATCAGCAAATTCGAGTTGGATCTTCAGATCATTGCAGTGCGAATAGCGCAAGCGCCCCTCGTGCTGGAGGCGGCCCACTACAACCCCCGGCGGGACATTCACGTCATTCGCGAATTTCCTGATCGCGTCATGACTGATCATGAGGAAGCGCCCACGAAATGCCCGGCGTTGCGAGCGAAGGAACTGAGAATACTTTTCTGGAGGGATCAATACATCGCAGGCGAACTTATCCGCCTCCTCTTCCTTGTCGGTGGCTTGTCCCTTATCGATTTCGAGGAATATATCCTTCTTCCCATGGCGCAGGATGTGAGCCATCTCATGAAAGATAGTGAACCAGAAATGCCCATCGTCTTTTCCGCGAAGGCTCATTTGAAGAACCGCTTTGGTCGTGGTTAGCCAGCGGGTAGCGCCATAGATCGGCGCTCCAGGAATGCCCGGAACGAATACCATGGCCACGCCAAAGTCAGACAGGTATTGAATCATTCGTCCCTGGCTCTCGGCGATGTCCCCTGTAACTTCCTTGCGAAGGATTCCAACAGCATTCTCCAATCGGCTCTTTTCATGGGGGCGACACTCGCGCTTCGCGGCCGCCAGTTCTCCGAGACGCAACCAAGCAGACACGGCGCCGAATTTAACTTGATACTTCTTTGATTGGCGGTAGGCGTATTCCCGCCGCGTCCGTCCCCAGACCTTGCGATATTCTTCCGGACTGGCCACCCCGAAGAACTTCAGCACGGCGGCAAGCTGTTCCAGGCCATCTTTGAATGCAGTAACAGCACCCCGCTTGATCAATTCATCGACCGGGATTCCATGCTCCTCGATCCAACCTTGATATTCCAAAAGGCGCTCACATTCCTTCAAGCGAGCCGTAGCTTCCTCATAGTTATTCTGCAAATTGATCCAGAATCGAGCGGGCACTTGGAATATTTTCTCCAGCTGGATCGCCGTATCGGAAGTAATTGGCTCTTTGCCATTGATGATCCCATTTATCGTCTTGCGGGTGAGGCCTGAGCGCTGGGCCAACTCCGTCTGCGTCATGCCGCTTTTCTCAAGAGTTTCGGCGAGGGTCTTCCCCGGAATGACGGTGTAATCCGGTCGGAATGATGTAGTGCAAGGGCTATTCATGGGGATCTCTGACATCGATGATAGTAATCGCGGTCACTTGCTTCCAATCTACACCCCCACCTGGGAGCGCTGGTTCCGGATCATGTGCTACCAGGAAAAGAAGCCGCTTCGGGTGGTCAAGATCAACTGAGAATACAGCCTTTTCCTGCCCTTTAAGGCGTGTGTGCTGATGCAGTCTGGGACCTGGCAAGTCTCGCAAGTCATCGAGACAGGTTGCGGCGCGTAGTTCGTAGAGGCGCTGCTCGATAAGAGCGGCGCGCTCACGGCCTTGCTTCCTTCGGAGTTTGGACCTATTCTCGCATTCTTTCCGAAAGGAATTTGACTCGAAATATATATCCACCCCCCATCCTCCTTATATGTAACCCATAAGGTTACATATTGTCAAGAATGTTTTAGGGGCTCTCTTTCCACCGCCACGAGAGCAACATGTCGCTACGGATCGCGGCGAGACGCCGCTCCCACAGGCTCGGCGGGAGAGGCTATCTACAATCTATAGCCTCTAATCTGGTCATACTGCGGCTCCGAATTTGCCCATCGACAGTCCCCGGCTTTCCACTTCCCGGGCCAGGGAGCGGTAATCGTCGGCGGCCGCCCCGGAGGAGCGGTAGTGGATGACCGGCTGCTTCTGGTCGATGGTCTTGACCAGGTCCACTGAATACCGGATGCGGGTTTGGAAAACCAGGGCCCCATAGTCGTTTCGTATCGCCCGATCCGCCTCGATCTGGCTCTCCTGTTCAGGATCGAAGTGGGTGATCACGATGCCCGACACCGAAAGATGGGGGTTGTAGGTTTTCCGCAGGCCGGAAACGCCGTCGATCACCCTTCCCAAACCGGCCAGGCTCTCCGGTGCGGCTTCGGTGACGATGTACGCCTCCTGCGCCGAGGAGAACGCATTGTTGGCGAGGATACCCGACTGGGGAGGCATATCCAGGAAGGCGTAATCGTATGGCAGCCCGCCCAGGGCGTCCCGGAGCGCGGTGGCCTCGCCGTGAAAACCGGCGAGGCGGGGCAAGCCGACCACCAGGTCCATCCCCCATCCCTTCTGCATCACCTCGGCGAGAGACGCCTGGCCGCTCAATAACTCGAAGGTCCCCTTCTGTGTTTTCGCCCCCAAGGCCAGGCTCAAGCTTCCCTTCGGGTCCAGGTCGACCATCAGAACCTTTTTTCCCTGATCGGCCAGGCAGGCCCCCAGATTGACGATCACGGAGGTTTTCCCCGCCCCCCTCTTGGCGCTCAGAACGCAGATCGTCCGCATCGCGTTTCCCCCGCTATTTCTCTTTCAAGAGACGCCTGGGTTCGCAGGGCGTAAGCCGGAAGGCTTTCACCACGGCGTCGGCGATCTCCCGCCATTTCCTGGAGACCAGGCGGTAGTTGTTCGGATCGACGATGCTGTCGCGTGTGTAGAGGTAGCCGAGGTTGACGTTGTAGTCGCCGAAGCGGGGGTGGCCGATGACGAGCCCTTCCCAGGGGACGCCGGCCGTGATGGCGAACTCCTCCTTGTCCCGGCAGTGCGATGCCAGGTAACCGTCGCGGACGCGTTTCGGCTTCCCGTTCTCCATCCGGTAGATTCCGGACGTGATCTTCCCCTCGGCCCGGAAGACACCCTTCTCCCGAGTGTAGAGGGCGAGGGCGGAGCCTTCGACATCGGGAAGGGACTCGTTGTAGGCGGCGATCTCTTTCGGCGTTATCTCGCGGATTTCCAGCCACTCGGCGAGGTGGAAGAAGGAGAGGGGGACGCAGTCCTTCATCGCCTGAAAGTCGGAGAGGTAGTGGTATTCACCGACCAGGCGGGCGTTCACCTCGCTCACACAGATGTCCTTGATCCGGTTGTTTTTGTCCACGGTGGATAGAAAATCGATACCGAAGTTCCCGCGATAGCCGAGAGATCCCATCCACTCCCCCACCCTTCTGACCACGTCGGCCATCAGGGAGACCTGTTCGGGGGAGAAAGCCCGGACGGTGAAGTCGGAGCCGATATACTGGCCGGGTGTCTTCACGAAATAGGGATCGCCGACGACCTGGATGTCGGGCTGGGAGAGGGCGACCGTGCCGTTGACCACGCAGCCGGTCATGTTGGGCGACGGTCCGGAGAGGAAGGGGGTGACCTTGGCGGGGGTCGTGGCGAAGGCCTCGCCCATGGCCGAGCGCTTCTCGGCGACCACGCGCTGGAATTCCTCTTCGGTGAAGACAAACTCGGTCCCCCGCCCGGCGGCGGAGAGGGGGGTCTGGATCACGAAACCGTCCGGATACTTGTCGGCGAGGACGCGATACTCGAGGCGGCCGAAGGGCTGGACGAGACTCGCCGGCGGCATCGGGATGCCGATCTTCTTCGCTTCCAGGGCCAGGCGGGACTTGAACTCGAAGTATTCCTGCATGATCTTCGAGTGGGTGTGGAGACGCCAGGAGGGGGCGCGGCGGTAGACGAACTCGTGGATCGCCCAGGAGGGGGCGAAGGGAGCGAAGTCGACGACGGACGATCCCGCCGCTTTCAGGATGTCGTCGCCGTAATCCCGGAAGAAGTTGTCGTGGAAATCGGATCCGTCGCAGATGCGGACACCGTTGAGCTTCTCGAAGGAGATGACCTTGGTGGGCCATTCCTTCTCCAGGTAGCGCTCCACCTCGTCGCCGTGGTAGAGGCAGACGATCAGCGACGGCGGCAGGAAGTGCTGGAAAGCATAGGCCCCCAGGGGGCCGATCCCGTGCTGGACGAGGCGGCGGCCGCGGAACCAGCCGCGGGCGGCAGCAGTTTTTTTGAGCTGGACGAGGCTCTCGAGCGGGCTGGGCATGGAAGTTTCCTCCCGGGGGGTTGTCGGTTCGGGCTTCCTCTGGTAGAAGTTTATCCCAGGACAGGCCGGATCGCGACCCCGATTTTTTTATTTATTCATGCGTCCCGGATCGCGGCGAGAATGTCGCTCCCACGGGCACGGTTTACGGAGGGGTCCATTGACAGCGAGACTGTGGGAGGGGCATCTCGCCCCGATCCAAGCCAGCCCGGCATCGCGGCGAGACGCCGCTCCCACAATTCGCGGAGAGAAGGTCTTATCTCCGGAATGCGTCGCCCCGGGAAGGGCGACGCTACAAAAGATCACCCGACAACGTCACCAACAGATGTAACGCTACTGACGCAGCGAACGAGAGATCGTCCGCCAGGCGTGGCCGCGCAGGGCGATGTCGAAGGAGTCGAAAGGCTGGCGGGGGCGGACGATGCCGATCGAGCCGCCGCCCATCTCCCGGGCGCGAACGGCGATCAGCGACTCGTCTTCGCCGTGGCCGATGACCAGCGGGCGGGCGAACTTCCCCTCCGCGCAGATCCGTTCCATCTTCCTGAGCTTCGTCGCGGGGGAAAGCGAAAAAAGCGTGCAGCCGCACCCCTCGATCACGCCCCGGATGGAGATCAGCGGCGTCCCCCAGGCGGCGGCGAAGATCTTCCGGCCCGACGGATCCTTCTCCCTCCCGAAGGCTGAGACGATCGGCTCGATGGCGAAGGAGAGAAGATAGACGGGCATCCTGCCGGAAATCCTCCCCAAGGCGTCCCGCCAGGACCGGGGCCCCAGGCGGGGGATGATCCCGGCGCTCGTTTCCACCCACGCGGAGGGAAATCCCCGGATCACGCGGCAGAAGGCGTCCATCAGCTCGTAGTTGGACGGGCGGCCGCCCGCGATCTGGCCCAGACGGGTCCGGGTTATGTAGATGGCGCCGGAGAGGAGACGGGGGAGACAGTGCCAGCGGCTCGGAGACAACGCGCGCAGGAGAAGGAGCGCGCCGAGGACGGTCTGGGTGAAGATCGGATAGATGCACTGGTCGAGATCGACCAGGCAGACGTCGCAACGGCCGGCGAGTTCGGCGATGGCGGATTTCATCCTCCGCCCTTCGACGCCGCTCAGGGCTACGGCGGGCAGGCGCATAGATTTGCGGTCAAAAGGCCGGGCCAGCGCGGCCCGGCATCGCGGCGGGACGCCGCTCCCACAGGCTTGGCTTGCGAGCAGGCATGCGCCAGCGAGTATGTGGGAGGGCCGTCTGCCCCATCCCGAAATCTTCTTCGGGACTCGGCCCGATCCCTTGCGGAATCACGCCGGTTCACGGAACCGGCCCACACTACCGCGTCACGGGCTTGTCAGTGGCGGCGCCGAGATAGCGGTTGGTATATGACCGCACCGACCACAGGCCGGTCGAGGGACGGAAGATGGCCAGGTCCTTGTAGGTGGAGAGTCCCGGAGCATACTGGGCCGGCACGGGATTGTCCCCCTTGGCCCCGAAGTAAATGCTCGTATAGTTCAGGATCGACCAGAAGCCGTTGTCGGGACGGAAGATCGCCACCTCGTCCTGCTTGTAGGTGAGGCCGTTGTAATCCTCGGGCACGGGCACATCCCCCTTCCTCCCCAGGTAGCAGCGGGTGAAGTTCCTCACCGCCCAGGAGCCATCGGCGGGGGACCAGACGCAGAACTCCCGCCGGGCGGAGGGGAGAACGCGGAAGGCGAGCGGCGTGTCGCCGACGCCGCCGAAGTAGGCGCGGGTCAGGTCCCGGACCGCCCACAGGCCGGAGGAGGGACGGAAAACCGCCGGGTCATCCGTCCCGTCGTCATCGTAGTCAGCGGGCACCGGCACATCGGATGCTCCTCCCAGGTAAGCCCGGGGGAGGTCGCGGATCGCCCAGAGGCCGGTGGAGGCGCGGTAGATGGCCGCTTCTGTCGTCCCGTCGCCGTTGTAATCACCCGAGGCGGGAACGTCCGTGCTCGTCCCGAAATAGAAACGGGTGAGACCGTAGACCGCCCAAAGGCCGGAAGACGGCCGGAAGACGGCGCAGTCGGCATAGCCGTCGCCATCGTAATCCCCCGAGATGACGCGGTTGGGGACCGGCGTGGGGGCGGGCGTGGGCGAGGGCTGGGTTGCGGGCGTCGGCGTGTTCGGGGCCACGTAGGGGGTGGGCGTGGGGTCGGTATCCTCCCAGGACCACCAGTAGGAATACCAGTAGTTGAGGTTGAAGGTGTCGTCGTCCTGCTTGTTGACCGCCATCAGGGGGAAGCCCGTGTAGGGGACGTTGGACTTTTTCCCGTTGAAGATCGGCCAGTTGGACCAGAGGAGGGAGGTCATGATGTTGCCTTCATAGACGGAAGGCATCAGGTCGACCAGGCTCGACCACTCCTCGCCGGAGTCGTTGTAGTAGCGATACCAGCCCTGGTAGACGTCGTTGTCGGGGTAGCAGGTCTGGGCTCCCCAGGCGACGGTGATGGCGGTGCTGGAATCGTGCGACGAGCCGATGGAGGGGGGATACTGGTAGATCTGGTTCTCGTCGCTCATCCGCTTGTGGACCCAGCTATCCGGGTCGCCGTAGGTGACGTGGACGTTGAGCGGCATGGTCCCGAAAATGTTGTTGGGATACGCATCGTCGTAGCCGAGAAAGGCGATGGCGGGCGTGTAGCCGTCGCGCATCAGGGCGAGGCAGGGGTTGTATTGATCGTGCGCGTAGAGCGAGGAAAAGTTGCTGGCGCAGCGCTCGATGTCCCCGTCCAGCTTGATGTAGTAGATGTGGTTGTGGTCCGAACTGGTCTTCTTCCCGTGCCAGGTGACGTGGAGAACTCCGCCGTCGTCCACCGCGATGGAGGGGGCGTAGCGGCTGTAATCGCTGGAGAGGAGCTGGGTCGGGAGCGGCCAGGACGTGTAGGAGCAGAGCTTGGAGGAATACCAGACCTTGCGGACGGAGGTCCCGGAGCCGGAGCGGTCCCAGGCGACCCATACCTTGCAGGAGTTCCACTCCCCGACGGCGATCGCCGGGTGGGCATTGTCGGAGCCGGCGGCCCAATCGGTGGTGACGAAGGAATAATCCCTCCAGACGTCGCCTTTGGGTTTCCGGGCGTAGCGGATGTTGACGGCGTTGGGATAGCTCGCCGACTTCCCGCACCAGACGGCGTGGAGCGTGTCCATGGAGTCCACGGCGAATGAGGGGTCGAACTGGTCGTAGCCCGTCGAGTCGGCGTCGTCGGTCAGGCGGTAGGACGTCCAGGACTGCCCGAGGTCGGTGGAAACCGCGTAACCGATGACCGAGTGGTCCTCCCCGGAAGGCACCCGGCAATATGCCGCGATCAAGGTGCCGGACCGCCGGCGCACGATCTGGCGGGCGTTGGCGAAGTATTCATTGGGCCAGCCGGTGTCGTTAAATTCAATGGAGCCGATCATCTTGCTGAAGCTGTCGGCGCGGGCCGTCCCGGCAGCGGACAGGACCAGACCGGCCAGAACCGTCATAACGCGATGCGTCATCATGCGTTTCCTCCCTCCTCGGGAAATTTGCCTATCCCTATTCTATCGGGGCGCTCCCGTTCCGTCCATCTCACGATATCAATATACACCCCTTCCTTGTCCGTCCGGCCAGGAAGCCGAAGATCCAGGTCCAGGACGTTCCCACCACCACGTACCAGGGCCAGGCGATCAAGGTCCGGCCGTGAAACAGATATTTTTCGGCCAGGGTCAGGCCGATCAGCACGGCCACGCTGGAGACCATCGCCACGGCGTTCAGCCGATCGTTCCCTCTCCGCGTGGTCACGCCGAGGAGAAAGACTCCCAGGAGCGCTCCGTAGGTGAATCCGGTCACCTTGAAGCCAATCCAGAGCTTGCCTCCCGGTATCCCGTTCAGGAGAAAGGCGGTGAGCACGATCACCACGCCGAAGACGGCGACCGCCGCGCGGGAGACACCGAGATAATGCTTTTCGGAGGCGTTTCTCCGGATGAAGGGTTTGTAGACATCGACCATGGCGCTGGAGGCGAGGGCGTTGACCGCCGAGGAGAGCGTGGACATGGCGGCGGCGAAGACGGCGGCGATCAACAGCCCCCGCACGCCCGCGGGCAGGACAGTCATGATGAAATGGGGGAAGATGCGGTCCGGATCGGAGGCGATGGCGGGAGGCAGGAAGTTGCCGAGGACGGAGTAGAAGCAGTAGAGGCCCGTGCCGATGAAGAGGAAGGTGAGGACGATGGGGAAATCGATGATCCCGGTGAGGAGGAGCGCCCGCTGCCCTTCCTTGAGGCTCGGGCAGGTGAGCATCCGCTGTGTGAGATCCTGGTCGGCGCCGAGCGCGGCGAAGGTCTGGAAGCAGCCGTTGATGAAGGCGATCAGGAAGACCTTGTCGCTGACCCAGGAGAAGGAGAAATCGAAGACCTTGAACTTCCCGGGGGCGACCAGGGACTTCATCCCCTCCCATCCCCCGGGGACGGCCCGGAGGATGAAGTAGATCGCCACCCAGGCCCCCCCCATGAAGATAGCGAACTGGGCGACGTCGGTCCAGATCACCGCCTTGATCCCCCCCACCAGCGTGTAGATCACGACGACCGCCGCGACAACGATGATCAGCATCTCCAGGGAATAACCGGTGACCACCTGGAGCGCGAGCGAGACGACGAGAAGACGGACGCCGTCGGCGAGCACGCGGGTGACGTAGAAAAAGACGGCCCCGGTGAGACGGCTGCTCTCGCCGAAACGCTGTTTCAGATACTGGTAGATCGAGATCACCCGCCCCCGGTAGAAGGCGGGGAGGAAGAGAAAGGCGATCAGGATCCGGCCGAGGAGGGAGCCGAAGGCGAACTGGAGATAAACGTAGTTTCCCCGGAAGGCCTCCCCGGGAACGCCGATGAAGGTGACCGCGGAAACTTCGGTGGCGAGGATCGAGCAGGTAACCGCCCACCAGGGGATCTTCCGTCCCGCCAGAAAGTAATCCTCGGTGTTCTTCTCCCGCCGGCCCGCCAGAATGCCGATCAGGGCGACGCCCGCGAAATAGAGGAGGATGACCAGATAGTCGAGGGGGGCGAAGCTCACGGCGATCTCCGGGTGGCCGAGGGGCGCGGGCTGGGCGTGGTCTCGATGATGAACTTCTTCTCGTTGGCCTTCACGTAGCCGAGCTTGGACCGGGCCAGGAACTCGAGCCCGTCATCGGTCTTCAGAAACTCGTGCTCCTTGGTCATGGCGGTCTGCCGATTCTGCAGTTCGGCGACATCCGCCCGGATTTTCCTGAGCTGGGACTCGATGGAGCGCAGCTGAATGAACTTGCGGGGGAAATACACGGCGAAGAGGGCGACCAGCGCCGCCAGGGGGAGGAGCCAGAATATCGTCTGACGGCGCATTGACCGAGAGTTGATGGGTAAGGGTTAAGAAGTGGGCCTGGTAAATGGGTCAGGCCAACAATCCACCCGGCGGGCGCGACACACCATTAACCTTTCCCCTTGACCAGACCCACTTCCTTACCTTGACCCATCAACTGGTTTTTCCGTAGACCGCCTTCTTCCCCAGCATCTCCTCGATCTGGAGGAGGCGGTTGTACTTGGCCACCCGCTCCGAGCGGCAGGCCGAGCCGGTCTTGATCTGGCCGATGTTGGTGGCGACGGCGATGTCGGCGATGTAGGTGTCCTCGGTCTCGCCCGAACGGTGGCTGATCACGGAGTTGTAGCCGGCTTTCTTCGCCAGCGCGATCGCGGCGAGCGATTCGGAGAGCGTCCCGATCTGGTTCACCTTGATCAGGATGGCATTGGCGGTTCCGCTGTCGATCCCCCGCTGCAGACGGGCGGTATTGGTGACGAAGAGGTCGTCCCCGACGAGTTGGGTGCGGGCGCCCAGGCGGTCGGTCAAAAGCTTCCAGCCTTCCCAGTCGTCCTCGGCCAGTCCGTCCTCGATCGAGTAGATCGGGTATTTCTCCACCCAGTCGGCGTAGAAGTCGACCATCTCGGCGGAGGTGAGCTCCCGTTTCTCGGAATGGAGCGTGTATGTGCCGTTCTTGAAGAAACCGCTCGCGGCCGGATCGAGGCAGATGAAGATATCCTTCCCCGGGACATAGCCCGCTTTTCCGACCGCGTCCAGTATGACCTCGATCGCCGCGGCGTTGGAGGGGAGGCGCGGCGCGAAGCCGCCCTCATCGCCCACGCCGGTGGGGAGCCCCTTCCCCGCCAGAATCTTCTTCAGCGTGTGGAAGATCTCCGCCGCCATCCTCAAGCCTTCGCGGAAGGAGGGCGCCCCCCGGGGCATGATCATGAACTCCTGGAGGTCGGTCGACTGCCAGTTGGCATGGACGCCGCCGTTCAAGATGTTGAGCATCGGGATCGGGATCACCCGCGCCTCCTCGCCGCCCAGGTATTTGAAGAGCGGGAGGGATTTTTCGGCCGCGCAGGCTTTGGCGTAGGCGAGTGAAACGCCCAGGACGGCGTTGGCGCCGAGCTTGGCCTTGGTCGGCGTTCCGTCGAGGTCGATCAGGGCCTGATCGAGGGAGGCCTGGCCGGCGAAGGACTTGCCGACGATCTTTTTCACGATGACGGTATTGACGTTGCCGACCGCTTTGAGGACGCCCTTGCCGCCGTAGCGCTTCTTGTCGCCGTCGCGGAGTTCCAGCGCCTCGTGCTCGCCGGTGGAAGCCCCCGAGGGGACGGACGCCCGCCCGAAAGCCCCGGACGAGAGAACCAGGTCGACTTCCACGGTGGGGTTCCCCCGGGAATCCAGAATCTCTCGGGCATGAATTTCCTTGATCGAACTCATCTACATCCTCCTTCTTTTTCCCGCATCCTACCCGGGATGGGGAACGGTGTCAAATTGACAAATGCGGGAAAAGCAGAAAAGCAGGAAAGGCAGGAGGGGCAGGAAAGGCAGGAAAACCAAGCCGGCCTGTTGTGGGAGGGGCGTCTCGCCCCGATCCCATAGCCAGGCCGGTTTTGGCTCGGCACTTTCAACAGACGATTGAATAGGATTGGATAGGATAAAAACGGCCAGGCCGGCCCGGATCGCGGCGAGTCCCGAAGAAGATTTCGGGATGGGGCAGACGCCGCTCCCACAGGGGTCCGCGGCTACAGAAGGGCGCGATAGACATCGCCCTTGCGAACGCCGCGGGAGCGGGCGACCAGCTTGATCGCCTCCATCCGGGAGATGCCGAGCTCCTCTTCGAGCTTCTTCACCTGTTCGGGCAGGGGGAGAGCGGAAGCGGCGGAGGGGCCGGTCTTCCCCTCGACGACCAGGACGATCTCTCCCCGAATCTCACCCCCAAAGAGGCGGGCGACTACTTCCGTTACACTGCCCCGGATCACTTCCTCGAACTTCTTGGTCAGCTCGCGGGCGACCGCGATACGCCGGTTGCCCAGTGTCAGTTCGATATCGTGGAGAGTCTTGAGGAGTCGGCGGGGCGATTCGAAGAAGATCAGTGTCCGGTCATCGTCCGCCAGAGACGCCAGCTTCTTTTTCCGGGCGACAGCGCGGGCGGGGAGAAAACCTTCGAAAACGAACCGATCTGTGGGCAGACCCGAAACCACCAGGGCGGAGAGAAGGGACGAGGGGCCGGGCACGGGGATGACGGATATGCCCGCTTTAATGGCCGCGCGCACCAGGCGGAAGCCGGGGTCGGAGACGCCCGGCATGCCGCTCTCGGAGATCAGGGCGACCGTCTCGCCCTTCCGGAGACGTTCGACGATGGGGAGGCTTTTCGTCTCCTCCTTGGGATCGTAGTAGCTGACGAGGGGCTTTTCGATCCCGTAGTGTTGGAGAAGGATCCGCGCCGTCCGCGTATCCTCGGCGGCGATCAGGTCGGACTCCTTAAGAATGCGGATCGCCCGGAGCGTGATGTCCTCCAGGTTACCGATGGGAGTCGCGACGAGGTAGAGGATGCCGGTTTTCGAGTTCATTTATTCGTGAAGATTCGCGGTTACTAATCCGACCGTTGTAGTCCGGACATTAACGTGGGTGGTCATTGCGAGCGAAGCGAAGCAATCTCCTGTTGCTTACAGGGTTAGGATTGCTTCGTCCCCTTCGCTCCGCTCTGGGTCCTCGCAATGACATGTCTATATTATTCCGGACTGACTTATAATTCTTTTCCCTGGCCGGACCGGATCGCGCCCCCGATAGTCCCGAACTTCTGCCGGGACTATCGGGGCAGGCAGGAATGCCACAACGATCAGGGACCTCATCTCCACTGGTGGATTTTGAGGATCGGCTGGCCCTTCACCACGATCTGGAAGACCGGTCCCCGGGACGCCTGCCTCAACGCTTCCCCATCCCTGATCACATACATGCTGTAATCGAAACGCAGGCGGGGATCGGCGTTCAGCTCTTCCGGCCCCAGCATGATGAGATCGGGGCGGGCATAGAAACGCGCGATTTGCGGCGCCACCATGACCAGGACCGAGGAGCGGGGCGGAACATTGCGGTTGATCCATTCCATCCCCCGCTTGTAGGAGTTGCCCCAGTAGTCGAGCGAATACCTCTCGAAGGCGCCCCGGGGGCCACCCACCAACGCGTTGTAATAGACAGTGTAATCGGGGTGGTATTCGAAGACATTGAGAAAGAGCAGCAGATAGAGAGCGGTGATGACGGTAACCGCTATCACCCTCCTCGCCCGGCGGGCGATCGCCAGCATGACACACTCCAGTCCGAGGCCGGCCAGAATGCAAATGGCGGGGGCTACAAAAAGGAAATGGCGAATGCCGTCATAAACCCGCTGGCCGGGGAGAACGAAAGGAAGAATGCCGAAAACGATCCAGACGATAAGAAAGAGGCCGAAAGCTAAACGCCCTGAACACTGGTCCCGATCCCTTCCCACAGTCTCGACTTGGCTCGGATCGCGGCGAGACGCCGCTCCCACAGGCTCGGCTGACACGGATCGCGGGGCAAACGCCGCTCCCACATGGCGCAGGGCGAGGCAGCTTAGTCCCCAGAAGGCCGCTCCTAGCGTAATGAGGGGTGTCGTGATGAACAGCATCACCGGAGCGTAATGCCAGGGCATGGTCAGCCCCGGTATGTATGACCGCCCTTGATACAGAATCCGGAGTTTGGCCTGGGTTTCGTGGAAAAAGTAGAATTCGGCTATCTCCTTGAGCCTGGTAAGCGGCTCATGCCATAGGTAAGGCCATAAGAGCATCCCCATGGGAAGGCTCATGGCCAGCGCCAACCATACATCCCAGAAGGAGATCAGTCTCTTGATGAAGGATATCTCTCGATCCCTAAATGCTAATAAGTATAATATCGTATATATTAGTATAATACCCGGATTGATCGCAAATGTTGCCCTGGTTGCGAAGCCCAGCCCGGCGGCCAAGGACAGCATGATACTGTATACTTTCTTATCTGTTTGTAGCCTTCTGTGGTACAAATAGAAGCAAAGTATATATGCGAAGACCACCGGGTTGTCCTTGGGGTTGTTGAATGTATCGGAGATGAAGCGGGGGAAGGCGCAGAGGAAAAGAGCGGAGAATATCCCCGCCGGGACAGACCAGGCCCGCCCGGCCAGAAGGCAGGTGAAGAAAACGGTGAGCGAGGCGGTGAAGACGAGATGGAGATGGCGGGCGTTGTCTTCGGAGAGAAGATCCCAGCGGGCATGAAAAACGCGCGCGTTGAGGGCACCGATCAGGTCAAAGACCGGGCCGTAGTTCTCCATCGAACGCCCGATTTTCCCGGCGGTGAGCGAGCGCCAGTCGCCGGTGTGGAGCGTGTCGAGGTAGAGATCGCCGACGTAAAAGTGATCGGGCGCGGGCTCGTCCCAGGTGATACCGAACTGGTCGAGGGAGAGGAGACCGAAGACCAGATAAGCGGCGGCCAGAAAGGTGGCGGCCCCAATCGGCGACTTTTTCATTGCTACACACCCCGCGCCTCGAGCATCTCCTTCACCTTCATCAGGCGGACGCGGGAGCCGCGCTCGTTCTCCTCGATCTTGGCGGCGATGAATTTGCGGGTGCTGACGATCTCGGGGATCATCACGTACTCGAGCGCGTTCACGCGGCGGCGGGTCTTCTCGATCTCCCGGGCGAGCCTCCGGAGAAGCTCCTCCAGCGAAGCGAGCTCCAGGATCCGGGGCAAGAGCGTCCGCAGGCGGTCGATCGCCGAGTCGAGCTCCGGGGGGGTGATGACCAGGCTGTAAGAGGGCTCGGGGCGAAAATCGGCGAGCGCGAAGGTGGGCGAGGAGAGGCCCATCAGCGACCGCGATCCGACGGAGACGGAGGCCTCGCCCCGGCACTCGGAGAGGGCCGAGGCGACGATCGAGCGGGATGAGGTGGCGGAGGCGAGCGTGAAGAGGCCGAGCGTCCCCGGGATGGCCCGGTCGATCTTTTCCCGTTCCGAGCGGTAGCGCTCGACCAGGGGGATGAACTCCTTGACCAGGCCTTCCAGCTTCTCCTTGAGAAGGCGGTGTCCCCGGCGGGCGAGGGCGAGACGCTGGCGGAGCTTCAAGAGCTCCATGCGGTTGGGGCTGACGGCGGTCTTCATTGCGGATTGCGGATTGCGGATTGTGGATTTTCGAATCAGATGGCGGGAGCGGTCGCTCCCGCCATCTGATTCGAGGGGTAGTACTTCTCGATAAACCCTTCCTTGATCCGCTTGAGCTCGGCCTTGGGCAGGATGCCGAGAAGCTTCCAGCCCAGGTCGAGGGCGGCGGCGATCTCCCGGTTCTCGTCCTCGCCCTGGCTGACGAACTCCTTCTCGAACCTCTGGGCAAACTTCACGTAGAGGAGGTCGAGCGGCGTGAGGGCCGATTCCCCCAGGACCACCGCGATCTCCTGGGCCGAGCGTCCCCGGGCGTAGGCGGCGTAGAGCTGGTTCATCACGCCCGCGTGGTCCTCCCGTGTCTTCCCCGCGCCGATCCCCCGGTCCTTCAAGCGGGAGAGGGAGGGGAGGACGTCGACCGGCGGGTAGATCCCCTCGTTGTGGAGCTGGCGGGCGAGCAGGATCTGCCCCTCGGTGATGTAGCCGGTGAGGTCGGGGATGGGATGGGTCTTGTCGTCCTCGGGCATGGTCAGGATCGGCATCTGGGTGATCGATCCCGCCTTCCCCTTGATCCGGCCCGCCCGCTCGTAGATGGTGGAGAGGTCGGTGTAGAGGTAGCCGGGGTAGCCGCGGCGGGAAGGGATCTCCTTGCGGGCGGCCGAGATCTCCCGCAGGGCCTCGCAGTAGTTGGTCATGTCGGTCAGGATGACCAGGATGTGCATCCCCCGCTCGTAGGCGAGGTACTCGGCGGCGGTGAGCGCGATCCGGGGGACGGCGATCCTTTCGATCGGGGGGTCGCTGGCGAGGTTGATGAAGAGGACCGCCCGCTCCAGGGCGCCGGTTCGCTCGAAGTCGCGCATGAAGAAGTTCGCCTCCTCGAAGGTGATCCCCATGGCGGCGAAGACGGTGGCGAACTGCTCGCCGGTCTTCAGCGTCCGGGCCTGGCGGGCGATCTGGGCGGCCAGGCGGGCGTGGGGGAGCCCGGAGGCGGAGAAGATGGGAAGCTTCTGCCCGCGGACCAGCGTGTTCAGGACGTCGATGGTGGAGATCCCGGTCTGGATGAACTCGGTCGGGTAGTCGCGGGCTTCCGGGTTGATCGGCGAGCCGTTGATGTCGATGTGCTTCTCCGGGATGATCGCCGGGCCGTTGTCGATCGTCCGGCCGAAGCCGTCGAAGACCCTGCCCACGATGTCCGGGGAGACGCCGAGCTGCATGCCCTTGCCGAGAAACTTGACCCGGACCTGCCCGGGTGTGAGCCCGCTCGTCCCCTCGAAGACCTGGATCAGGGCCTTGTCGTCACGGACCTCGAGAACCTGGCCGTTCCGCTTGGTCCCGTCGGCGAGGAGGACCTCGGCGATCTCGGCGTAGGCGACGCCGCCCACCCGCTCGACCAGCATCAGCGGCCCCACGATCGATTCGACGTTCAAGTATTCCTTGCGCATGGTGATCCCCTTTTCCCTTAAAGTGATCGGTAACCAGTGATCAGTCGATAGGCCTTCAGTCTTCAGCCCTCAGTCATTTCTTTGCCGCGGCGGAGGCCTGGGCGGCGGCGCGCTTCTTTATCTCCTCGAAACGCGGGAGCTCACCCTCGGGTATGAACTTGGCCCGGGAGATCTCCTCCCGGACGGGGAGGGCGATCAGGGCGTTCAGATCCGCCCCCGCCTCCAGCGCCTTCTTCGCGTAGTGGTAGTAGGCCAGGATCGACTGGAGGAGGCGGAACTGCTTGGGAAGAGAGGTGTAGGTGTCGATGGGGTCGTAGGCGTTCTGATGGAGAAAGTCCTCCCGGATCATCTTGGCCGTCTCGAGAAGAAGGCGGTCCTGGGCCGAGAGGGCGTCCATGCCCACCAGGCGCACCAGCTCTTCGAGCTCCGACTCGCGCTTGAGGACCGCCATCGCCTCCCGCCGGTTGGCCGACCAGAAGGGGTCGACCTTCTCGTCGCAGGCCGCGTCGGCCATCGTCGCGTAGAGAGAATAGGAGTTGAGCCAGTTAATGGCGGGGAAGTGGCGCTGGCCGGCGAGCTTGTCGTCCAGTCCCCAGAAGACCTTGACCACGCGGAGCGTGGCCTGGACCACCGGCTCGGAGAGGTCGCCGCCGGGAGGAGAGACCGCGCCGATCACCGAGAGCGACCCTTCCCGCTGGTCGCTCCCCAGGCAGACCGCCCGGCCGGCGCGCTCATAGAAGCTCGCCATCCGCGAGGAGAGGTAGGCGGGGAAGCCCTCCTCCCCCGGCATCTCCTCCAGCCTTCCCGACATCTCCCGCATCGCCTCGGCCCAGCGGGAGGTCGAGTCGGCCATCAGGGCCACGCTGTAGCCCATGTCCCGGTAATACTCGGCCAGCGTGATCCCGGTGAAGACCGAGGCTTCCCGGGCGGCCACCGGCATGTTCGAGGTGTTGGCAACCAGGATCGTTCGCTCGATCAGGGGACGGCCGGAGCGGGGGTCGACGAGATGGGGGAACTCCATCAGCACCTCGGTCATCTCGTTGCCCCGCTCCCCGCAGCCGACGTAGACGATGATCTCGGCGTCGGCCCATTTGGCCAGCTGGTGCTGGACCACGGTCTTGCCGGAACCGAAGGGGCCGGGGACGCAGGCCGCTCCGCCCTGGGCGATCGGGAAGAGCATGTCGAGCACCCGCTGCCCGGTGACCAGCAACGAAGAGGGCGTGAGGCGGCGGGCGACGGGACGGGCCTGGCGAACCGGCCATTTCCGCAGCAGCGTGATGGGGCGGTCGCCTTCCGGGGCCCGGATGACGCAGACCGTTTCCTCGAGCGCCGCCTCCTTCTCCTTGATCTCGACGATTTTTCCGGCGCATCCCTCCGGAACCATGACCCGGTGGACGACGATCGGCGTCTCCTGGACCGTCCCGACGATGTCCCCGACCACTACTTCATCGCCCGCCTTCCGGACCGGGACAAAATGCCATTTCTTCTCCCGGTTGAGCGAGGGGGCCGACGCGCCCCGGACCACGAAATCGCCGAAGGTCTCCCGGAGCAGGTCGAGCGGGCGCTGGACGCCGTCATAGATCGAGGAGATCAAACCCGGTCCGAGTTCCACGGCCAGGGGCGATCCGGTGGGGACGACCGGCTCGCCCGGTCCGATCCCCTCCGTCTCTTCGTAGACCTGGATGGAGGAGCGGCCGGAGCGGATCTCGATCACCTCTCCGAAGAGGCCCATCTTTCCCACCCGAACCATCTCATACATCCGGGTGCCGGCGAGACCTTCCGCCACCACCAGGGGGCCGCTTACCTTGACAATCGTGCCGTTGGGTCTTTCTGTGCTCATCTCCGGGATTCTCTTTCGTTGAATGTTGCAGCGCCGTCGCTCCCGTGAGGACGCGGAGACGTCGCCGCGGGAGCGGCGACGCTACCGTTCGCTCGCGGATGGTGGAGACGCATCTTCTAGTCCTTTTTCATCCCCGCCCGATCAGGCGCCAGCAGGTCCACGCCCACGGAGCGGACGATGGCGGCCCGCATCGCCCTGAGCCCCAGACCGGTCTGCCGCAGACGGGTCGGGACGATGAGAACGGCGTGGCGGGCAGCCGTCTCCATCTCCCTCAGTTCCGGCAAAACCGACGCCGCGGTCTCCTCGACGACCAGGATCAGGGATCCCGCGGGCGAGCCGTCCGCCTCGGCGAGCGCGCGGCGCGCTTCCGGGGCCGTCGCGGCGGGATGGAGGATCACGCCGGCCGCCCGGAAGGGGAGGATCACCTCGGCCGGGCCGACGGCGTGAAGCTGGCCTTTTCCGTCTTTTGCTTCAGCATTCATTTACCGCGGATTCAATCCTCACAATCGGCGGAGTCTCTTTTCCGCCACCTCGCGTTCGATCGGGGCCAGGATCGCGGCCAGGCAGAGGCGCAGGTTCAGCGTTTCCATCTGGAGACGCCGGAAAAAATAGAGGATCGGGAGAGGGCCGAAGGGCTCGAACCTCCCGGCGGCGGCGACCGCGGTCAGATGGTCGTCGGCGGCGCGGGAGAAATCTTCGGAGAGCCCGTCCTCGGAGGCGCGCAGGCCCACGATCCCGTACTCGCCGAGAAGCCGGGAGAGCGGAGCGGCGGGATCGGACGGCCGGGGGAGACCCGCCTGGAGAAGGGCGGGGCGGAAGAAAAAAGACTCCAGCTCGGCCGGGGAAATGGACGCGGGAACGGAACGGAGGCAGGTGGCGACCGCCTGCAGTGCGGCCAGTGTCTTGATATACGGAAGGAGAGCGGGCGAACGGCCGGCGCGCAGCAGAAGCGAGCGAAGAAAGGAGGAGTCGACCCAGAGGGAGAGCGAGCGCAGAGGGCGCGCCCGGAAGAGATCCGATCGTTCCGCGGAGAGATCGAGAGGATCGATCCAGCCGTAAGCGCCGGCCAGGCGGTCCGCCGAGCGCTTCACCTCCTCGCCGTTCTTCCGCGGCGCCTCCGGGCCGGTCAGATATTCGTGGACGCGGGCGAGATCGATCTGGCGAAAAAAGATCTCCGCCGGACCGTCGGGGGGAGAGTCGGCGGCGAGCGAGCCGACCAGCCCGGCGAAACGTTCGCTGAGGACGCGGTCGTAGTCGGCGATGGACTTCAGGTGGGGGAAGATCTCCGGGGCGTTCTCGGAGAGAAGAGCGAAGGCCTCCTCCGCGTTTCGGGCGCCGAGCAGATCGGGGAAGAACGGCGGGGTCAGGAAGGAACGCTCCAGGGAGGCGGCCCGCCCCGAGACGAAGTTCCAATCGCGGCTGACGCCGGAGGCGCCGGACAGGATCGGTCGCACACCAGCCGTCATTTCTTTTTATCCTCCGCCCCTCGTTCCAATTCGGGGGCGATCTCCCGCTTCTTCTCGTCCAACCAATCCTCGAGTGAACGCCGGACTTCGTAGGTGTCGGTCTTGAGGACAAAACCGGTGGAGAAGGGAGCGTCGCGGTCGGAGAGGCGGAGCTGGACCGCGGGCCCGAAGCGGCCGGTCGCTTCCGCGACCAGTTGGGCCAGGACCGGCCGGTCGGCGGCGGCGGGGAGAACCTCCCCTCCCAGGTTGGCGTCGCCTTCCCCGAGCCAGCGCCGCAGGACATCCCGCCGCGCGTCGGCGGGGAGGGCGAGAATCTCCCTGGCCGCCCGAGCGAAGATCTCTTCCGCCGCCCGGTTGCGGGCGGCCAGAACCCTCAGGCGCCCTTCCCGGCGGGACTGCGCCAAGGCCCGGCGGTTGTTCTCGCCCAGAGCGGCTTCGGCCTCCCCCAGGCGACGGGCGAGCGCGGATTGCGCCTCGGTCCGAATCCGCTCCATCTCCCGGCGAAGCGACTCCCGCGACGCCGCGCGCAGGGATTCGGCCTCCTGGGCGGCGGCCCGGAGAACCGTCTCCCGGGTTCTGTCGAGCGACCCGCTCATTTCGCCGCGGAGAGGATCGTGAGCTCGGGAGCGGTGATCCAGATGATCAGGAGGATCGCGGCCAGGAGCGCGATTACCGCGTAGGTCTCGACCAGGGCGGGCAGGAGGATGGCCCGGCCGGACTCGTCCGGCTTCTTGGCGACCAGGTTGATCGCCGCCGCCGAGGTCTCTCCCTGGATGACGGCGCTCCTCCATTCAACGATGCCGGTGCAAAGACCGATGAAGAAGATCCCCGCCCCCACCAGGGGCTGGATGGTCACCTTTCCCGCGATAAAGCCGCAGCGGAGCGCGATCATGATCGCGCAGATGAAGGAATAGAAGCCTTGGGTCCCCGGGAGCGCGATCAGGACCAGGAGCTTTCCGAAGAGATCGGGCTGTTCGGAGAGCACCCCGGCCGCCTGGGAGGCGGCGATCCGGATCCCCTTGGCGCTCCCCACGCCGCCCAGCATGGTGACGACCGCGGCTCCCAGGATGGCCAGGCCGACGCCGGTCTCGATAAAGATCTGACGGATGAACTCGAACATATCTCCTCCTTCCATCGTGGTAACGAGTGGTGCGTTTACGGCATGGCCCCGCTGGGCGGGGTCATCTTGCCGGATTTCAAATTTGAGATTTCAAATCTCAGACGGCTTCGGCGGTCTCGTCCTGCCTCCTCTCGGAACTGCAACCACCCCATCCATTCGTGATCATTCCTGCCTGCGCGCTATAGCGCTGCCGACTCCGCCAAAGTAGCTTTGGCTACGACGGCCGGAACGGCGCGCCAGCGTGAAAATTCGCGGAAAACCTCCCGCCGGGCCAGGTTGGGTTCATCGTCTCAGCTCCACCGTCTCGCTCCAGAAGCCGTGGGGCTGAAACTCCTTGGCGTCGCCCTGGTAGAAGCGGCCGAAGAACTCGAGCAGGATGAGACGGGCCGAGTGGACGAAGGCGGACATGATGGACATGAAGAAGTTGAAGAGATGGCCGGCCACCATCACGGCGGCGATGATTATTCCCGAGACGACCGGTTGGGAGAGTATCGATTTCAGGAAGGGCATGACGCTCATCAGGATCTGGGGGATGATGCGGGCGATGATGTTGAAGGACATCCCGACGATGTAGGTGTTGAGACCGAGGGCGAGGAGGCGGGAGTAGGAGAGGACGTCCCCGATGAAGGAGGTGGTCCCGTAGCCGCCGACGATCCCGTAGAGGCTGATCAGGCCGAAGGCGAGCTTTCCCCCCCGGGTCGGCTGGTCCCGGCCCTGGGTGAGGATGAGCCCCACGGCGGAGAGGCCGACCGCGGCCAGCGAGAGCCGGGGGAGGAAGGATCCGCCGAAGCCGATGAGAGAGGAGAGAGCGAAGAGGAGGAGGCCGGCGAGGTAGACGAGCCAGAAAACGCCGTCGTAGAGCGCCCCGGCCCAGTTCTTCTGGCGGACGTTGGTGATCACCCGCATCAGGATCCCGTAAAACTGGTTCATCACGCCCAGGGCGAGGGCGGCGATCAGGGCGATGAGCGGCTTGGCCAGCATGTCCAGGAGGGTGGTCTTGCGCACGAAGCGCAGGAGGATGTTGTCGGCCCCCAGATAATCCGGGTTGTAGATGTCCGCCGCCCAGGACCCGGTGACGACGCCGAAGACCACGCTGCTGACGCCGCAGTAGAGGAAGAGGCGGAAAAACTCCCGGAGGCTTTCCTGCCCCTCGTATCTCTTCATCAGCTTCCAGCCGATCCAGGCGAGAAGAAGGCCGTAGACGACGTCGGCAAAGCAGATCCCGAAAAAGGCCAGAAAGACAAACATCAGGTAGGGTGTCGGATCGAGGGAAAAGTAGTTGGGCAGGCCGAACATGCTGACCAGGAGGCGGCCGGGCCGGAAGAGGCGCGAGGAGGTCAGGGAAACCGGCACCGTTTCGGTCGTCTCGGGATCGGCGACCGCTATCCCGACGCCCGGGAACTGAGCCTCCATCTCGTCCGCGATCTTCTCGGCCTCATCGGCGCGGACGTAGCCGCGGAGGATCCCGATCCTCCGGGCGGAGAGGATCTTCTGGGCGTTCTCCTCCCTCTTCTGGCCGCTTTCCCAATAGCCCCGGGCGAGGCGAAGCGCTCTCTCCAGGCGGTCCGGCAGCTGTTCGAGCAATTCCTCCCTGAGGGCGCCCGCCTCCTCCGCCCCGGTCATTTCTTCCTTTTCGATCTCCCGAATCCTCTCCGCCGCAACCCCGTCAGCGGAGGGATAGTCGAGGATGCGGAATCCCGACGCCTTCAGGATGTCCAGGCAGGACGAGATGTCCGTTCGATCCCCTCCCGCCGCGATGGTCGCCGACCTTCCGCCCTTGCCGACAAGTTCCCAGGAAAAGATTTTACCGGCCTCCCCATCGTCTTCCAAACGGCGAAGCCTTTCTTCCGTTCCTTCGGCGAAGACCAAAAATGTCCGCCGCAGGTTTTTGAGCTTTCTCAGCGGCGAACGGAGCGAGGCGAAAGTGGCGAGAGCGGCGCGCTCGCTCTTGAGATCCCTGAGGTCGCTCTCTTTCTCATGGAACTTCTCCCTGCGGACGCGGAGGTGGTCCCGTATCGCCTCGAAGTCGTTTTCCTTCACCGTCCGCTCCATCTCGTCTGAGCTGGCGACGGTCTTGACCGGGAGCATGGAATCGATGAAGTTGGCCTTTTTGCCCTTGAGGCGCTCGAATTCTCCCTGCACCTCCCTAACCACGGCGAGCGAGCCGGCGGCATTGTGATCGCCGGCGCGGAGAGGGCGCAGACGCGCCTTGAGAGAGTCGTCGGCGATCTCTTCCCTGGTGAGATGGATCGCCGACCGGCGGTAAAGCCAGGCCTCCAGACGAGCGCTCTCGCCGGCGGGGAAAAGGATGGTCAGCTTTTTCAGTTTCTCGATGGCCATGTCGAGCGGATGTGATGATTATTGCTTACGATAGCTCTCCACGATCTTCCGGACCAGAGTGTCCCTGACCGCTCGGGCGCGCTTCTCGGCCGACTCTTCATCCCGCTTGCTATCCATTGCCGCTTCCGCGAGCTCTCGAGCCAGCCTGTCCTCATAGCGCTTTTTCAGACTGGCCGATTCCGAACTGAACTTTGATTCGAATTCCGCCTCGATCTTCTCTTTCTGCTCATCCAGGCCGGCGGAGATCCGTTGCGCATCGGTTTTTCCCTCGGCCACTATCTTATCCGCTCCTTCTTCGATGTTGATGATGTCTTCTTCAATCTTCATATCAACCTGCATCCAGAAGTATGGGTGTCTATGCGCGATTATACTATTGTATACAATAGTATATTATTGCTACAGTTCCATCCGGGGCTAAGACAATAATATTGAGGAAATCCGCTCAAAATCTTCCAGCGAGTAGTATTCTATCTCGATCACGCCTTTTTTCCTTCTGTTCGTCCGTATGACCACCTTGGTCTTCAAGACCTCCCTCAGTCGGCTTTCCATCTCCAGGACGTGGACATCCTTCTCAACCTGGCGTCGCTCCCTCCTCCTCGCGCCCTTGACGCCCTGGGCGATCTTCTCTATCTCCCGCACGGAAAGATCATGGGCGGATGCCATCTTCGCCAGCTCCATCCTCTTCTCGCCGGACGAGATGGCAAGCAGAGCCCTGGCCTGGCCAAAATTGATCTTCCCGTCCTCGATCATGGACTTGATCTCTTCCTCGAGCTCCAGAATCCGCATCGTATTGGCTACGGTAGCGCGGTCCTTGGACACTTTTGCGGCGACCTGCTCCTGGCTGAGGCCGAATTCGTCGACGAGCCTCCTGTATCCCCGGGCTTTCTCCAGTGGGTTGAGATCCTCCCTCTGGATATTTTCGATCAGCGAGATTTCCAGTATGTCCTCGCCCCTATCGATCTCCTTGACCAGGGCCGGGATTTCTTTTAGTCCCAGCTCGATCGCTGCCCGCACTCTTCTCTCTCCGGCTATGAGCTGAAAGCCGGCGCCGGACTTGCGGAGGAGAATAGGCTGGATGACGCCCTTCTCCTTGATCGATTGCTTAAGATCTTGCAGCGCTTTGGGTTCAAACTTTTTGCGCGGCTGATATTCGCTTCTCTCTATCCTGGATAGAGGGACGATCATGACCTCGGCGCTCCTTCCGGAAATTTTTGATTCCGGACCGATAAGCGCATCGAGCCCTTTTCCCAGTGCAAGTTTCTTCATGGGTTCAATGTCTCCCGGTGGCCTAATTCGATTATCTCCTGGGCCAGCTGTGAATAGCTGATCGCTCCAGATGAGGATGAAGCGTAATAGAGAACAGGCTGGCCGAAGGACGGCGCCTCGCCCAGACGCGTATTTCTCGGTATCATCGTTTTGTAGACCTTGTCCTTGAAATGCTTCTTCACTTCCTCTATCACCTGGACCGATAGGTTGAGCCGGCGATCATACATGGTCATCAGGATTCCGCCTATCTTGAGCCTCGGGTTTAGACGGTCGCGGACGAGGTCCATCACTTTCATCAGTTGGGCGATCCCCTCCAGCGCATAATACTCGCACTGGATGGGAAGAAGCATGTAATTGGCGCAGACCATCGCGTTGACTGTCAGTATGTTAAGCGATGGTGGGCAATCGATTATGATAAAGGGATACCTGTTGATAATCTCATTGATCGCTTCCTGGAGGCGATACTCCCTCCCGAGCATATTTATAAGTTCGACCTCAGCCCCGGTCAGATCTGGGTGGGATGGGACAAGGTGAAGGTTGAGAAATGGGGTTTCTAAAATGGTCTCCGCGATTTTCGACTCACCGATGAGAACATTATAGATGCTCGATTTCAGTGACTTCTTGTCGAATCCCAGGCCGCTGGTGGCATTGGCCTGGGGATCCAGGTCTATGACCAGACTGGCGAAACCGTTTCTTCCCAGGGCGGCGGCGAGGTTGATGCAGGTGGTCGTCTTGCCGACACCGCCCTTTTGATTGGCGACCGCGATTATCTTCGGCATATCATTTACCCGGATTTTTAGGAAAAATCCGGGTAAATGATGGTTTAACTATCCCGGATTTTCCGATGAGAGTAAGAGAATTTACTCGGAATGGCAAGTAAAATTTGGCGAACGATTCAATCATTTGTCTGACCTATGCTGCGAAACAGCATCGGTCAGACAAATGATGTTCCACGTGGAACACTTATTTACCGACACAGAATCGGGAGAAGATCTCGTCGAGGATCTCGTCGCTGTATCTTTCTCCCCTGACATCGAGAACCAGGTCCAACGCATTCTTCAAATCCATGGCGATAAATTCCGGAGAATATTTCTTCCCGATCCCCTGGACTGATCTCTCCAGCAGCGCCTCCGCTCCTTTCAGCATATCCTCCCTTCTCGCGCTCACCCAAATTCCCGTTCCATGGCCGAGATCCAGCTCCGAACGGATCGCTTCCCCTATCTCCTCTTCCAGCTCAAAGATCCCCGCATTATCTCTGGCCGAAACAGCGATCGATTTCCTTCCCTTGATCAGACTATCCCATCTCCCTCTCTTCATCCGGGACGGAAGATCGCTCTTGTTGATAACTATGATCGCTTTCTTGTCTCCGATCTCCTTCAGCAGCCCGATATCGTCAGCGTCTAAATCGACACCCCGGTCGAGGACGGCCAGAACCAGGTCGGATTCGTGGATTTTTTCTTTCGCTCTCCTCACGCCTTCAGCTTCAACCGTTCTTTTCGTTTTCCTGACTCCGGCCGTGTCGATGATAGTTACCGGTATTTCTCCGATCTTGATCGTCTCCTCGATCGTGTCTCTAGTCGTTCCAGGATAAGGTGAGACGATAGCCCGGGGTTTCCCGGCCAGACGGTTGAAGATGCTGGACTTTCCCACATTCGGCTTTCCGGCTATGACCACCTTCGGCCCCCTACGGATGGCGAGACCGTTCTCCGCCTCGGAGACCAGGGATCTGATTTTTCGCAGGCAAGCCTTGATCATTTCGATCAACCGTTTATCGGAATAAATACCATTTTCGAAATCTTCAAAATCGATCGTTGCTTCCAGTGTTGATAATATGTGGATAAGCCCTCCCTTTACCGATGCGATGCGCTCCTCGAGATCTCCATCCATCTGCCGCAGGGCAAGCGAAGCTTCTTTCTCTGAACTCGATTGAATCAGCCAGGCGACCGCCTCGGCCTGGCTCAGGCTCATCTTGCCGTTGAGAAAAGCCCGCCTGGTGAACTCTCCCGGCTCAGCGATCCGGGCGCCTTTCTTCCGCAAGAGCGCGAGAATCCTCCCGAGAACCAGGTTTCCGCCGTGTCCATATACCTCGACCGTGTCTTCACCGGTGTAGCTTCGGGGTTTCTTCCTCATCACGATCATCACATCGTCGATTTTCCCCTTCTTATCAACAATCCATCCCCGATACTGAAATCCCGTCTTCAGCGAGGATAAAGCCCTTGTCCCGGACGGACGGAAACATTCTTTAATGATCTTCAGTGTCTTATTTCCGGAGAGCCTGACGATACCGATCGCCGATTCGCCGGGAGGGGTGGCCATCGCGACTATGGTATCACGGAGGGAGGAGATCATGAGGGGCTAATATAGCGGTAGCCGCAGGCTTTAGCCTGCGTGATTGCCATGCCGGCACAGCATAACTAGAAATCAGAAGACAGAGGCATCTGATTACCGAATGATCGGGGATTGCTGGGCCAATCGGATAAACGCAGGCTAAAAGCCTGCGGCTACCGGTCGGATAACCGTAGGCTAAAGCCTGAGGTTACCGGAATGCTTCCGGAGATTTACTTCTTTGAGACCCGTGCCGCGAACTTTTGGCCGATGACCGACGTGATCGTAGAGACAAAGAAATACAGGTTCAGCCCGGCGGGAAGGGAGTAGAAGATGAAGAGGAACATCACCGGCATCATCACGGCCATCATCTTCTGCTGCTGGTCGCTCTGCGGGTTCCCCGAAGACATCTGGGGCGTCAACTTCTGCTGCAGGTAGAAACTGGCGCCCATGATGATGGGCAGAAGGTTGATCTGCTGGATATTGAGAATAAGCAGGCGGAACGGTTGATCGAGAGTGACCAGGGCATCGGGACCGGAGAGGTCCATGATCCACTTGCCCGGTATAATCCAGAATGGGGCTTTGCGGAGCATGATCGTATTACGCAGCGTGTTGAAAAGAGCGAAAAGGATCGGCATCTGAAGAAGCATCGGCAGACAACCGCCCCAGGGGCTCACGCCGTGCTCCTTGTACAGCTTCATTGTTTCAGACTGCAGTTTCTTCGGATCGTTTTTATATTTCTCTTTCAATCCGCCCATGAGCGGTTGCAGCTTGCTCATCTCCCGCATGGACTTATAGCTTTTATGGGTCAGCGGCCAGATAACAAGTTTGGCTATCATCGTCATGATGATGATAGACCACCCATAGCTTCCAATGATCCCGTAGATACGGTCCAGGAGCCAGATGATCCCGATACTTATGGGTCCGAGCATACCCAGGTTGAGAACCTTGTCAAAGCCCAGTCCTGCCTGCTTCAGCAAAGAGTAATCCGCGGGACCAAAATAGTACGTGAATTTATAAGTGGCCGACTCACCCGGCTTGATCTCGCCGCGCAGGGCGATGATTCCGGTCAGGTATTCATACTGGGTGGGCGCGGGACCCCCGGCGCAGCCTAACACCGCCTGCTTGGGCGTCGGCGCCCCCGGTTTCGTCTTACCAGCTATTTCATAGGCGGAGGCGGCAAGATCGGTCCTCATAATGGCGGCAAAGTACTTGGTCTTCAGGCCCATCCAGGACACTTTCTCCGGCGTGTTCTCCACCGTTCCGGTTTTCCTGATCATGGTCCCAAGATCGGTGCAGATGTCCACGCCGAGAATGTCGTCCTTCTTCTCGATCGGCGAGAGCGAGCCGCAGACCAGGCGGAGGGCCTTCTCCTCCCGGAAAACGAGAGGAGTTAAACCACCGTTATTTATAGTTACATCAAGCTCAATAGTGTAATTATTGTCATTTATTGAATATGTTTTAACTAATCTAACACCGTCATTCCGCTCCCGGGAAAAGACCAGGCGCCCATCTTTTTGCTCGACTGCCATCTTTTCCGGGGGAAAGTCGGGGCTGAGCAGCGCGCCCGCCGAACGGTCCAGTTCGGGGGCGGCAAAGAGGACGACATCACCGGTCAACTCTTCTTTGAGCTTTCGGATGCCGTTCCTATCATTCTTCTTGAGGACAACGGACGATATCACTCCCCCAAAGGGATGGAAATCCACAGCCATGAGCGGCGTGTCCACACGGATCGGTCCGATCCCTTGCGGGAAGGAAACGGACGGTAATTCCAACGCTTTCTCCGGAGGAGAGTTCGGAGTTTCGATGGCCGGTGTCGAACTGGTTTCGGTTATGGCCTTTGTTTCTGAGGTCTTTGCTTCCATCACCGCTTCCTTGACCGGGAAAGGCGACGGTCCCGCAACCGGACCGGTTTCCTTGTTCTTTTTCGCCTGCTGGAGATTGAAGGCATAGAGGGCGATCAGAAGGCCGATCGATAATCCCAGTCCTATTTTGCTGATTCTGTCCACTGCGACGCTCCTTTTACAAATATTTTCCGGGGATATCAATCACCGGCAAATATTTGTAACAATTTGGAATTAAACATGTTGTGATTATATAAATAAACTCACCCCCGAACCGGATCATAGCCCCCGGGATGAAAAGGATGACAGCGGCAGATTCTCCCCAATGCTTTGAGCGAACCCAGGAAGGGACCATGGGCCTTGATTGATTGGACTGCATACTCAGAGCAAGAGGGATAAAACCGGCAACATCTAGGAAATATATGGGCAAATGTCGCCTGATAAAGTCTGATAATTGAGGTAAGTATGAGTGAAATCACTGAATAAGCCCTTCTCGCGACAAAACAGCCAATATATCCTTTTCGGCATCGGCGAACTTCCATCCCGCCACGCTGTCTTTCCACTGGAGGAGATAATCGTTGCCCTTCCGGATCTTTTCCTGGTGAATCCGGAAGACTTCACGCATAAGCCTGCGGGCGCGATTCCTGTCGACGGCCCGACCCAGCTTCCTGACCGTGGTAAAGCCGACACTCCCCGGCGCCGATTGCGCGGGAAGGTAATAAAGGTTGATCCTTCCTCCCCTGCTGCGCCGGCCGTTCCTGATCAGTCTTCTGAACTGATCGGGTTTCTTCAGTATTCGGCTCTTGGGGAGGGAAAAAGACTTCATCCTTCCTCAATCATACCCGGGTCAGCTTCTTCCTTCCCTTCTGCCTCCGTCTCCTCAGAACTTCCCTCCCGGTATGAGAAGACTGACGGGCGAAAAATCCGTGCGTTCTTTTCCGCTTGATCTTGGACGGCTGATACGTTCTTTTCATGGCTTCACCATTCCTTTCCTCTGCCGGATACGAGCAGACGTGAATTATAGAGCGGCCCTATCCCATGTCAATCCCGAATTCCCCGTCTCGAATTTCCCGTCGATCTTCGAGCGACGGGAAATTCGAGGAAATATAACCGCCGCCCAGAACAAACGTCGGAAAGATCGGGAAGATCGCGGGCTTCCCGATCTTTCCGATTATCCACCTGTTGATAACTTGTTCCCAACCGCCGCCTTTCAGTCTCTCCCATAGTTTTCTCCCTGCGCCTCAGATACGTAAGAGTTGTGCATAACCTGTTGAGGGATGTGGATAAACCGGTTATCTACAGAGGGTGGAAAATTCGCCCCGAATTCCTGTTGATAAGGTGGGGAATAGGAGGAGCCGGGCAGGGAACCGTCTGTTATCCCCTTCCCCAGGGACTTTATCAACAGGCCGCCGGGAGAGCGTTTGGCCTCTCAAAAAGACCGCTTATCCAGATATCCACACCCCTTATTACCATTATTTTGTTTACATTTTTCAATATCATGCTGATAATATGCTTTTTCGGACTGTGCCAGAATGACCGAAAGGGTCTTGCTTCGGGACCTAAAGCCGGAGGTTATTTATGAAGCTTTCTTTTCAGAAAGAAGACGCTCTTCAGGCTATCGGGCCTCTCCAGGGAGTGATCGGGTCCAAGTCCATGCTTCCCATCCTTTCCCATGTTGTTCTGGAAGCGGAGGGAGAGGAGGGGAGGATCATAGGAAGCGATCTTGAGCTCTGGATCAATTCCGTCTTTCCGGCCAAGGTGAAGGAGAAAGGAAGCGCGACCATTCCCGGGCGAAGATTCATGAACATCGTCCGCGAGCTTCCCGGACAGGAAGCGGATATCTCCTCGGGCGATGATAACATAACCAAGATCCAGAGCGGAAAAGCTTACTTCCGGATGATGGGGCTGCCCCGGGAGGATTTTCCCGCCCAGCCCGAGTTGAAAGGCGCCGAAGATGTCACGGTCAAGCAGAGAGACTTGAGGGTCGTTCTCCAGCGGACCGCCTACGCCTGCGCGCAAGACCAGTCCCGCC
This sequence comes from uncultured bacterium, assembly GCA_964551475.1. Taxonomy (GTDB): domain Bacteria; phylum Auribacterota; class Erginobacteria; order Erginobacterales; family CAZKCI01; genus CAZKCI01. The sequence continues at coordinate 27,592 of CAZKCI010000069.1, read as the reverse complement.
AGCAGCTCAACGGCGTCCTTCTCTCTTTCGACGTCGGGAAGCTCACCGCGGTGGCCACCGACGGAAGGCGCCTGGCGATGGCCCTGGCCGATGCCACTGTTCCCTCGGGGATGAAGAAGGAGATCATACTTCCCCTCAAGGCCGTCCTGGAATTGCAAAGGATATTGGCCGAGGAAGGGGATGTCCTCATCAAAGTCGGCGCCCGTCAGGCCGGATTCCAGTTCCCGAAAGTCCATTTTATCGCTCGTCTCCTGGAAGGCCGCTATCCCAACTGGCAGCAGGTCATCCCGACGAAGATCAAGGAGAAGATCCTGCTTCCCCGGGAGGAATTTCTCCAGGTGGTGAGGAGGATGTCGCTTTTGACCAGCGAGAAGGCCAACTCGGTCAAGTTCGCCTTTAAGGCGGGCGGGGTTACGGTCTCCTCGGGGGCCCCCGAAGTGGGGGAGTCCCGGGAAGAGATGCCACTGGATTACAAGGGGATGGAAGTGGAGCTGACCTTCAACCCCCAGTTCATCGGGGATGTTTTCAAATCGGTGGACGATGATAACGTCACCCTGGAACTGGTCGACGGAAACAGCCCGGGAATCTTCCGGACCGACGACCGGTTCCTCTGCGTCATCATGCCCATGAAAATGTCTTAAGACGGGCTACGCCCGCAAACGATGTAGATAGGTAGTGGGTTAAGAAGTGAGTCTGGTGGATGGGTCAGGTTGATGGTGTCGGCCGGGCAGGCGAGCCATACCATTAACCTCACCTATTAACCAAACCCACTTCTTAACCTTAACCTATCAACAGAATCTGACGATTCGGGAAATCAGCTTCGGTTTGAGAAGATGCATGCAATAACGTGTATGTGGGATTGATGGCGGGACGGAAACCGAAAGCCGGCGCCGAGTCCATCGGCGGAATCCTCTCCCGGGTCCTCAGGCAGGCCGGGCTGGAAGAGAGCCTGGAGAACAGCCGCATCCTGAAGCTCTGGTCTTCGGCGGTGGGGCGCTCCGTGGCCGCGCATGCCTCCCCCCGATCCTTTCGCCTGGGGAAGCTCCTGGTGACGGTGGACAGCTCGGCTTGGCACGCGGAACTGGAGAGGTATTTCAAGAAGAAGATCATCGAAAACCTGAACCAGAAGCTGGGGAAACCGTTGATCAAGTCGCTGGCCTTCCGGGTCGGTGAAGTCGAAGCCGCGGACGGCTCGGCTCCTGGCTCGACTGAAAAAGAATAAAGCCGCGGATTGCGCGGATTAGCGCGGATTAAGAATTGGGGAATGCTGAGATAGATAGTCGGCTGGTACCGTGTCTTGTGTGTAGACAAGTCTCTGTCCATAAATCATCGACAACCGAAAAGCCAGCCAGGTATAAATCCGCGTAATCCGCGAAATCCGCGGCTTGTTTTTGCCGGGTCAAGGAGGGTGAGAGGGAATGGCTAAGAAGAAAGCAACGCCAGAGAAGGCGGCCCCAGAGAAGCAGCCCCAGGTGCCCCCGAAGGCGCCCGAGGTTCCGGAGAAAGTGTCGCCGTCCGCTTCCCCCGCTGCGCCGACCGAGGCTGAGACCACATCGGCCGCCACTGCCGCCGCCTCCAAGGCCTACGACGCGACCACGATCAAGGTTCTGGGCGGGATCGAGGCGGTCCGCAAACGCCCGGCGATGTATATCGGTGACACCAGCGTCCGGGGTCTTCACCACATGGTCTATGAAGTGGTGGACAACTCGATCGACGAGGCGATGGGGGGGTTCTGCGACAAGATCGACGTCATCGTCCACGCCGACAACTCGGTGACCGTAGTCGACAACGGCCGGGGCATCCCGGTCGACATGCACAAGACGGTCAAGAAGCCGGCGATCGAAGTCGTCCTCACCACTCTCCACGCCGGAGGAAAGTTCGACAGCAAGGTCTACCGGGTCTCCGGAGGTCTCCACGGTGTGGGCGTCTCCGCGGTCAACGCCCTGTCCGAATGGATGGAGGTGGAAGTCCGGCGGGAGGGGAAGGTCCACCACATCAGCTTCGAGCGGGGGATGACCGATTCGCAGCTCAAGGTGGTGGGGAAGACCAAGGGGAACGGGACCACGGTCACCTTCCGCCCCGACGAGGAGATCTTCGGGAAGTTTGAGTACAGCTACGACATTCTGGCGAAGAGGCTGCGCGAGCTCGCCTTCCTCACCCAGGACGTCCGGATCACGCTGACCGACGAGAGGACAGACAAAACCGAGGAGTTCAAGTACAAGGGCGGGATCACGACCTTTGTCCAGTTCCTGAACCAGAACAAGAACGTCCTTCATAAAAAGGTCCTCTACATCTCCAAGGGCAAGGAAAACGTGGAGGTGGAGGTCGCCTTTCAATACAACGACGGCTACGCCGAGAACATCTACTCCTACGCCAACAACATCAACACCATCGAAGGGGGAACCCACCTCTCCGGGTTCAAGTCCGCTCTAACCCGGACCGTCAACGCCTACGCCCGGGGCCAGAAGATGATCAAGGAGGACGATCCCCCGATGAGCGGGGAGGACATCCGCGAGGGGCTGACGGCGGTGATCAGCGTCCGGGTGAGGGATCCCCAGTTCGAAGGGCAGACCAAGACCAAGCTCGGCAACTCCGAGATCAGCGGGATCGTGGAGTCGGAGGTGAACGACGGGCTGGGGGCTTTCCTGGAGGAGAACCCCCCGATCGCCCGAACCATCGTCAACAAGTGCCTGACCGCCGCCCGGGCCCGGGAGGCGGCCCGCAAGGCCCGCGATCTCACCCGCCGCAAGGGGGCGCTGGAAAGCGGGGGGCTGCCGGGTAAGCTCGCCGACTGCTCGGAGAAGGACCCCGCGGTCTGCGAGCTCTTCCTGGTCGAGGGAGACTCGGCCGGCGGCTCGGCCAAGCAGGGGCGGGACCGGCGTTTCCAGGCCATCCTCCCCTTGAAGGGCAAGATCCTGAACGTGGAGAAGGCCCGGGCGATAAAGATCCTCTCCAACGAAGAGATCCGGACCATGGTCACCGCCCTGGGGACCGGGATCGGGGCCGAGGACTTCGCGGTCGAGAAGTCCCGTTATCACAAGGTGGTGATCATGACCGACGCGGACATCGACGGCTCGCACATCCGCACGCTCCTGCTCACCTTCTTCTACCGCCAGATGCCGGGGCTGGTGGAGACCGGCTATGTTTACATGGCCAAGCCCCCGCTCTACAAGATCAAGCGGAAGAGCAAGGAGATGTACATCGAGTCTGACGACGAGATGAACCGGATGCTCCTCGACCTGGGGCTGGAAGACGTCCGCCTGGTCAACCTGGCAACCAAGAAGGAGTTCACGCCGGCCGCTCTGCGCAAGCTTTTGGAGATCCTGGTCCACATCGAGTCGCAGGCCGGACAGCTCAGGAAGAAGGGGATCGGCTGGGACGAGTTCCTGGAGGCCCGCAAGCCCAAGACCGGCCAGCTTCCCCTCTACCGGGTGAGGATCGACCACCAGGAGAAGTTCCTCTTCGACGACGAGGAGCTCTCCGAGATCTCCAAGGACTGGGACGAGGTCCGTTCCAAGACCAAGGAGGGGAACGGCGGCAACGGGGGGAACGGAGGCGAGGGGGTCGAGGTGATGGAGATCTACGAGTCCCGCGAGATCTCGAAGCTCCTGAAGGAGCTCGCCGGGCTGGGGGTGGAGGCCGGCCCCTCCGGGAAGACGGACAAGCCCAGCTTCGAGCTCATCGAGGAAGAGAAGAAGATCCCGCTCGCGGGCCCCCGGGACATCCTCGCCCAGGTCAAGGCGATCGGTCGGCGGGGGCTCACCATCCAGCGCTACAAAGGGCTGGGGGAGATGAACCCCGAGCAGCTCTGGGAGACGACCATGGACCCGGAGCGGCGCACGCTGGTCCAGGTCACGCTCACGGATGCGGTGGCCGCGGAGGAGACCTTCACGATCCTGATGGGCGACGCGGTGGAGCCGCGCCGCGAATTCATCTTCAAGAACGCGCTTTTCGTAAAGAATCTGGACGTCTAAAACAGGAGAATTGGAGTACTGGAGTATTGGGCTCCCATTACTCCACTACTCCAACACTCCAATACTCCCTCGCTGATACCCCTCACACTCTACGGAACTTCTGGACATGTATGCTCGTAATGAGAAGCTGATCGTCCGCGACATCAAGGACGAGATGAAGGAGTCCTATCTCTCCTACGCCATGAGCGTGATCATCTCGCGGGCGCTCCCCGACGCCCGGGACGGGCTCAAGCCCTCCCAGCGCCGGATCCTGGTGGCGATGAACGACCTCTCCCTCTCGCCCGGGTCCAAGCATAGGAAGTGCGCCAAGATCTGCGGCGACACCTCCGGGAACTACCATCCCCACGGCGAGGCGGTGGTCTACCCCACGCTGGTCCGGATGGCCCAGGACTTCAACATGCGCTACCGGCTGGTCGACGGCCAGGGGAACTTCGGCTCGATCGACGGCGATCCTCCGGCGGCGATGCGCTACACCGAGGCCCGCCTCACCGCCCCGGCCTTGGAGCTTTTGGCCGACCTGAAGAAGGACACGGTCGACTTCGTCCCCAACTACGACGAGACGCTCAAGGAGCCGGTGATTCTTCCCGGCAAGTTCCCCAACCTGCTGGCCAACGGCTGCGCCGGGATCGCGGTGGGGATGGCCACCAACATCCCGCCCCACAACCTCTCCGAGCTCATCGACGCCATCACCCTTTTCATCGACGATCCCGAGATCGACCTGAAGAAGCTGATGAAGGTCATTCCCGGCCCCGATTTCCCGACCGGGGGCTCGATCGTGGGGACGGCTGAGATCGTCCAAGCCTACTCCACCGGCCGCGGCCACCTGAAGATCCGGGGGCGGGTGGGCGTGGAGCCGATGAAGGGGGGGAAGGAAGCGATCATCATCACCGAGATCCCCTACGCCGTGAACAAGTCCTCCCTCATCTCGGATATCGCCTCCCTGGTCAACGAAAAGAAAATCACCGGGATCAGCGACCTCCGCGACGAGTCGGACCGGGAGGGGATGCGGATCGTGGCCGAGTTGAAGCGGGGAGAGGTGGCGAAAGTGGTGATCAACCAGCTCTACCACAAGACCCAGCTCCAGGTCACCTTCGGGGTCATCCTCCTCGCCCTGGACAACGGCCGCCCCCGGGTGATGGACCTGAAGTCCCTCTTCCGCTGTTTCGTCGATCACCGCAAGGAGGTGATCGTCCGGCGGGCCCGCTTCGAACTCGACGTGGCCGAGAAACGGGCGCACATCCTGGAAGGGTTCAAGATCGCCCTCAAGAATATCGACGCCATCGTCAAGATCATCAAGTCCAGCGCCAACCGGGACGAGGCCAAGGTCAAGCTGATGGAGCGCTTCAAGCTCTCCGCCCTCCAGACCGACGCCATTCTGGAGATGCGCCTCTACCAGCTGACCAACCTCGAGGGGAAGAAGATCGACGAGGAGTACAAGGAGCTGATCAAGCTGATCGCCCACCTCCAGTCGCTCTTGGCCAGCGAGAAGAAGGTCCTGGCCCTGATCGTGGAGGAGCTCAAGGAGATCAAGGAAAAGTACGGGGACGAGCGCCGCACCGAGATCGCCCCCGAAGAAGGCGAGATCCGGATCGAGGACCTGGTGGCCGACGAGGGGGCCCTGATCACGATCAGTCACCGTGGTTATATCAAGCGGGTCCCGGTCTCCACCTTCCACTCCCAGAAACGCGGGGGGAAGGGGGTCAGCGGAATGACCACGCGCGAGGAGGACTTCGTGGAGCACCTCTTCACCGCCTCCACCCACGACTACCTCCTCTTCTTCACCGCCTCCGGGCGGGTGCACTGGCTCAAGGTCTACGAGATCCCGCCCGCCAGCCGCACCGCCCAGGGCCGCGCGATCACCAATCTCCTCCAGATCTCGAACGAGGAGAAGATCGCCGCCCTGATCCGTGTGCGTAAATTCGACGAAGGCGGTTTCATCATGCTCGCCACCGAGCGGGGAGTGGTGAAAAAGACCGAGCTTGCCGAGTACGGCAACCCGCGCGCCGGCGGGATCATCGCCATGACCGTGGACGAGGGCGACACCCTGATCGGGGCGGCCCTGACCAACGGCGAGGACGAGATCCTCCTGGTCACCGCCAACGGGATGGCGATCCGTTTCCACGATAAGGACGTCCGTTCCATGGGACGCTCCGCCCGCGGCGTGCGGGGGATCCGCCTCAAGAAGAAGGGGGACAAGGTGGTCGGGATGGAGAAGGTCATCCCCGACCACACGCTGCTCGCGGTCTCCGAGAAGGGCTACGGGAAAAGGACCGAGTTCGCCGAGTACCGCCTCCAGGGGCGGGGCGGCGGGGGGCTCATCACCATGCGGACCGGCGCCAAGATCGGCGACCTGGTCGGGGCGGCCGCCGTCCGCGCCGGCGACGGCCTGATGCTGATCTCCGCCTCCGGACAGATGATCCGGATGGGCGTGGACGAGATCCGGATCATTGGCCGTGCGACCAGCGGCGTGCGCCTCTTCAAGCTGGACGGCGACGACACGCTGGTCGGCCTGGCCAAGGTGGTGGAGGAAGAAGAGGGAGGGGAAGAGGGTGGAGAAGCCAAGTAGATGGGCATTGGGTAAGGAAGTGGGTCTGGTAAATAGGTAAGGGTAAGGTGACGGCCTGCCCGACACCATCAACCTGACCCATCTACCAAACCCACTTCCTAACCTTTGCCCATCGACCGGATCCGTTGTGCCCGGAGACTACACAATCGGCGACCACCCCGCCGACCTTGAGCTGACCATCCGGGGGAAGAACCTCGCCGAACTTTTCTCGACTGCCGCCCGCGCCGCGGCGGAGACGATCGCTCCCGGCCCCGCCTCCGGCGGCTCGACCGTCAAGCGGATCGAACTCACCGCCCCCTCCCGCGAGGAGCTCCTCGTTGCCTGGCTGAACGAGATTATCTACCTCATCCAGGTCGAGAGGATCGTCCCCCGAAGTTTCGAATTCCCCGTCCTCTCCGAAGACCGCCTGCTCGCCCGCGCCCGCTGCCGCCGGGCGGGGCCGTCGTCCCTCCAGGGCGGCGCCGAGATCAAAGCGGCGACCTACCACGCGCTCTCTCTCCGCAAGGCCAAAAGCGGTTGGGTAGCCCATGTTATATTGGACCTGTAGAGACGAGGATGGAGTACTGGAGTATTGGAGCAATGGGTAGTAGCCGGCCACCAGTACTCCATCACTCCCATACTCCAATACTCCTCCACTCCTATTGCAGAGCGGTTCCCCGGGCGATTCCCATGCTCCGCAAACTCGACGACTTCCGCTGGGAGATCCCGACCTCCTTCCAACCGGGTATGCGCGTGCCCGGGATCATCTACGCCGACGAGGCCCTCCTCGCCCGCGTCCAGAAGGATCAGACTTTCCAGCAGGTGGCCAACGTGGCCACGCTCCCCGGGATCGTGAGGTATTCGCTGGCCATGCCCGACATCCACCCGGGCTACGGCTTCCCAATCGGCGGCGTGGCGGCGACCGATCCGTCCGCCGGTGGCGTTGTAGCCCCCGGCGGAATTGGTTACGACATCTGCTGCGGGATCCGTCTCCTGCGGACAGAGGTCTCCCGGGAGGAAGCCGTTCGCCTGATGCCCAAACTCCTCCCCGCCCTCTTCAACCGCGTCCCCAGCGGCGTCGGCTCGAAAAGCTCTCTCCGCCTGAGGGGAAGGGACGAGGAAGCGGTGATGACCAAGGGAAGCGTCTGGGCCGTCCGCCAGGGTTACGGGGAGGAAGGCGACATCCGCCGGACGGAGGAAGGGGGATGTCTCGCCGGCGCCGATCCCTCCCGTGTCAGCGAGCGGGCGCGCAAGCGCGGCTCCTCCCAGGCGGGGACGCTCGGCTCGGGCAACCATTTCCTCGAGGTGCAGTATGTCGATGAGATCTTTGACGAAGCGGCTGCGCGGTCCTTCGGTCTGGTCCCGGGACTGGTCACGGTGATGATCCACTGCGGCTCGCGGGGGCTCGGCCACCAGGTCTGCCAGGATTATCTCCAGGTCATGGGGAAGGCCATCCGGCGCTATGGGATCGTTCTCCCCGACCGCCAGCTCGCCTGCGCTCCGGCGGAATCGGAGGAGGGGAGGGACTATTTCGCCGCCATGGCCTGCGCGGCCAACTATGCCTGGGCCAACCGCCAGGTGATCATGCACCTGGTCCGGGAGGTGTTTCAGAAGGTCTTCCGCCGCGGCCCGAACGAATTGAAGATGAACCTGGTCTTCGATGTCGCCCACAACATCGCCAAGTTCGAGGAGCACATCGTGGACGGGAAGAAAAAGCGGTTGTGCGTGCACCGCAAGGGTGCCACCCGGGCGTTTCCTCCGGGCCACCCATCGCTGCCGGATGAATATCGCGTCTCCGGCCAGCCGGTGATCATACCCGGCGACATGGGGACCTGCTCCTATGTTCTCGCCGGGACGGAGAGGGCGATGGCCGAGACCTGGGGCTCCACCTGCCACGGCGCGGGACGGGCGATGAGCCGCCACGCCGCCCTGGAGGCGACGCGGGGGAAGGACATCGCCGGTGAGCTCCAGGAGGAAGGAATCATGGTGCTGGCCCAATCCACGAGGACGCTGGGGGAGGAGGCTTCAATCGCCTACAAGGACGTCTCGGCGGTCGTGAACGTGGTGGAGAAGGCGGGGATTTCCCGGAAGATCGCCCGGCTGCGCCCGATCGGGGTGATCAAAGGGTAGGGAGCAATGGAGTATTGGAGTTATGGAGTAATGTGAACAGACCAACCGGCAAGCTTCTCCAATACTCCAACGCTCCAGTACTCCATCACTCCACCAGGCCGCAGGAGATTTTCATCGGGACTAAAACCCATTAGTGAGCTAACATTTGTTCTTCTGCGAGGAACCCCCCATGCTCGACCTGAAATTCATTCGCGAGAACCCGGACCTGATCAAGAAGGTCCTCCTCCAGCGCCTGAAGGAGCTCGACGTCGAACGCCTCCTCGCCCTCGACAAGGAGCGCCGGAACCTCTTGCAGGAGGCCGAAGCCCTGAAGCACCAGCGGAACGCCGTCTCCGACGAGATCGGCGCTCTGAAAAAGTCCGGCGCCGACGTCTCCGGGAAGGTTCGGGAGATGAAGGCGGTGGCGGAGAGGATCCGCCTCCTCGACGGGATGGAGCGGAAGGTCTCCGGAGACCTCGAATCCCTTCTCCAGCGCGTTCCCAACATCCCCCACGCCTCCGTCCCCATCGGCCCCGATGCCCGCGCTCAGGTCCTGGTCAAGGAATGCGGCGAGAAGCGGGAGTTCGGCTTCACCCCCCGTTCCCACTGGGAGATCGCCGACACGCTCGGCCTGATCGACTTCGCCCGCGCCGCCAAGATCGCCGGTTCCCACTTCGCCCTCTACACCGGACAAGGCGCCCTCCTGGAACGGGCCCTGATCAACTTCATGCTCGATTTCCACACCCGTGAGCACGGTTACACCGAGGTCTCCCCTCCCTTCCTCTCCAACCGCGCCAGCATGCTCGGGACGGGCCAGCTCCCCCTGCTCGAAGAGGACATGTACCGCTGCGAGCTCGACGACTTCTTCCTCATCCCCACCGCCGAAGTCTCGGTCACCAACATCCACCGGGACGAGGTGCTCCCCCTCTCCGCCCTCCCCCGGAAATACGTGGCCTACACCCCCTGCTTCCGCCGGGAGGCGGGCTCCTACGGCAAGGAGACCAAGGGGCTGATCCGGATCCACCAGTTCGACAAGGTGGAGCTGGTCAAGTTCGTCCGCCCGGAGACCTCCTGGGACGAGCACGAGTCGCTCCTCGCCGACGCCGAATCCGTCATCCGGGCGCTCGGCCTCCCCTATCGGGTCGTCTCGCTCCCCACCGGCGAGCTCTCCTTCGCCTCGGCCAAGTGCTACGACATCGAGGTCTGGGGACCGGGACAGAAGCAGTGGCTGGAGGTCTCCTCCTGCTCCAACTTCGAGGCCTTCCAGGCCCGCCGGGCGAATATCCGTTTCTCCGACGGCAAGGAGTCGCCTCGCTTCCTCCACACGCTCAACGCCTCCGGCGTGGCTCTCCCCCGGACGGTGGTCGGCATCCTGGAGAACTACCAGCAGGCGGACGGGTCGGTGACGGTGCCCGAGGTCTTAAGGCCGTACATGGGCGGGCTGGCGTCTCTCACTGTCTAAGGATTGTGTGCCGGTGCGGAAGAAGAGTTCCTGAGTGTACTGTAGGCCGCTTCTGTGAAGCGGCGCTTCCCGCGCCCGCTCATAGAGCGGGCCTACATCTCTGTCAGGCCACGCATCTCCGGTATTCCTCGTGAACATCCTTATCGCCGTCGACAGCTTCGCCTCCCTCACCGGCTCGGAGCTCTACTGCTACGAGCTGGCCCGGGAATATCGGAAACGGGACCACGAGGTGACCGTGGTCTCCCCCCTGATCGATGGCATTGTGGCTGAGAAAGCCCGCGCCCTCGGCGTCCGGGTGTCCTCGCTGGATTCAGCGCCCGAAGGCGATTACGACGTCCTCCATGTCAATCAATTCCAGGCCGGGAGACGGGCGGCCGGAATCTATAAAAGACTCCCCGTGGTGGACACGGTCCATTCCGAGCATCCCGCCCTGGAAAAGTTCGAAAGGCCGCTTCCCCCTCGCCGGGTGGGAAAGTACATCGCCATCCGGCCGTCGATCGCCGACGCGCTGGTGCGGCGCTGGCGCATACCCGCCGCAAAGATCGAGGTGGTCTACAACCCGATCGACTTCTCCCGCTTCAACCGGGAGGGGACGAGCGCCGGCGGCCGCCCGCTCCTTGTCGGTCCGAACGATTTTCTCCGCCGGGGTGTGATCGAGAAGTGGCGGGAGAAGGCCGATTTCATCGGGCGCGGGTTCCCGTCCAAGCCGGTCTGGGAGATCGAGGACTCCGTGAAGAAATGCTCCTTCACTCTGGGGATCAGCTTGGGGCGGACGACGATCGAGGGCTGGGCCTGCGGGAAGAAGGGGCTGATCTACGACGTGGACAAACACGGGGCGATTCTATCGGAGAAGGAGGCGTTGCCTCCCTCGGATATGTCGGTTTTCGACAGCTCGAGGGTGGCGGAGAAGACATTGGCAATCTACCAAAGTGTCGTGCGATAAATGCTATTGGGAGAGGTGGCTGAGCGGTTTAAAGCGCTGGTCTTGAAAACCAGTGTACCCGCAAGGGTACCGGGGGTTCAAATCCCTCCCTCTCCGCTTTCTGATCGCGGGCGGCGGATGCCGCCGCCCGCGATCAGAATCATTGCCTTCTTCCCCGGGATTTTGCCCCGCAAATACTTATAAAAAGGGGTATACCCGCCCAATCGCCGTGTGGTATATTAAAACGAACCAATAACCCCGGAGGAAAGTGATGAGAAAGCTGTTGTGTTTGGGAGTGGCTGTCGCCGCGGGATTTCTGCTGTCCTGGTCGGCTCCGGCCGTCGAGTTCCAGGCGACCGATGTCCGCGTGGACAAGGGCAGTGGCACGGTCTCCTCTGGCGATGTGTCCCTGGCCACCAACGGCTCCGGAGCGATCTATGCCGGATGGCTCGATTATCGCAACGATGTGGATCAGGTATTCTTCAACCGTTCGGCCGACTATGGCCAGACCTGGGGAGGGAGCGATGTCCAGTTCAGCACTCAGACTTCCCAGAACCTGATGGTGATCTCGGGCGGCGGGAGCAGAGTCTACGCGATCTGGGCGGAGTACCTAGGCGCCGCCCGGAACATCATGTTCCGCTACTCCAGCGACTACGGTTCCAGTTGGGCGGCCACCCAGCAGGTGAATACTACAACAGACGGCAAGATGGAGCTGTGCAAGATTGCCTGCGACGGCGGCAACAACGTCTACGCGGTCTGGAAAAGGTATGCCTCCGGGAATAACGGGATCCTTTTCCGCCGGTCGACAGACGGGGGAGTGAACTGGGAGGGTGTGGACTCTGAGTTCAGCTACGGCACTGTCGACTACCCCTCGATGGTGGCCGATACTGCCGGCAATATCTATGTCGCCTGGCAGATGTGGGATGATGACGATATCTACCTTAAATACTCGACCGATTACGGCGAAGGCTGGTCGACCCAGACGAAGCTGAACAATGCCACCGGCGGCACCCAGGAATATATCAGTCTCGGCTACAGCGGCAACAATGTCTATGCTCTCTGGAAGGACGGCTGGTTCCCCCACACCGTCCGCTTCGACCGTTCCACAAACAACGGCCAGACCTGGGGAAATCCCGACACGTTCCTCAACCAGACCGACGGCAGTTACTACATCAGCCGCCCCTATATGGCCAACGGCAGCAACGGCGAGATCTACGCCATCTGGACCAACTCGCGTGACACATACGGCAATGTTCGCAATATCTATTTCAACGCCTCGGGGGACTACGGCGAAGGCTGGCAACCCAGCGAAGTCCGCATGACCACATTCAGCTCCGACTACGGCAAGGTCATCGCCGGGTCCTCCGGCCAGGTGTACGCCGTGTATGAAGACACCCAGGTCATGGACACCCTTTACTGCCAGGCTTCATCCGATACCGGTGCGACCTGGGATTCCAGAATCAAAGTCAGCACCGAGTCGCCGAACGACGGGACCCAGAGGTATTTTGGTCTGGCCACGGATGACCGGAACCTCTACGTCGCCTGGCGCGAGTCCCGCACGGATGTATACGGCGTCTGGTTCAATTACGCCCAGATCGGCGCGGCCGAGTCGCCCACCTACCGGATCAGCTCCGGCGACTACAATGGTGACGGTACGTCCGACATAGGCGTCTTCCGCCCCTCCCAGGGTCTCTGGTCGATCCGCAACGTGACACGGGTCTACCTGGGCAATTCCACCGACTACCCGGTCTCCGCCGACTACAACGGCGACGGCACGTCCGACATCGCCATCTTCCGCGGCTCCGAGGGCCTTTGGTCGGTCCGGGGACTGACCCGGGCCTACCTGGGCAACAGCACCGATGCCCTGGTCCCCGGCGATTACAACGGGACCGGGACGGCCCAGGCGGCCATCTTCCGGCCTTCCACGGGCATGTGGTCGGTCCGGAACCTGACCCGCTTCTACTTTGGCGCTTCCACCGACGAGGTGGTTCCGGGACCGTATAACGGCGTCTACAGCCAGGCGGCCATCTTCCGGCCTTCCGGCGGGATGTGGTCGGTCCGCGACCTGACGCGCTTCTACATGGGCGCCTCCACCGACTTGCCGGTGCCGGGCGATTATGACCTTGCCTCCGGCTGGGAGGGCGCCGTTTATCGTCCCTCCAGCGGGATGTGGTCGGTCCGCAATGTCACGCGCGCCTACTTCGGTGGTTCCGACGACTATCCGCTCCCGGCCAAATACAGCGGCACGGCAACCGATGATATCGGCATCTTCCGTGCTTCGAGCGGCATGTGGTCCGTCCGCAATCTGACCCGCGTCTACTTTGGCGCCGCCGGCGATATGCCGGTGACGAGATAGACAGCACGGCCGGTTCCCGTTGGCGGGAGCCGGAAGAGAGTAAAAAGCTGCCCCAGCCGAAGAGGCTGGGGCAGCTTTTTCTCCGGATTTTAGGCCGCGTCCCCGGTCAAAACGTGGTATATAAAAAGGCGACAAATCGGCGCCAAGAATATTTTCAGGGAGAGGTGGCAGAGCCTGGTTTAATGCGACGGATTGCTAATCCGTTGTACTGGCCTCAAGCCGGTACCGAGGGTTCTGCGTCGCTCTTTAGGGCGCCGCATCCGGCATCCGGCGCTAAACGCGCCGGATGACGGAGAATCCCTCACGGGGACGAGATGAGCTACTATGTTTACGTTCTGTGGAGTGATTCCCTGGGGAAAAGATATATAGGGTGTACGGGAGAGATCGAAAGTCGTTTGCGTGCGCACAATGCGGGCAAGCAGAGAAGCACGAAGGGGGGCATCCCCTGGAGATTGATCTATACCGAGAGATTGGATTCGCTGAGTGAAGCGAGGAAGCGGGAGATATATCTTAAGTCCCGATCGGGACGCAGGAAACTGGATAAGATCAACCCATAGATCAGGAGAGGTGGCAGAGCCTGGTTTAATGCGACGGATTGCTAATCCGTTGTACTGGCCTCAAGCCGGTACCGAGGGTTCGAATCCCTCCCTCTCCGTAGAATAGTGAGGGCAGGCCGAGGGTTCTGCGTCGCCCCGGAGGGGCGCCGCATCCGGCAGACGGCGCTGGACGCGCCGGATGACGGAGAATCCCTCCCTCTCCGTAGAGGAACTTATTCGCATGTATTTCGATGATGGCGAAGGGTTGGCTGATTTTCCGGCGGAAACCGCGATAGTCAGAGATGGGGCGGCCGTCGAGGAGGAGCACGCTCCCCGGAGGTCACCGACGCGAGCCGGCCGGGCCAGCCTGGCCCTGGCCGTCAGCGGCGTGGCTCTGCTGGCGATCGGCCTGGATTTGAGCTATTATTTCCTGGGAAGAGGCGATCCGGAAGCGTCGTCGGGGCCGGTCTGCGCCGGATGCCTCCTGGTCGCCTCCGGGCTGATCCTCATCGCGGCGCTATCTCTCGGATTGCGGGCCTGGTTCGCCCTCCGGGATCGCGGGGCGGGGCCCTGGACGGGTTCGGCGTTGTCGTTCCTGGCGCTGCTTGCCCTGGCGGTATTGATGGCGCTTGCCGTCCTCCGATAGCGTGCTATTCTTTATTGCCCCGCGCCTGATGGGCGCGGGGCGATCAAGAACGTGCCTGTAGCGAAATTGGATATCGCACCTGGCTACGGACCAGGGGATTGGGGGTTCGAGTCCCTCCAGGCACGCTTTTTCTCCTCGCTCCGCTGACGCGGGGCGGGGATAAAAAGGATAGTGCTGGTCCCGCGCGCCAGGGAATGCGGCGCGGATTTTCGGTCCATGAAACCGATCGCCGACGAAAAAGCTCTCGACGACTACTTCATGGGCGAGGCGATCCGGGAGGCGAAGAGGGCGGCCCCCAGCGAGGATATCCCCATCGGCTGCGTGATCGTCTCCGGCGGGAGGATCATCGGGCGGGCTCACAACCAGATCGAACTCCTCAAGGATGCCACCGCCCATGCCGAGATGATCGCGATCACGCAGGCGGAGGAGGCAGCGGGAGACTGGCGGCTCACCGAGGCGGTTCTCTACGCGACCAAGGAACCGTGCCCGATGTGCGCTGGGGCCATCCTCCAGTCGCGGATCAAGCGGGTGGTCTTCGGAGCCCGCGCCCCGCGTGACGGCGCCGCGGGATCGGCCGTGAACCTCCTCGCCCACGAGCGTCTGGGAAGCGCGGTCGAATGCCGGTCCGGCGTGCGGGAAGAGGAATGCCTGGCCTTGCTTCAGGATTTCTTTCGGTCGATCCGGGGAAAAGATCAACGCTAATTGTATCGGAGAGGTGCGAGAGCGGCTTATCCGGCACGCCTGGAGAGCGTGTGTACCCCTAAAGGGTACCGTGGGTTCAAATCCCACCCTCTCCGCTCAGTATGCGGAGGTGAAGTCGGGAGAGGTGGCAGAGTCCGGTTTATCGCGCACGACTCGAAATCGTGTGTGCCCAAAAGGCACCGTGGGTTCAAATCCCACCCTCTCCGTTGATGTGAAGATGTGCGGAGGGATAGCAAAAGTGCCGTGGGTTCTGCGTCGCCCTTTGGGCGCCGCATCCGGCATCCGGCGCTGAACGCGCCGGATGACGGAGAATCCCACCCTCTCCGTTGATGTGAAGATGTGCGGAGGGATAGCGAATGTGCCGTACGTGTTACATTTAAATATTTAGCCGCGCTAAGCGGGGAGTCAGCGGTGCCTCGAACCCCGGGCTTGTCCCGGGGCGACCTGCAAACCGCTTCAGCAGGGCCGAATTCCCCTCCCGAGGGGTTTTCCCGCCCGCGGACAGCCCGCGCGGAAAAGCGATGATGGTCGGGACCTGCGCACGCGCCGCTTGCCAACCCCGCCAGATCCGGAAGGAAGCAACGGTACGCAAGATCGCGCGCGGGGCGCGGAAAAGCCCGGCCGGAGCCGATCGGCGGGTTTGTTCACGGGTGGGGGGCTTCGAAGAGGGGTGCGCGGCTAAAATCTGCCCCTGTCCGCTCAAGCGGGCAGGGGCAGATTTTAGAATGGTGCTTGAAGCCCTGGCGGTCGAGCCATAAGATATACTCAATTCAAGGAGTCATCGCCCGTTTGACGGGAAGGGATGACCGCAGGAGATCCGCCGTGGCCAAAGAAAAAGTACCCTACCTCGCCCTGGCCAGAAAGTGGCGCCCCCAGCAGTTCTCCGATGTGCTTGGCCAGGAGAGGATCATCACGGTCCTCACCAACGCGCTGAAGCAGAACCGCCTGGCCCACGCTTATCTTTTCACCGGCCCCCGCGGCGTGGGCAAGACCACGCTGGCGCGGATTTTGGCCAAGGCCGCCAACTGCCTCAAAGCCTCCGCCCCCACGCCCACCCCCTGCGACGAATGCGACTCCTGCCTGCAGATCATGGCCGGGGGCGACCTCGATGTATTGGAGATCGACGCGGCTTCCAACACCGGCGTGGACAATGTCCGCGAGTTGAGGGAAAACGCCCACTACACGCCGTCGCGGAGCCGTTTCAAGATCTATATCATCGATGAAGTGCACATGCTCTCCAATGCCGCCTTCAATGCGCTCCTGAAGACGCTGGAAGAGCCCCCTCCCCGGATCAAGTTCTTCTTCGCCACCACCGAACCCCACAAGCTTCCCGCGACCATCATCTCCCGCTGCCAGCGTTTCGACCTGCGCCGCATCCCCCGACACCTCATCCTCGAGCGGCTGAAGAAGATCGCCCAGGACGAGGGGGTGTCCTGCGAGGAGGAGGCGCTGCTCACCGTGGTCACCGCCGCCGACGGGTCCGTGCGCGACGCCGAGTCGATCTTCGATCAGATCCTGGTCTACTGCGACAAGAAGGTGACCGCCCGTGATGTCCTGGACCTCCTGGGGCTGGTCCCGGCCGAGACCTTGAACGCCTGCGCCCGGGCGGTCGCCTCCGGCGACGGGGCCGGGCTCCTCGCCCTGGTCGACGACGTCTGCAACCGGGGCTGGTCCGTCCCCCAGTTCGTCTCCTCGCTGGTCCGCTATTTCCGCGACCTGCTGGTCGTCTCGCTGGCCGCGAAGCCCGAGGAGACGACCGATCTTTCCCCGGAGGCGCTGGCCGCGGCGCGCACCCTGGCCTCCTCGTTCACCCGCCCCCAGCTCTCCTTCATCCTCGACGAGCTGATCGCGCTGGAGGGGTCGATCAAGAACGCGCTCTCCGAACGGGTGGCGCTCGAGATGAGCCTTCTGAAGCTGGCCCGTTCCCGGGAGAGGGTGGCCATCGAAGACCTGGTGAAAAAGTGCGGAGATCTGGAAAGGTCGCTCGCCGCCGGTTCCGCCGACGGCTCGTCGGCCCGCCCGTCCCCCGCCGCCGCTCCGCCCGCCGCCGCGCGCATCCTAACCTCTCCCCCGTCGGGCAGTTCCCTGCCCGATGACGATCCTCCCCCGCCCGCCGACGGCGAGTCGGCCCCGGTCGGCCTGGAGCGGGTGAGAAAGATCTGGCCGGATTTCATGGAGACGCTCGCTCGCGAGAAGCCGATGCTCAAGAGCTATCTCCACGAAGGCCGCTTGAAGGAATTTGCGAACGGAGTCCTGACCATCTGTTTCGACCCGGAGTATGCCTTCCAGCGCGAGTCCCTGGACAGCCCGAACAAGATTGTTTTTCTGGAAAACCTGCTCAAGAACAAGCTCGGCTCTCCGGTCAAGATCAAGCTGGTGGTCGTCTCCGGCGCGCAACCCGCCGACTGCCCCCGCGATTCCGGGGAACCTCCGTCGGGAACGACGAAGAAGAAGTTCATCAAGGGCAATCCCATGGTCAAGGCGGCGATCGAGATGTTCGACGCCACCGTGGTCGATATCAAGGAATAATGGTCATTGGGTTAGGGTTAGGAAGTGGGTCTGGGAGACGGGTTAGGTCAAGGGGATCGGCTCGCCGAGGCCGCACCTATGACCTGACCCATTGACCAGACCGATATCCTAACCCTAACCCATCAACCGATTATTCGATGCAAATGGATGAATGCAGTCGCATGAGCGTTGCTTGGAGAGGGATTAAGGGAGGAAGACAATGGCTGGTTTCGGAAATCTGATGAAGCAGGCGCAGGAGATGCAGAAGAAGCTGGCCGCGGCGCAGGAGAAGCTGGCCGCCTCCCGCTCGGAAGGGACCGCGGGCGGCGGCGTGGTCAAGGCGGTGGTGAGCGGGAAGAAGGAGCTTATCGCCCTGGAGATCAAGCCGGAGGTGGTGAACCCGGCCGACGTCCGGATGCTGGAGGACCTGATACTGGCCGCGGTCCGCCAGGCCCATGAAAAAGCCGACGCCCTGGCCGCCGGGGAAATGGCATCTTTGACAGGAGGAATCAATATTCCGGGGCTGGGAATGTAGCAAGCATCGTCAGTTCTTGATTGAGCCCAGGAGGTTATTGAATTCGAATAGGTTTAAATCCGAAATCCGAATATCGAAATCCGAAACAAATCCGAAAAAGACAAATACGAAACCGCGGCGCGTAAGCCGTCGGGCTGTTTCGGATTTCGGATTTTGCTCTCCAGTAGGTTGAAATGTTAGTGTCCGACAAGCGGGATCGCTAAATCGTGAGCAAATACCCTGAGCCCATGGAGCGTCTGGTCTCCGCTCTCTCCGAGCTCCCCGGCCTCGGACCCCGGTCCGCCCAGAGGATCGCCTTCCACATTCTGAGCTCGAGCGAAGCCGAGGTCGAAACGCTGATGAAAGCGCTGGGCGACTTCAAGGCCCGGATCCGCTTCTGCTCATCCTGCGGCAACCTGACCGCGCACGATCCCTGCCCGGTCTGCCGGGATCCCTCCCGCGACCGGACGCTGATCTGCGTGGTGGAGGAACCGAAGGACGTGCTCGCCCTGGAAGCGACCGGATCCTACCGCGGCCTCTACCATGTGATCATGGGCAAGATCGCGCCGCTCGACGGTGTTAACCCCGAAGATCTGAGAATACAGGAGCTGATGGACCGGGTGCGCAAGACCAAGCCCGGGGAGGTGATTATCGCCACCGGGAGCGACGCCGATGGGGAGACGACCGCGCTCTACCTGGCCCGCGTCCTCAAGCCGCTCGCGGCCAAGGTCACCCGGATCGCGGCCGGCGTCCCGGTGGGATCCTCGCTCGACTTCGTCGACCCCGCCACGCTCACCAAGGCTCTGGAAGGCCGCCGCGACGTGGCCTAGAAAAAATGGAGTACTGGAGTGATGGAGTGGTGGAGTACTAAAAAAATCAGCCAGGCCGGCAGACCCATTACTCCACTACTCCACCACTCCATTACTCCAGTTCCTTTCCCCTACTCCAATACTCCTATTTCCCCCTCACGTCGCCGCGTCGATCATCGCCAACAGTTGGGACTTCTCGAACCCCTCCTGGCGGCTGGAGGCGTTGGGGCAGGCGACCAGGCAGGCCCCGCAGCCCTGGCAGAGAACCTCGATCACCTTTGCCTTCCCCGTCTCCGCGTCGAGCTCGCGGGCGTCGAAAGGGCAGATCTCGACGCAGAGCCCGCAGCCGGAGCAGGCCCTTTCCTGGAGACGGGCCGGCCGAGAGCGGGCTTGTATCTCCTGGCGGGAGAGGAGAGTGGCCGCCCGCGCCGCCGCCCCCAGCCCCTGGGAAACGGACTCCTTCAAGCTCTTGGGGCCGTGGGCCAGTCCGCAGAGGTAGATCCCGTCGCTGGAGAAGTCGAGCGGGCGGAGCTTGGCATGGGCCTCCAGGAACATCCGGTCGGCGCTGAGGGGCACCTTGAGCATCCGGGAAAGGTCGGAGACGCTCTCGGGCATGACGATCCCGGCGCTCAAGACCAGCGTGGAAACTTCCAATTCGACGTCTCTCTCCAGAAGATAATTGTGGAACGCGACCCTGATCTTCCCCCCCTTCTCGCGGACAGAGGGCTTCCTCTCTTCCTCGTAGCGGAGAAACACCACCCCCGCCTCGCGCGCTCTCTGGTAGTAAACCTCGCTGAAGCCGTAGGTCCTCAGGTCACGGTAGAGGATATAGATCTCGGCCCGCGGGTTCATCTCCTTGATCTTCAGGGCGTTCTTCACCGCGGTGAGACAGCAGACACGGCTGCAGTAGGGATGCTCCGTATCCCGGGAGCCGACGCACTGGATCATCGCCACTCTCTCGAACGCCTCGCCCTTCCCCAGCCTTTCCTCGAGTTCCTTCTGGGTCAGGACATTCTTGGATCTGCCGTAGAGATATTCGCCCGGTTTGTATTCCTCCGCTCCCGTGGCGACGACGATCGCCCCGTGAGCGATCTCCGTCTCCTCCCCGCCGCCGCGCACCGTGGTCGTGAAGTTCCCGACATAGCCGCCGACTCTGACCGGGACTGACCCGCGATGCAGGACGATCTTCGGATGCGTCTCCACCGCCTTCTGTAATCCCGCGAGAAAGGCTTGCGGATCGCGTCCGTCGAGGTCGAAGCGGATCCGTCGCGCGTTGCCGCCGAGTTCTTTTTCTTTCTCGATCAGGTGGGTTTGGAATCCCTGTCCCGCCAGGGAAAGGGCGGCGGTCATCCCCGCCGCTCCCCCCCCGATGACCAGGGCGGAAGGATTGACCGGGAAAGAGGAGAGGGTTACGGGGACAAGCTGCCGGGCCCGGGAGACCCCCATGGCGACCAGGCGTTTGGCCTTCTCCGTCGCTTCCAGGGGCTTGTGCATGTGGACCCAGGAGCACTGCTCCCGGATGCCGACGAACTCGAAGAGGTAGGGGTTGAGGCCGGCCTCCCGGAGCGTGTCCTGGAAGAGGACTTCGTGGGTGCGCGGCGTGCAGGAGGCGACGAGGACGCGGTTGAGCTTTTCCCGGAGGATCACCTCTTTCAGGCGCTGTTGGGTGTCCTGGGAACAGGTGTAGAGATTTTCTTCGGCGTAGGCGACGCCGGGAAGGGTCTTCGCGTAAGCCGCCACGGAAGGGACATCCACCACGCCGCCGATGTTGATCCCGCAGCGGCAGATGAAGACGCCGACCCGCGGCTCTTCGTCGGCTATCTCCCTGGGAACGGGGTACTCCTTGGAGATGGTCAGGGAGCCCTTCGCGGAAGCGAGAAGCTCGGCGGCCCGGGCCGCCGCGGCGGAGGCCTGTCCCACCGACTCCGGGATGTCCTTCGGCTCCCCCGCCGCGCCGCAGACGAAGACCCCCTTTCTCGGCGAAGACTGAGCGTCGTAACCTTCCGTCCCCAGAAAACCCTCCTCTCCGAGGGGAGCGCCCAGGACGGAGGCGAGGCCGGGGAGCGATTCCGCCGGCTCCAACCCAACCGAGAGGACGACCAGGTCGTAGGCCTCCCTGGCTACGGCGTTCTTCTCATCGAGAAAGTTCAAAACCACCGATCCGCCGCTCCCCGCCTCGACCCGCGGCATCCTCGCCCGCCGGAAGACGACGCCGTGTTCCTCCTTGGCCCGATTGTAGTAGCGTTCGAAGTCCTTGCCGAAGGCCCTCAGGTCCATGAAGTAGATGTGGCATTCCACGCCCGGGGCGTGCTCCTGGGCGATCACCGCCTCCTTGATGGCGTACATACAGCAGACCGAGGAGCAGTAGCGGTTCCCCTCCTTCTCCTCTCGCGATCCCACGCACTGGATGAAGGCGATCCGCTTCGGCTCTCGCTGATCGGAAGGGCGGAAGAGCTTTCCCCCGGTGGGGCCGGAGGCGGAGAGGAGACGCTCAAACTGGGGGCTGGTCAGAACGTTGGGGAGCCTTCCCCAGCCGTACTCGGGAGAGCGGGAGGGATCGTAACGGCGATAGCCGGGGGCGAGGATCACCGCCCCCACCGCGATCTCTTCGGTGCGGTCGGTCAGGTCATGGACGACGGCGTCCCGCCCGCAGGACTCGACGCAGCGGAAGCACTCCGAGCAGACGGAGCAGTTCAGGCAGCGGGAGGCCTCCTCCACCGCCTCCTCCTCGCTCAATCCCTCCGCGTACTCCGAGAAGGAACGGACCCGTTGATCGGGAGGAAGCTTCTTCGCGTCGGCGCGGGGAAGGCGGCGGTAGGGACGGGAGGGGAGGGGGGCGGTCTCGGCCAACACTGCGCTTCTTCCCGCCCGGAGGTCCTCCCCCAGGAGATAACGATCGATGGAAAGGGCGGCCTCGTGCCCCTGGCCGATCGCCTCCACGGCGGAGGCCGGCCCCAGGACGAAATCCCCCGCGGCGAAGATACCCGATTCGGAGAGAGCGAGAGTCGTCCCGTCCACCCGGGGGTGTTTCCCCTCGATGGCGCCAGCGCCATCAAGCCATGCGGTCTCCGCCTCCTGACCTACGGCCATGATGATCGCGTCGCCGGGGATCAGCGTTTCGCCCTTCCCGGAAAGATCGGGCCGGAAACGCCCCTCCTCGTCGAAGGTCGTCCGGCAGGCGGCGCAGGAGAGACCTTCGATCCGGCCCCCTTTATGGACGACGGCACGGGGACCGACCGAGGTGAAGAGTTCGATCCCTTCCTCCAGCGCGTCCCGCACCTCGTGGAGATGAGCCGGCATCAGGCGATGGCTCTCCAGGCAGGCGATCTTCACCGAAGAGGCGCCGAGACGCTTCAAGGAGCGGGCGACGTCGATGGCCACGTTTCCTCCGCCGATCACGATCGGGGACTTGCCGGTTTCGATCCGCTCTCCCCGGGCGATCTTCCTCAGCAGATCCACGCCGTCCTGAACGGAGACATCCTTCATCCCGGAGACGGAGATCTTTTTCCCGCGCTGGGCGCCGGTGGCGATGAGGACCGCTGCGAATGTTTCTCTGATTTCAGAAAGTGATATCTCGTTGCTCGAAGGTGTAGGCCGATTCTCCGCCTCCGCCAAGGCTTCGGCGGACAGGTGTGAATCGGCGTCCCGGCCGCCGGGTCGCAGACCCGGCCTACATCCGACCTCACAGCCCGTTACGAGTTTGATACTGCCGGTCAGAATCCGCCCGATTTCGGAGGCGAGAACATCGCGGGGCAGGCGGTAGGCGGGAATCCCATAGCGGAGCATCCCGCCCGCTTCCTTCTCCCGCTCGAAGACGGTCACCGCGTAGCCCAGAGAAGCGAGGTCGGCCGCGGCGGTGAGGCCCGCCGGCCCCGCTCCGACCACGGCTGCCTTTTTCCCCATCCTCCGCTCCCGCTTCTTTGCCGCGGCTTTTTCCGCCTCGATTCTCTCCGGCCGCGGTTCCCCTTCGCACTTCCGGTCTGTCTCCGGGACATCCTCTTCCCGGTCGGCGACGAAGCGCTTCAAGGCGCAGATCGAGACCGACTCATCGACCTCTCTGCGGTTGCAGGAGTCCTCGCAGGGGTGATGGCAGATCCTTCCCAGGGACCGGGGGAAGGGAAGACGCTCGCGGATGAGCTTAAGCGCCCGGCCAAAGTCCTTATTCGCGATCAGGGCGACGTAGCCGTGGACGTTCAGCCCGGCCGGGCAGGACGGGCGGCAGGGGGACTTCCTCCCCTCCTTTTCCACGGCGAAGGCGGCGGGTATGGCCTGGGGGTAGAGGCGGTAGATCGCCTTGCGGGTACTCAAGCCCTCGTTGAAGGAATCGGGGACGGAGACCGGGCAGGTCTCGGCGCACTCCCCGCAGCCGTTGCACCTCTCCGCGTCCACGTAGCGGGCCAGGCGCTTCACGGTCACGCAAAAGTTCCCTGGTTCTCCGGAGATTTTCTCCAGGCGGCTTAAGGGGAGGATCGTGATGTTGGGATGGCGGCCCGCGTCCACGAGCTTGGGGGACATGATGCACATCGCGCAGTCGTTGGTGGGGAAGGTCTTGTCCAGGCCGGCCATCGCCCCGCCGATCCAGCCCTTCTCGTCGGCGAGGTAGACCTTGAAGCCCATCTCGGCCAGATCAAGAGAAGCCTGCATCCCCGCGATGCCGCCGCCGACGACAAGAACCGCGCCGATTGTGTGTTTTTCAGCCATAGCAGAACAAGTTATCAGTGATCAGTTATCAGTAACTGATCACTATTTTCCCCGTGGGAGCGACATTCCTGTCGCGATCCAGCCGATCCCGCATAGACAAAATGGATTGGGCCTGGAAGGCCCTCCCACAATGACAATTTCCCCCCGTTCGATAGTTCTCGTTGTGGGAGCGGCGTCTCGCCGCGATCCGAGCTGACTTGGATCGGGGCAAGAATGCCCCTCCCACAGAAAAACAGTAACACCAGAAGAAGTAATCAGTGATCAGTTACTGATGACTGATCACATCGTTTTCAGTTACTGATCAGTTACTGTTTCATGTGATGGGAGCGACATTCCTGCCTGCCCCGATGACGAGTATGTGTATATGAAAATCGGGGTCGCGATCCAAGTTAGCCTGGCCAAGGATTCAACCGCGAATCTCCGCGAATGGCCCAACTGATCACTATCTTCCCCCGTTGGCATTTTATCTGAGGATGCTATCCACCATCGAAAGATACTGGGTCAGGCTGAAGTTGCGATGCCGGGTGGCTCCGCTTGGACATCCGCTCACGCAAGCCCCGCAGCCCTGGCAGAGCGCCTCCTCCACCTTGGCCACCTTTTTCTTCTCGTCCAGGGTCCGGGCCTCATAGGGGCAGAGGTCCACGCAGACCCCGCACCCGGCGCAGAGATCCTCGTCCACCTCCGCCACCGTCGGCTCCCGGACCAGGCGCTCCTTGTGAAAGAGGGAGTGGACCTTGCTCGCCGCCGCGGAAGCCTGGGCGACCGTTTCCGGGATGTCCTTGGGGGCCTGTGCGCAGCCGGCGAGAAAGACGCCGGCGGTGAGGCTCTCCACCGGGCGGAGCTTGGGATGGGCCTCGGTGACGAAGCCGTAGGCGTCGGTGGAGATCTGGAGCTTGCTTACGATCTCCTTCGTCCCCGCGGACGGGACCATCGCCATCGCCAGGACCACGAGATCCGCCGCGATCTCCACCTTCTTCCCGGAGAGGGTGTCAACGCCCCAGACGGCCACCTTCTCCCCTTCCTCGAAGATTCGGGAGACCTTTCCCCGGAGGTAGAGGACATCGTCCTCCTCCATCGCCCGCTGGACGAACTCCTCGTACCCCTTCCCGGCCGAGCGGATGTCGATGTAGAAAATGTACGGCTGCCCGTCGGGAACGCGGTGCTTGTAGAGCATGGCGTGCTTGGCCGAGTACATGCAGCAGACCTTGGAGCAGTAGGCCATATTCCCCTCGGGGTCGCGCGACCCCGCGCACTGGATGAAGACGACCTCCTTCGGCTCTTTCCCGTCGGAGGGGCGCGTGATCTTCCCCCCGGTCGGTCCGGAGGCGGAGAGGAGGCGCTCAAACTGGAGGGAGGTGACGACGTTTTTCAACTTGCCCGCGCCATATTCCCCGATCTTCTCCATCGGGAGAAGATCGAATCCGGTGGCGACGACGATCGCCCCCACCTCCTTCTCCACGATCTCGTCCCCCCGATCGTAGTCGATCGCCTTGACCGGGCAGATCTTTTTGCAGATCCCGCATTTCCCCTTGGTGTAGTGGAGGCAATGGGAGCGGTCGATCGCCGGGCGATTGGGGACGGCCTGGGGGAAGGGGGTGGCGATCGCCGGGCGGGTTCCCAGCCCCAGATTGAAGGTGGACGGCGCCTTCACCGGGCATTTCTCCGAACAGAGACCGCAGCCGTTGCAGCCTTTCGGATCGACCCCGGTGGAGAAGCGCCGGATCTTCACCTGGAAGTTCCCGATATGCCCCTTCACCTCCTCCACCGCGCTCGAGGCGAGGATCTCGATGGAAGGATGCTTCCCTACCTCCACCATTTTTGGGGTAAGGATGCAGGAGGAGCAGTCGAGGGTGGGGAAGGTCTCGGCGAGCTGGGACATGCGTCCGCCCAGGCTCGGCTCTTTCTCCACCAGGATCACCTCGTGCCCCCCCTCGGCGATGTCCAGGGCCGCCTGCATCCCGGCGATCCCCCCGCCCACCACCAGGGCCCGGCGGGTGACGGGGATGGAGATAGGTTCGAGCGGGCGGTCCCCCCGCGCCTTGTCCACGATCGAGGCGATGAGCGAGATCGCCTTCTCCGTAGCCGCTGCCTTATCGCGGTGGACCCAGGCGTCCTGCTCGCGGATGTTGGCGATCTCCAGGCAGTAGGGATTCACGCCGGCCTTCTCGGCGGCGGCGCGGAAGGTGGACTCGTGCATGGTGGGAGAGCAGGCGGCGATCACCAACCGGTCGAGCTTTTCGGCCAGGATTTTTTCCGTGATCAGCTTCTGGCCGGGGTCGGAGCAGAGGTAGCGGTAGTCGGCGGCGTAGACCACGGAGGGAAGGCGGGCGGCCGCCGCCACCGTTTTCTCGATGTCGACGGCGGAGGCGATGTTGATTCCGCAGTGGCAGATGAAGACGCCGGTTCTCATAGGTCGGATATTGGAGTGATGGAGTACTGGAGTATTGGAGTGTTGGGGTTCGCCGCCAAGCATTCTTTCCGATACTCCATTACTCCAGCACTCCAATACTCCATTTATTCAGCAGCGGCCGCGGATCGATCTTGTGCAGGAGACAATGCTCCTCTGGCAGTTGTCCCTCGAGGGCCAGGCTCATCAGCTCGGTAAAGTAGAAGACAGGCAGATTGGCTTCGGACGGGGGATCCCGCCTCTCCTCGAGGTTGAAAAAGCAGAGCGGGCAGGAGGTCATGATCGCCTCCGCTCCCCGCCGCGCCGCCGAGGAGATGATTTCTTTTGTCCGCAGGGAAACGGCATCGCGCTTCGTCGCCGTCAGGTAGGCCCCGCAGCACTCGGTCTTCCAGGGGAAATCCACCGCTTCGCCGCCCAGGGCTTTGACCAGGTTTTCCATGATCGACGGATTCTCCGCGTCGTCGATCGCGGCTTCTTTAGGCCGGAGGAGGAGACAGCCGTAGTAGGAGGCCACTTTCAGCCCCTTGAGCCCCGCCCCCGCTTTCTCCTTCACCGCTTCGAAACCGATCTCGTCCCGGATCAGCTCCAGGAGGTGGAGGACCTTGACCTCGCCCCCCTCGTAGGCGATCTCGCCCCGGTCCATGACCGACTGGAGCTTCACCCGCTTGTCGGAGTCGGTTTGGAGCAGGAGATCGGCCCGCTTGAGGGTGTTATAGCACATCGCGCAGAGCGTGACGACGCGGTCGGAGGGGAGGGCCTTCACGCGGGAGAGGTTCCGGACCGGTGCGAGCTGGTGGATGACGTCGTCGGCAGCGAGCGAGTGGACCGTGCCGCAGCAGTACCAGGAGTTCATCTCTTTAAGCTCGATCCCGAACGCCCGGCAGGATTCGATCGCGCAGGACTCGAGCCCCTGGGCATGCGTTTTCAGCGTGCAGCCGGGGTAATACGGGATGGTTTTCATGGATGGAGCAATAAACCAGATAAGATCCGTTCTTCGCCTGTTGTGGGAGCGACATTCCTGTCGCGATCCGAGTTAGCCTGGATCGGGGCAAGAATGCCCCTCCCACAGTGCCATCCATCGCTTTCTTTGTGTCTTGGTGGCAACGGTCGCTTTATCAGGACGTATACTTTCGCAAGGCACTAATGACGGCAATGGGCGGGAGACCCTCGGGGAGCTTGCCGATCTCTACCCGGTCGACGTTCTTCCGCAGCCGGATCAACCGCAACGCCTCCATCACCCGCGCCAGGTCCACCCCCTTTGGACAGCGGGCGGCGCAGGTGAGGCAGGAGGCGCAGAGCCAGATCGCCTGGAAATCGAGGACCTCCTCCGCCCCCAGCTGGGCCAGGCGGATCGCCTGGTTGGGGAGGATGTCCATCGCGGAGACCAGCGGGCAACCCGCG
>CAZKCI010000068.1:0-8451 GCA_964551475.1 uncultured bacterium | reverse complement strand
TGCACGGTGAGCGTAGCTCAGTCGGTTAGAGCGCCTGGCTGTGGCCCAGGTGGCCGGGGGTTCGAGTCCCCTCGCTCACCCTTATAAAGGATAGGACAGTATGGACGATAGGGACGGTATGGACCGATCATAAGGCCCGGCAACTCCCCACCGGCCTTTCTTCACCCTCCACCATCTGCTCGTCTCCGGAAAATATTTTCCTATCGGAAAGTTCAAGGTTTTGGTATGAGAGCGGGCTGTCGAATCGCAGGGTACTTTGCCTCCGTAGCTCAATTGGTAGAGCAGCGGACTCTTAATCCGTTGGTTGAAGGTTCGAGTCCTTCCGGAGGTATTTCGATTGCGGATTGCGGAATTCGGATTACGGATTGATAAGCCGGCTCTCGAACTGGTAGTTTTAATCCGGAATCTACAATCTTCAATCCGCAATCGTTTGGCCCCTTCGTCTAGTGGCCTAGGACCCCAGATTCTCAGTCTGGAGACAGGGGTTCGATTCCCCTAGGGGCTATTTCCCCCGCGCCGGCTCCCGCCGGCGCGGGGGAATTATTTTGGCGGAATCGCGCTGCTCTTCCTCCGTCGCGACCGGCCTTCCTTCCAGATAGACCTTCTCCAGAAAACTCGGGACGTAGACCGGGATCCCCGTCTGCGCCGAGATGTAATCCCGGAAATAGCGCAGGGCGTCGGGCTGGCCGTGGACCAGGAAGACCTTCCCCAGGCGGCGGAACTTCTTCAGCCAGGCGGTCATCTGCAGGTAATCGGCGTGGTCGGAGAAACTGCCGAGATAATACGAGGACGCCCCCACCGGGACCCTCCGGCCGTCGATCTCCACCGACTCCGCGCCCTCCAGGAGAATTTTCCCCAGCGAGCCCTCCCCCTGGTAGCCCACGAAGATGACGGCGGAACGGCGATCGGGAAGATATTTCGCCAGGTGTTTGCGGATGTTCCCCGTGGTCCCCATCCCGCCGGGGCCGATGATCACCGCGGGGCCGGGGAGCGGGTCGGGGGGCTTGCCTTCGTGGAGACCGGGGAAGGAGAGGGGCAGGTCGCGCTGGCGGATCGCGGCCTGGGTCTCCGCATCGAAAAGGCGCGAGGAGCGCCGGTAGATGTCGGTGATGGTGTTGGCGTACTTGCTGTCCACATAGACGGGGAAGGACTGTTCGAAGAGCTTGTCCTCGATCATGTCGTTCAGGAAGGAGAGGATCTTCTGGGTGCGGGAAAGGGTGTACGAAGGGATGAGGACCTTGCCCTGGGCCTTGACCGCGGTGTTGATGATGTCGCGAAAACGGTTCAGTTCTTCGGCGAAGTCCCCGTGGAGCCGGTTGCCGTAGGTCGATTCACAGATCACATAGTCCGCTTCCGCCACCGTCTCCGCGAGGGGGAGGAGCGGGGAATAGGGATTGCCCAGGTCCCCGGTGAAGAGGAGGAGGTACTCTCGCCCGTCGGCGGTGAAATCGATCTCCACCATCGCCGAACCCAGGATATGGCCGGCTTCCAGGAAGCGGAAGCGGAGCCCCCCGGGACCGGTCCCGGTTTGCCCGTAAGGGCGGGGAGCCAGGAGGGAAAGAGTGGAAGCCACGTGGACCTGGTCGTAGAGGGGGGTGGTTTTGGCGAGGATCCAGGCATAGAGAGGGAGCATCTCCCGGGCGAGCTGAGCGGTGGCCTCGGTGCAGTATATTTTCCCCCGGAATCCGTTCTTCACCAGGTAGGGGATTTTCCCGAGATGATCGGCGTGGGAGTGGGTGACGAAGATGGCGTCGATCGACGAGGGAGGGAAGGCCAGGAAACGGTTCTGGCGGTCGACGTCGTTTTCCGCCTCGTCCTCGTCCTGGAAAAGACCGGCGTCGATCAGGACGGTCGCCGAACCGGTGAACAGGTAGTGGCAGGAGCCGAAGATGGTGCCGTTGGCGCCGCAGAACTTGAGGTAGGGCGGTTCTCCCCCGGAGGCCCGGGAGACAGGGGCGGCGAGGAGCAAGGCGCAGAAGAGGATTATTCGAAAGGTCACGAGCGAAACCTAACAGACGCGGGGAAGCGGGTCAAGGCGGGGGATCGCGTTGTGGTAAAATAGCGGCATGGGCGAGATCGTCATACCCCGGCCGGTCAAGTTGATCTGCGGCCTTCTGGCCGCTGCGCCCGTCTGGCTGGAACGGGGCCGGGAGGCTCTCTCCGGCCGCTTCGGAGAGATCGACGCCGGGAGCGAACCCGTTTCCTTCGCTTTCACGGATTACTACCGGGACGAAATGGGAGCGTCCATCCTCCGCCAGTTCATCTCTTTCCGCCGGTTGGCTTCTCCGGAAGACCTGGCCGGCATCAAGCGGGCCACAAACGAGATGGAATCGCGGATGAGCGAAAGCGGGAAGAGACAGGTCAACCTCGATCCCGGCTATCTGGATCTGAGCAAACTTATTCTCGCGACCACCAAGGATGCCACCTACCGCGTCTACCTGGGGCAGGGGATCCACGCCCAGCCCACCCTGTTCTTCCGGGACGGGTCCTTCCGCCCCTGGGAGTGGACGTATCCGGATTATCGGGAGGAGTCGGCGATCGGATTCTTCAACCGGGTGAGGAGTGGATACCGCGCTGTGCTTCGGGGCGGCGGGGCTCAAGAATAGCCACTGAAAACGCTGAAACCACTGAAAAGACGAGATGAAGATCTTTCAGTGTCTCCAGTGTTTTCAAGGCGGGCCGGGCCGCCGGTTCACAGAACCGGCCTACAGGATTTGACGACCAGACGGTTTCTGTAGGCCCGATCTTCGCCTCCGCGCTTTGCGCTCTGGCGGACAGGTATGATCGGGCTGATATGGGGTTGATCAGGCGCCGAAGGTCTGCTTCGAGGACGGAGCAAGATCGATGGCGTCGATGAACCCGACGCAGACCGCCCGGACCACGCCGTTGGACCCGATCTGGAGGACCTGCCGCGCCGAGTTGCCTTCATCGACCAGGAGGACGCGGTCGCCCGGTCCGGCCATCACCCGGTCGAAGGCGACCACATAATCGGAGGCGGGGGAGAGATCGGGATTCAGGAGCTTGACCAGGAGCATTTTCTCCCCCCGGTAGTGGTCAAGCTTCAACGTGGAAACGACGGTCCCGATGACTTGGCCGATTTTCATAACTACGAATTGCGCGAATTGGAACTACGAATTACGCGAATTAGCCTGGCTGGGCCTGGCGTGGCTTGTTGGATACCGATGTCCACGAATTTCACGAATTGACTCGGCGAGGCTGGGCGGATTTAACCGCGAATAGACGCGAATAACTCGCGAATAAAACTTGGCTTCGGCGACTGATATCCACGAATTGACACGGATTTTCACGAATCGGTTACGTGCAACGTGTCACGTGTAACGGCTTCAACGATTTCAACGTTTTCAACGATTTTAACGGTTTCCCCTTTTCTTGCTCCCGGCTTTCGCCGTCGGAGCTTTTACTCCCGGTAGCGTATGCTCAACCGCGTCTACGATCGACGTGATCAGGGCGTCGGCGGGGTTGAAGGGGACGGGCAGGGGGAGGGTGGCCTCGCGGCCGCCGATATAGGTGACGATCTGGCCGGGACCGGCCTGTTGGGAATCGCAGGCCACCAGGGGCGCGCCCTTGGGAGCGAGGTTTTCGTCGAGGGGCTGGACGATGAGAAACTTCACCCCCCGGAAGGCCTCGATCTTCTGGGTGCTGACCAGCGTTCCGATGACTTTGCCGAGAAGCATGGAATGGATCTCAGATTTGAGATTTCAGATCTCAGATTACCGACCGCTGATAACTAATCGCGGATTGCCGATCACTGATCACCGATGACCGATCGCTTATCGCGGATTGCCGATCACTGATCACTGATTACTATCTTTGCTTGGGGGCTGGCGCGGTTTTTCCGGCAGTCTTGGTATCGGATAAATACTTGTCGTAGCGGACTTCCCCGCCGATCTCCCAGGAGTCGACCACGGCCAGGATCACGGCGTCGTTGGGGCGATCGCGGGTGATCTCGGTCTGGCGGGCGGAGGAGCCGGTGGAGTAGAGGACGACTTCGCCCCGCCCCACGCCGAGGGGATCGGCGGCGACCACGTATCCCCCGCTCGGCCGGCCTGCGCAGTCGAGATCCCGCAGGAGGAGGAAGGGGATGCCCTCCATCTTCTCGTCCTTGCGGCTGGCGACAACCGTCCCGGCGACCTCGGCTATGTTCATGATAAAATTTTCCGCGAAAAATTTATGAGCACGCTGTTGAAATATTTGTTGCCGACACTATCTTCCCCGAAGAGATGGTCATAGTCAATGGTCATCCGGTTATGAGACAGGCCATCGGTTGCAAACCGTTGAACCCTGAACCCTGGAACCGTTGAACCTTTAGTTCGCATAGCCGAGGTTCCTGAACGCTTCCCGCTGTTGCGGACTGAGAGGCGATCTCCCCGGCCGCACGTTTTCCCCGGCCCGCCTCGTCCGCTTTTCCCAGTCCGCCAGGAGAACGCGAAGCCCCGGCGCCACTACTTCCCCGGCGAGGTTTTGCTTTTCCCCCGGATCGCGGTCGAGCTGGTAGAGCTCCTCACCGGCCCCCTCCGCGTTGACGATGAGCTTGAGGCCGCTCATGTAGACGGTTCGTTTTCCGCCGCCGTCCAGCTCGCCGAAGGCGGGCTTCTCCGTCCAGCCCGCCCGCCGTCCCTCCAGGAGGGGGCGGAAACTTTCCCCCTGCAGCCCGGCCGGGTCGGCGATCCCCAGGAGGTCGAGGAGCGTCGGCATGAGGTCGATCAGCTCCACGCGCTCCGGGATTCTCCCCGCGGGCGGGACGTCCCCGGGGAGGCGGACGATCAGGGGGACCCGGAGCAGCTCGTGGTAGACCGAGTCCCGATGACCGATCCGGCCGTGCTCCAGGAGCTCCTCGCCGCGGCCGGCGAGGACGATGACGATCGTGTTCCGGCGGAGTTCGAGCTTGTCGATATGGTCGAACAACCTTTGCAGGATCAGATCCACCGAACGAACCTGGCCATCATATTGCCGGCGGACATAAGCGAGATCATCGGGGGAAAGATCGGGTTGAAGATTATCCGATCCGCAGGCAACGCTCCAGTTGATCGGCTCCGGGTGGTCAGCGCGGTAAAGGCGCGAGATATGCGAAAGCGGAGTGTAAGGGCAACGAATATCGGAAATATGGATGAAGAGAAAAAAGGGACGGTCGGAGCTATAACGGAGCCAGCGTAGAGCTTGGGGCAGGACGTGATGTATCCCCCATCCATAATTGTTGTAGTAGGCGTCAAACCCGCGACTGATTCCGGAAGGCCGGTCCATCGCGGGAGAGTCCACGACCGCCGCCGTCCGCCGTCCGTTTCGCTTCAGGATCTCGGCCAGCGTCGGAATATCCGGATGGAGCGTGAGGTCGGGGCGCTCCACCCCATGGGTGGAGGGGTAGAGCGAGGTGAAGAGGGACAGATGGGAGGGAAGGACCCGGGGGGACTGGCTGATCGCGTCTTCGAAAACATAAGCGGAGCGGGCGAAGGAATCGAGGTTGGGGCTGTTGACGGTAGCGCAGCCGTAGGCGCCCAGGCGGTCCGGGCGAAGGCCGTCAAGGGAGACGATGATCAGGTTGAGCGGGGGAGGGCGGAGGGAAAGGAGGAGATACGCCGCCCCCGCTATCAAGGCAGAGAGAATCAGGAAGATGATGACGGTTTTTTTACGCATAGTAACTAATGGTCGATGGGTCAGGGTTAGGAAGTGGGTTTGGTAAATGGGATAGGGTCAAGTGTGGCCTGGCATGTCCGCCGGTCGCTCCGCACCTTACCCTGACCCATTTACTAGACTCACTTCTTAACCTTAATCCATCTACTCTTTTGCTAGAAGATTTTCCCGGGGTTGAGGATGTTGTTCGGATCCAGGGCCTGCTTCAAACGGCGCATGGCCCGGATGGCGGCCGGGCCCAGGGCCAGGCGGAGGTAGCGCTTCTTCGTGACCCCGATCCCGTGTTCGCCGGAGATGGTCCCGCCGAGATCGACCGCGAGCGAGAAGACGCGATGGGTCGCCCGGTCGAGGGAGCGCTTCCACTCCCGCGCCGGCCGATCGCGGCGGAGAAAGTTGACATGGATGTTCCCGTCCCCGGCGTGGCCGAAACAGGCGATTTCGAGCGCGGCCTCCCGCCCGATCCTTTCGATTCCGCGGACGAGTGCGGCGACGGCGGCCCGGGGGACGACCACGTCCTGCCCGACGATGATCGGGGACCAGCTCTTCAGCGATTCCCGCATCTTCCGTCGGGCGGCCCAGAGGGCGGCGCGTTCCGCCCCGCTCCGGGCGGTCTCGATGGAAAGGGCGCCGGCCTTTCGGCAGGCCGCTTTCACCTCGCCCTCCTGGCGGGAGACCGCGCGGTCGTCGTCCCCGTCCACTTCCACCAGGAGCTGGGCGGAGGCGGCGGGGGAGAGGGCGTTCTCCGGCATGACCTCCCGGGCGATGCGCAGGCAGGCGGAGTCGAGGAACTCGATGGCGGCCGGCCGGGCGCGTCCGGTCAGGAGATGGGTGACGGCGGAGACCGCGGACTGAGAAGCGGGGAAGACGGCCAGGAGCAGGCGGCGGACGCGGGGGAGGGGGAGGAGGGAGAGAGTGGCGGAGGTGATGATCCCCAGCGTGCCTTCCGACCCGATGAGGAGGTGGAGCAGATTGTAGCCGGTGACGTTTTTCTTGAGCTTGCCCCCGTAAGCGACGATCTCGCCGGAGGGGAGGACGGCGACGATCCCCCGGCAGTAGTCCCGGGTCACGCCGTATTTCACCGCCCGCGGCCCGCCCGCGTCCTCGGCCAGGTTTCCGCCCAGGGAGCAGTCATCGGAAGAGGCGGGATCGGGGGGGTAGAAGAGGCGGCGCGCCTCCGCCGCCCGGTGCAGGTCGCCGGTGAGCAGTCCCGGCTCGACGCTCGCCATCAGGTTCTCGCGGTCGATCTCCTGGAGCCGGCGCATCTTCTCCAGGCTCACCACCAGCCCGCCCCGGACGGCCAGGGCGCCGCCGGTGACCCCCGTCCCCGCCCCCCGGGGGACGACCGGGAAGCGGCGGCGGTTGGCGAGGCGGAGGATGGAGGATATCTCGGCGGCGGAGCGGACCAGAGCCACCGCCTCGGGCCGGGCGAAGATGGTCGGGTTCTCGTCCCGGGCATAGGGAAGGATCTCTTCCGGGGAGATGAGGAGGCGCTGGGGACCGAGCAGATCGGCGAGCGCGCTCAGAACGTCCTTATCGATGGGCTTCCACATGGTCGGCGGCCTCACTATCTCAAATTATTACCGAAAACCAACGGTTTTCAGGAATAATTTGAGGTTGACGATCCGCCCGGCCTCACCGATAATGAAAGAGAAATATCCGTTTCCCGAGCCAGGCAGATGAGCCCAACCCGCATCGAAAGAATCGTCGAGACCGCGCTGCGTCCCTCCGCCCCGGGCGGGCGAGGGGTTTCCAATGAAGTCCCCCTGACCGACGCCACCGAGAAGAAGGGGATGGTGAAACGGGTGGCGATCGGCTCCGATCACGGGGGCTTCAAGCTGAAGGCCTTTCTCTCCCGCCGGCTCGCGGATGCCGGATATTTCGTCACCGACGCGGGGACATTCTCCGAGGAGGCCTGCGACTATCCCGATTTCGCCGAGAAGGTCGCCCGCCTGGTGGCCGCCGGCGACTGCGAGCGGGGGATCATGATCGACACCTTCGGGACCGCCTCGGCCATGGCCGCCAACAAAGTGCGAGGGGTGCGGGCCTCCGTGTGCTGGGACACGGCCACCGCCCGCTCCAGCCGCGAGCACAACAACGCCAACGTACTTGCCCTGGGAGGAAAATCGCACAGCGAGCAGCTGGCCGCCGAGATCGCGGAGGTCTGGCTCACGACCGAATTCGCGGGCGGACGCCACTGGCGGAGGGTGAACAAGGTGATGGAGATCGAACGCCGCAGCCGGAGATTTCAGGGATAGAATCCCGGCTTGTGGATCTCGGATCTTGAATTTCAGATTTGAGATTTCAGATTTCAAATCTCTGACCTCAAATCTGAAATCTCAGATTTCAAATCTCTGATCTCAAATCTCTGATCTCAAATCTGAAATCTCAGATTTCAAATCTCTGGCCTCAAATCTATAGCCTCAAATCTGGAATCTCAAATCTCAAATCTATAGCCTATAATCTCTAAGCTGAAATCTTCCTTCTCAGCCACACCCAAGACAAAGGAATGCTCCATGGATACTCAGGCTCTTGTTGACCGCGTGACCAAGGAAGTCGTCTCCGCCCTGTCCGGGGCGGGGGGGGCGGGCGGGACCGGCTGTTGCGCCCCGGGCATCGCCTGCTCCTCCTGCGGCCACTGCGCCGTCAAGCGCCGGGACGTGATCGACGGTTTGATCGCCGGCGGCGCCAGCCGGATCAGCGCCGCGCCGGGGATCGGCGCCGTGGAGGCGTCGATCGCCCGGATGATCGACCACACGCTGCTCAAGGCCGACGCCCGGGAGGACGAGGTGCG
Organism: uncultured bacterium; assembly: GCA_964551475.1. Classification (GTDB taxonomy): domain Bacteria; phylum Auribacterota; class Erginobacteria; order Erginobacterales; family CAZKCI01; genus CAZKCI01. The sequence goes on along the minus strand of CAZKCI010000068.1, from coordinate 11 downwards.
CGTTCTCTGCC
>CAZKCI010000067.1:0-3611 GCA_964551475.1 uncultured bacterium | reverse complement strand
CCCGCCCCCGCCCCCCCCCCCCCGGCCCCCGCCCCCCCCCCCCCCCCCCCCCCCCCCCCCCCAACGATAGATATCTATCAGCGGATTTCCAAAAGGATCTGTCCGCGGCGATGGATTGTATCCCTGGCCATTGCCGGTATCGTTATCCCCTTCACTTCGGCATCTCCCCAAAACTATCCCATGGATTTCTCGAGCGCCAATCCCTGGGTGCATGCGTTCGCCCCCCTGCGGGAACGCTATGTCTCGCCCGCGGGCGGCGCAGACGGGACGCAGGAATCCAAACCCATGAGCCTGGCGGAGGCGATTTTGACGGCCCGGGCGGGCGACCGGTACTGGTTCCTGGAAGGCACCTACAACGGCGAGTATGTCCTCTCTCGCGCCGGCACTGGGACGAATCCCATCGTGTGGCGCGCCCGGACTGGACACCATGCGCTCATTAACGGCCGCGTCAACATCACCGGGGCCCACAACTGGATCTGGGGTCTTGAGATCACCGATCCCGGGGGCATTGGCACCACGGATGCGCTTTTGCGGACCGTGGCCGCGGGCTTTCACGCGATCAATAATGTCATCCATGACGGTCTTTCGACGAACAACCTGGCAGTTTGGAACACCGGCTCGGAACATGTCGTCTACGGGAACATCCTCTACAACCCCGGTCTTTCCGTCACCAAGAAGCATAACATCTACACGCAGAACGACTACACTCTCTATGGATACAAGTACTTCGTCAACAACGTGATGGCCGATGCGACGCTCGAAAATTCCTTCAACTTCCACGCTTATACCGAGGGCGGGTTGATCACGGGGATGCACTGCGAAAAGAACATCATCAAAGACGGCCGCTTTCTCATCGGCGGGTACAACCTACCCGCCGACAATGAAGTTGTGAAAGATAACTATTTCTACCAGGCGACGCCCACCTTCGGCTACCGGCGGCCGACGCAGGTCGAGTTCCAGGACAACTATATCGCCCGAGGGAGCATCGTCGCTCCGTGGTTCTGGGGCGCCGGCGAAACCACATATCCCCAGAACGCTCCAAACGTGTTCGTCGGCAACGAAGTGCACCTGCCAGCCACGGACCACGTGGCCTTCCGTACCTCCGCCTTCTGGGAGTCGGGGCGAGTCGAAGGGATCCCGGCGATCCAGCCGACCGACGTCTGGGATTACAACACTTACTCGCCTGCGTTCCAAGCCTCCTTTTACGCCGATAGCAACAACCTGTCGGCGGCCAATTTCTCCGCGTGGAGGTCCGCCAGCTCGGCGGCCGGCAATCCCTTTGACGCACACTCCCTCGTGGTGGCCGCTCCGACAGCAAACAAGGTTGTCGTGCTGCCGAACGAGTACGAGGAGCATCGCGCCCATCTCGCGATCTACAACTGGAGCGGAGCGGCGACCATGAGCGTGGACTTGGCCGCGGTCCTGGACAAGGGGATGCCTTTCACCGTGCACAGCTATGACGCAATCTTCGGCTCGCCCGTCGTCGCCGGCATTTACAACGGGCCGGTCTCCATCCGCACCGCCGGCAAGGAGTTCACGGTTTTCCTGGTCAGGAATGCCCCCCTCCCGGCCGGCCGCCCGATCCTCGCTGCCGCCGACTTCAATGGGGACGGCGGAGACGATATCGCCGTCTGGCGCGGCACAAATCCTTCTTCCTTCAGGGTCAGAAACATCAGTATCGTCTTCTACGGAATGAATGGAGACGTCCCGGTCACCGGCGATTACAACGGCGACGCCGTGGCCGACTATGCCTTGTGGAGACCGTCCACCGCCAAATGGTGGTTCCGAGGGGGGGCCGGACCGACCGCTAACCTTGTTTTCGGCCAGGCCGGCGACATCCCGATCCCGGCCGACTATGACGGCGACTTCCGTACCGACACCGCGGTCTGGCGTCCAGCCAACGGCTATTGGGCGATCAAGAGCCAGACCCGCTTCTACTATGGGGTGAGGATTGACGTGCCTATCCCAGGCGACTACAACGGCGACGGGCGTGCCGACGCCGCCGTCTTCCGCCCTTCCGTTTCCGGCGGCGTCTGGTACATCCGCAATATTTCCCAGCGGGCGTGGGGTCTCACGGGCGATATTCCGGTCCCCGGAGATTACAACGGCGACGGCACGACGGAACTCTCCGTGTTTCGCGGTTACTACAGTCGGTGGTACGTCCTCGGCAGCCCATCGGTCACCTTCGGCCAGAACGGTGACATCCCGGTCGTGATCGACTACGAGGGCGACGGCACCTCCGATCGCGTCCTCTATCGTCCATCGGAAGGCAACTGGTACATCTACGGCGTGACGACGATCAACTACGGCGTCGCCACCGATGTGCCGGCGGTGGGCAAGACTTACTAAAACCTGGGGGAGACATTCCGGTTACGTGGTAAAAAGAGGTAGGTTGGAAGACAAGGGCAGCCCTCGTTGGTGACGGGGGCTGCCCTTGTCCCCTGTTCAAGGTGTGGTGAGCAATGCCCGTAGTTTACGTTCGGTTATCTTCCGTGAGGGTAGAGGATCCCCCATACCGATCACAGATTGCTGGATGGAGGGGGGTAGTTTGAGGAGCCGGAGAAGCTGGTTTATCCGGGCGGGGGATACCCCTATTTTTCGGGCTAGTTTGGCCTGGGAGTCTATTCCTGGGGTTTCCAGCAACAGTTTGTATTTCTGGGCAATGTCCCAACGGGTTCCGCTGAGCTTCTTCCCATTCCTAGCGACCCAAACCCACGGAAATTCCGGAAAAACCATTTACAACGAAGATGAGAATAGTATAATAGAACAAATTTGCAGTATATCCTTACGAGCTTAAATCACCCCTGAACACTAAGGAGTGCAGGATGAGACAATCACGAGAAACTATTATCCTCGTTCTGGCGGGGGCGCTTCTGGCCATCGCGCCGTTCGCCGCCCGGGCCCAGAACAACTACTTCTACCTGGTCGCCGACAGCGGAGGTGGGCCCCCCGGCGACGATCTTCTCACCCTGCTCAACGTCACCGTCCCCCGGAGCGAGACTTCCATCGGTACCGCGATTGGGACCCTGACCATGGAGGCGGTAGCCCGATACCCCGGCGCGGGCTTCACCCAGCAGACTCTCTACGGTTCCACCCAGGGACGCCTTTACTGGATCAACAAGACCACCGGCGTGGGCACGGCGATGCCCTCCGTTTACGGGAGCGGCACCGGCGCCCTCGGCAACATCACCTTCGACGACGTTGACGGCCTCTCTTTCGACGAGACCACCTCGCCCCCCCTGTTCTACGCCACGGTGCGCCGGGAAGGCTCGGGCGGTCCGTCCGACCTCCTGATCCGCCTCAACCACGCCACCGGCCAGCGCGTAGCCGCCACCTGGGGCACTGGCACCGATTACGTCGAGATCGAAAAGCAGGGCCCGACCCTCCATGACATCGACGACGTCGCCATCCGCCCCTCGGACGGGGTGATGTACGCCATCAACAACAACAGCGGGACGGAGGACCGCCTCGTCATCATCGACACGGCCGACGGCTCCACCACCGACGTCGGACGCCTCCGCTGGAGCGCCGCCACCGACCTGGACGACATGGAAGGGCTGACCTTCGACTGCAACGGGCAGCTCTGGGGTGTCACCGGCAACAACTCCACC
>CAZKCI010000066.1:0-8810 GCA_964551475.1 uncultured bacterium | reverse complement strand
ATCGCCCGCTACGTCGCCGGTCTGGTCAAAGAACTGGCGTAACCGCGAATTCCGCGAATTGGGCCTGGCGCGGCCCGGCAAAATTTTAACCGCGAATTCACGCGAACAATGCGCGAATAAACAGACATTCTCCCCGGCTTGTTGTTGAAGTTGTTGGCCCGAGCCCAATGCGCGCAGTTCGTAGTTTAATTCGCCAAGCCAAACCGGGCCCATTCGCGCGTTATTAGCGCGTTATTCGCGGTTAATATTTTAGGGGGCGTGGTTGGGGATTTATTCCCCGATGATCTTCACCAGCACCCGCTTTCGCCTCTTCCCGTCGAACTCGCCGTAGAAAATCCGCTCCCAGGGGCCGAAGTCGAGCTTGCCTTGGGTGATCGCCACCACCGCCTCCCGCCCCATGATCGTCCGCTTCAGGTGGGCGTCGGCGTTGTCCTCGGCGGTGTTGTGGCGGTACTGGGAGTGGGGCTTCTCCGGGGCGAGCTTCTCCAGCCAGGACTCGAAATCCGCCCTCAGGCCGCTTTCGTCGTCGTTGATGAAGACCGAGGCGGTGATGTGCATGGCGTTGACCAGGCAGAGACCCTCTTTGACGCCGCTCTCCCGCACCAGTTCCTCCACCTGATCCGTGATGTTGACGAAACCCCGCCGGGCGGGGATCTGGAACCAGAGGTGTTTGGTCAGGGATTTCATGGTGTTCTCCTCCTCCCGGGATCGATCATAGGCGGATTGACGCTCGAAGGCACGCAGAATTGAGCCGCTGGCCCCTCCGGCAATTCGGACCGGTCGGACTGGTCTGACCTGTCGGACGGATTGGACCGATAGGACCAAGAAACTGTCCCGGGCCGGCTCGCCATCCTCGAATTGAGCCGCCGGCCCTTCGTCATCCGGAACCTCACTGCAACTCGGATCAGAAATTGAGGGAGGCCCGGAAGGAGAGGAAGGGGCCGTCGCCGAGGTCGATGCGGTTCTCCATCCGATCGTCGTAACTCTCCGCCTCGAAGAAGAAGCGGTCGAAGGCGTAGCCTCCGGCAAGGTTGACCGACCCGTTCCGGAAGGGGAAGAAATCCACCCCTCCCGCAACCCGTTTCTCGTAAAAGAACAAGCGGTCCTCGCGGTCCTCTCTCCCCGCCCGCAGGTACCGTTGGTTCACCCACTCGAAGCCGGCGTAGAAGGTGAGTGGAGGGAGGGGGGAGAAGCCGACCCGGGCGTTGATGGAGTGAATGGGGAAGTAGGAGGCCCGGAAGGAGAAGCCAGCGCCCGGGGAGGCCTGGAGGGAGATGAAGGGAAGGCCGAGGAGGGCCTGGAAGTCCCGGTCCGGAGCGTACCAATACCCCAGGCCGGGGATGGGGACGTGGCGGAGGAACTCGCGGTTGCTCGAGTAGTTGAGGAAGAAGATCCAGGAGCCCGTTTCTTTCGGGAAGGCGCGGAGAACGGCGTTGAGAGAGATGTCGGTCTCGTCGAAACCGTAGAAGGGCCGGTCCGAGGCCGAGCCGAGACCGAGCATCATGAGCCCCGACCAGCCGTTCGGGAAACGCATCCGCCCTTCCCCCCCGAACAGGATGTCGTAGAGGGCGGGAGGGAAGGAAACGTTGAGGTCGGGGAAGCGGGCGGTTCCGTGCATGTCCAGATAGCGGGCGCGGGCGAAGAGAGCGGCCTGGTTGCCCGTCTCAGCGCTCCAGAGGGGGAGATAGGCGCTTCCCTCCTGGACCGTCCAGCCGAGTTCGCTCCCCTGGCCGGCGACCGGCCGTCCGGGATGAAAGGACATCCCGTAGTCGAGGCGGTTTTTTGCCGGTCCGCCTCCGATCCAGCGGAAGAGTTCGGACTGGGGAAAGGCGGCGGGGGAGAGAAGAAGAGAGAGGCCGCAAAGAGACGGGATGAGATGTTTTGAGAGGCGCATGTCGGTCGTGGCGAGAAAAGCGAGGGCGGCTTCTTGGAGGAAGCCGCCCTCGCCCGGCCGGGAACCGATCTCCGATTACTTCCGGTTCTCGATCCGAGAGAGTCTTTCTTCCAGGGTCTGGAGGCGCTGGGAGAGCTTGTCGATCTGCGCCTCCTTCTCCCGGCTTAAGTTATCGAGCAAGGGCGCGGCGACGTTGATCCCGACCGCGGTCCTCACCAGCTTAACCCCCGGCTCTTCGCGCGCCTCGACCGCCCGCCCGACGATCTGGGCGCATTGGGGCAGGGTCATCTTATCTGCTGAGATCGACACGCCCGTCCCGTCGTTGCGGCCGGATGGGATGATGTAATCCCCGGCGCGGACCGGTCCCTCCACCTTCGTCGGGGCGTGGCCGAGGAGGGCCACTTTTTCGAAGTTTTTCTGCCGCGTTTCTCCCGGATCGTTCCCCAAAACGATGGGGGCGCTGGAGATAACCTGAACCTGCTCGGCGCCTCGGGTGGCCCTGGTGATTTTCCCGTCGATGATTCCGACAATGTCGCCGGCTTCCATCGCCTCGCTTTCCTTCAGGCGGGGCATGAACTCGGCGAAGTCGCTGCCGGTGGTCCGGAATTCGACGCCCCCGGAGCCATTTCCGCAGATCGAACCCACGGCGCCGACTGTATCCCAAAACCCGATGAATTTATTATTGGTGCCGGCGTAGGGCAGGGCGCCCAGTTCGATGGAGAGCCCATCGCCGTCGCTGCCTGTGTTAGCGTTGACTACTCTCACGATGCTGTAAGCCTGATTGCCCCGCACGTGGAGATTGTTCGTCGGATCGCTGACGCCGATGCCCACGTCTCCGTTCGAATAGTAGATATCGTAGAGGCTCGCTCCGGCGGCCCAGTATGTTTCTCCCCCCCCTCCTCCTCGGTTCCCCATGACGCCGTCCAGCGGATCGTCATAGCCGGTCCCCAGATACACCCGGGTCACGCCTCTCACCGACCATAATCCGTCGCCCGACCGGAAGATGGCGCCTTCAACGGTCCCGTCCCCGTTGTAATCCCCCGGGACCGCCCGGTCGCTCCCCGAGCCGAGATAGAACCTGGTCAGGAGGCGGACCGACCAGAGGCCGCCGTTGGCACGGAATATTCCGATGTCGTTGGTGCCGTCCCCGTTGAAATCCGCGCTGAAGACCCCGCCGCCGCAGATCAGGACGACGATGCATATTGCGCTGATCAGCCCGCTTCTCATGTCTCCCCCTTTCATTTTTACGGCAGAAAGAAAAGCTGCTTCCCCAGCCCCGAGGAAACAGCCGATCGTCATGAACGCGCCATGGACCTCACGGGAAAATGATAAGCAATCGGTCGGCGGAATGTCAAGATTATCGCGCTCGGCGGCGGGCCGTCCGGCGGTAGGGTCGGGCAGGTTGGATCAGGCGGACCGGTCCGGCCTCATCCGGGATTACGATTGCCAAGGGGGGAGGGGGATACTATCATCCTCTATGCGGCATTGCCGGGCTCGAAGAGGAATGCCGCAAGGAGAAATGCGATGGAAAAGAAATTCAAGCTCGTCCGCAGCCGTCTCATGCTCCCCTTGAGCGCCAAGCTGGGGCTGGCAACGCGGATCGAGGACGGCTACGTCCTGATCGAAGGGAAGCTGATCAAGGAGGCCGGAAAATACACGCCGGCGGTCGGGAAAAGGATCGTCAAGAACTTCGGTCCCGACCTGCAGGTGATCGGTCTGGCGAAGGGAAAGGACCTTAACGAGGAGAACATCCCCTGCCTGAACGCGGTCATGCTCCCCGGATTCGTCAAGGCCCACGGCCACGACCACGAGTCCCCGATCATCGGGATCGCCAAGGACGAGCCCCTGACCGAATGGCTCGACCACGCCATCAACGTTTTCAGCGGCTTTCTGGCCGAGAAGAAGGAGTGGCTCCGGAAAAAGCTCGGCAAGTATCCCCACTATATCACCTATCTGAAGGCCCGCCTGGACGACGTCCACTACGGGATCACCACGGCGCTCACTCACCACTGCAACTTCAACAAATACAACGCCTCGGATCTGGTGGACGCCAACACCCGGATGGGGACGAAGGTGATCATCGCGGTCGGCGGCCAGGACCGGAACTACGACCCCCGGATCCTCGACACGCCCGAACAGGCGGTGCGGAGGCTCGACGAGTACTACGCGGAATACAAGGACCGGGAGAGGGTCTGGATCATCCCCGGACCCGACCAGGATTTCTCCAACTCCCCGGAGATGCTGAAAGCCCTGAAGCAGTGGTCGCAGGAGCACGACACGCTGATTCACATCCACTCCTCCGAAGAGCCGAAGACGACGGCCTGGTTTTACGAGAAGTACCTCTGCAGCCCGGTCGCCTATTTCCACCGGGTGGGGCTCCTCGATTCCAGCGCCATCCTCGCCCACCAGGTGAACAACACGCCGGTGGACCTGGCGATCCTGCAGGAGACGGGGACCAACGTCGTCCACAACCCCCTGGCCAACGCCATCCTCGGCTCCGGGATGCCCCCGGTGCTGGAGATGCTGGAGAGGGGGATCCCGGTCGCCATCTCCACCGACGGATCGGGTTCGGCCGACAACCAGAACATGCTGGCGGCGGCGCGCCTGGCCTCCCAGTACCAGAAGGCCTTCCACCGGGAAGCGCGCGTGCTCCCGGCCCAGCAGGTCCTGGAGATGGTGACGGTGGTCCCGGCGAAGATGCTCCGCCTGAACACGGGGTCGCTCGAGGCGGGCCGGGACGCCGACGTGCTGGTGGTCGACCTCTCTCTCCCCAACCTCACGCCCACCCGCGTGGACAACGTGGTGGAGAACCTGATCTGGGCCTCCGACGGCTCCGAGGTGCGCTGGGTGATCGGGAGCGGCAAGATTCTCAAGGCCGACTACCGCTATCCGCACGTGAACGAGGAGGAGATCAAGAGCGACGTGCAGAGGCTGTCCGAGCTTCTGATCGAATACCGGAAGGCCCGTCCGGAGATCACGGCGACGGGAGCGCGGCAGGACGAAAAGAAATAAAACTACGAATTACGCGCTTGCCCGCCGCAGCCCTGACTTGTCGGGGCGGAGGCGGGAATTTTCACAAATAAGGCGCGGGCCGGAAACGGCCCGCGCTTTTTAATTGTAGGCCGGTTCTGCGAACCGGCGTGTAGTGCCCCCCCCCTGTTGTAGCGTCGCCTCTCCCGCCTTCGCGCTGTGCGCTACGTCGGGCCAGCCCGAGGCGACCTGGTCTGGATTTCCTTCGACCCGCCGGCGGGGCATGAACAGGCCGGACATCGTCCGGCTCTGGTCATATCGCCCGATGCCTACAACCGGAAGGTCGGCCTCGTGTTGCTGTGTCCCGTCACCACCCGCCGCCAGGGGTATCCGTTCGAGGTGCCGATCCCTCCCGGCTCTGCCGTCTCCGGCGTTATTCTGGCCGACCAGATCAAGAGCATGGATTGGCGTGCCAGAAAGGCGGTTTTCTGCTGCCGGGCGCCTGAAGATGTTCTGGGGGAAGTCATCGCCAAGGCGCAGTCTCTGCTGGAGCTATAAAGGGGACGGAAGCGTGAATCGTTGGGCGAGGATCGCAGGGGTGATGCTTCCGTTGCTAAGTTCAGGCATTGTCCGAGACAGAAGAAACTGCTGGTAAAACCGTGTGGCATGAGGGCAGAACTAATATGCCCATGGAATGTTATGAATACGGCGATCGATACGTATGGACGGGAGCAGGGGCGATCTGGGCGGTCAGCCCCCGCTCTCCCCGCTTCGACAGATATGTCCACGGCATCTTGATCCCGAGATCGCTTCCGCCTCAGTGAATGAGATGGAGGTATCCCGACGGCATTTCGACGGGTGCAATCTTTATAGCCGGAGAGAGGAATTGTCTGCCCGAAACTGAGGAGAACCATAAGGAATCGCAACCAGCCCCAACGGGGCTGAGTCCATAGCCCAGGGTTGCGCCGAAGGCGCTACCCTGGGAAAGAGGCGAGACGAAGTTCAACCCCAACGGGGTTGTGTCGGAGGGAGACAGCCGCGTCACAAGCATTGTTATGTGTCCATGGGATGAACAATAGGGGCTGAATGGGGGGGATTGCCGCAACCCCTTCGGGGTTGGTGGGGGTGTCGATGCCGTTCCCCGGGGTAGGTGATGGAATCCCGTTGGGATTCACGGCTTACCGGGTTGCTGTACGCCTACGACAGGTCCTGCGGAGCTGCAAGGGGAGGCGACCCAATCTTCGAATAGGACAACTTCTGTCCGATCGGGCAAAGACTGTCCAAGCCATCGACAGCCGGAAGGAACCCGATTCGCGAGGATTCGCGGTTAAAACGCCAAGCCCCAACCAGGCCCAATCCGCGAAATCCGCGGCTATCTCTTGCCGGGCTAGGCCGGGGGTTCAGCGGAGGAGGGGGGCGAGGACGGCGTCCCAGGCGGAGCGGTAGTCGAAGTTGTGGAAGAAGCGCAGGCGTTCGTCCTGGGTTTTCAGGACGCGTTCTTTCAAAGCATGGTCGGAGACGATCCGGTGGAGAAGGCAGGCGATCTCCTCCGGATTTTTTTCCGAAAAGACGATTCCCGCCCCGCCCAGTGTCTCGGGCACCGCGGTCGCCGCATAGGCCAGGACGGGGACGCGGTAGAAAAGGGACTCCACCAGGGGGACGCCGAAACCCTCGTGCTCGCTCAGGCTGAGGAAGATATGCGCCCGGTGGTAGCAGGCGCGGAGCTCTTCGGGCGTCACCTTGCCGGCGAAGACCACGTCATTCAGATCCAGCCGTTCGACCAGCGTGAAGAGGGAACGGGCGTAGGCGGGGTCGCCCGAGTAGTCTCCGACCAGGATGAGGCGGGAGTCGGGGTTCCAGGAGCGATGGTAGCGGTAGAAGACCTTGATCGCGTCCTCCTGTTTCTTGTTGGGCGCCAGCTTGCCCACGAAGAGGATGTTGGTCTTTCCATCGCCCAGACGGAGAAGAAGCTCTTCGTCGGCCTCCCCCTCCAGTCGCGTCCAGTCGAAGATCAGGGGGATGACCGAGGGGGAAGGAAAACCCAGGGCGGAGAGCTCGCGGGCGTTGAAGAAGGAATCGGCGACGGCGGCTTGGACGGCCGGGGCGAGCGATCGCAGGACCCGGCGGGCGAGCCAGGCGGAGCGGGCGCCCAGGGGGTCGGTGTGGACGAGATATTCGCCGGGCGTGATGTTGTGGTAGACGAGGACCTTTTTGTCCGGAAGGCGGCGGAAGTATTCATCCAAGGGGGAGGCGACGGCGGTGTGGAGGAGCGCGATGTTGTCCTTCGAGCTCGCCTTCCGGTGCGCCGTCCAGGGGAGGGCGTCGTGGTCGTGGGCCTCGCGCCGGTAGACAAAGATGGAGGAGTCGAATCCCTTGCCCCGGAAGAAGGAGCGGAGGTTCAAGGCGTAGTTGCCGATGGCGTCCTCGCGGCGCAGCGTGGGAAGGAGCTGGTGGATGGCGATAGTCATAGTTACATCAACGGCATCAGGGCCTGGCGCAGTTGCTTCTCGTAAGGATAGGCGGCGAACTCCTCCAGCCGCCGGGACTGGGACCGCAGGACCGCGTCCCGCAGGTCGCGGTCGGAGAGAAGGCGGTTCATCAGCCCGGCGATCTCCCACGGATCCTTCCGGTCGATCATCATCCCCGCGCCCCGGAGCGTTTCCGGCACGGCCCCGGCGGCGAAGGCGATGACCGGGACGCCGCAGTGCATGGCCTCGAGGAGGGGGACACCGAACCCTTCGTGGTCGCTCAGGCAGAGGAAAAGATCGGCCGTCCGGTAGTAAGCGGCGAGTCGGGCCAAACTGACCTTGCCCGTGAAACGGACCGAAGCATCCAGCCTCAGCTCGCCGACCATCCGGCCGAGGGCGGCGGAGTAGGAGGGGATATGGGCGGGGCCGACGAAGGTCAGGCGGGAGTCGGGCCGGAAGTATCTTTGAAAACAATAAAATGCCCGGACGATCTCTTCCGGGCGCTTGTTGGGAGCGATCCTGCCCACGAAGAGGATGTTCGCGCCGTCCTTCTTCCCCAGGGCTTCCATGACGCCGGCGTCCGGTTTCCCGTCCAGGCGGCTGCAGTCGACCGGGAAGGGGAGGACGGCGACGCGGGGGAATCCGCGTTCGGCGAGTTCGGCGGCGTTGAAACGGGAATCCGCCAGGGCGAGATCGCAGGTGGGCAGGAGACGGGAGAGATCTTTCCGTCCCTGCCGGCACTGCCCGGCCGCGCGGAGGTCCCAGCCCTGGAAATACTCCGCCGGGGTCACGTTGTGATAGACGATCACCTGGCGGCGCAGGGTGCGCAGGAAACGGCCGATCGCCCCGGCGCCGATCGAGTAGTGGAAGACGAGGATGTCTTCATGGTGACCGGGCTGATCCAGCGCGGCCGCGGGGAGGACGCCGGAGTTCGGAGAGGAGACGATTCCGGCGTAGATTTCGGAGGCAAAGCCCCAGCGGCGGAAGATGTCCCGCAGACGCAGGGCCATCGCGCCCTGGGCATCGGCCTCGTCGAAGACTTCGAGGAGTTGGTGGATGGAATTAGGCACTGTGACTGCCGGTTGATGGGAGAGGGTCAGGAAGTGGGTCTGGGAAATGGGTAAGGTTGATGGAGCATGCCACACCATAGACCTAACCCATCAACCAAACCCACTTCCTGACCCTGACCCCTTATCTCTCTTTTTTCTCCAGGAGGGCGATCTTCTTCTCCTGCTCCTCCAGGACCTCCAGAACCAGGGAGTTGAAGATCTCCTGATCGCGGAAAAGCCGGGCGAGGATCTTCACCCCCGCTCGGATCAGGGGAGCGGCCGGTCCCGCTTTCCGGGCCAGCCTCTCGGCGCCGAAGATCCCGGAACTGGCTCGGGCCAGGGCGAGCAGGCTCTTCTCCTCTTTCCCGGCGGCGAAGGCGGCGACGGCCCGCTCCAGCCGTTCGTCCCGCTCGGGGATCTTCCCTTCTT
>CAZKCI010000065.1:0-4387 GCA_964551475.1 uncultured bacterium | reverse complement strand
CTCCCCTCCTGCCGCCAGCCGTTCGGGCCCGCGCCGAACTCGAACGTGATCATGATCTGCCTCGACTCCGTCCGCCCCGACCATCTCGGATGCTACGGCTACTCCCGCGACACCAGCCCCAACCTCGACCGGATCGCCGCGGGGGGGATGCGCTTCACCGATGCCGTAACCAACGCCACCTGGACGCTCCCTTCCATACTCACGCTCTTCACCTCCACCTACCCCTCCGCCCACGGCCGGGACACCTACGACAAGGATTACAACCGGGAGCATCCCCTCCCCGCCGACGCCCCCGTCCTCCCTCGTTTCCTCGCCGAGAAGGGGTGGGCGACGGCGGGCTTCAGCCACGGCGGCTGGACGGCCAAGGCCTTCGGCTTCGATCGCTGGTTCGACCACTGGGACGAGGGTCCCCTCTTCGAGATCGACCAGATGGTCCCCCGCTGCCTCACCTGGATCGACTCCCACCGCGACCGCCCCTTCTTCATCTACCTCCACACGCTGAGCCCCCACTTTCCCTACCGCCCCCAGGGACCCTATCGGGCCAAGTTCGGGATCGACGAGGAAAAGTACATCCCGCCGGAGATGGACTGGCTCCCCCTCCTCGACCAGGCCAAGGCAGGCAAGGTCGGAGAGCGCCTCCTCAAGCAGATCATCCGCCAGTATGACGGCGGAATCGCCTTCACCGACGAGGCGATCGGCAAGCTGGCGGCGGGGTTGCAGGAGCGGGGTCTGGACAATAAAACCCTGCTCGTCGTCTTCGCCGACCACGGCGAGCAGTTCCTGGAGCACGGACTGATCTTCCACGGCGCCAACGCCTTCGAGGAGACCGCCCGCATCCCCCTGATCCTGGCCGGTCCGGGGATCCAGCCGGGGACGCTCGTCGACCGCCAGTTCGAGCTCGTCGACATTCTCCCCACGCTCTTTGACTACCTATCCCTTCCGCTTCCCCCTCGGAAGATACAAGGGATCAGTCTCCTCTCCCGGAAATCGGGCGACCGTTCCTGGGCGCTGACCGAGGACAACCTGTCCCAAGTCCAGGCCCTCCGCCGCTTCCCCTGGAAGTACGTCAACGACATCATGAACGGGAGAGTAGAACTCTACAACCTGGAGAAAGACCCCGGCGAGAAGAAGGACGTCGCGGCGGAAAACCCGGGGCGGATGAAAAAGCTCGCGGCCCTCCTGGAGAGAAGGAACCGGGAGAACGCCTCCTTCAACGCCTTCCTCGCCCAGACCGGCGCGGAGAGGCGCGTCCTCCCCTCCGGCGTCGCCGATCAATTAAAGGCCTTGGGATATGTCCAATAGGAATCCGCGCTCCGTTGTAGGCCGGTTCTGTGAACCGGCGTTTTTAGCGCCCGGTCACAGACCGGGCCTACAACATCCCGATAAAACATTGTTCGGGTTTGATGAACCATCACTTATAATCATTCAGTGTCTTCAGTGTTTTCAGTGGCTAAGTAAAATTTAGCGCCCAGGCCGTCGCCGAGCAGGAGGAATCCATGGTACGCTCGAACCTCGAGATCATCGATTACCCGCGCGTAATCGCGCGCAACTGGAAAACGGCGCTGATCGGGACGATCATCTGCGGCGCGGTCGCCGGGGGCGTCACCCTCTTCCTCCCCGACCGCTTCGAGGCGACCGCCCAGATCATCGCCGTCGAGCCCCGCTTTCAGTCGGACGAGGCCTATTCCAAGCAGCCCTTCACGCTCAAACGCTTCTCACCCCTGCTCGAAGACCCCGGCCTCCTCAAGGACACACTGGACGCGCTCGGCCTGAACTCACCCCCCAACAAGATGACGGTGAAGGATCTCGGCAAACTGGTCAAAGCCGAGCTTCTGGAGGAGAGCGAGATCATCGAGTTCCGCGTCTCCACTCCCTCCCCCGACCTCTCCGCCAGGATCGCCAACTCGCTCGCCGAGGGCTTCCGGCGCAAAATGCGCGCCGCCGTGGTTTCCGCCGTCCTCGACTCCAAGGGCTTTCTCCAGGAGCGGCTGACCGAGGCCAGAGAGAAGCTCCGCCAGGCCGAGGAGGAGCTCGCCGTTTTCCAGGAGACCGCCCGCCTCAACGAGCTCCGGACCCGGCTGGGATCTCTCGCTTATCTGGAGGAGACCTACGCCCGCGACCTTTCCGAAACGGAAGTGGCGATCAGCATCGCCCCGGGTGAGTCCCCCCCTGAAGCCGCCCCTTCCGGAACGGGACCGGGGTCCGGGAGAAGCGAGCTCGCCTCACTGGAGAAAAAAAAGGCGAGCCTGGAAACGCTCCGGCGGAACAACCTCGAGGCACTGGGCGCGCTCCAGAAGGATCTGGCCCGCAAGGAGGTCGAAGCATCGCGCCGAGAGCGCTCAGTCGCCATCCAGGAAGAGGTGGCCCGGGACCTAGCTAAAAGCTACGAGGAGTCGATCCTCGCCATCTATCAGCAGGTGGGCGAGGTCCAGGTGATCAGCCCGGCCGTTCCCCCCGACGAGAAGGCGGGGCCGAGCCTGGAGCTGAACATCCTCTTCGGCCTGATCGCGGGATTCTTTGTCGGGAGCCTCGCCGTCTTCTACCGGGAGTATCTCCGCTCGCTGGACCGGGCGAACGCGGCTTGACTCCGGCGGGCTCGGTCTCGGCATATTCAACAGACGCTTGAATAGTATTGGAGAGGATAAAATCCGCCGGCCTGGGTTCCGGCCCGGGTCGCTTCCCCGGAAGCGACCCGGCATGAACTCCACCCTCCGCCGCGGCGGGGCCATCGTTGCCGCCGGCCTCATCGCCCTGGTATCGCTCCGCGTCACTCTCCACACCCGCCTGTATAAGTCCGGCTTTGAAGAATTCTGCGCCGATGACTGCATCCGGGTGGAGATGGCCTACGGGTGGGCGAAGCGTCCGCATCTCATCCTGCCCCGGGAGAGCCCCTACTGGCCGCCATTTCATTCCTATATCATCGGCCTCGGATTGATGGCCTGGGACCATCTCCTCTTCGCGCCCCGGTTGCTCTCCATCATCTCCGGTCTGGTCTCGATCATTTTCATCTACTGCCTCGCGCAACGTCTCCTGGCCGATCGCGCCGCGGCACTGCTCAGCGCCCTCCTGGTAGCCGTGAACCCGGTTCATCTGTGGTTGAGTTCGGTCCCCTTGAGCGAATCGTTCCAATTCACGGCGCTGGCGGCATTCCTGTATTTTTTCGTGGCCTATCGGCAATCGGGCGGGCGGCGGTTTCTCTATCTCGCTTCGGCCGCGCTCGCCCTGGGCGGCGGCATCCGCTTTGAAGTCTGGGCTTTCGCTCTCCTCTATTCCGTCATTCTCGCCGGGGACGAGATCCTCGCCGCCGTCCGGGGCCGGTGGAATCCCGGCCGTTTGGCTCAGCACGCAATCGCCGCGCTGATCCCCTGGATATTCCCGATATTTTGGATGGCGGCGAGCTATCACGCGAGCGGGGATGCGCTCGGCTTTTTCCATGCCACCCGGGAATTCGAAGCTTCCCGGATAAGCGCCTTTCCTTCCTACCACAGATACCTGCGCGCTTTTCTCGCGATCGATCCGCTCGCGCTGGCGGGAGGGGGCGCGGGCCTGGCGCTTCTCCTCTCCCAGCGGTGGAATAACCCCGGCGTAAGGTCCTACGCCGCTTTTTGTCTTTTCCCCCTTCTCATGTTCGCGTGCGCCCAGGGCGGCCGGCCGGCCTGGTCCCGGAATTACCTTCGTTACCTTTTCCCCTTTCTCGCTCTCCTCTACCCGGCGTTCTGCTATTTCCTCTCCGCTCTCTCCCAATCGCTGAAAAAGATATTCGCCCCGGCCCCCATCATTATCGCGGCTCTGATCGCGGCCATGGCCTCCCATCAGATCTATACCGCCTACACGGCGATGCCGCCGCGATCGGGCGGGATCAAGACGGGAGAAAGACTGGCGCGCCTGCGTCTTCATGATCCGGATTGCGCCTCGGGGAATGTCCTGCTGGAAGCCTCGTCCTGGAGACACTACCTCGTCATGGTCGGAGCCGGGACGGGAGTTCCCCTGCTCTTCGACCGGCCCCAGCCCGAGCACCCCAGGTCGGTTCTCGGCAAGGCGCCGGCCCAGGTTGACAAATTTCTTGCCCGTTACGACATCCGTCTGGTCGCGGTCAACAGCCCGGACCTAACCCGAAGCCTACGCGCCCTGCCGTCGCTCAATCAGCTGGAAGTAATCGGAGATTGGACTATATTCAAGGTGTCTGCCCGGAAGATTGCGCCGGCGGGAAACTGACGGCGGACCGTCGATATCTCCCTGATCTGAGCTAGTGTGGTGTCACTAACACTGCTTTACAATAATCCTGTCATTGCGAGGAGCGGAGCGACGAAGCAATCTCTTGGGGCGCAAGCAATTGAGATTGCTTCGCTCTCGCTCGCAATGACAAATCCGGACAAGGTATTTCTGG
>CAZKCI010000064.1:0-119634 GCA_964551475.1 uncultured bacterium | reverse complement strand
AGAAATACCTTGTCCGGATTTGTCATTGCGAGCGAGAGCGAAGCAATCTCAATTGCTTGCGCCCCAAGAGATTGCTTCGTCGCTTCGCTCCTCGCAATGACAGTATTATTGTAAAGCAGTGTTAGTGACACCACACTAGCTAGTCTTAATAACAGACGATCGAATGGGGCTGTATGGATTGCAACCGACCCGCAGGGCCAACCTATCCTGCTTTTCCGCGAAGCGAAAATGATTCGTGAAAATTCGTGTCAATTCGTGGACTTCTTCGCCGAGCCAAGGACGGGGATGGTCATTCGAGGTTCGCGGGCTCGATCTCGAGCGAGATGTCGGCGGCGGGGGCGGAGTGGGTGAGACAGCCCAAGGAGACCCGGTCGACGCCGGTCACGGCCACGGCGGCGATGTTCCTGAGGTCGACGCCTCCGGAGGCCTCCAGCATCGCTTTCCCCCGGACAATCTCGACCGCCCGCTCCATCTCCTCGGTGGTGAAGTTGTCGAGGAGGATGATCTCAGGGCCCGCTCGCAAAGCCTCCTTCAGCTCCGCGAGGTCCTTCACCTCGATCTCGACCTCGCGGCCGGGCTGTTTCTCCCGGCAAAGCTTGACCGCCCGGCGGAGGGCCGCCGGCCCGCGGCGGGAGAGGATCGCCAGGTGGTTGTCCTTGATCAGAAGAGCGTCGTAGAGGCCCCGGCGGTGGTTGGTCCCCCCGCCCAGCTTGACCGCGTACTTCTCCAGCGACCGCAGGAGCGGCGTGGTCTTGCGCGTGTCGAGAATGGCGATCTTCACGCCCGCCCGGTTCACCACCCGCGCGGTCAGCGTGGCGATCCCGCAGAGGCGCTGGACGAAGTTGAGAGCGGTCCGCTCGCCGGTGAGGATGGCCCGCGCCTCGCCCTCCAGTCGCATCAGCTCCCGTCCCGCCTCGACGCGCGCGCCCTCCTTGGCCGGCGTTTCGCAGCGGATATGGGGATCCAGCTCCCGGAAGACCAGCTCGGCCAGGGGGAGACCCGCCGCGATCAGGTCCTCCTTGGCGACCATCGCCGCCCTGGCCTGCTCGCCGGGCTCGACCAGGGCCTCGGTGGTGATGTCCCCCGCGCCGACATCCTCGGCCAGGGCCTGGCGGATGAGATCAAGATAGGGTTCGAAGTTCATAAACTACGAATTACGCGAATTAGAAACGCGAATTACGCCAATGGGAATGGCGGATGATGTCCACGAATTAGCACGAATTAGCACGAAGGTGCTTGGCTTAGTCTGGCATTTTATCCGCGAAAAACGCGCTAATTTACGCGAATGGCTTGGCTTGAACGATTTCAACGTTTTCAACGATTTGAACGATTATTCGGTTATTTGTACTCTGCCTTATCCCGTCTCTCCCAGAGATCCGATCATCTTCCGCAACTTCACGATCTCACCCCTGAGCTCTTCCCTTCTCGTCTCGCTCTTTTTCCTCACCTCTTCCGGGGCCTTGGCCAGGAAATCGGCGTTGCCGAGCCGCTTCTCCACGCCTTCCATCTCCGAACGCGCGCGGGAGAGAAGTTTCTCACAGCGTCCTCTCTCCTGGTTTCGGTCGACGATCCCCGTGAGCGGCATATAAATCTCGCCGCCGGAGACGGGGATGGAGGGGACGGGGCCGGAGGCGCGATACTCCGGCCGGAACTCCACGCGCGCGCTGCGGATGAGGGCGGCCATCGACTCGGCCTCCCGGGCCAGTTTTTCCCGCGAATCCGGATCGTCCAGCCGGACGATGAAGACCGCCTCCCGGCCGGCGAGGATCGCGTAGTCCTTGCGGAGACTGCGGGCGGCGGTGATCAGATCGTGCTTGAGCGCCGAGAGGGCGACCGCGTCGGGGAAGGCGAGCGAGCGGCGGGTCCGCGGCCAGGCGGAGAGAGACAGCAGGGAACCGCCGATCAGTCTCCGCCAGATCTCCTCGGTGATAAAGGGCAGGAAAGGGTGGAGGAGCTTCAAAGAAACCGAGAGGACTTCCTTCATCACTCCCCGGGTCAGGGCCTGCGCGCGCTCGTCGCGGCCGGAGAGCTGGTACTTGGAGGCTTCCAGATAGCGATCGCAGAATGCGTGCCAGAAGAAGTCGTAGAGGCCGAGAGCGGCCTCGCTGAAATGGAAACGGCCGAGATCCCTGG
The DNA here is from genome assembly GCA_964551475.1 of uncultured bacterium. Classification (GTDB taxonomy): domain Bacteria; phylum Auribacterota; class Erginobacteria; order Erginobacterales; family CAZKCI01; genus CAZKCI01. The sequence continues at coordinate 117,501 of CAZKCI010000064.1, read as the reverse complement.
TCACCGCCCGGACCGTCTCCTGGAGCTTCCCCAGGACGGCGCGGTCCTCCAGCGTGAGAGATCCGCGGTCTTTCTCCGGCGGCGCGCACTCCTTCCCCTCGATCTGGGAGGCGATCAGCCGCGAGGCGTTCCAGATCTTGTTGGCGAAGTTCCGGCCCAGCTCGCAGAGGGAGTTGGAGTAGTGGACGTCCTGGCCGATGGGGGCGATGCGGGCGATGGTGAAACGCAGCGCGTCCGCCCCGTAGTCCCGGATCACGTCGAGGGGATCGGGGGAATTCCCGAGCGACTTCGACATCTTCCGCCCCTCCATGTCCCGGATGATCCCGGTGTAGTAGACCTCGCGGAAGGGGATCTCCCCCATGAACTCGATCCCGGCCATGATCATCCGCGCCACCCAGAAGAAGATGATGTCCGGCCCGGTGACCAGGGTGGAGGTGGGATAGAAGGCGGCGAGATCGGCCGTTTGGTCCGGCCAGCCCAGCGTGGAGAACGGCCAGAGCCAGGAGGAGAACCAGGTGTCGAGGACGTCCTCGTCCCGGCGCCAGCCCTCGCCCTCGGGAGGCTCGAGGCCGACGTGGATCTCCTCGCCCCGATACCAGGCCGGGATCCGGTGCCCCCACCAGAGCTGGCGGCTGATGCACCAGTCCCGGATGTTCTCCATCCAGTGGTTGTAGACCTTCACCCAGCGCCGGGGATAGAACTTGATCTTTCCCTCCCGGACCGCGGCCAGCGCGGGAGCGGCCAGGGGCTTCATCCGGACGAACCACTGGACCGAGAGGCAGGGCTCGATCACCGTCCGGCAGCGATAACAGCGCCCGACCGCGTGCTGGTGCTTCACGGTCTTCTCGAGGAGTCCCCGGTCTTTCAGGATCCCCACGATCTTTTCCCGGCACTCGAAACGGTCCAGCCCCTGGAACTCCACCCCCGCCTCCGCGCTCATCCGTCCGGCGGTGTCCATCACCGTGAGCCGGGGAAGCTGGTGGCGGTTCCCGATCAGGAAGTCGTTGGGATCGTGGGCGGGCGTGACCTTGACCGCCCCGGTTCCGAACTTGGGATCGACGAAGGAGTCCTCGATGACCGGGATGGTCCGGTCGGTCAGGGGCAGGGCGATCTTCCTCCCCGCGAGATTGCGGTAGCGCTCGTCCGACGGATTGACCGCCACCGCGGTGTCCCCCAGCATCGTCTCCGGGCGGGTGGTGGCGACGGTGATGTGCCCGCGGCCGTCCGCGAAGGGATAGCGGATATACCAGAGCGCACCCTCCTGCTCCTGATGATCGACCTCCTCGTCGGAGAGGGCGGTCAGGCAGCGCGGGCACCAGTTGACCAGATAGGGGCCGCGATAGATCAGGTTCTTCCGGTAGAGGGCGACGAAGACGGCGCTCACCGCGCGGGAGAGGCCGGGGTCGAGCGTGAAACGCTCCCGCGACCAGTCGCAGGAGCAGCCGAGCTTTTTAAGCTGGGTGACGATCGTCCCGCCGTATTTCTCCTTCCACTCCCAGACCTTCTTGACGAACTCTTCCCGGCCGAGACGGTCGCGGGTCTGCCCCGCTTTGGCCAGGCTCTTCTCCACCACGTTCTGGGTGGCGATCCCGGCGTGGTCGGTCCCGGGGAGCCAGAGGGCTTCCCGCCCCTGCATCCTCCGGAACCGGATGAGGATGTCCTGGAGCGTGTTGTTGAGGACATGCCCCATGGTGAGGATGCCGGTGATGTTGGGGGGAGGGATGACGATGACGTAGGGGACACGGTCGGAGGGGGAGGCGCGGAAGGGGTCGCGGTCGGTCCAGAGGCGGAAGATCGAATCCTCGACCTCCCGGGGCTCGTAGCGGGGAGGCCAGCTCGGCGCGGAGGGAATTTCCGGAGAAGAGGAAGAACGGTCGGTGTCCATGGGCGGGGTCAGCAAAAGATAATCTCAGATCTGAGATTTCAAATTTCAGATTGTGGCTTGATCGGATCCCGGATTGTGGCTTGGCCGGATCCCGGATCGCGACCAGGCCGCTCCGAAAACCCGGCCGCGAGATCTTTAGTTCGCAATCCGCGATTCGCGATCCAAAATCCATAATCCGTTCTAGCTGGTCTCCGGAACGGGAGGTATTTCTTTGTCCTTGAACAGCTTGTAGTCCACGCTGTCCACCAGGGCCTGCCAACAGGCCTCGATGATGTTCTCCGAGACGCCGACCGTGCCCCAGATCTCGCCCTTTTCGTCCTGGCTCTCCATCAGCACCCGGACCTTGGCCGCCGCGCCGGAGGAGGCGTCGAGCACCCGCACCTTGAAGTCGGCCAGATGGACCTTGGCGATCTGGGGGTAGAAGGGCTGGAGGGCCTTGCGCAGGGCGGTGTCCAGGGCATGGACCGGCCCGTCCCCCTCGGCGGCCGTGTGCTCCGTCCCCTGGCCGGCTACCCGGACCTTGATCGTCGCTTCGGAGTACGACTTGCCGCCTTTGCGCCTCTCCACGATCACCCGGAAACCCTCCAGCTCGAAGAAGTTCTTGTGCTTCCCCAGGGCCTTCTGCATCAGGATCTGGAAGGAGGCGTCCGACCCCTCAAACTCATACCCCTCCTCCCCCAGCCGCTTCAGCTCGCTCAGGATCTCCCGGGTCTGGGGGGTGTCCTTGCCCAGGTCGAGACCGAACTCGATCGCCTTCAAAACCACGTTCGACTTTCCCGAGAGCTCCGAGACGAGGATGCGGCGGCGGTTGCCCACCCGGGCGGGGTCGATGTGCTCGAAGGTCCGGGGGTTCTTGCGAACCGCGTCCACGTGCATCCCCCCCTTGTGGGCGAAGGCCGAGGCCCCCACGAAGGGAGCGCGGGAGTCGGAGCGGACGTTGGCCAGCTCGTCGACGAAACGGGAGGTCTCCTCCAGGCGGGAGAGCTCCTCTTTCCCGATGCACTCGATCCCCATCTTGAGGACGAGGCTCGGGATGATGGTGACCAGGTTGGCGTTCCCGCAGCGCTCCCCGTAGCCGTTGATCGTCCCCTGCACCATCGACGCCCCCGCTTCGACCGCGGCCAGCGACACCGCCGCCGCCAAGCCCGAGTCGTTGTGGGCGTGGATGCCGATGGGCGTCTTCCGCTTCTTCCCGACCGCGGCGGTGATCTCCCGGACCGCCGAGGGGAGGGTTCCCCCGTTGGTGTCGCAGAGGACCAGGAAATCCGCCCCCGCCTTTTCCGCCTCCGCGAGCGTGGCCAGGGCGTAGGCCGGGTCGTCCTGATAGCCGTCGAAGAAGTGCTCGGCGTCGTAGATCATCTCGACGCCCCGGGCTTTCAGATAGGCCACGGTGTCAGAGATCATCCGGAGGTTTTCCTCGGGCGAGACGTTGAGGACGTCCCGGACGTGGAGGAGCCAGGACTTTCCGAAGATGGCGATGGCCGGAGTTTTGGCCTTGACCAGGGTGACGACGTTGTCGTCCTCAGCGACCGGACGGCCGGCGCGCCGGGTCGAGCCGAAGGCCACCACCTTCGCCTGACGGAGGCGGGCCGCGCGGATGTCATGGAAGAAGCCCATGTCCTTGGGATTGGACCCGGGCCAGCCGCCCTCGACGTAGCGGACACCCAGCGCGTCCAGGGTCCGGGCGATCCGCACCTTGTCGGCCCGGGAGAAGTTGATCCCCTCGGCCTGGGTGCCGTCGCGCAGGGTGGTGTCGTAGAGATAGACCGTCTTCTTCATTTTTTCTTCTCTTGGTCCAGTCCGAATGCCTGGTGGGCCGCCCGGGCCGCCGCCGGGGCGTCCTTCTCCGCGACCACGCAGGAGATCTTGATCTCGGAAGTGGAGATCATCATGATGTTGATCCTTTTGGCGGCCAGGGCCTCGAACAGGGTCGCCGCCACACCGGGGTGGCTCTTCATCCCCACCCCCACCACCGAGACCTTGGCGATCTTCTCTTCCACCCGCACGTCGCGGGCCCTCACATCCGCCACCACCTTCTTGAGGATCGCCTGGGTCCGCTTCAGGTCGGCCCGGGGGACGGTGAAGGAGACGTCGGTGAAGCCCTCTTCGCTCACGTTCTGGATGATCATGTCGACGTTGATGTTCCCGGCCGCGACCGGCTGGAAAATCCGGGCGGCGATCCCGGGGCGGTCGGGGACCCGGGTGATGGTCAGCTTGGCCTCGTCGGTGTTGACGGTCACCCCGCGGATGACATATTTCTCCATGGACATATCCCGTGCCTCCTCGCTCACGATGGTTCCTTCCGAGTCGTTGAAACTGGAACGGATGTGGAGAACGACCGAGTATTTCTTGGCGAACTCGATCGAACGGCTCTGCATCACCTTCGCCCCCAGGGAGGCCATCTCCAGCATCTCGTCGTAGCTGATGCGCTGGAGCTTCCGGGCGGCGGGGACGATCCGGGGGTCGGAGGTGTAGACCCCGTCCACGTCGGTGTAGATCTCGCAGACCTCTGCCTTCAGCACCGCCGCCAAGGCAGCCGCGGTGAGATCGGAGCCGCCTCTCCCCAGCGTGGTGACGTCTTTCTTGACGTTGATTCCCTGGAATCCGGCCACCACCACCACCGCCCCCCGGTCGAGCTCCTCCCTCATCTTCTTCGGGCTGATGTCGAAGATCCGGGCCTTGGTGTGCCGGTCGTCGGTGACGATCCCCACCTGGTCCCCGGTGAGCGAGATCGCCTTCACCCCCATCCCCTCCAGTGTCATCGCCAGCAGAGCCGCGGAGATCTGCTCCCCGGTCGAGATGAGCTGGTCCATCTCCCGCTCCGAGGGGTCCGGGTTCACCTGGTACGCCTTCTCGATCAGCTCATCGGTGGTGTCGCCCATGGCCGAAACCACGACCACCATGCGGTAGCCCCGGGCGCGGGCGGCGGCGATGCGTCGGGCTACCCGCTTCATCCGCACGACGTCGGCCACCGAGCTGCCTCCGAACTTCTGAACCATGATCGGCATACGTGTCTTCCTTCCGGGTTAGTCAACGATTGCAACAGCGTGATCGGCGATCGACGCCTTTACAGCCAAGCAAAGGTAGCTGGGTAAAGGTTAGGAAGTGGGTTTGGTCGATGGGTAAGGTCGATGGTGCGGCACGACGGCCGGGCCAACACCTAACCCTCACCCATAGACCAGACCAATATCCTTACCCTAACCCATCAACCGGTTCCGCTGTCTCTACGACATCTCGTGATTGTGCGACATGGAATATTCTATAGCGCAAAAAGCAGGGGCAACAGCTCGTGACCCTTCTTCGTCCCGAACGACCCCTTCTCCGCCTCCTTCTCGCAGTAGCGCTCCATGGCGTCCGGCGCGATGCCCGTTCCCCAGACCGCGAAGGGGATGGGATCGTCTACGTGCGTCTTGAGCGCGATCGGCGTGGCATGGTCGGGGAGGACGATCACCCTCAGATCGTTCCCGGCGCGGCGGGCCGACAGGGCCGGCCCCACGATCTTGTCGTCGATCGCCTCGATCGCCTTGACCTTCTCGACCGCGTTGCCGGTGTGGCCGGCCTCGTCCGGGGCCTCGACGTGAACATAGACGAAATCGTGGTCCCGGAGCGCCTTCAGTGCGTACTCCCCCTTGGCCCGGTAATCGGTGTCGAAGAAACCGGTGGCGCCGGGGACGGCGATCACGTCCATCCCGATCGTCCGGGCCAGCCCTTTCAAAAGGTCGACCGCGGAGATCAGCGCGCCGGAGAGGCCGAAACGATCCCGGAATCCGTCCATTTGGGGACGCCGCCCTTCCCCCCAGAGCCAGACGCTGTTGGCCGGATTCTCGCCCAGGTCGAGGCGGATGGAGTTGATCTCCTGGCCGGCGAGAAAGATCTGGGATTTGCGGATCAGGTCGGTGAGAAAAGCGCCGCCCTTTCCCCGGGGCAGGTGCGCTTCCAAAGACTCGCCGGTGATGTCGTGCGGGGGCACGGTCTTGAGCTTGCCCCGCCCGTCTTCGAGCAGCTGCTCCTTGACCACCAGCAGGTGTCGATAGCTCATCCCCGGGTAGAAACGGATCCCCTGGCCCCCCAGCCGCTCCTCGAGCTGGTTGATCAGGATGGCGGCTTCCCGGGTCGAGATGTGTCCGGCGCTGTAGTCGCTGAGCTTCCCCTGGGAGACCGTGACCAGGTTGCAGCGAAAGGCCAACTCGTCCGGTTCCAGATTGATGCCGAGGCTCGCCGCCTCCAGCGGACCCCGCCCGGAGTAGCACTTGGCGGGATCGTAGCCGAGGAGGGAGAGGTTGGCCACGTCGCTCGAGGGGGTCAATCCCCCGGGCACGGTCTTGAGCCTCCCCCCCGCCCCTTCCCGGGCCAGTCGGTCCATGTTGGGAATGCGGGCCGCCTCCAGCGGGGTTTTCCCGCCGAGGCTCTCCAGGGGATAGTCGGCCATGCCGTCGCCGACGATCATGATGTATTTGCACATACTAGCCATGATGGATCGGGGCGAGACGCCCCTCCCACAGTCATCGTTTCCGTCCGCTCGCTTTGCGTTTCTGTGGGAGCGGCGTCTCGCCGCGATCCCAGCCGACCTGAATCAAGCGAGACGCCCCTCCCCAAAAAACCAGTAAAAACAAATGAAGTGATCAGTCATCAGTAACTGATCACTGATAACTGATCACCGATCACTTTTCCACCCGTATCCTGAGGCACTTCCCCCGCACCACGTCCAGACGGTCGATGCGGGCGATCGCCCGCTCCATGGCCTTCTCCCGGGCCCGGTGGGTCATCAGGACGATCGGCACTACTCCTTTTTTCCTCCTCCCCCGCTGGATCACCGAGGCGATGGAGATGGAACAGACGGAGAGGATGCTGGCGATGCGGGCCAGCACGCCGGGACGGTCGATCGCCGGGACCCGGATATAGTGTGGGCACTCGGTCTCCCCGAAGGGCGCCGCCACGAGCCGCGCGGAGCACGGGGGCGCCTTCAGACGAGGGGCGCCGCCGCTCAACAGATCGCGTCCGGCGTCGATCAGGTCGCCGACCACGGCGCTCGCCGCCGGCCCTTCTCCCGCCCCCAGGCCGATGAAGATGTTCCGGCCGCAGAAATCCCCCTCGACGCAGATCGCGTTCAGGGCTCCCCCCACCGTGGCCAGCAGATGGGAGCGGGGCAACAGCGTGGGATGAACGCGAAGCTCCACTCCCCGGGAGCTCCGCTTGGCGATGGCGAGAAGCTTGATCACGTAGCCCAGGTCTCCGGTGAAGGCGATGTCTTCCCGGGCGATTCCGCCGATCCCCTCGGCGCGGATATCACCGAAATCGGCCCAGCCCCCGAAGGCGAGCGAGGCCAGGATGGCGAGCTTGTGGGCGCTGTCGATCCCCTTGAGGTCGAGGCTGGGGTCGGGCTCGGCATATCCCTTCTCCCTGGCCTCGGAGAGCGCCGTCTCCAGCGACTCCCCTTCCTCGGTCATCCGGGAAAGGATGTAGTTCGAGGTCCCGTTGATGATCCCCAGGACCGACTCGATCCGGTTGGCGGCGAGACCCTCCCGCAGAGCCTTGATGATGGGGATTCCGCCTCCCACGCTGGCTTCGAAATAAACCCCGCGGCGATGCTTTTCGGCCAGGGCGAAGAGCTCTCTTCCCCGCTCGGCCAGCAATGCCTTGTTGGCGGTGATCAGATGCTTCCCCCGCTGGAGGCTCGCCGAGGCCAGGTCGAAGGCGGGTTGAATGCCGCCGATCAGCTCGATCACTAGGTCCAGGGAGGGGTCGTCGATGATCTGGCGGGCGTTGGAGACCAGCAGCCCCGGGGGGAGGTCCACCCCCCGATCGCGTCGGAGGTCGAGATCGGCGATCCGCCCCAGGACGAGGCGGGCGCCGAGCCGGCGGGAAATCAGGGCGGCGTTGCGTTGGAGGAGCTTGACCACTCCGGCCCCGACCGTGCCGAACCCGATCAGACCTATGCGGATCTGTTTCATCACCCCTCCCGGATAATAACCAAAAGGACGACCGCTTCCTCTCGCTGACGCTCGGGATGACGAGGGGAAAACCAGGGCGGTAATGCTGTCGTCCCAGTGAACTCCGAGCGCAAGCGAAGGGTGAACGGTCGTCCCTCGTTCTGGTATCGGGGCGCCCGGACTCGAACCGGGGACCTTCTGAACCCCATTCAGACGCGCTAGCCAGACTGCGCCACGCCCCGTAAAAACATCCGCTACGCGGATGTTTTTACTAATACACCAGAGCCCGCACTTTCTCAAGCAGGAAATATGTTCAGCGGGCAAGCCTTCCGGAAATCCTCACCGGAAGGCCTCCGTCTTCGCTTCCCGGGTCATCAGGTCCTTGACCGCCCGGAGGGGGGGCTTGCCCTCGTAGAGAACCCGGTAGACATCGCCGGCGATCGGCATTTCCACTCCCGCGCGGGCGGAGAGATCCCGGACCGCGGCGGACGAGCGAACCCCCTCGCAGACCATCTCGGTGCTGGACAGGGCTTTGTCCAGCGCCAGGCCTTCCCCGATCAGGCGTCCGAGCCGCCAGTTGCGCCCGTAGGGGCTGCAGGAGGTGGCGATCAGGTCCCCGATCCCGCTCAGGCCCCAGAAGGTCTCGATCTTCCCCCCCAGCGCCGTCCCCAGGCGGGCGATCTCGACCATGCCCCGGGTCAGGATGGCGGCCTTGGTGTTGTCGCCCAGGCGGAAACCGTCGCTGATCCCGGCGGCGATGGCGATCACGTTCTTGATCGCCCCCCCCATCTCCACGCCGACCACGTCATCGAGCGTGTAGATCCGGAACCGCTCGTCCATCAGGAGCTCCTGGGCGCGGCGGGCGGCGGCGGGACGCGCGGAGGCGGCCACCACGGCCGCCGGCAGATTCCGGGCCACCTCCTCGGCATGGCTCGGCCCGGAGATGACGGCGATGGTATCGGTCTTCAGCTCTTCCCTGAGGACCTCGGACATTCTTTTCCGGGTGTCGATCTCCAGCCCCTTGGCGGCGCTGACGGCCAGGCAATCCGGACGGATCAAGGGCGCCGCCCGGCGGCAGACCTGGCGGAGATACTGGGAAGGGACGGCGAAGATAACGGTGGACGCCCGGTCCAGCGCCTCGCCCAGGTCGGAGGTCAGTCTGATCTCCTCTGGAATGGGCGCCTGGGGAAGAAACTTGCGGTTGACCCGGGTGCGGGCCACCTCCTCGATATAATCGGGGAAAGCGCCCCAGAGGGAAACCCGCAAGCCCTTGCGCTGAATGAGGAGCGCCAGGGCCGTTCCCCAGCCGCCATCGCCGAGTACGCAGACGCTATCTTTCATGATGATAAATCGTCTTTGCTATTGTAGGCCCGGTCTGTGACCGGGCGGTCCTGCGCCGCCTCACAGAGGCGGCCTACAGCCACGGCAAAACTATCTGCGCGCCTTGTAGGCCCGGTCTGCGACCGGGCGCGCCGGAACGCAGTTCCGGCCTACACGTCCTGACGATGTTCTCCGGCCGCACCTGTCTTTTCCCCTATCCGGCGCTCCTCTCCCCGAATAAGCCTCCGGAGATTTCCCGCGTGGCGGGCGATGACCAGGGCCACCGCCAGGAGCGCGAAGACAAGCAAGGCGACTTTCCGCTCGAAATAATATACGGCCAGAGGAAGAACGGCGGCGGCGACGACCGACGCCAGCGACACGTAGCGGGAGACGGCGACCAGGGCGAGCCAGATTCCGATGCAGACCCCGAAGGCCGCGGGCGAGAGGGCGAGCAGGGCGCCCGCCCCGGTGGCGATGCCCTTGCCGCCGCGAAAACCCAGAAAAGGGGTGAAGACATGGCCCGCGACCGCCCCCAGGAAGGCCGCGATCAAAAAATACTCGCGATTCCCCCCCTCCCCCGCCAGGGCCGGGGCGAGGACGGCGACAGCCAGCCAGCCCTTCCCGCCGTCGAGGAGCAGGGTCAGGGCGCCCAGCGGCTTTCCCGCCGTCCGCAGAACATTGGTGAATCCGATGTTCCCGCTCCCGTGGCGGCGGATGTCGATCCCCTGGAACCAGCGGAGAAGAAGGTAGCCCCAGGGGATCGAGCCCAGGAGAAAGGAAACGAGGAGGCAGAGCGCGAGGGCCGCGATCATCATGCGCCGATCAATCTATCAAATATGCCGGCGGCATTCATGTATTTTATCCCCGCTTTCATGCTTTACAGGGGTGTGAATTCTTTTATACTGTTGAACATAGGCCTATTGTCCCTCGTACTTGAGATATTGACACACAACTATTTAATTTTCCGCGGGAGGCAGGCGCCTTCCGCGGGGGATTAAAAAGGAGATCCTTGATGAAATTGACCCGCTGCTTTCTCGCCCTCTTCCTTTTCCTCGCTTTCGCCTTCGCACTCCCCGCCGCGGCGGGCCAGTTCCAGGATGGCGAGTTCCGGATGGGCGCTCACGTATCCTACATGAACCCCAGCGATTCCGATTTCGACAACGAATTCGGCTACGGAGCGATCTTCAAATACAAGTTCACCGACACGCTGGGGATCGAGATCGGCGGCGATTACTTTCGATTCGAAAGCAACGAGCTCATCGCCATGCCCTTCGCCGCCGCGCCAGGTCCGGTGACCTATCGCGAGGTCGACCGCATCTATCCTCTCTATGCCACCACGCTGATCTGCGCCCCCTTCATGGAGCAGAGCGGACGGGCCTACCTCGGCCTGGGCGGCGGCTACTACCAGGCCTCGGCCGATATCGACGGGAGCTACTACGTCGACGACTATCTCTTCACGATCAGCGGCAAGGTCGAAGGACAGTGGGCGGTGCATGCGGCGGCGGGAGCGGACTTCCAATTGAGCCCCCACATCTATCTGAACGTGGAAGCCCGCTACGTCATGGTGGACCTGGACCGCGAGATGACCCACTCCAACCCGACCATGGGCTCGGTCACGGTCAAGGACGAGGTGGAGTTCGACAACTGGCAGGTTCGGGCCGGGCTGGAATACTCGTTCTAGACTACGAATTCCGCGAATTTATAACCGCTAATTGCGCGAATTTTTTACTGCTCACTGGTTACTGATCACTCTTTTACTCCCGGCTGTTCCATGTAGTAGAGCACCCGCACGGTCTGGGCCTCCCGCCCGGCGGCCAGAACTTCATCCTCCCCCTTGAGCCTGGCCGCGCTCCACCCCGCCCAGACGAAAAGGATCGCCGCCGAGGCCGCGAGACCGACCAGGCAAAAGACCGCCCGGGCGGCGACCTTGCGGGAGAACATCCAGCCCAGATCGAAAAGATAGATGACGATCAAAGCGCCGACGATCGCCGCCAGGGGGAGGAGGCTTTTGAGCCCGGTGAGGCCGAAGAACCCCCCCGCATTGGGGGCGAATTTGGAGCGGAGCAGGAAACGGACGCCGAGGTCGTAGATGGGGTTGGAAAACTCCTTGGGGAAATAGGGGAAGGTGGACACCCCGATCGCCGCGAAAACGATGGAGATCGTCCCCAGGGGAGCGGCCAGGAGGGCGAAGATCCGGCGGCCGGCGGCGGACGACTTGGCGGCCAGATACATGATCGCGGTCATCAGAAAGGGGATCAGGGGGACGAGGTGGCGGGGCCCCATCGACCACCCCCCTTCCCAGTCGGAGAAGGCGCTGTTGAAGAGAAGATAGGCGACGGTGGCGACCAGGATCGCCGCCCCCTCTTTCCGCCACTCCCGATCCTTGAGCATCTTGATGATCCCCGCCGGGGCGAGGAGGAGGATGGGAGAGTAGTAGAAAAGCCCCCGGAAGGGGCTCACCAGGAGTTTCAGGATAAGATCGAAACGGGGCACGGTCACCCCGGCGATCCCCCGGCTGTGGGCGACGGCAAACTCCCGATAGGTCTCGAAAAAGTAGGGAAAGTTGAACGGCCCCCCGAAACAGCGGCTGTGGTAGAAAAGCGCGACGCCGACCGGCACCAACAGGCCGAACAGGAACAGGAAGAGAACGCGGGCTTTCCAGGCGAGCAGCAGGAGGTAAAGAATTCCCAGGGCGTAAAACAGCGGGATCAGGAAGCCGGGAGAGGGATGCAGTTCCGGCTTGGCCCCCGGCAGGGGGGGGTGCGGGGGCGGGATGAGCCGTCCGAGACGCTCGTAGATGACGGACACGATATCGTCGAAATAGAGGGCGATGAAATAAACCGCCACCGCCCCGGCGATCAGGTAGAAAACCGCCTTCTTGTTCTTGAACACGGCGCAGGCATAGAGAAAGATCACCAGGGAGATGATCAGGGTGGGGTATTCGATGAGAAAGGCCACTCCGCAGAAGAAGCCGGCCTCCACGATCTCCGCCGTCCCCCGGACCAGGTCCCGCGCGTCGAAGAGGATGAGAAACCCGATCAGCAGGGCGAGACCGGCCAGCAGATGGCCGTAGTAGAGGGCCGAATACGGCCAGACCAGCGTCCCCAGGGCATAGACAATGACCAGCGACTCCCGGATCGGGAAGATAAGCGAAATGTAGCCCCAGAATTTGAAGATCAGGGAAAGGGAGGCGGCGGAGAGGGCGCTCAGGCAGATCAGCTTGACCAGGTAGAGAACCCACTCCTCGGAGAGCTGGAATCGGAAGTTGATCTCGACGAGGCGCAGGACGAGATAGACGGGAGTGGCGAGCAGCGAGGAGCCGGGAGCTTTGTTGGTGTAGAAGTGGCCGTCATAGAAGGATTTGTCCTGGGTGTTGTGGAGGACGATGATGTCGTCGATATACAGCTTCTGGCGGTCGATCAGCGCCCGGGTGAGGAAGATCCGGCTGTACTCGTTGGTGTTCCAGTAGCCCGGCCAGATGTAGGTGAAGTAGCCGTAGCAGAGGAAGACGAGGAGGAAGATCGCCCAGGGCGCCTGGGAGCGAATATGGCCTTTTTCTTCTTCAGCCATAACGGATAAGGCGGGGAGAGGAAGGCAGCCGGCCGAAGCAAATATCCCCCGGCCTCCTGACCGTTGAACCGCTGAACCGTGGAACCGTGGAACCTTGCTTCATTTGACTTCCTCTATCTTTTCCACCTCCGGCACCAGCTCCTTGAGCTTCTGCTCCACCCGCTGGCGCAGGGTGTAGGTGGCGAAGGGGCAGCCGGAGCAGGCCCCGGTGAGCTTCACCTTCACGGTCGCGCCCTCGATCCCGACGAGCTCGAGATTTCCGCCGTCGGCCTGGAGGAAGGGGCGGATCTGCTCCAGCGCCTTCTCAACTTTCTCCTTCATCGCGATTCTCCCGTTATTGATCTTCGATTTCCCGGAGTCCAGGCGAGCATGCCTGCAATCTCCTTACACCTTACCCGTTACATCTTACACGTTTTCATTTCTGACTTCTTATTTTCCCCGATACCTCCACCACCAATCCCAGGATTCGATCGCTGAGTTCGCCCGTCAGCGTCCCCATCCCGCAGGAGGGGGTGATCAGGGATTGGCGGCGGATCGTTTCCGGCGCGACATCCCCGCCGGCGAGCCGCGCGAACGATTCGGAGAGTCTCGCCCAGAGGGTTTCCCCCGTCTCCCGCTCCGCGTCGGCGCTGCTGGGTACGATCCCCCAGGCGAGAGAGCCGCCGCGGCCCAGGAACGCCCGGACGGCGTCGGCGTAGAGGAGGAGGTTCTTCGCGTAACCGTAGGCGTCGAACGAGATGATGTCCACCGAACTTCCGGCGAGGATCGACCAATCCGTGTTGGCGCAGCAGTGGACGCCGGCATAAGCCCCTTCCTGGTGAACGGCGGCGGCGACCTCGTCGATCTTCGCCCGCGCTTCCTCCGCCTTGAGGGCGATCACCGCCGAGCCGACCGAGGAGAGGTAGGGCTCGTCGATGAAAAGGATCACCCGATCGGCGAAAGGTTTCAGCCGCCGAATCTGCCAGCGGGCGTTCAAGGCGATCGCCTTGACGATCGCGTCGGCGAGCTCGGGGCGGTAGAAGGCCGGGCGGCGGTCCTGGTCGGTGATCGTGAGGGCGAAGGTGACCGGACCGGTCACCTGCCCCTTGATCAAGGGAAAATGGAGAGCCTCCTTCCGCAGCCGTTCGACCAGGCGGTGGAAGCCCGCCGCGCGCTCGGGAGAGAGGCCGAAATAGTCGAGATCCTCCTCGATCACCTTCCCGTAAAACGACTCCAGCTGGGAGAGAAAATCGTGGCCGACCTGGAAGTAGATCCTCTCCGCCGTCCGGTCGAGAACCAGAGCGGGGAGGCCCTGGGCGTATTGCGGGCACATCGTCTCCAGAAAACCGCGCTTGGGGAGCTGGGGCCAGACCGGGGCCTCGGAGAGACGGCGGAGCATGAGGTCGCAGGCGGCTTCCGGATCGGTCTGCGGGAAGGACCCGACCGCCGTGGGGAGGCCGTTGGGGATGAAGGCCGAGCTCACAACTTTCCTCCGGCCCGGACCTGCGTGGCGGCTCGGAACTCGAACTTCTTGGCGTAGGCCTTGGAGACTGAGTTGACTGCGGAAGCCACCACGATGCCGGTGACCAGGAGCCCCAGCAGGGCGATAAAGATGGCCATGATCTTGCTCTTGCGCTGGGTGGGGTGGAGGTCGCCGTAGCCCACGGTGGTCGCGGTGATGCAGGCGTAATAGATGGTGTCGATGCGCGACCACTTCTCCCTCCGGCCGATGGAGAAGGCCAGAAGCAGAATCCCCCCGAAAAGCACAAGAATCAGGGGCAGCAGGTGGATGATGTGGATCGCGAAAGCCTTGAGAAATGTCGCGAGAAAGATCAGCACGGCCTGACGCTCCGAAGTTTGAGATTGTGGGATCGGCGTCCCCGCCCCGATATTATGTGGGAGCGACATTCCTGTCGCGATGACGGGCCGGCACGGATCGGGGCGAGACGCCCCTCCCACATTGATCGAAGCTTACTGCTTCGACAGGATGATCCGCGCATCCACCACGATCGCCTTCGTTTCGTCCACCCGGACGGGATTGGCGTCGAGCTCGGCGATCTCGGGGAAATCGACCATCAGGCGGGAGATCCGCTCGATCACGGAGGCCAGCGCGGCGAAGTTGATCGCCTTCTCCCCGCGCACCCCCTTGAGAATGGCGATCGTCTTGATCTCCCGGATCATCCGTTCCGCCTCTTCCCCGGAGACCGGCGCCACCCGGAAGACCACGTCCTTCAAGACCTCGACGAAAATCCCGCCCAGTCCGAACATGATCACGGGGCCGAACTGGGGATCGCGGGACGAGCCGACAATCACCTCGCGCCCGGCGGCGACCATCTTCTGAACGAAGACGCCCTTGATCTCGGCCGCGGGGGCGTAGCGGCGGGCGTTCTGGAGGATCGTTTCCCGGGCGACGAGAAGAGCGGCCTTGTCCCGGATCCCCACTTTGACCGCTCCGGCGTCCGACTTGTGGATGATCTGGGGAGACATCACCTTGATCACCACCGGGAAGCCCATCTTCTCCGCCGCCGCGGCGGCTTCCTCCGCGCTCCCGGCCAGAACGCCGGGGGCCACCGGTATCCCCCGGGCGGAGAGGATCTCCTCGGCCTCATACTCCAGGAGGAAATTCCTTCCCTCTTTCCGGGCGGCGGCGAGGATCGTCTCGACGGAGGAGCTCATCGGGGGCCTCCCGGGGGAGGGCGCAATCGACGAACGTATTCCCCGTGCTCAAAAAGGGATTTCATGGCGTAGGCGACCTGCTTGACGTCGAAGAAATTGGGGATGCCGTTTTCCAGGAGGTAGCGGATGCCCTCCTCCGAAATCACTCCCCCCATGAAGGCGCCGATCACCGGCTTTTTGTATTTGTTCCGCATCTCCACCACGGCCTGGGCGTCGCCCAGTCCATCGGTCACCGCCTGGAGGGTCTGGATCACCACCACCCCGTCGTAGAGGTCGGACTTCATGATCTCCTCGAGGGCCGCCCGATAGCGCTCGGGGGCGGCGTCGCCCACCAGGTCGAAGGGATTCCCCCGCGACCAGGCCGGGTGCATGAGTCCCGTGGCGTCGAGGCGGGCGATCATCTCGGGAGACGGGTCGCTGACTTCCAGCCCCGCTTCCTGGCAGTAGTCGGTGCACATCACGCCGCAACCGCCCCCGTTGGTCACGATGGCGATCCTTTTCCCGGAGGGCGCCGGCTGGTAGGCAAGGGCCTGGCTTATCCCCAGGAGCTCGGTCAGGTTGTCGGCCAGGATCACGCCGGCCTGCTTGAATACGCCCCGGTAGACTTCATAGGAACCGGAAAGCGAACCGGTATGGGAGGAGACCGCCTTGGTCCCCTTGGCCGAGCGGCCGGCCTTGAGGGCGATGATCGGCTTTTTCGCCGAGACCTGGGAGGCCATGGAGAGAAAGTAGCGGCCGTCGCCCACCCCCTCGAGATAGAGAGCGATCGCCTTGGTGTGCGGGTCCTCCGCGCCCCAGGCCAGCAGCTCCGGAACATCGATGTCGGCCTTGTTCCCGTAGGAGACGATGGCGCTGAAGCCGTAGCGCTCCTTGAGCGACCAGTCGATGATGCTGTCCACCAGCGCGCCGGACTGGCTAAAAAAAGCCACCCGGCCGGGAAACGGGAGCGTGAGGCCGAAACTGGCGTTCAGGTTGTTGGGGGGATAGAGGATCCCCAGGCAGTTGGGGCCGACCACGCGGATCTTCTGCCGGCGGGCGATCTCCATGAACTGGGCCTGGAGCTTCTTCCCCTTCTCCCCCGCCTCTCCGAAACCGGCGGTGAGGACGATGGCGGCCTTGACCCCCTTCTTGCCGCACTCCTCCATCACCGAGGGAATCGCCGGGCCGGGGACGCAGACCACGACCAGATCGACCGGGCCGGGGACATCGACCACGGATGCATAACATCTGACCCCCAGGATCTCTTTCTCCTTGGGGTTGATGGCGTAGATCCCGCCGGAAAAGCCCCTGAGCTGGTCGCGGGGGAAGGCCCCTCCCCGAACCAGGCCGTCGAGGACGGTGTGGCCGACCTTGATCTTGTCCTTGGAAGCCCCGATCACGGCCACGCCGCGGGGGGAGAAGAAAGGATCGAGCTCGGAGTGGATGCGTTTGAGGTCGTGTTGCATGGGAGAGTACAAGTTTACGGGATGATTATAGCGTGGAGAGCGAAGGAAACAAAGGGTATTTTGGGATTGTAGATCATGGATTTTATTTAAGATCTGAGATCTGAGATTTGAGATTTCAAATACGCCATTCTGCTACAATGGATCCGATCATGATCTCCCTCTTCCTTGTCCTGACGCTCGCCATGGCGGCGGCAACGGAACCGGCGCCTTCGCCCGATCCGTCGTCAACACTCCTGGTCCTGGAGGCGTCTGAACCCGCCCGCGACCAGGACTGCGTCTTTCACTCCGACTGCTCGTACACCGGGGGAGACCTGACCGGTGCCCGCCTCACCCTGCGCCGGATTCCGGTCGCCCGCTCGGACCGGACCGCCGGTGACAATCCGCCGGCCGTCTATGCCCCCGTCTCGCTCGAAATCGATCTCGACCGTTCGCTGGAGGGGGGGGAGACGCAGCTCGCCGTCTTCGTCTCCCTCCCTCCCCTCTACCTGGAGCACGTCATCGTCCGCAACTCGCTCGCCCGCCGGGAAGCGAACGGCAACGACGTCCTCATCCTCCTCGCCGGCCAGAAGGAATTTTCCTTCATCGCCGGACTCGACCCGGATCTGGACGCCGAGATCGAGGCCTTCCGCGTTTCGTCAGACTACCGGAACAGCCTCTTCTCCGCCCCTCCGGACAAAAGAAAGACCGCCCTGGATAAGGCCGCTGATTTCAGTGTCCAGAGCGGCGGCGTATACCTGTTCCCTCCCTCCCCCTTTTATTGGAAAGAACTCCCGGAACTGAAGATCAGCGTCTCCCTGGAAGTGCGAGAGGGAGCGGAAGAGGGGACGGAGCGGACCTCCCATCTGCTCAGCGACTCTTTGGCCTCATCGTGGGATGGTCCCCGTGTTCTAACCGGCAAGCGCCCCGGCAGCGCTGCGTCTTCCTATCCCCTTGAGATGGAGAGGAGTCCGTTGAGGTAGCCCTCCCCTCCCCCTCTTTATCGGTTGACGATCGCAGTTCATCTGGAGATAATAAGAGACGTCTACGATCGGACGGGATAGCTTATAACCGTGTTTCTACTTTTCTTTTCGACGGGATCGGAGATCCCTTGAAAAGAAAAGAAGGAGAACTGACAACGTGAATGCCTCAGACATCGAAGCCGATTATCGAAAAAACATCCCGATGCAGGTCATCGAGGATACGCTGAAGTGGAACATCGCCCAGAAGGTCGACACCGTTGACGGCCTGAACCAACGGATCGCGGACGGCTCCTTCCCCGAACTGGTCAAGGCGGCCGACGCCCGCTACGAGGCCTTCATCGACGCCGCCGCCGGCGCGATCATCAACAGCGACCACCCGGTCCGCCTGGTCATCATCGCCGGCCCCTCCAGCTCCGGGAAGACCACCGCCACGATCAAGACCTCCGAGCGTCTGCGGAAGAAAAACCTGAAGCTCGTTCCCATGGTTCTCGACAACTACTTCTTCGACCTCACCATGCACCCCAAGGACGAGTACGGGGATTACGACTTCGAGACCCCGCAGGCCCTGGACCTCCCCCTGATCAACAAGCACCTCTCCGATCTCCTCAAGGGCAAGGAGATCCAGATGCCGATCTACTCGTTCAAGACCGGGACGCGCCAGAAGGAGACAGTCCCGCTCAAGATCAAGGAGAACGAGATCATCCTGATCGACAGCCTCCACGGCCTCTACGAGCCGATGACCGCGGCCATCCCCCACGAGGTGAAGTTCCGGATCTACATCGAGACCCTCTCCCAGCTCAAGGACAGCCGGGGGGTATGGACCCGCTGGACCGACATCCGCCTCCTGCGCCGGATGATCCGGGACTCCTGGCACCGCTCCTACGATCCGGTCCGCACCATCGGGCACTGGCACTATGTCCGCAAAAGCGAGATGCAGCACATCGTCCCCTTCATCACCGAGACCGACTTCGTGATCAACGGCGCCCTCGCCTACGAGCTCCCCATCCACAAGAAATACCTGTTCAAGTTCCTGGTCCAGGCGATGGACGAGTATCGGGCCGACCCCGGCAAGAAGGACGCCTACGCCCGGGCGGAGCGGGTCCACAATCTCCTCGACACCATCACCATGGTGGAGGACGATTCCTGCGTCCCGTCCACCTCTCCCCTCAGGGAGTTCATCGGGGGAAGCACGTACAAGTATTAGAAGAAGAAGTGATCAGCAACTGACCACTGATCACTTCTTCTTCAGTCACTGATCACTGGTTTCCCCTTCCTCCCAAACGCCGCCGCGATCTCCCCCATTTCGCGTATTCTCAGAATCCATACCATGGCGGCGAAGACCGCCGCCGAAGCGGCGATGGGTATGGCAACCTCCGCTAAAGCGGCCCCGGAACGTCCGGCGAAGATGCCGGCGATCAGCCGCCATACCCCGTAGCAGGCTCCTCCCATCACCAGGGAGGCCAGAGCGATCTTCCCGAAGGAAAGAGCGATCTCGCGGCCTCGGATCGGGCCGAGCCTTCTCCGGAGCAGATACAGAAGGACAAACAGGTTGAGCGTGGCGACGAGACTCGTGGAGAGGGCAAGCCCCCCCTCCCTCAGGTGCTCTCGGAGCCAGGGCTGGAAAACGACCAGCAGGTTAAGCCCGAGATTGAGAAGCATCCCGGCCACGCCTACGATCACCGGCGTTTTCGTGTCGTGGATCGAATAGAAAGCCTGGGTCGCGATCTTGATCCCGCAAAAACCCAGGAGCCCCAGGCCGTAGAAAAGCACCGCCCAGGAAGTGGCGGCGGTGGAGGCGGCCGTGAATTCCTTGTGCTGGAAGATCAAGGCTACGATCGGGCTGCGCAGGACCAGGAGCCCCACCGCGGCGGGGAGGGCGATCAAAAACACCACCCGCAGGGCGTAGGCGACCGTGCGCTTGAACTCCTCCTTCTCCTCCCGCGCCACCTGGGCGGCCATCACCGGCAGGGCCGCCGTGGCCAGGGCGATTCCGAAAACGCCGAGTGGAAACTGGACCAGGCGGTTGGCGTAATAGAGTGTGGCCGGGGCGGACGGGCCCAGGGCGAGGGCGACCAGGCGGTCGACCAGGACGTTGATCTGGATCACCGCCATCCCCATCACCGTCGGCCCCATCAGGACGATCACCCGGCGCACGCCGGGATGTTTCAGGTCCCAGCGGAAGCGGAAGCGGAATCCCTCCTTCCAGAGCAGGGGGATCTGCACGGCCAGCTGGACGGCCCCGGAGAGAAGGATCCCCCAGGCCAGGCCGAAGATCCGGTCCTGAAGGGTTGAACCGAAACGGGGGCAGAGGACTATCACCGAGAGGATCCAGACGCTGTTCATGATGATGGGAGAAGCGGCGGGGAGGGCGAAACGTCCGAGCGTGTTCAGGATCCCCATGGCCAGGCCGAGGAGGCACATAAAGAAGAGATAGGGCAACATGACCCGGAGGAGGCGACAGGCCAGGATCATGTCCGGGTCGAGCGTGATATTCCGCTGCAGCACGCCCAACGCCAGGTATCCGACCAGGACCAGGGCGATCAGGACCACCACGGCCAGGGAGGTGACGCGGCGGGCAAGCTTCCAGGCCTGCTCCTTCCCCTCTTTTTCCAGGCATCCGGCGAAGACGGGGATGAATCCGGAGGACAAGGCCCCCTCGCCGATAAGGTTGCGGAAAAGGTTGGGGATGGTGAAGGCGATCACGAAGGCGGACATCGCGGAGCTGGTGCCGAAATAGCTCGCGGTGACGATGTCCCGGATCAGGCCGAAGACGCGGCTCAGCAGGTTGGCGGAGACCAGGACGCCGGCGGAGCGGGTGATGGTGTGGGTAGCGCGCATACGATCAGTTGCGAACGGTTACGATCAGTTACGAACGGTTACTAACAGTTACCAACGGTTACTAACAGTTACGAACGATAGCAGGAAGAGAGGCTTTTGTAACCGGTGGTAACCGTTGGTAACTGCTAGTAACTGTTAGTAACCGTCTTTCTTTACCCTTGACTCCCCTCCCGGGGAGTAGTAAGGTCGCGCGAATTCCAACTTGAATCAGGAGATCGACGATGCCTCAGCTGAAATCCGCCGCCAAGAGATTGCGGCAGAACGTCAAGATCCGCGCCCGGAACCGCGCCGTCCGCGCTCATATCAAAACCGGGATGCGGACGGTTCTCGATGCCGTGGCCAAGGGCGAGCGGGATAACGCGGTCAAGGCCTTAAACCGCTATTTCTCTATCCTCGACCGCGCCGGCGCCAAGGGCGTGGTGAAACCGAATTTCGTCTCCCGCCAGAAAGCGCGTCTCAGCCTTCGCGTGAACTCCCTGAAGAGCGCGGCTTAATCGCTCGCGGGCATCGATGATGCCCGCGAACGATTAAGGTTTTGCGCGTTCTTCATTCCCTCCCCCCGTCCCGGCGCACGGGGAGACTTCAAAATCTCCGCCAGGTCGATCACCAGTCTCTCCAGCGCCAGGCCCGGAGATTTTTCCTCCCCCTTCATCGCCAGGCTCGCCGCGAACAACCGGTCGAAGACCTCTGCGACCCGGGAGGGATGGAACCGGCGCACCTGCTCGATGAACTGATCCTGATACCAGTTGACACCGGCCGCCGCGCAGGCGTCGGCAGTGGAGCGGGTTTTCTCGAAAGCCTCGCTCCCCAGCCAGAGACGGCGGAAAGATCCGACCAGGTTCCCCAGGATCTTGAGGGGCGCTTCCTTATCCTCCAGAAGACGGCGGGCCAGGGCCAGGGCCGCCGCCTCTTTTCCAGCGACGATGTGCCGGGACAGGGCGTAGATATCCGCCGATCCGCTCCGGCCGGTGAGCTCCCTCACCTCCTCCGCGGAAAGGGAACCGGAGCCGCCGCGGTAAGCCGCGAACTTGTCGAGCTCGGTGGAGAGCGCCAGCATGCTCACGCCCGCCGCGTCCAGCAGATCCTCCACCGCTCCGGGGGCCAGAGCGATGGAACGGCGGGCGGCTTCCGCATGAATCCAGGAGCGCAGCGGCTGGGCCTTGTAAGGAGAACAGGAGATGACGGCGGAGGAAGAGACTCCGGGCGGGGCCTTCCATCCCTTCGGGGGCTTGCGGACGGAAAAGATCAGGCAGGATGGAGGAGTCCCCGGGTGGGAGAAAAAGTCCTTGAGGAGAGCGTACTCGCTGGGAATGATCTTCTCCGCCCCCCTCACCACCACCATCCGGCCGGATCCCTCGCCCGCGGCGAACAGATCGAGCTGGTCCGTCCGGACCGCCTCCAGTATCCGCGCCGCGGTAGCCCCTTCTCCCTCCAGGTTTTCCCATGAGCCGGCGTCCACGCCCAACCGGCGGGCGATCTTGTGTATCTCCTGTCCGTGGAGATAGTCCTCCTCGCCGACGAGAAAATAATACGGACGGAGCCCTCCGGCCGACGATCCGCTCTTTTTTTTATCGGAGACCATGGTCTGATCCCTCACACGGGCAGCAAGGATCGCGAGGAGGGGGTTGCTCCCCCGAGCATAGCTTGCGAGCGCTCACTAGCGCTATTGTGGGAGGGGCATTCCTGCCCCGATCCGGGCCGGCAGGGATCGCGACAGGAATGTCGCTCCCACCACGAGAGCAGACGAGGAGTCGCCCGCCGGCCAATTACCAGAAGGACACCACCGCGTCGACGATCTGGATGGCGAGGTCCTCGTAGGCGTCGGGGCGGGCCAGCTCCTCGGAATCGGCCAGCGTTCCCTCGATGAAGAAATCGGTCTTGCCCCGGACCGCCTGCTTGGAGATCAGGATCCTCCCGTTCCGGACGTCCTTGAAAGTTATCCGGGCGTTGACGTAGAGGCGGTATTCCTCGACCACATCCTCGGTGTCCCCCCGGTAGGAGAGGACCTGGCGGTCCCAGCCGGTGATCTCGGCCAGGAGCACGGTGTCGGCCTCCTCCCGGGAAACGGGCTGCAGGTTCCCGTCGATCCGGAAGCGCTGGATCACCTCGTTGGTGATGTCCATCTCGATCCCCGTCTGATAGGTGTTGTTCTTGAAGGTGGGGATGAAGACGGTCTTCATGTTGGCGGGAAGAGTCGTCCCCAGGCGGTAGGAGCTGCAGCCGGGGAGGAGGGCCAACGCCAGCACGCAGACGACTGCAATGAGATGTGACATTATTTTATTCACGAACGTAAGCCAGGGTTGATGGGTTAGGGTCAGGATATTGGTCTGGTCGATAGGTTATGTCAATGGTGCGGCGAGCCAGGTTACACTATTAACCTCACCCATTTACCAGACCCACTCCTTTACCCTTACCCATCGACCTTGTTCAATCTACGGACTTTACTTCCTTCAGCCCATCCAGCCTCTCCTGAGCCTGCGCCGCGAAGGAGGTTCCCGGGAATTTTTCCAGCACCTCGCGGTAGTAGACCCTGGCTCCCTCCGGGCAGTCCTTCCTCTCGTAGTAACGTCCGATCTCGTACGACTTCTCCGCTTCGACCCCGAGCATGTCGTTGATCAGCTCCTTGGCCTGGGGGACCTGGGGCGCTTCCGGGAAACGGCGGACGAACTCGCGGAAGGCATCCGTCGCCCGCTTCACTTCAAAGTTGTCATAGTTCGATCCCAGCGCCTGTTCCTGGGCGCAGAGGCCGAGCTGGAAGAGGGCGTCGGGCATCGAGGGGCTGTCGGGATAGTTTTGACGGACCAGGTCGTATTCCAATTCGGCCTCGTCGTATTTTCCCTGCATCTGGAGGGCGCGGGCCAGGTTAAACTGGGCGCGGGGCGAGTAGTCGCTGAAGGTGGCCGTGCGCACGATCTGGCGGAAGACCTCGGCGGCGGAGTCCAGGTTGGGGCTGGTCGTGTAAAGGAGGTAGTCCCGCCGCTGGTTGAGAAAATACTCGCCGATCGCGAACTGGCGGCCGAGGATGGTCTCCAGGTCGCCCTGGCGGGGGTAGTCGTCGAGAATCTTCTGATCGGCTTGGAAAGCCTCGAGCGGTCGGTTCATCTTCTCCAGGCTGGTCCCCAGGCGGAAGAGGGATTCGACGGCGAAAGGGGATTCCGGATAGTTCTCCTCCAGCAGGCGGAAGCGGCGGGCGGCCTTCGACCAGTTCTCCTCCTGCTCGTATCTCCGGGCCGCCTCCCAGAGGGACTGGGCCCGGGCCGCTCGTTCTTCGGGAGAAAGAACCCGCGCCGGCGAGTCGGGAGCGAATGCGTAGCCGAAGCCCCAGGAGGCCGCCGCCAGCATCATCGCGAGCAGGAGAACGGATAGACAGGCTGTTTTCATCCCCGACTAATCTAATCCGCGGTCTTCACCGGGTCAACACGAGAATCAGCTGGAGCAGGACATTGCTGTAGATCCCGGCGATCACGTCGTCGAGCATCACCCCCCAGCCGCCGGGCAACCCCTCCAGATAGGCGCAGGGGAAGGGCTTGCGGATGTCGAAGGCGCGGTTCAGGAGGAAGCCGACGACCAGGACCCAGGGGCGCAGGGGGAGCAGGAACATGGTCAGGAAGAAGCTGAAGGCCTCGTCGATCACGATGTAGGAGGCGTCCTTGCGCTTCCAGAGCTTCTCTCCCCGCCCGGCCGAGACCACGCCGAGAATGAAGAATATCGCGAGGAAGATGAAATATCCCGCCGGGGGAGGCGAACGGAACCAGCGCGGGAGAAGGAGGTTCAGGAGAACGAAGACGATCGCCCCCCCGAGCGCCCCCATCGTCCCCGGGGCGACCGGGGAATAGCCGAGATAAAAAAAAGCGGCCAGGCAGCGGGAGGATTCGTCGAAGGCGCGGCGAAGAAAATTCATCGGGAGGAGTCGGCCGGGCGGGGGCCGGGAGAATCGGGAGAACGGGAGAAGAGCCGGCGGTTGGAGACGATGTAGATCAGCCCCGAGGAGATGGTCAGGACGACCGTGACCGAGACCAGCGTCAGGAGGAGCGGCCGCCAGGCCTCCCCCCGGTCCGGGACGCAGAGATAGACGAGGATGAGCACCACCGCGGCCATCTGGGAGACGGTCTTGTGCTTTCCCCAGAGGCCGGCGGGGAGGATCACCCCCTTCCCCGCCGCCAGCAGCCGCAAGCCCGTGATCGCGAACTCGCGGCTGACGATCACGATCACCATCCAGGCCGGCAGGCTCACCGCCGGGATGCCGATGAAGGAGATAAAGGCGGCCGAGATCAGGATCTTGTCGGCCAGGGGGTCGAGGAGGGCGCCCAGGTCGGTCGTCTCCGACCGGACCCGGGCCAGATGACCGTCGAGGTAGTCGGTGATAACGGCGGCCAGGAAGATGACGAGAGCGAGAGGGTAGTTCCCCGGGAAGTCCAGCGCGAGGCAGACGACCAGGATCGGCGTGGCGAAGAGACGGGCCAGTGTGAGTTTGGTCGAGACGTTCATTTTCAATCGTCCGGCCGGGAGGCGTGCCGCGCCACCCGCAGGAACGATGGGGATTATATGCGGACTCGCCCGGCAATTCCACACTCATTGAGTGGAATCGGCATCCCCGCCTGCCGAGCCTGTGGGAGCGACCTTCCTGCCTGCCCCGATAGTCCCGGCAGATATGCGGGACTATCGGGGTCGCGATCCGAGCCCCCCCTTTTCCCCCTCTCCCCGCGTCTCTGCCGGGAGAGGGTTGGGGTGAGGGGAAGGGGCTTCTACCTTCTTCTCAATCCTGCCCCGTTGTGCTTATTGAATTCGTGCAGGATTATGGGCAGATGCTTTGCGAAAAGCGCAAAGTCCTGGTCGGTCGTGAATATCGCGAAACCGCTCCGCGCCGCCACCGCGCAGATCAAAAAATCGGTGTTCGAACCCTGAACTCCCCGGGAGCGGCAGACGTTGAAGTATCTGGCCGCCGTCACGTAGTCCTCCGTCAGGGCGGCTGCGTCCGGAAAGGCTTGGAGATGGGATTCCAGCCGTGCGAAGGTTGCCGCGTCATGCACGCCGGACAGGACTTCCTGTCGGATGGGACCGATGATTTCCACCAGATGCGCCGCAATGAGCCGCCGCAATTCCGACGCCTCGCTTCCTTGGGCTTGTTCGCCGCGCCGCAGGGCTAGCGACCAGACGCTGGTGTCGACCAGGACCCTCACCGCCTCCCTCTCTGCTTCTTGTAGTCGTAGGCCGGGTCAAAATCCACCGTTCCGAACAGGCCAACGATTCTCTCCTGTTGCAGATGCCGGATGTAATCGGCGAGCGCCTGCGTCACCGCCGCCTTCTTGGTGCGATGCCCGCCCAGCGCCACGGCCTGCCGGATGAGCCGGTCGTCCAATTGCAGATTCGTAGCCATCGCCATCACCTCCACACATATATTCACACATTGTTATGTGTGAAGGCAAGCTCTGTTTCCGTGGAAGCCGTGGAAGCGACATTCATGCCTGCCCCGATAGTCCCGGCAGATATGCGGGACTATCGGGGTCGCGATCCGAGCCGAATAAATATTTAGCGCCTCTCTCCGTAGCCCGGTTGACAAACGGCCGTTCCCCCCGTGCGGCAAGTTGACAAGTTGCCACCGTCCCTCCTCCCTTACTTCGCCCTGAACGCCGCCTGGTACAGCGCGAACGCCACCAGCACATACGCAAGCGTCCGAACGATGATCAGCGCCGTCTCCAGCGAATCCTTCAGCCCAAGAATCGTTGCCAGATGAGACAGCCCGAACAGGCCGAAGGCGATGCCGACATAAAGGGTGAACCTCTTCCGCGAGCGGCGCCAGTCTACGATGCCCAAGCCCAGGATGACTGCGCACAAGACCAGGTTGACGGAGTAGATCGGATCCCACACGACGTTCATTGCCCACCCCGATCGTAGCTCATGCCCCCCAGCAACTTCCAGGACGCGCCCTCTTTCAACCATGTATGGGTTATCCGCGAAGTTTGCGTTTTCGCCCCGGCAGCGGCGGCAGCGCAGCTGACGCGAATGGTGTATTGGGTCAGCGCGACCGCGCCCAACACGCGGATACCCCCTCGTTCGATCGTGAAGGTGCAGGGAGTGGGCTGGGAGATCAACTGCTTCATGAAACGAGCGGACCCGCCCTTATCGATCGGTTGCGGCGCGTCGGACGGCCAGCCGAGGAATTGACTGTGCGTAAGGGCAAGCACTCCTTCGTAGTCCGCCTTATAGAGGTTTGCGAAATACGCCTCTTCCAAAGCCCAGATCTCCTCTTCCACCCCAATCTTTGTCGAGGGTCCGTTTGGAGAGAGGAGCGACTTGATCATCTTCACGTCAACGGGTTCATCCAGCAAGCGATTCCCCGAAGAGTCCTTGGCCACCAGTCTTCCTTCGTCCGGCAACGGGATCAGGTCGTCGGCCAGGAACAGGCCTATCCAGGCCGCGGTTAAATGCTTCTGCGATTTCCCGCACCGGATGGATGTCGCCGATATCTTCCCATCATTCGAAGACAGGATGACCTGGGCCAGATCCAGATACGTTTTCTCGGCATCGACCCAGATCTCGATCAAATCCTTCTTGGTGCTCTCATCCACTCCGCCTCGTTGCGCGACGAACCGAGTTGACCCCAATCTCACGCGAGTCTCGTCATAACCAGGGCCTCCCCAGCGGACAGCGGGGGGCCCTGAAGTCTCGTTCCTCTGTCCGAATATGGTGACATTCCCTAGGGCCAGGGACAGGATCAGGCCCGCGACGAATAGCCATGGCGTCCGTAGATGCATGTCGACCTCTCTTTATGGGTTGCCGAACAGTTTGCGAGATTGAGCGGGGAGGGCGGGATATTGCCCCGCCGGCCCCCGCCCCATTGAACACGGTCGCCCGCGAAGCGGGACCGGCCAGCACCGGCTCCCGCCCAGCCAATATTGAAACAACTTCATTCCGATCGGAAAAAGTTGTTTCAAAGGCTGTTTTTTACCACTTTAAATGCGTATCCCCTTATCGGTCAATCGGATGCCGAGGTCTGACCCCCGATTGAATTTTTGCATTTTTCAACGGTTTGTATCAGCTCTTCCCGGCAATGCAGGCCACATAGTCGTGGCGGACGACAAAACCGTCTTCCGAATCCCGTTGCTCCCTTAATAGACCAAGAAATTCCCGCCTGAGGCCATCGCGCTTGGCGCGGTCTATAGCTTCAAAGAATACCGTGCCCGCGCCCGATTTGAGCAGGTGTTCAAGCACTCGCTCTGCGCTTGGATACCGGAAAGCGCAGCAGCCCTCCCAGACGTCAATGGGCTCCAACCCCGCGGTCTGCAATTGCTCACGAACATGATCGGCGCTGCGCGGAAAACCAAAAGACACCTGCTTGAGCAGAGCCGAAGGATCACGCGCAATCAACTTGGCGAACAGGCCGAACTCGCGCCGGGGGGAATTCTCCTTATGAACGATGAAAGCCAGCCGTCCCTCCGATTTCAAGGCCTGGTTGGCGGCGGCCAGGAAAGGCGCAATGGGGATGTAACCGAGAACCCAACTGGAGAAGACCAGATCACAAGCGCGGACGGACCGCAGAAGCTCCAACGCGTCGCCGCACTTGAATTCCACGTTGCGCAGCCCCAAGTCTTGCACGCGGCGGCGGGCGATTAGTTGCATTCCCTCCGAGATATCCAGCGCCGTCAGGGACCCCCCCTTAGTCAGCATTTCGGCCAATAAAACCGTGGCGAACCCGGAGCCGCATCCGGCCTCGAATACTCTTTCCGTTCCCTGCCAAGGCAAGCGCTGAATCAGTTCCCTCACCGGTGCGCCGGCTTCGACCGTCCAAAAATCGTCATAGTCCTCGTGCACTTTGTCGTAGGCTCGAGCCAGGTCCGCGGCGTCGACGGCTTCGTCCGCTTCCGCCCGAACCCGGAAGAATTCAGGCAAAGCATGCTCTCCCGGCAGATGCTGATTGCAAATAGCGCAAGAAATGTCCGGCGGCGTCGGCAGAGCATTCCTCCCGATGTGGGGAGCCAGTGTTATTCCGACGCATGTTGGCCGCGGTCGGGGAAAATATCGGCGCATTCGCTGCAGGGGGATTTCCAGGGGTTCCCGGGCCACGTTGCCGAAAGACAGCGGCACAAGGTTGCAGGGGCACAGCTCGCCGGAGCCGTCGATATAGATATGCGTCAGCCCCGCCCCGCACCCGAAGGCATCCGGCCCCTCAAGATATGTAAAAGCGGAAAGAATCGGAAGATCCTCGCGCTTGGACACGGCCTGTTGATATGCGACGATTTGCCGGCGCTCCGCCTCGGTCAGGGCCAAGTCCGCCCGGCCGGCGATTCTTCCCGTGGGGCACGGTTCCAGCAAATGCACCTCCAAAGCTCCGAGATCCTTGGCCAACTGCATAAACCGATAGAAATGGCCGGGCTCGAGGAACTCTCGCACAGCGACCGCGACGACATAGGGATAAAGCCCGGCTTTCGCAGCCACGGCCAGCGCTTGCGCGGCTGCGCGGAAAGCCCCCTCCCGGCCGCGACGGCGGTCATGTTCTCGCTCGTTCGCGCAGTCCAGGCTGATGCCCACCGCAAAGACTCCGCTGTCGCGAAGTGATCGAGCCCGATCCTCCGTAAGACCCCAGCCGGTGGTGCCGACAATGAGGCAGGAACGGTCGTCGAAGCTCGCACAGATCTTCTCCAGGTCTCGCCGGAGAAGCGGCTCCCCCCCCGTGAGGTCGACCATGACTGCCCCGTGATCCTGCAGCCCCGCGGCGAGCCCACGTAAGACCTTCAGGGGAGTGTCGCGCTGATTGCGGCCGGCATTGTAGCAATGCCAGCAGTTGAACTGACATCGGTTGGTGACCGCGATAGTGACCGAATACAGGTTATTGCAGCCGGACGTATCCAGGAGTTGAGCGGCCAATCCGTTGAAGGCCAGGCTCGGAAAGGGAGGGAACTGGGTGTTCAACACCCACTTGTCCCCGAAGCGAACGGCTTTCTCGCCGGCGAGGTAGTTCTTGAAGAATGCGCCGATTTTAGGATGCAGTTCTGACAGAGGCGGCACGGAAGCAATCTTCGCAAATAAATCCGCGCCTTTCATTGCGGTTCCTCTCTCGATCCGGATTCGATGCGCCTGTCTGCGAACGTAGCACGAGATGAGCGGTGGGAGCGGGACGGCGCGGGTGGCCCGGACCGAACTGCGAGATTCTTGATTGCGTGTTCGAATCCCTGGTGTTTCAGGCGGTCTTCTCTTTGAGCCGCTCCGAAATCCAGACCTTGATGATGGATGGGCGGGTCACGCCGAGCCGGTCGGCTTCCTTGTCCAGGGAGCGAACCATCCAGTTGGGGAAGTCGACATTGACTCGCCGAGAGCTCTTGATCGGGGCGTCTTGCCTTGGCCAGGTCAAGGTATTGGGTGAGGTTTTCTCCCTTTTCGAACTTGGTATCAAACTCTTTAGCTTTCAGACATCTGGATCTCCTCTGTCCTCGATCGTCTGACCGCTATGATTCGTATCCTGTTCCTTCGATGAGTGATGACTGCGGTCCAGTGTTTCTGCTCAATCTTCCCTATCGCCAACAGCCTCGGCTCATCCTTTGTCCGTGCGGGGATTTCCACTCGACTGACATCCGCCCATAGCGCTTGAGCTTCAACGAAGTCAATACCATACACGAAACAGGTCGGACCAGCACCGGCTATCGGTTAATCGGATGCCAAGTTCCGACCCCCTATGAAAGGCATAATTTACCTGACAAATGGCCGGAAACGGCCGTTCCCCCCGTGCGGCAAGTTGACAAGTTGCCACCGTCCCTCCTCCCTTCTCAAGTTTTGCCCCGCCGAAAACGGCTTTTGCTTTCAGTCCGTCAATATCCAAATGATATAATCCTGTCGGATGAGAATTCCCGGAACGCAGCTACGGATTTCCGCCGAGAGGCGGCATATTCCCCTCATATTCCGGGTGAGCGCCGTCCTGCTTCTCGCCCTCTCCCCCATCTCCGGATGGCCAGCCATCTGCGCGGCGGTAGAGACGGGCGGAAGGGGGGAGGAGGGCGGCGTGACCGTCGCCTTGGAGGCGGGGGAGTTCTTCGTAAACAAGGATCGGGACGGGACGGAGGTCATCCGGATGGACGGCTTTAAGCCTTCCGGTTCGCCCGGCGCTCCGCTCCTGCCCGTGCGGATATACCGGATACTCCTCCCTCCGGAGAGCGATATCACCAGCGTAAAAGCCGAGGTGCTCTCCCTGAGCTCGGAGGTCCTGCCGGGGCGTCACCATCTCAAGCTCGCCCCCTCGCCGGTGCTGATGTCCCCCCGCGGAAACGGGCCGGGGGGGGCGGCGCCAGCCCCCCCGGGAGGGAGCGTCCCCGTCGAAACGATCAGACTCCTTACCGCCGGACGGATGAGGAAATGGCTCTCGGTCGAAATCGCTTTCTCCCCCTTTCAATATCATTCCCTTTCCGGTCGATTGACGCTGGTTCGTCAGGCGACGGTCAATATCACCTACCGGCGGGGACCGGGCGATCTTCCCAAAGGTCTGGTGGAGGATTCGTCCCTGGACGACCTCGCCCCGCTTCTTTTCGACAACTACTCCTCGGCCAAAGCATTTTACCCGCCCCCGGCGGAGGGGAAGTCTCCTGCGACCGCCTACGACTACGTCATAATCACCACCTCCGCCGTTCCGTCCGGCAGCGTCGAACTCTCTTCCTTCGTAGCGCATCAGCGCCGGCGAGGGTACGGCGTTCTGGTCGTCACGGAAACCGAATGGGGGGCGAAGGTCGGCCAGGCGCCCAACCACAACCCGGAGAAGATCAGGAAGTGGCTCCAGGACAATTACCTTTCCCTCGGGATCCAATATGTTCTCCTGATCGGGGACCCCTACCCGGACTATAACGAGAGCGTGCAGGGCGATATGCCCATGAAGCTCTGCTGGCCTTGGGTGAGGCAAACGGAGTACTTCTTCGACGTCTCGCCGACCGACTATTATTACGCCGACCTGACCGGGAACTGGGACCTGAACGCCAACGGCTATTTCGGGGAGTACTGGTACGACACGCAGCCGGGCGGAGTGGATATCTTCCCCGAGGTCTACGTCGGACGCGTCCCGATCTACGACTCCGACTACGCCGCGCTGGATTCGATCCTCCGGAAGATTATGACCTACGAGAACGAGGTGGAGATCGGCTGGCGGAAAAGCGCCCTGCTCCCGATGAGCTTCCTGGCCGCGGGCTACGATCTGGCCCCTCTCGCCGAGCAGATGCGGAACGCCTTCCTCTCGCCCAACGGATTCTCCACCTTCCGGATGTACCAGCAAGGCTCCGGGCCGTGCGGGGCGGATTCGGTCTATCCGTCCGAGCAGGAATTGCGGGGCGGGACGCTCGTTTCCGACCGCTGGTCCGCCGTGCCCTACGGGGTCGTCTGCTGGTCGGGACACGGCAACAGCGATTCGGCGATGGTGGGATACTACCCCTGCTGGGACGGGACGCTGTTTCAGAGATCTTACTGCTCCGGCTTGAGCGACCGGCGTCCCGCCTTCACCTATCAGGACTCCTGTCAGACCGGGCACCCGGAGTATGCGACCAACCTTCAGTATTCCCTTCTCCAGCACGGCGGCATCGCCACCGTGGCGGCGACGCGCGACTCCTGGGGCGACAGCTATAAGGACACGTACGGGAACTTCGACGGAAGCCCGACCTCGTCCGGGATCGGTTATGAATACCTCCGCCGAATCGTCGTCGGCGAGAGTGCGGGCCGAGCTCTTTACTCCGCCAAACAAGCCCTCGCCGAGGCCCTGCTGGATTACAAGTGGATGATGAACCTGTACGATTTCAACCTCCTGGGAGACCCCGCCGGCGGTCTCTTCTCCACCGGGGTTGCCGACGGAGCGCCGGAGAGCGGGGACTACAACGGAGACGGCACGGCGGAGATCGCCGTCTTCCGTCCGATCGGAGGCATGTGGTCCATCCGGGGGATAACCCGGGTCGGCTTCGGGAATTCCCAGGACACGGTCGTTTCCGGAGATTACAACGGCGACGGCACGACCAAGATCGCCGTCTACCGCGGAAGCGGCGGCCTCTGGTCGATCCGGAACCTCACCCGGTTCTACTTCGGCAGCGCGAGCGACCGGCCTTTCCCCGGGGATTACAACGGGGACGGGAGGACCGAGGCCGCCCTTTTCCGATCCGCCCAGGGCTGGTGGGGGATCCGGAACGTCACGCGGGTTTATTTCGGCGCCGACGGCGATCTTCCCGTGACCGGCGACTACAACGGGGACGGGACGCGGGAGCCGGCCGTCTTCCGCCCCTCCACGACGCTCTGGTCAGCCTCGGGGGCGACCAGGTTCTACTTCGGCTCCGCCCCCGACCAGACCGCCGCCGGCGACTATGACGGCGACGGCACCTGGGAGGCGGCCGTCTTCCGCGGCTCCGCCGGGCTCTGGTCGATCCGCGATCTGTCGCGCATCTATTTCGGTTCCCGAGCGGACAGTCCGGTTCCCGCGGACTTCAACGGCGACGGGAAGGCGCAGCCCGCCATTTTCCGGGGATCGACGGGGCTCTGGTCGATCAGGAACTTCAGCGCGGCCGGCTTCGGAGAGGCGGGGGACAGCCCCGCAACGAGGTAATCCTTCCTGGTCCCACTTAGAACCCGGCTGACCATTCACCATTCCCCGTTCGCTCCCAGGTTGGCGTAGAAAGCGTCGCCGAGGGAGCTGCTTCCCCCCCCGAAGTGGGATGGGTAGGGATTGACCAGAGGAAATAAATTCCCGTCGGTCCATCCGGCGACGAAGGCGTCGCACTCGCCGTTTCTGGCCGCTTGGTAGGGGTTGCCGGTGGGAAAGTCCGACGAACGGACCATTCCGGTAAGATAGGCGCTGCCGTGGTTGTAGATCGCCCCCTTGAGAACGGCGTTCAGATAGGGAAGGAACTCGGAGACATCCCGGTCGATCGCGGCGACGAAGCGGATCTTGGACGGATCGGCTAGGCAGGGGAGGATCTGCTCAAGGGTGATTTTCTTTATGTGCATCATTTACCGCATCTGAAGCATTCCCATCCGCCGCAGCGTGGAATATGTCACCGCATGTCGCCGGCCCCCGCGCGCTCAATTCGCGATGCAGGGCCTTCACGAGTTTCCGGGCCGCCGCCCGATCGATCGCTTCGACGATTTTTATGTAGCCCGGGCCGCTTTCCCTCCTCCGGCCTTTATGGAAAGAATGTCCTCTTAGATTCCCGACATTTAATTCATCTCTCCGCTATCGGTTCATGACGCTTTTCCCGGGGAAACCAGTGCGCCGTCCGCTTGCAGATCCACACCAGCCACAACATGGAGGGCACCTCGATGAGGACGCCGACCACGGTGGCGAGGGCCGCACCGGAGGAGAGGCCGAAGAGGAGCGTTGCGGTGGCGATGGCGACCTCAAAGTGGTTCGAGGCGCCGATCATGGCGCTTGGCGCCGCGTCCTCGTAACTGAGGCGGAGGACCTTCGCGAGGCCGTAGGTGATCCAGAATATGAGCATCGTCTGGAGGAACAGGGGGATGGCGAGCCAGAGGATTGTGAGCGGCTTTGCAGTGATGATCTCGCCCTTGAACGAGAAGAGGAGCACGAGCGTGGTGAGAAGGGCGATGATGGTCACGGGCGTAAGAACGTGGAGGAACTTCTCACTGAACCACACGATTCCCTTGGCCCGGATGATCCATTTCCGCGAGTAGTACCCTGCGACGAGGGGCAGGGCCACGTAGATCCCAATCGAGAGAACGAGCGCCTGCCACGGGACCGGGATGCGGCCGACCCCGAGAAGGAAGCCCCCGAGCGGGCCGTAGAGAAGGAGCATGGAGAGGGAATTGATCGCCACCATGACGAGCGTATGGCCGTCGTTCCCCTTGGCGAGGTACCCCCAGACAAGGACCATCGCCGTGCAAGGGGCGATGCCGAGGAGGATGCAGCCGGCAAAATAGCTCCGCCAGAGCGGCACCGCGAGCATTTTCATCCCCCCGTGCATGACGACCTTCCCCGCGCCGTAGGCCGCTCCAAGATCGAGGTTGAGCCCGAGCGGCATCTTCACGTAATCCACCGCGTCAACCCCGATGAACTTGATGAACAGGGTGCCCAGGAAGAAGACCCCGATCGCGTACATGGTGAACGGCTTGATGGCCCAGTTTGCGAACAGCGTGAGGGCCACTGGCTTCGGCGTCCTGCCGGCGCTGATCACCTCCGCGAAGTCGATCTTTACCATGATCGGGTACATCATGAAAAAAAGGCAGATCGCGATGGGGATCGACACGGCGGGGGCGTCGCCAACGTAGATAGCGAGACCGTCCAGGAACGTCGCCACACCAGGGGCAATCCTCCCGAGGAATATCCCCACTCCGATGCAGAGGATGACCCAGACCGTTAGATACTTCTCGAAGAAACCCAAGCCTCTCTTGACCTGACTTTCTCCCGCGCTCATCCCGGCCCTCCTGTATTTCCCGGATTCCGCTAAGGTTTAACAGCCCTGACCTTGATGCTGGCGACGGAATCTTCGAGATCCCGGATTTTCGCCGGGCTGGTTCCGATGGACTCGGTCGTGCTGGCCGAGCAGCACGCGGACGAAGGGCCGCAGCACGATCCCCTCCCCTTCGCCACCTTCGCATACGCCTCCCGCACCAACTTTTTTATACGGGTTGCGCCATCACCCTGATCGGTCTTCGTCATGTCCTCCTCGTTTGGTTCATGGCCATAACTTCTCCGATCGTAGAGCGCTTATTTTCCCCCCCGTCGCTTCGATCTAACGGGCGCCGAAGGCCAGATAGAGCCCGCCGAGGATGACCAGGACACCGCAGATCTTCTTCACGATCAAAGCCCCCCGCGAACGATCGTTCCAGTTCAGGTAATGCTGCACGACCTCAGTGAATGTCCCGGCCAGGACGATCACCGAGCAGTGGCCGATCCCGTAGACGAGAAGAAGCGCCAGCCCGTAGAGAAGGTTGGTGGAGGCGAGCTGGAAGGTCACGGCGAGCATGGGGGCCAGGTAGGCAAAGGTGCAGGGGCCGAGTGCGATCCCGAAAACCAGGCCCAGGAGGAAGGCGGCAAAAAGCCCCCTCCGCTTCATCCCGACCTTGCCGGGACCCGACCCGGGCATCGGGATGACACCCAGCAGATGGAGGCCGACGACGAGGAAGATCACCGCGACCAGGTAGTTCCCGTATCTCCCGACGTCGCCCATCATCCTCCCCAGGGCGGCGGTCACCGCGCCGACGATCCCGATGGTGATCAGGATCCCCACCGCGAAGAGGATGGCGAGGTGGCAGGCCCGGCGGGTGGAGATGGTGCCCTGATCGTCGATGAAACCCACGATCAGGGGGATGGAGGCGAGGTGGCAGGGGCTCAGCAGGATGCTCAGGACACCCCAAACGAAGGAGGCCCCCAAGGCGAGGAGAGGGGCCCCCTCGACCGCGCGGGTCAGATGAATGAAGATCTCTTGCATATCAGGAGGCTTTCAGTTTGCCGATTTTATCGGCCAGATCCTTCTCGGTGATCAGGCCGTTGTTGCGGAAAGACTCCCTGCCGTTCCGGTCGAACAAAATCTGCGTGGGGATCGTGCGAACTCCATAACGTGTGGAGAGGACTTGCTCCCGCCGCGGATCGATGGAGACGCAGTTGATGGCGTCCCCGAAGGTCTTCTGGATGGCCCCCACGATCGGTCCCATTTTGTCCGGGCCGCAGCAGCTCTTGGCGCTGAAGACGGCGAGGGTCGGCTTGCTGGCGGCCCGGGCCTGGTCCAGCGGGTTGTTCCGGGCGGTTTGCGCCTGATCCTTGAGCCAGGCATCGGCGACGACTATTCCCATCTTCTGCCCGAGGTTGCGATAGTAGTCGTCCTGGAAGCGCTGTTTCTTGTCCTGCGATACCTGGGATTCGACCTGCTGGCGGATCTGGGCCAGGGGAGCGCCGCAGAACAGGGTCTCGTTTTCTTTATAGAACTTCTCCGCGTCCCCCTCGCTGACGGTTATGTCACGGGTGAGACCGTCGAAGAAGGTCTGCCGGACCTGGTCGTCCGTCATTCCGGAAACGTCGCGGCTGCTTTTCGCCGCTTCGTCCCGGGCGAGTTTCAGCAGTATTCGCTCGGTCGCTACCTGCTCCAGGGCGAAGAAGCCGGATTTCGCCATCTCCGGCTGGAGGCGCTTCGGCTGTCGGGCGACGAACTGATCGATATCCTTCTGGGCTATCTCCATCCCTTCGGCCCTGAGCAGGATATTCCCCGGCAGCGGCGCCACCTGGGCATACATCAGAATGCCCGAGGCGAGATTGGGATAGAGCGATTCGAGGGTGCCAGACGCAACCTTGTCCTGTGCCCCGGCGGGAAGGGTGAAAAAACACGCCATGGCCAACGCCGCCGCGACGGATATTCTAACGAGACTCATTTAGTCGCCCCTTTCTTGATAGTTACCCCCAGTTTGTTCCACGCGGCCAGGATGTCATCTTTGGAGATGAACCCGATGTGGCGTTCCAACTCCTTGCCGGTCCCGTCGTAAAATATCTGCGTGGGAATGACCTTGATGCCGAACTCTGTGCCCGCCCCCGGATTTTTCCAGACATCGATGAAATGCACATCGAAGACGCCGGCGTATTCCCCGCGCAGTTTCTCCAGGATCGGCGCCATCATCTTGCAGGGGATGCACTTGTCCGCCCCCAGGTCGACCAGGCGGGGAAGACCGCTGAAGGGAGGCAGGGCTTTGAATGCCTCACCGGAACCGGCAGGCTCGCCTTCTTTGGGGGAGCATCCCAGCGAGGTAATAACTTGGACAGCCACCAAAATCGCCGTCAGCAGTACCATCTCTTTCAGATAACGCGCGGTTTGTTTCATCATTATCTTCAGGCGAGAAGCTTTCTCGCCGCCTCCGCCACTTTCTCGATCCTCTCCGGCACCACCGGGCTCTCCCCCTTCTCCATCCCCAGATCGTTGAGCCGTATATGGTGAAAACCCGAGAAGCCCGCCGCTTCCAGTGTCTTCTTCGCACAAGCGATAGGGCAACCGTCGATCGCCAGGACCCGGCAGGCGGCCTTCGTGGTGGCCATAATGCCGCTGACCCGCCCCCCGATCCCCGCCAGGCAATACATGTTTCCGGTGCCTTCGGAACTGATCTTCCGCGCCGCGCGGTCGGCGATCTCCCCGGTGTCGGACGCCCCGGAGCAGGGGAAGACTAGTTTCACCGTGCCGCCGCAGCCGCAACTGCTTTTAGCAGTCATTAGCTTCTCCTCTCTTCGGTTATTTGGTCGAATTCGCTATCAGTTTCTTGACCTCCTCCACCGAGGGGATCTTCCCCACCGTCTTGACCTCTCCGTCGATCGCCAACGCGGGAGTAAGCATAACCCCGTATGAGGAGATGGCCTTCAAATCCTTGACCTCGACGATCTCGGCTTCCTTTTTCAGCTCCGCCAGGGCGGTACGCACGTTCTCCTTCACCTTGTGGCATTTCGGACATCCGGTTCCCAGGACTTCGATCTTCATAGTCAGCCTCCCTGATGGATTCACGTCGCGCATTGTCTCTGCATACTGTGGGAGCGACATTCTTGTCGCGATCAGAGCCGTCTTGGATCGGAGCAAGAATGCCCCTCCCACAAACACCATTCAACAAGCTCACCTCAGAACAGTGCCCCGTAGATCATCCCCGTGATCGTGGACATACCTACAACCAAGGCAATAAACACCAACGCCTTTTTCGTCCCCATCATCGATCTGATCACCATCATGCTCGGCAGGCTCAAGGCCGGCCCGGCCAGGAGCAACGCCAGGGCCGGCCCCTTCCCCATCCCCGAACCGATCAAGCCCTGGAGGATCGGCACCTCGGTCAGTGTGGCGAAGTACATCAGCGCCCCCGCGAAGGAAGAGAAGAAGTTGGCAAAGAGGGAATTGCCTCCGACCAAACCGACAATCCATCTCGACGGGATCAGTCCTTCATGACCGGGGCGGCCGAGGAGAAACCCCGACACCAGCACCCCCCCTAAAAGAAGCGGAAGGATTTGCTTCGAGAAGGTCCAGGTAGCGGATGTCCAGCTCTTCAGTTCGTCCTTTTTAAACCAGGTAGCGAGCATGGCGATCAGAGCAAGAAGCGAAATTCCGGTCAGAACCCATTTGATCTTGAAGATGCAGGCCCAGACCCCGCCCTCCTGTTTCGTCGCCCCGCTCCAGTTGGCGAAGACGAGGATAGCGATCATCGAGGCGAAATAGAGGGCCGTCTTCCAGAGCGGCCGTCCTTCCTCTTCCTCTCCGCCGCTGAAACCGTTGGCCGCGACCGTTCGCGCACGTTCCTCCTTGAGAAAGATGTAGTGCATGGCGAGCCCGATGATGACGCTGAAGGCGACTGCGCCGACCGCCCGGGCCACTCCCAGTTCCATCCCCAGTATCCGCGCGGTCAGGATGATGGCGAGGACGTTGATCGCCGGGCCGGAGTAGAGAAAGGCGCAGGCTGGTCCCAGCCCGGCACCCCGCTGGTAGATCCCCGAGAAGATGGGAAGTACGGTGCAAGAACAGACGGCCAGGATGGTTCCGGAGACCGAAGCGACTCCGTACGACAGCACCTTATTGGCTCGGGGGCCAAGGTAGCGGATCACTGCCTGCTGGTTGACAAAGACGCTGATCGCCCCGGCGATGAAGAAGGCCGGAACCAAACAGAGAAGGACGTGCTGCTGGGCGTACTCCTGGAGCATCAGAAATGCTTCCTTGACCGGCCCGCCAAAACCCATTTCATCGAATGGAAAAGAATACGCCAGCAAGAACACGGCCAGCATCGCGAAAAATAAGAGCCACTGCTTCATAATGATCTCCTCTGATTTTCTATATCTGAATATTTGGCCGCGGGAGAAAAAGATAAAAACCCGAGCCTATCCCTTCGCACAGATGCTCTCCCGTTTGGCTGTCCGGGCTTTCTCTTTGTCCTTGGTTATCTGCGGGTCCTCGTTCCCCCACCTTCTCAGGCCGACGACGATCGAGGCGATGACGTCATCGGTGCTGGAAACAAGCGAATAGTTGACCCACAATCCGTCCTTTCGGTTGTCAATCAACCCGGCATCCCGAAGAAGGCCCAG
This sequence comes from uncultured bacterium, assembly GCA_964551475.1. GTDB lineage: Bacteria > Auribacterota > Erginobacteria > Erginobacterales > CAZKCI01 > CAZKCI01. The sequence goes on along the minus strand of CAZKCI010000064.1, from coordinate 77,902 downwards.
ATGCCGCGAAACGCTCGATTGGGCGATCCCCAGGATATGCGTCACCTCGCAGACGCACCTGGGCTTGACCTCGAGCATTTTCAGGATGCGCAGACGGGTGTCGTTCCCCACCGCGTTGAAAATCCGTTCTATCCGACGCAGGTCGTTCATATTTATATATCTCCATTTTGCTATATACTATCCCGGCCGGATGGACCTGTCAAGGGAGAATCGAACAAATTCTTCTGCGTCCGAAATGCCGAAACAGCCAGCGAGGGACCGACGCCAGACCAAGGATTGACCTGTTTAGTGCCTACCTCCGGCCTCCTCTTTACAGCAGAGAACCTGGGCGGCATATATAAGTAAATAGCAAAAGAGTGATGCGATTATCGAACTCGGGCTCGACCAAAATCCCAATCCCTCCGAACATGAGATCCGGGAGGCGATCGACGGCAACCTCTGCCGATGCACGGGCTACGGGCAGATCGTGGCAACCGTGAAGCTGGCGGCGCCAAGACTGGCGAAGAAACTGCGGCCAGGCGCCAGAGCTAAAAAATGGGGTTCTCTTCCGTTTTGGGTGGGTTCTCCTTCTTCCTGCGCCAGATCACCATCTCTTGCCTCTCTTGGGACAACCCTTGTCCGATCGGGCAAGGGTTGTTCCGGTCACGCTGATTCTCATCCGCTCGGGTTGGGACACTTTCATTCCGATCGGAATGAAAGTGTCCCAAGCCGGATCCACCCAGTTCCTCGACGTGAATGCCTCTCCGGTTTGAGATGCTGAGCAACCGGGATTCCTCGTTTTGACTTCCTCAGGATTGGACACTTTTTTTCGATCGTACAAAAGTGTCCAATCCAGCCGATGTTTTAGAGGAACGGGTTGACAGTGGGGGGGGATTTATCCGCTAACCGCTTGGCAATCTGGCGGTTGCGTACAACGCCTGTAAACCTTCCGGCTTTCTTACCCCCGCGATAGACCGGGCGGGGAATTGCCCGCGATGCGCAGGGATCGGGCGACCGCGGCGAGAAGCCGCTCCCACAGAAAACAAGAAACGACAGAATCGCGGCAGGAACGCCGCTCCCACAGGGAATACAGTAACTGAAAAAGAAGTGATCAGTAATCAGTGATCAGTATCCGGGCTATTCGCGATTTATTCGCGTGAATTCGCGGTTAAAAAGGCCAAGCCGTCATGGATCGCGGCGAGGACGCCGCTCCCACAAAAATTCAACAAAAACGCCCGGTCGCAGACCGGGCCTACAGCTTCAGCGCGTAAAGGTCGTAGGCGGAGGCGGCGGTGACGCGGGCGCGGACCAGGTCGCCCGGCTTCATCCCCTCCCCTTCCACCACGGTCAGGCCGTCGACCTCGGGGGCCTGGAAGCGGGACCGGCCGACCACGAGGCCCGCGCCGTTCTCCGGGAAAGGGCCGTCCACCAGCGCCTCGATCTCCTCGCCGATCCGCTGTTTCAACTTCGCCCGCGAGATCCTCTTCTGCAGGCGCATCAGCTCGTCACGGCGGCGGGCGGCGAGCGGGGGGGGGACGCGGGGACGGAGAGAGGCCGCCCGCGTCCCCTTCTCCGGAGAGAAGGCGAAGACGCCCAGGTGGTCGAAACGCTGCCAGCGGACAAACTCCTTGAGCGACTGGAACTCCTCCTCCCCCTCGCCGGGGAAACCGGTCATCAGAGTCGTCCGGAGAGCGAGACCGGGGATGAGGCTCCGGCAGAGATCGAGGAGCTGCTCGATCTTCTGGCGGGAGGATTTGCGTCCCATGCGGACAAGGACCCGGTCGTCGATGTGCTGGAGGGGGATGTCCAGGTAGCGGCAGAACTTGGGCGAGTCGGCAAGAGTCCGGAGAAAATCCCCGTCGAGGTGGGAGGGATGGAGATAGAGGAGGCGGATCCAGTCGATCCCCTTGATCGCCTCCAAGCCCTCGATCAGCCGGGCAAGGAGAGAACGGCCGTTCTTCTCCCGCCCGTAAAAAGCCGTGTCATGGGCCACCAGGACAATCTCCCGTCCCCCCTCCCCCGCCAGGCGCCGGGCCTCGGCGAGGAGAACGGGAAGAGAACGGGACCGGTAGGGACCGCGGAGACGGCCGATCAGGCAGTAGGCGCAGCGGTTATCGCAGCCGTCGGCGATCTTGAGACAGAATGTGTGAGAGGGGCCGAGACGACGACGGTCCCATTCGCCCGCAGGAAAGACGGGAACGCGGCGGATGAGCGGCCGCGCCCGGGCGGCGCGATCGAGGAAGGCGGAAAGACGCCGATGGAGAGACAGCCACTCGCCGGGGCCGAGGATGATGTCCGCCTCGGGCATTTCCCGCGCGGCGTCCTTTCCCAGAAACTGGGGCAGACAGCCGGCCGCGACCAAGGCCCGGCAGCTCTTCTTTTTCCAGCTGGCCGCCCTGCTCAGGGCCTCCAGCGATTCGGCGCGGGCCGAGGCAAGGAAGGCGCAGGTGTTGACGACGATCACCTCCGCCTCCGACAGATGCGGTGTGAGGCAATAGCGATCGGGAGGGAGGGATCCCGCGAGCGCCTCCGAGTCGACGAAGTTCTTGGGGCAGCCGAGGCTGACCAGGGCGAAGGGGACGGGAGCGGTGCTGGCCTTCATGAGAAGCGTTGAAGACGTTAAAATCGTTGCAGTCGTTGAAATCGTTACACGTTACACGTGACCGACTGAACGGCCGTTGAAATCGTTGAAGACGTTGAAACCGTTCAAATCGAACCCCTTCGCGCGCTATTCCCGCCTCCGCGCTATGCGCTGCGGCGGGCAGGCGCGTTATTCGCGGGTTAAAATGCCGAGCCGGGCCAAGCCTAATTCGTGAAAATTCGTGTCAATTCGTGGAAATCTTCAGCGGGGGGCGGGCGCGGCGGGGAGCGGCAGCTTCTGCACCGTCTCCGGAGAGTAGGGGTCGGTGATCAGGGAGAAGCCTTCGGTCGGCGTCTCCATGATCTTCTCCCCCCGGATCAGCTTGATCACGCCCCAGGCGAGGAGTCCCGCCACCAGGAGACCCGCCAGGGCCTGGAGGGCCGCCGCCCAGCGGATCTTCGGAAGCCAGGGGACCGCCTGGTCAGGACGCGAGGGGACGAGGACCATCTCCGGCTCCTCCGCGCCCGTCGCCTGGTCGAAGGCGAGGAGGATCGGCTCCGACGGCATGCCCAGGTAGTGGGTATAGATCTTGAGGAACCCCTTGACGTAGGCGTGAGGGGGGAGATTGTCGAGAAGATTGTTCTCCAGCGCCTCCAGGTAGGAGAGCTTGATCTTGGTCGAGGCGGCGGCCTCGGGAAGAGTCGCCCCCTTCGCCTCCCGCGCCTTCTTCAGGGACGAACCGAGATCGTGGAGGCCGCTCATTCTTCCTCGTCCTTGTCGCCGGACGGCGCCGACCCGGCGTAGGTGTCGATCAAGACCTCGCGCTCCTTGGAACCCTGGAAGGGTCCGACCACGCCCCTCTCTTCCAGTATATCAACGATCCGGGAGGCCCGGGAATAGCCGATCTTGAGCTTCCTCTGGAGGACCGAGACCGAGGCCCGCCCGGTCTGCTTGATCACCTCGACCGCCGCCTCGAGGAGGATGTCCTCCCCCCCGCCCATTGCGATCCCCCCCGCCCCCCCGCCCGGAGCCCTCTGCAGGATCTCCGCCCGGAACTGGGGCTCGCGCTGGCGGTTGACGAAGCCGACCACCGCCTCGATCTCGGAGTCGTGGCAGAGAGTCCCCTGGGCCCGGATCAGGCGGCTCGTGCCGGGAGGGAGGAAGAGGAGGTCGCCGTTGCCCAAGAGCTTGTCCGCCCCCGAGGTATCGAGGACGGTGCGGGAGTCGACCTTGGCCGAGACCTTGAAGGAGAGGCGGGCCGGGAAGTTGGCCTTGATGATGCCGGTGATCACGTCGACCGAGGGGCGCTGGGTGGCGAGGATCATGTGGATCCCCACCGCCCGGGAGAGGTGGGCGAGGCGGGCGATCTGGTTCTCGATCTCGGTCTGGGCGGCCAGCATCAGGTCCGCCAGCTCGTCGATCATCAAGAGGATGTAGGGGATGGTCGCCGGGAGAGGCTCCTCCCCTTCCTTGAGGGGAACGTCCTTGGAGGCGCGTTGGTAGCCCTCGATGTTCCGCGCCCCCACCCGGGCGAAGAGATCGTAGCGGCTCTCCATCTCCTTGACCAGCCAGGACAGGGCGAGAGAGGTCTTCACCGCGTCGGTGACCACCGGGCAGAGGAGATGGGGGAGGCGCCCGTAGGCGGTCATCTCCACCTTCTTGGGGTCGACCAGGATCATCTTCAGCTCGTCCGGCGTCCGGGCGAAGAGGAGGCTCACGATCACCGCGTTCATGCAGACGGTCTTGCCCGAACCGGTGGCCCCGGCGATCAGGAGGTGGGGCATGTCGGTGAGGTCGGCCACCAGCGGCTTCCCGGCGATGTCCTTGCCCAGGGCCAGGGGGAGCAGCATCTTGGGGTCCCGGAACTCCTCCGACTCGATCATCTCCTTGACGTAGACGAGTGCCGTCGAGGAGTTGGGGACCTCGATCCCGATCGCCGCCTTGCCGGGGATGGGGGCGAGGATCCGGATCGAGATCGCCTTCATGGCCAGGGCGATGTCGTTGTCGAGCGTCTTGACCTTCTGGACCTTGACGCCGGGCGCGGGCTGGAGCTCGTAGCGGGTGATCGCCGGCCCCCGCTCCGCCCCCACCACCTTCGCCTCGATCCCGAAGTCCTGGAGCGTGGACTCCAGGATCTTGGAGTTGACGTCGATGTCGTCCTTGAGCTCGCGGTCGGCCAGCGGCGGCGGCTGGATCAGGAGGTCGGCCGTGGGGAGGCGGTAGACGCCTCCCGGCGTGGCGACGGCCGTCCGGACCGGGGCGCCGGCCGGAACCGCGGCGGCGCGTTTCCGCCGGGCGGCCTCCGCCTCCCGACGCTTTTCCTGTTTCTCCCGCTCCTTCTCCCGTTCGGCCTCCCGGGCGCGGCGATCCTTCTCCGCCCGCGCCTTTTCCCGGGCCTCCTCCTCCTCCCGGCGGCGCCTCTCCTCCGCCTCCTTCTTCTCGCGGGCCTTGAGAACCTCGAGCTCCTTGGCCTTGCGCCGGAGCTCCTCCTGCTTCTTCGCCAGGGCCTCCCGCTCCTTCCTCCGCTCCTCGTCGGCGCGGCGGGGGAGGGCCTTCGCCGCGGCCGGAGGCGAGCGGGCGGGCGTCCGCCCGACCTTGACCACCCGCCCGGAGGGGAGGAGCGAGCGGGCAAAGAGGACCGCCCGGCGGATGAAGCCGAACGACCAATAGAGCGGCTTCATGTCGGTGAGCAGGAGGACGGAAAGGACGAAGACGGTGAGCAGGATGATGCGGGCGCCGATCAGTCCGAGGTTGGAAAGCAGGAAGCCGCTCGCTTCCCTCCCCCAGTATCCCCCCCAGCCCACCCGCTCCAGCTGCCAGCCCAGGGCGCGGGGAGGGACATCCCTTCTGAGCCCCCAGAGGCCGGAGAAGGAGGCCAGCGCGGCGAACTCGTAGAGGAGAGTGACCAGGACTGAACGGGACCGGGAGGAGAAGATCAGGAAGCATCCCTCGGCGAGCAAGGTAACCGGCAGGGCCCAGGCGCCGTAGCCCAGGATGAGGAGAAGATAGAGCGCGATCTGGGCCCCCACCCGGCCCCCGTAGTTGTAGACGGGTCCCGCGGAGGCGGCATGGCCGGCGTCTCCCGGCTGATAGGAGAAGAGGCTGACCGCGATGAATATGGCCCCGGCGATCAGGAGAAGGCCGAACGCCGGCGCGAAGCGTCTGTCCGCGCTCATCGTCGAGATAGAAGCGAAACGGCGCCGACGCCCCGCCCGGGCGGACGGGAACGGCCGGCGCCGTCATTGTTCAAACCGATCCTCTTCCCGCCCCCCAAGAGGCGGCGGGGAGAGAACTACCGCCGGCGCGGGGCGGAGGTGTCGGCTTGCTTCCGCTTGTCCTCCGGGAGCGCCTGTTTCCGGCTCAGCTTGATCCGGCCGAGGTTGTCGATGTTGATCACCTTGACCTGGACCTCGTCCCCTTCCTTGACCACGTCCTCCACCTTGGCCACTCTCTCCTCCGCCAGCTCCGAGATGTGGACCAGCCCCTCCTTGCCGGGGACGATCTCCACGAAGGCGCCGAAGGCCTTGATGCTGACCACCTTGCCCGTGTAGATATCGCCCACTTCCACATCCTCGACCATGGCCTCGATCGCGGCCTTGACCCTTTTCGCCGCGTCGAGATCGGAGGACGAGACCATGATCTGTCCGGTGTCCTCGATCTCGATCGTCACTCCGCTCCCGGTCTTTTCCAGGGCCTTGATGTTCTTGCCCTTGGGACCAATCACCAGGCCGATCTTTTCCGGATCGATCTGGAGGGAGAGGATCTTGGGCGCGTAGGGCGAGATCTCGGCGCGCGCCGTGGACTGCACGCCGTTCATGATCTCCAGGATCCGGAGACGGGCGGAACGGGCGCGGGCGAGGGCCTGCTTCATGACCTCCTCCGTGATCCCCCCGACCTTGATGTCCATCTGCAGGCCGGTGATGCCGTCCTTGGTCCCGGCCACCTTGAAGTCCATGTCCCCCAAGGCGTCCTCGGAGCCCAGGATGTCGGTCAGGATCACGGTCTTGCCTTCTTGAAGAAGCAGTCCCATGGCGATCCCGGCCACCGCGTCCTTGATCGGCACGCCCGCGTCCATCAGGGAGAGCGAGCCGCCGCAGATCGAGGCCATCGAGGATGAGCCGTTGGAGGAGAGGATGTCGGAGACCACCCGGATGGTGTAGGGAAATTCCTCTTCCGAGGGAAGGACCGGGGCCAGCGACCGCTCGGCCAAGTGGCCGTGGCCGATCTCCCGGCGCTTGGGGCCGCGGTTGGGCCTGGTCTCGCCGGTGCAGAAGGGCGGGAAGTTGTAGTGGAGCATGAAGCGCTTGCGCCTCTCCTCCTCCAGCCCCTCCACCCTCTGCTGATCGGACTTGGTCCCCAGCGTGCTGATGACCAGGGCCTGGGTCTCTCCGCGGGTGAAGACGGCGGAACCGTGGGTGCGGGGGAAGACGCCGACCTGGGCGGTGATCGGGCGGATCTGCTCCGGGTCGCGGCCGTCGCTGCGGAGGTTCTGGTCCAGGATCATCCGGCGCATGTGGTACTTCTGAGCGGCGGTGAAAGCCGAGGAAAAAGCCCACTGCTCCTGCTCGGTGTCGCCGATCTGGAGCTTCAAGGCCGTCGCCTTCTTCAGCTTGTCCGTGGCGGCGGCGCGCTTCAGCTTCTCCTTGATGGTCAGGACCGCGACGATTTCGGAGGCGATCGCCTGGCGGACCTTCTCCACCAGCTCCGCGGGAGGCACGTGAAGCTCAAAAGAGTAGGGCTGGGGGTTGACCTTCCCGCGGAGCTCGATCTGGGCCCGGCAGGAGCTTTTCAGCGCCTCGTGGCCGGCCATGATCGCCTTGAGCACCGTCTCCTCGGGGACGACCTCGGCCCCGCCCTCGACCATGTAGATGACCTCGGGGGAGCCGGCGACGACGATGTCCAGATCGCTCTGGTCCATCTCCTTGCTGGTGGGGTTGATGATGAACTTGCCGTCGATCATCCCCACCTGGACCGCGCCCACCGGGCCGGCGAAGGGGATGCCGGAGACCATCAGCGCGGCCGAGGCCCCGTTCAGGCAGAGGATGTCGGGATCGTTCTCGCCGTCGGCGGAGAGGACCCAGGCAATGATCTGGATGTCGTTCCCCATCCCCTTGGGAAAGAGCGGGCGCAGGGGGCGGTCGATCAGGCGGGCGGTCAGCGTCTCCTTCTCGGTCGGCCGGCCTTCGCGCTTGAAAAATCCGCCCGGGATCTTCCCGGCGGCGGAGACTTTTTCGCGGTAATCCACAGTCAGGGGGAGCATGTCCAGCACCGGCTCCCCTTCCTTGTCGGCCACCGCGGTGACCAGCACCACCGTTCCCCCGCAGGACACCGTCACCGCCCCGTCGGCCTGCCGGGCCAAAGCGCCGGTGGCGATCGTATAGTCCTTGTCCCCTGCTTTGTAACTAGCCTTGAATTCCATACTTTCCTCTCTCTCTTTTCTCCGGGGCTCTCCCCCGGCCGTCTATGCTCGATTTACTTTCTCAGTCCCAGCTTCTCGACCAGCCCGTGGTAGCGGGCCAGCGACGTCCGCTTCAGATAGGTGAGATGGCGCTGGCGCGTCGAAACCAGCTCCACCAGGGCCCGCTGGGAACGGTTGTCCTTCTGATGGGTCTTCATGTGGGCGGTCAGCTCGTTGATCCGCTCGGTGATCAGGGCAACCTGCACTTCCGGGGACCCGGTGTCCCCGCCTTTGGCGCCGTAGGCGTCGATGACCGTCTTTTTCTTCTCGGTGCTCAGACTCATGCGTTATCTCCTTTGCGGCGGCTCAGTCTCTTTGCGGAGAAGCGGGCGCGCGTCTCATCGCGCCGGATCTGCCCGAGGAGGGCCGTTATGGTTTTGAACTTTATATCCCTTCGCAGGCGCCTTTTCAAGAAGACTTTTATCCGCCTCCCGTAGAGGTTTCCGGCGAAATCGAAGAGATGGGCTTCGGCTACGACCTCTCCCGGCCGGCGCCCGGGCAGTGTCGGACGGCGGCCAAGATAGAACATCCCGCTCCGGCGGAGGCCACCGGACTCGATCCGGGCGGCGTAGACGCCGGGACGGGGAAGCATCTGCTCGGGGATGAAGTTGGCCGTGGGATAGCCGAGAGAACGCCCCTGGCCGCGCCCGCCCACGACCTTCCCGGTGAGAACGTAGTCTCTCCCCAGGCAGCGGGCGGCGGAACGGACGTCCCCCCGGGCGAGAAGACGGCGGATGCGCGTGCTGGAGACACGGCGGCCGCCCGCGCGCACCGCCCTTACCTCCCGGACACGGAACCCGAGTTCCGCGCCCAGACGGCGGAGGAGAGCGACCGTCCCCCCCCTCCCCCGCCCGAAACGGAATCCCTCCCCCACGCAGACGCCGGAGATCCTGAGCTTCTGGGCGAGCTCGCGGCGCACGAAATCGTCCGCGGAAAGACGCGAAAAACGGCGGTCGAAGTCGAGGAGCCAGCAGACGTCCACGCCCGTTTTCTGGAACAGTTCCCGGCGCTGGGCCGGCGTGGTCAGGCACTCCTCTCCGCCCGCCCCGACCACATGCCGCGGGGGGACGCGGAAGGCGATCACGCCGGAAACTCCGGACTGTCCGGCCAGTCGGCGGACGGCGGAGAGGACCGCCCGGTGCCCGCGATGGACGCCGTCGAAGGTTCCGATTCCGATAACCAGCGGAGACCGCGAAGAACGAGGAGTAATGGAGTTATAAACCTTCATTGCATGTCTATGCAGCCAGGGTTCAAAGGTTCAACGGTTCACGGTTCAACGGTTCAGAGGTTCAGAGGTTCAGCGGTTCACGGTTCAGCGGTTCACGGTTATTTTTCCAACCGTTGAACCGCTGAACCGCTGAACCGTGAACCGCTGAACCCGATTATCGTGCAACCTGTGATCCCTCCGGCTGTATAAGTCTTGCTTCGAACTCCTCTTTGGACATGGCCAATAGACGTTCCAGCTCCAGCGCGTCACCGACCAGGTACGGGAAGGAGGCTGTCCGTCTCAGCGCCGACAGGCAGGCGCCCACTCCCAAGCGCTCGCCCAGATCGCTGGCCAGCGTCCGGATGTAGGTTCCCTTGGAACAGAGCACCCGGATCCGGGCGACCGGAGGAACAAAATCGACAAGATCGATCTGACGCACCGTCACCCGGCGGGGGGGACGGGGAACGGTTATCCCCCGCCGGGCCAGATCGTAGAGGCGCTCGCCGTGGCTTTTCAGGGCCGAGAACATCGGCGGGATCTGCTCGATCTCGCCGCGGAAAGCCCGGAGCGCCTCCGCCAGTCCTTCCCGGGTCACGGACGAGGGATCCTTTTCGGAGAGAGTGCGCCCGCTGATGTCCTGTGTGTCGGTGGCTAGGCCCAGGCGCACATCGGCCAGATACTCCTTGTCCCCCCCGAGCAGTGACGAAGCGGACGAGGTCGCCTTCCCCAGCATCACCACCAGAAGCCCCGTGGCCAGCGGGTCCAGGCTTCCCCCGTGGCCGATGCGGCCGGGCCGGAAGCGCTTTTTCAGCCGGTCGACCACACCGTAGGAAGTGATGCCGGGGGGTTTGTCGACGAGGAGAAAACCGTCCAGCGCCGGGGATCTGAGATTTGAGATCTCCGATCTCAGATTCGAGATCTCCTTAACTCCTCTTCCACCGCCTTCACAATCAGCGGCCGGACATGCCCGAGGCTTCCCTCCACCTCCGCCCCGGCGGCGGCCGGATGCCCTCCCCCCCCGAAGCGGGAGGCGACCCGGTTCATGTTCAGTCGCCGGGGCTCCTTGGAACGGAGCGAGACCTTGACCTTGCCCTCGGACTCGGTGAAGAGGATGGCTACCCGGGTGGAGCGCAGGTCCCGGGGCTGGGAGATCAGGCCGTCGGTGTTGTCGTCGCTGATCCCGTACTTTTTCACCATCGCCGCCGTGACGGACATGTGCGCGATCTGTCCGGAGGCGGCGAAGGCGAGCGTGCGCAGGGCCTCGCCGAGAAGCTTCAGCTGGTCGTGCGAATAGAGGTTGTAGACGAGCTTGTAGATCTCGTAGGGGACGAGACCGGTGGCGGTGAGAGAGGCGGCGAGGCGGAAGATCCTCGCCCCCGACTCCGGCGTGACCATGAACTGGAACTTGCCCATGTCGGTGAGGAGGGCCACGTAGAGGCAGAGGGCGATCGGGCGGGAAAGCGGGAGGCCGAGGGCTCGGACCAGCGAGCAGACCATCTCCCCCACCGAGGAGGATTTCGCCTCCACCCAGTTGATCGACCCGAAATACTCGTTGGAGATGTGGTGATCGATATTGATGACCAGCGGGATCCCCTGGAGGTGCTCCCGCACCCCGCCCAGGCGATGGGGCGAGGGGACGTCGATGATCAGGGCGGCGTCCGGGCGGAACGGGAGCTTCCCGAACGGGCGGATGAGCCGCGAGCCGGGGAGGAAGTGGAAGTTCCGCGGGACGGGAGAGTGGTTCTGGATGACCGCTTTCTTCCCCAGGGCCAGGAGGATCAGGCGGAGGGCGAGCTGGGTCCCGATGGCGTCGCCGTCCGGGCGGATGTGGGAGGAGATGAGGAAGGAGCGGCGGGAGCGGATAGCGGAGATCAGGGAAGGGGGAACCTTCATGGCTTCTCGGGAGGATGGAGGGTAGAGGATGGAGGATAGGAAGACTCGCCTTCCTTTTTCTTGATCTCCAGGAGGATCTCGTCGATCCGGGCCCCGTAGGCCAGGACGAGGTCCTCGTGGAAGCTGATCACCGGCGTATTGCGGTAGCTGACCTGGGAGCCGAGCTCGCGCTGGATATAGGAGCGGGCGCTCTGCAGGCCTGCGAAGGTCTTCCTCTTCTCCTCCTCGCTGCCGTAGGCGCTGATGAAAACCTTGGCCTGCTGGAGATCGGGGCTGACCGAGACCCGGGTCACGCTGGCGAGACCGATCCGGGGATCCTTGGCCCCGGCGGAGAGAATCTCCCCGATGATCCGCTTGACCTGCTCCTCGATCCGGGCGAGCCGATGCGTCTTCATCTTTTTTCCGAACGAGGCGGGGGATCGTCATCCCCCGCCTCATTCGGAAAAAATATCCGCGAGATCAGGGGAATCCGCAAGATCAAATATTTTCTTCGGAACGACGCGCCGGCCCGACGCAGAGGGATGGGCATGACGACGCGGAAACTTAAGATCAGCGGGCTGTCAAACTTTATAGAACAGAGCGGCTCGCCGCTCCGTTCTATAAAGTTTGAGCGGTCTCTTTGATCCGGTAGGCCTCGATGAGATCCCCTTCCTGATAATCCTTGAAATTGCCGAGGGTGATCCCGCACTCCATCCCCGGGCCCACTTCGTCGACGGTGTCCTTGAAGCGCTTGATCGAGATCACGGTGTCCTTCCCGACCACCTGGCCGGCGCGCAGGATCTTCACCCGGTTGCCGCGCGCGATCTTTCCCTTCTCCACATCGCACCCGGCTACCGTCCCCACCTTGGTGACCTTGAAGACCTGCTTGACCCGCGCCTGGCCGAGGACCTGCTCCTCGATCTTGGGCTCGAGCAGCCCTTCCAGGGCCCGGGTCACCTCGTCCACCGCCTCGTAGATGATGGCGTATTCCCGGATGTCCACCCCTTCGCTCCCCGCCAGCCCCTTGATCCGGCTCTCCGCCTTGACGTTGAAGCCGATGATCACCGCCCCCGAAGCGGAGGCGAGCATGACGTCGGATTCACTGATCGCGCCGACGCCGGTGTGGATGAACTTGACCTCGGCCTTGGGCGTGGCGAGCTCGGAGAGGGAGCCCAGAAGGGCCTCCAGCGTCCCCTGGACGTCGGCTTTGACCACCAGGTTGAGCTCCTTGGCCGTGCCCTGGCTGAGCTTCTGGAAGAGGTCCTCCAGGCTCGCCCGGTGGACGGGCTCCCGGGACTGGACCTTTTTCTCGGCCTGGAGGCTTTCCGCGGACTCCCGCGCGGCGGCGTCGGAGGCCACCACCCGGCAAAACGAGCCGGCGGCGGGGACGCCCATGATCCCCAGCACCTCGACCGGGGTGGAAGGGCCGGCTTCCTTGACCTCGCGGCCAAGGTCGTCGAACATGCTCTTCACCTTGCCGGGAAAAACATCGCAGACTAGGGGGTCGCCCCGGCGGAGCGTCCCCTTCTTGATGAGCAGCGTAACCACCGGGCCGCGATCGGCGGTGTGGCGGGCCTCCACCACCACGCCCTCGGCCGGGCCGGTGGGGATGGCCCTGAGCTCCATGATCTCGGCCTGGAGCAGGAGCATCTCCAGGAGGTGCTCCAGCCCGTCCTTGGTCTTGGCGGAAACGGGGACGCAGATGATCTTGCCTCCCATGTCTTCGGGCAGAAGCTCCCGCTCGGCCAGCTGGCGCTTGACCTTGTCGGGCGAGGCGGCGGACTTGTCCATCTTGTTGATCGCCACCACGACGGGGACGCCGGCCGCCCGGGCGTGGTCGATCGCCTCCAGTGTCTGGGGCATGATCCCGTCGTCGGCGGCCACCACCAGGACCACGATGTCGGTGAGCTGGGCGCCCCGCGCGCGCATGGTGGTGAAGGCCTTGTGGCCCGGGGTGTCCAGAAAGACGATGTACCCCCCCTTGGTCTTGATCCGGTAGGCGCCGATGTGCTGGGTGATCCCTCCCGCCTCGCCGGCGGCGATGCGCGAGCGGCGGACGGCGTCGAGGAGCGAGGTCTTGCCGTGGTCGATATGGCCCATCAGTGTGACCACCGGGGCGCGCGGCTCGGCGTGCTCATCCCGGACCGGCGCCGGACGGTGATGGGCGGCTTCCTTCCGGGTGCCGGGCGGCGTCTCCGCCGGTCCCCGGATGGGCGCCTTGATTTCAAATCCGTATTCCCGGGCGATAGTCTGGGCGGGGCCCTCGTCCAGGAACTGGTTCAAGGAGCAGAAGAGGCCCATCTCCATGAGCTTCTTCAGGATGATGTTCGGCTTCTGCCCCACTCCATCGGCGAACTCCCGCACGGTCACCGGGAACTTGATCGCCAGGTTTTTCAGGAAGACGGCCGGCGCGGAGGGCGCGGCCGGTCCGGCTTCGCTGATGGGCGCGGCGGTCGAGACCGGCGCCGGCGGTTCCTCGGCTTTGGTCTTTTTCGCCGGCGGTGAAACCTTCTTCGCCGGTCCTACGGCCGGGGCGGCCGCGGGAGGAGAGGCCGCCAGGCGGGAACGGACGGAGGCCGCTTGCTCTTCGGTCAGGGACGAGGAGTGGGACTTGACCGCGATCCCCATCTCCCCGAGCCGGGCGATCAGGTCCTTGTTCTCGAGCTTGAGCGACTTGGCCAGTTCGTAGACTCTCATCTGTCCTTTATGCGTCGAGCGCGCGAAAAATCGTCAGATTTTTTCTTCCGCTTCCGGAGGGGCGGCCGCCGCCGGCGCCTCGGCCGGAGCCGCCAGCTTCTTCGCCGAGGCGATGATCGCCGAGGCTTTCTCTTCGTCCAGGCCGGGGATCTCGGCGAGGTCCGCCGAGTCGGAGATGGCGAGCACGGCGAGATCGGTGAAGCCGGCCTCCACCAGTTTCTGGGCGGTCTCCTCGTCCACGTCGGGGAGGGCGGAGATCTGGCCCACTGCTTTCTTGACCCCCTTGCTGATTTCGCCTTCCCGGTAGATATCGACCTTCCAGCCGGTCAGGCGGGAGGAGAGGCGGACGTTCTGCCCCTTCTTCCCGATGGCCAGCGAAAGCTGGTCCTCGTCCACCACCACCTCGGCCTCCTTCTTCTCCTCGTTGATCACGACCTGCTTGAGCTTGGCCGGGGAGAGCGCGTTGGTGATGAAAACGGCCGGATCGGCGTCCCAGCGGATGATGTCGACCTTCTCGCCGGAGAGCTCGCGGACCACGCTCTTCACCCGCGCTCCCCGCAGGCCGACGCAGGCGCCGACGCAGTCGACCTTTTCGTTGGCGGCCCAGACCGCGATCTTGGTGCGGTAGCCGGGCTCCCGGGCGATGGCCTTGATCTCCACCACATTCTCTTTCAGCTCCGGCACTTCGATTTCGAAGAGCTTGTGGACGAAGCCGGCGGTGGCGCGGGAGAGGATGACCTCGGGGCCCTTGTTCTTGTCGCGGACTTCCAGGATAATGGCGCGCACCCGCATCCCCGGCCGGTACTCCTCGTGCGGGCACTGCTCCCGCTCGGGCATGATCCCCTCGGTCCGGCCGAGATCGATCACCACCACTCCCTTCTCGGCCCGGCGGATCACGCCGCTCACGATGTCCCCCACCCTCTGCCGGTATTCGCCCATGACGACTTCTTTTTCCGCTTCCCGGATCTTCTGGATCACCACCTGCTTGGCGGTCTGGGCGGCGATGCGTCCGAAGTTCTTGGGCGTGACCTCTTTGCGGATTTCGTCCCCCGCCGCGGCGGAGGCCTTGATCTTGCGCGCTTCGGATAGGGAAATCTCGTTGTGCTGGTCGGTCACCTTTTCCACCGCGACCAGAGTGGTGAAGGCCTTGATGTCACCGGTCTTGGGATTGATCGTGACCTCTAGGTTCCGGGCCGGCCCCAGGCTTTTCTTGGAAGCGGTGAGCAGAGAGGTCTCGATCGCCTGGAGGAGAACCTCCCGGCTGATCCCCTTGTCCCTCTCCATGTATTCGAGTACGGCTATCAGGTCCGCGTTCATGTCGTATTCGTCCGGGGCGGTTTATAAAAAAGAGTGGGTGTCCACCCACTCTGGAGAACCACCCGAAATTGTTGTTAGGATATTACACGTTTGCACCGCGGTCAAGAATAAAAATCGCCCCTCCCCGGGGCGATTTTTTGGCCGGAATCACCGGCCGACTGAACCGCGAGGGTCGGGACGCCATGGACGGGAGGGACTGGATGGACGCTATGGACAGGCCTGGAAAATCAGGTTCTCCTCCATTTCGTGTGGATTCGGAGGGCGCCCTTCATCCCGGCCGGTTATCCCCGCCGTCCCTGCCCCGGGCCCTGCCGCCTCCGCGGCCGTCTTCTTCTCGGCGCCCCGGAAGTGAAATTGGACATTTCTGGTCCGATCGGACCTTAAATGTCCAAAAGGTTGGGGCGGAGACGAGAATAGAAAATGGGGATCTGGGAACCCACATAAAACGGGAGAGAACCGAAAATCACAATGAGCGGCCCAGATCAAAGGCCTCGGCCAGGATTCTTGACCGGACCATAATCTCGCCCTTTGCGCCCACTCCGGGCGCGAGAACCTGGCCGGCGAACTTCATCTCCAGGTAGGACAGGCTTTTCTTGAAGAATTTCACGATCAGATCGGCCGTCGCGGGGTCCTTATCCTCGAAGGGGACGGCGATCGCCGCCTTCTTCCCCCGGATCAAAGCCCGGTTCTTCGGGCAGTTGAAATAGACCAGGCGGTCCACGAAAGCCTTCATCAAGGCGGTCGGCCCATACCAGTAGACCGGCGTGCCGAAGACGATGGCGTCGCAGGAGACGATCTTCGGATAGAGGGAGAGCATATCGTCCTTCTTGGAGCACCCCCTCCCCTTCCAGCAGGCGTGGCAGCCGTCGCATTCCGAGATCTTCAGTTCCGCCAGGCGGACGAGATCGACCGTGGCGCCTTGAGCGGCCGCGCCCGCGAGGACCCGGGAGACCAGGATCTCCGTGTTCCCGCCCTTCCGGGGGCTTCCGGCAATGCCCAGGACTGTTTTCATTTCGGCAGGGGATTATATTCCGCCGGCTATCGCTCTTCCCGCAGGCGGCTTCGAATCCCGGTGAGGATGTCGTAATACCGCCAGGCGGCGGGAGGGTTGGGTTCCTGGTGATGATCCGGCTTCAGGATGAGATCGCCGGTGGAGAGAAGGACCTTCTTCACGTCGGGGTTTTGGCGGACCTTGTCCCAGGTCGCTTCTACGATCAGGCGGCAGTGCTCGCCCGGAGACGCCGGACGATAGGGGAACCGCTTCCCTTCGAAAGTCACCCACTCGATCCCCATCTTCTTCATGTTCTCCCCGGCCAGGTTCCCCGCCTCCTTCGCCTCGAAGGCCGTGAGCTGGGCCACTTGGTCGCGGGTGTAGTTCCAGGTCAGTCCGGGGAAGGTCGCCCGCGGGTCCTGCGGGGATTCCGGGTATTTCATCATCTGCCAGAAACCCTCCAGGCTCGCGTAGCGCTGGCCTCGACACTCAAAGGGCGTGGCGGCGAAGTTGGAGAGGAGGCCGAGCTCGTTGCGCTTGGAGAGGATGACCTCGCCGGGGCCGGCCTCCTGGGGGAGGATCTCCCAGGCCGGGGCCCCTTCCCGGGGGGCCGGCGCCCACCAATGGCTCGGATAGCGTCGATCGCGCACGATTTCCTTCCGGGCGGACGAATCCGCCTTTTTATCGCCGCAGCATCCGGCGGCCAAGACCGCGGCGGCCAGCGCCCACCCCGACAGATAGCCGAGATTCGCTTTGATCTTCAATTCACCACCGTCCGCACTCACAGTACAGCAACTCGTTCTTGCCGTCGACCCACAAGCTCCAATATTTCTCGGCAGCCTCATCGTCTCTCTCGTAGCGCTCGGGCATGGCCTGGAGTCTCCTGGCCGGCCACCAGGCGGGCGGTTTCAGGCTGATGAACGAGCGCAATTTCCGGTCTTTATCGACCACCGTCTGCAGTTGCCAATCCGCGATTATCTGATCGCGCAGTCTATCGTCGGTCATCCTGAAAACAAAGGCATAGCTCACGTCAAAACCCGCCTGCTCCCGCTGATAGTGCAACAACTCAGCTGAAGGCGGGAAAGGCGATTTGAAATGGACGCTCGGCGGAGGGAACATCTTACAGGCAAGCGGAGAGAATATCATCAGCGCGACGATGATGCTGACGACGAAAGAGCACCCGGTGACCGGAGGGAACCTTTTTCTCCTCTCTCTTGGCGAACTTGGTGAAGACACCCGCTTCAAGATCGAGGGCGTTGCTGGTCTCGGCCACCCGCTGGGACCATTTGTTTTCAGGACGCGAGGCCATGGAATAACAACCTACTCCCGATAGACCTCGTCATGAGTTCCGATATCGAGCAGCACCGCTTCGCGGGCGACTAATCTTAGGACCAGAACGATGCGATAGTCATAGGTCAGGCTGAGGGCATACCAGCCCCGCTGGCTCCCCTTCCAGGGATGAAGCCGGAGACGGGGAGAGCGCGGGTCCCTTTCCAGCTGCCGGAAGACATCCGCGAGCATCCCCCGCTGTTCCGGGTGACGGCGAAGAAACTTGCGGGCGGTGCGCTCGAAGGTCGCCGTCCAGACCAGCGCGAAAGGGGGACGGGTTGATGCCACGAGTCCCCTATCTCCTCTCCAGCTCCGCGAGCAGTTTGGCGGCCGGGCCGCGGCGAATACGCCCCGCCTTCACGTCCGCCAGCGAGGCCGCCAGGCGGGCCTCCGCCAGATCGGCCATCAGCAGGGCGTAATCGTCTTCCTTCATGATCACGTAGCGAGGGCGGTTGTTCTTCAATATGTGCACCGGCCCGCGGTGAAGGATATCCTCCACCGCCCCGACCCCCCGGCGCTTGACCTCCTGGGCAGAGAGAATATTCATGGATCGTTCTCCATTTCGCACCATTATTCGTACCGAATATAGCACCGGTTATAGCGCCAAGTCAAGACCGGCCGAACAGCGAGCGGAACCGGCGGAGGGGATGAGAATCTTCACCGAGACTTGGGCCGGAGCGCCCGGGCGAAGGCCTTGACCCGGGGGAGGGAGACGGGATTCACCGTGATCCCCTTCTCCTTGAGCGCGGTCCCGACGATGAATCCGTCGACGAAGGGGAGGAACTCGGCGAGGTTCTCCGGCGTCGTCCCCGATCCGATCAGGATCGGCAGGTCGGGGACGGCGGAGCGGACCCGTTTGACCTTGGCGAGCTCGGTCGCCTGGCCGGTCCCGGCGCCGGAGACGATCAGGGCGTCGGCGAGCCCCCGGTAAGCGGTGTCCTTGGCCGCCCCCTCGATCGAGTAGTCGCCCAGAGGCGCCGAGTGCTTGACCATCACGTCGGCCCAGACAGCGACCGGCGCTTTGAGTGACACCCGGGCGCGCATCGTCTCGGCGGCCTTCCCCTGGACGATCCCCTGGTCGGTCACCATCGCCCCGGAGTGGACGTTGACCCGGATGAAGTTCCCCCCCGCGGCCAGCGCCACCGCCAGGGCCGAGCGGGCGTCGTTCCTGAGGACGTTGATCCCCATCGGCAGGGAGACCTCGGCGCGGATGGCGCGCGCGATCACCGCCATCGCCGCGACCGTCTCCGGCGGAACGGAGTCGGAGAAGAAGGGGACGTCGCCATAGTTCTCCATGATGACGGCGTCCGCGCCCCCCTCCTGGAGGGCGAGCCCGTCCTTGAGCGCCCGGGTGACGATCGCCTCGAAGGAGCCGCCGTAACCGGGGCTGCCGGGGAGAGGAAGGAGGTGGACCATGCCGACGAACAACTTGGAACCTTTGCTGAACAACGAGGATTTCATTGAAGTCCGGGGTTCAGGGTTCAGGGTTCAGGGCTTTTATAATCCGCGAAATCCCTGCCTGCCGGCAGGCAGGCGCGCAATCCGCGGTTGCTTTTTTTTAGCCAGCCAGGAGTTTTTTAAGCGTCGCCGTGAGGTCCTCGGGACGGCAACCCACGGCGGCGGGGGCGTCGCGCCGCTTCAGCTCCAGCTCGCCGGTCTTCAGAAACTTCCTCCCGATCGTGATCCGGAGCGGTATCCCGACCAGGTCGGCGTCGTTGAACTTGACGCCCGCTGAGACCGGGCGGTCGTCGTAGAGGACCTCCCACCCCTCCCCTTCCAGCCGGTCGTGGAGGGCGGAGGCGACGGAGGCGATCTTCTCGTCGTCCTGGTTCAAAGCCTGGACCAGGACCTGGTAGGGGGCGACGGAGACGGGCCAGACGATCCCCTTGGCGTCATGGGACTGCTCGACGATCGCCGCCACCACCCGGCTCACGCCGATCCCGTAGCAGCCCATCACCGCCGGGATCTCCTCCCCCTTCTCGGTCTTGACCATGGCCCCCAGGGCCCGGCTGTATTTCGTCCCCAGCTTGAAGGTGTGGCCGACCTCGACGCCCCGGCTCAGCGAGAGAGGCGCGCCGCAGCGGCCGCAGAGGTCGCCCGCCGCCGCCACGGCGAGATCGTGAAACTCAGAGATCGCGCAATCGCGCTCGAGGTTGACATGGACCAGGTGCTTGTCCTTCTGGTTCGCCCCGGTGATCCCGTCGGCGATCGACGCCACGCTGTAGTCGGCGACGACCCGGATCCCCGCGAGCCCCACCGGCCCGGCGAAGCCGAGCGGAGCGCCGGTCGCCTTCTCGATCGTCTTCTCGTCGGCCAGGGCCGTCTGTGTCGCCCCGAGCAGGCGCGCGAGCTTCCCCTCGTTCACGTCCCGGTCCCCCCGGACCAGGACGGCGACGGGCGTCCCGTCGGCGACATAGATCAGCGTCTTGATGAAGCGCTCGGGGCCGGCCTGGAAGAAGGCGGCGAGCTCCTCCACCGTCCTGGAGTTCGGCGTGTCGACGGAGGCGATCGGCTCGGCCGTCCGGGAGGGCCGGTCGGGGGAGGGCCGGAGAGCCGCCTTCTCGGTGTTGGCGGCGTAGCCGCACTGCGCGCAGGAGGCGAGGTAGTCCTCGCCCGACTCGGCCGGGACCATGAACTCGTGGGAGAGGTTTCCCCCCATCACGCCGGTGTCGGCCTCGACCACCCGGACCTGGAGACCGCAGCGCGCGAAGATCCGGATGTAGGCGTCGTACATCTTCTGGTAAGACTCCGCCGCCCCCGCGTCGTCGAGGTCGAAGGAGTAGCCGTCCTTCATGATGAACTCCCTTGAGCGGATGAGGCCGAAGCGGGGGCGGATCTCGTCGCGGATCTTGGGGGCGATCTGGTAGAGGTTCACGGGGAGCCCGCGGTAGGAGTCGATCTCGTGGGCGACGAGATCGGTCACCACCTCCTCGTGGGTGGGGCCGAGGACGAGTTCGCGGCCGGAGCGCGACTTGGCCCGGAGCATGATCTCGCCCATGATCCCGAAGCGGCCGCTCTTCTCCCAGAGCTCGCGGGGCTGCAGGATCGGCATCAGGATCTCCAGCGCCCCCGCCCGGTCCATCTCCTCCCGGACGATCCTCTCCACCTTGCTGAGCGCCCTCAGTCCCAGGGGGAGAAAGGTGTAGAGGCCGGAGGAGAGCTTCCGCATCAGCCCGGCCCGGATCATCAGGATGTGGCTCGCGATCTCGGCTTCCTGCGGCGCTTCGCGCAGCGTGGGGATCAGTGTCTTGGTCCAGCGCATGGGTGCTCCAAAAGGAAACAGGGTTCAGGGTTCAACGGTTCAGCGGTTCACGGTTCAGCGGTTCAGCGGTTCACGGTTCAACGGTTCACGGTTCAGCGGTTCAGCGGTTGTGTTATCTAACCGTTGAACCGTGAACCTCTGAACCGCTGAACCCTTGATCCGTTGAACCTTATTTCCTTTTCATCTCCTGGTACTTTTCCTCCCACGTCTTCGCTTGCTCCTCGTTTTTCAGCTTATCGCGATAGAGGCGATACAGGCGGTAATAGGGCGAGGAGTTGTCCGGCTCCCGGGCGATCCATTCCTGGTACTGCGCGGCGGCCTCGTCCCATTTTTCGAGCTTCTCCAGGAGATCGATCAGTCGGCGGCGGGACCGGACACTGGAGGCGGGATCGTCGCGGATCTTGCCCGCGAGCAGTGACGCCGTCTCCTCCCGATAGCGGCGGGCGACTTCGGCATCGCCCGCTTTCTCCGCCAGATCCGCCAGCCGGCGGACGACGTCTTCCCGGCCAGAGGCCGTCGACCGGGAGGCGAGGAGGAGGGAACCCGCCTCGCGGTAGGCCGCTCTCGCCTCCTCTTCCTTCTTGAGCTTGACCAGGAGATCCCCCGTTTCCTCCACCGCCTCCGCCCGCGCCGCGCCCGTGAGATCGCCGGCCGCTTCCCGATAGGCCGCCAGGGCTTCCTGCAGACGGCCCGACGAAGAGAGCAGAGCGGCGCGTTTCCAGCGGATACGGGAGGAGTCCGGAGGGCGGGAGAACTTCGCCGCCCGCTCGTATTCCGCGATCGCTCCTCCGATGTCCTTGTTTCGCTCCATCAGCCGCGCGCTGCGCTCGGCGAGCCCCGCCCGGTCCGCATCCGGCATCCCCTCCATTCTCCGGTAGACGGCCAGGGCCCCGGGATAATCCTTCCTCCGCTCCAGGAACTGGGCGGTCTTGATCAGGACCTCCTCCTTCTTGCCGGGCGAGGCCTGGAGGGCGTTCTCGTACTGGGCGCGGGCGGCGTCGAAGTCGCCCATGTCCTCGTAGATCGCGGCCAGGCGGAGCGACTTGTCCAGCCGCTGGGCGGCGGTCTGCCGCGCGGTCTCCTGCATTTCCCGGATCAGCCTTCCGTAGTAGTCGCGCGCCCGCGCCCGGTCCCCCAGCAGGCTATAGAGCTGGGCGATCTTCTCCAGGTACTCGGGACGGGAGCGGCTGTCGGCCTGGAGAAGATAATTGTACTCCTGAATCGCCAGCTCGTATTTTCCCTGCTTGATCCACTTGGTCAGGCGCTGGCGGTAAAGCGATTCCCGGCTCTCCTTCTGGGTGAGCCGGGAAAGCTCCAGCTCGATCCGGGCGTTCTCCCCGTCCCCCATCAGCTTGTAGATCTCGGCGATCTTGCGATGGCCAGAGGAGGAGCGGGCGGGGTCGAGGATCATATCGAAACGGTATTCGTTGATCGCCTTCTCGTATTGCCCGGATTTCACGTAGAGCTGGGCGATCTTCCGGCGGGCGGGGGAGGCGTAGGAGGGATCCCGAACCGCCTTGAGCTCCTCGGCTTGCACGGCCCGGGCGACCGCCGCGAGATCGGGGCGGGGCGGGGAGGAGACGCCGGCGGACGGGACGGGTCGCGACGCCAGCGAGGTCACGACGAGAACGGCCAGCGCCCGGCGATCGCCGACCGCGACCGACCCGGGCCAGGGGGGCTCGGCGGCGGAAAGGAGAACGCCCCAGGATCCCGAGGCCGTGAGCTGGTCCCCCGCCGAAATCGAGGCGAGGATCGGGCCCGCGGCGCGGGAGACTTCATCATCGAGAAAACCGGTCCAGGCCTCCGTCTCCAGCACCCAGGGGTAGGCGGGATCGAAGTTGCGCCGGTCGCGGGAGAAGGAGCGGAAGGCGCCGGAGACGGTCGCCGTCTCCCCCGCGTCATCCCGGATATCCTCGGGCAGGGCGTCGGCGATGTCGTCGGGGACGGCGAGCAGGATCTCGGAACGGGCGAGCGGGGCGAAAACCAGGGGGAGAAGAAGGATGGAAAGATACGCTGTCCGGCAAGCATGCATCCATGCCCCCTCACCCTAGACCCGTTCGACTGCGTCCAGGGCAGGCGAGAGAGGGAACGGCGGGGAGCCGATCGAACTCATCCGACCTTGTCTCCGGCCGCCGCCGGGGCGCCGGCGGCGCCCTCTTCTTTGCTGGAGATGAAGACGATGGCCCCCTTCTTCAGGTCCACCTTGATCCGGCTGCCCTCCGGGATTTTGGACCGGAGAAGCTCTTCGGAAAGAGGATCCTCCACCAGGCGCTGGAGAGCCCGGCGCAGCGGGCGGGCGCCGGCCCGCTGTTTCTCGCAGTCCTTGACCACGAACTCCCGGGCCTTCTTGGTCAGCTCCAGCGTGATCCGACGGTCCCGGAGGCGGCCGGAGATGTCCCGGATTTCGAGGTCCGCGATCCGCTCCAGGTCGTCGCCGGTCAGGTGGTGGAAGACGATGACGTCGTCGAGGCGGTTCAGGAACTCCGGCTTGAAGATCTTCTTCATCTCCGCCATCAGCTTGCCCTTCATCCCGGAGAACTCCTCCATCTTCGATCCGGAGGAAAAGCCCACCGTGGTCTCCTTCTGGAGAAGCTCCGCTCCGGCGTTGGAGGTCATGATCACCACCGTGTTGCGGAAATCGATCGGGCGCCCCCAGGAATCGGTGAGCTTGCCGTCCTCCAGGATCTGGAGGAGGATACCCATCACGTCGGGGTGGGCCTTCTCCACCTCGTCGAAGAGGACCACGGCGTAGGGCCGGCGGCGCACCCGCTCGGTGAGCTGCCCCCCCTCTTCGAAACCGACATAGCCGGGCGGCGAGCCGACCATGCGGGAGACGGCGAACTTCTCCATGTACTCGGACATGTCGATCTGGATCAGGGCGTCCTCGTTGCCGAACATGAACTCGGCCAGCACCCGGGCGAGCAGGGTCTTGCCCACGCCGGTGGGGCCGAGGAAGATAAAGGATCCGATCGGACGGCCGGGGTCCTTGAGCCCCGAGCGCGAACGCCGCAGGGCCCGCGAGATCACCGAAATCGCCTCCTCCTGGCCGACCACCCGGGTGTGCAGGGCCGTCTCCATCTTGAGAAGCTTTTCCGCCTCGGTCTCTTCCATCCGGGAGACCGGAATGTCGGTCCAGCGGGAGAGGACCTCCGCGATCTCCTCCTCGTCCACCGTGACCTTTTCCTTGCTCTTGGTCTCCTTCCAGATTTCCAGCTCCCGCCGGAGCTTCTCCTGGGAGGAACGCTCTTCGTCGCGGAGCCCCGCCGCCTTTTCAAAATCCTGGTCCTTGACCGCCTTCTCCTTCTCCTTCTGGATCTCCTCCAGCCGCTTCTCCAGGCCCTTGATCTCGGCGGGGCGGGTCATCACCGCGAGGCGCCGGCGGGAGGAGGCCTCGTCGACCAGGTCGATCGCCTTGTCGGGGAGGTAGCGGCCGGAGAGGTAGCGGTCGGAGAGGCGGGCGGCCGCGATCAGCGCGCCGTCGGTGATGGAGGCGTTGTGGTGCTGCTCGTATTTCTTCCGGAGCCCCTTCAGGATCTCGATCGTCTCCTCCACCGTGTTGGGCCGGACCTTGATCACCTGGAAGCGACGCTCCAGGGCCGCGTCCTTCTCGATGTACTTGCGGTACTCGTTCATCGTGGTGGCCCCGATGCACTGGAGCTCTCCCCGGGAGAGGGCGGGCTTCAAGATGTTGGAGGCGTCGATGGCGCCCTCGGCCGCGCCCGCCCCCACGATGGTGTGGAGCTCGTCGATGAAAAGCAGGACGTTGCGGGAGCGCTTGATCTCCTCCATCATCGCCTTGATCCTCTCTTCGAACTGGCCGCGGTATTTCGTCCCCGCCACCATCAGGGCCAGGTCGAGCGTGATCAGCTTCTTCTCCCGGAGGATCTCGGGGACGTCGCCGGAGACGATCCGCTGGGCCAGCCCCTCCACGATCGCGGTCTTGCCCACCCCCGCTTCCCCGATCAGGACCGGATTGTTCTTCGAGCGCCGGCAGACCACCTGGGTCAACCGCTCGATTTCCGCGTCCCGGCCGATCACCGGGTCAAGCTTCCCTTCCCGGGCGAGCTCCGTCAGGTCGCGGCCGAAGGCCTTTAAAGCCGGAGTCCGGCCCGCGCGCTTGTCCCGGGGCTCGGCCGGGGGCGCCTCCGGACCGGTCTGGCTGCCGTACTCCATCTTGAGCTTTTCCAGGATCCTCCCCCGGGTCTCCTCCAGGTCCACCCCCAGGTTCTTGAGCACCTGGGAAGCGACACCCTCCCCCTCCTGGAGAAGCCCCAGCAGGAGATGCTCGGTGCCGATGTAGCTGTGCTGAAGCTTCTTGGCCTCGGCGACGGCGAGGTCGATGGCGCGGCGGGCCTTGGGTGTGAGAGGGACCTCGCCCGCCGTCTTGGTCTCGGGACCGGTCCCGACCGCTCGCTCCACCTCCATCCGCAGGGTCTGGAAATCCACGCCCAGCTCGCGGAGGATGTCCACCGCCACCCCCTGGCCCAGGCGGAGCAGGCCGAGGAGAATGTGCTCGGTGCCGATATAGTCGTGGTTGAAGCGGTCGGCTTCCTTGCGGGCCAGGATGATCACCTGGCGGGCGCGGGGAGTGAATTGGTCGAACACGGCGGTCTCCGATCAGCGCGTTGACTGCTGGAATGGATTTGGGTTCACCAGAGATGATAGCCGGGTAAGGTTTAAAGCGTGAGGTGTCAGGGACCGATCGACTGGCTGGCCTTCATTACACCTTACACAATTCTCACTTCTTCCTCTCCGGGGCGCGGCGCTGGTCCCCCCCCAGCTTCTCCCGGAGCAGGGAGGCCCTCAGCTCGTCCCGCGCGCGGGAAGAGAGCTCCTTTCCCGCGAACTTCTGCAGATGGGCCGGCTGGCTGGAGAGGAAGAGCTCGTTGACGGCAGCGCGCGGGATCTCCGGGAGGAAGCCCATGTCCACGCCCAGGCACAGGCCGGAGAGAAGGTCGAGCGTCTCCTCCGACGAGATCAGACGGGCGCTTCTCAGAACCGCGGCCGAGCGGAAGATCCGGTCCTCCAGCTCCGCCGCCCGCGACTCGGCCAGGAACGAGCGGGCGGCGCGTTCGTAGGCCGCCACCTTCCGGATGATCGCCCCCAGATCGCGGACGATCTCGGAGTCCGTCTTCCCCAGCGTCACCTGGTTGGAGATCTGGAACATGTTGCCGCTGGCCTGGGTTCCCTCGCCGTATATCCCCCGCACCGCCAGGCCCAGTTTCCCGAAGGCCTGGATGATCTGGCCGATCTGTTTGCGGATCACCAGTCCGGGAAGATGGAGCATCGCCGAGGCGCGCAGGCCCGTCCCCACGTTGGTGGGGCAGGCGGTCAGATAACCGAGGACGGGCGAGAACTCGTAGGCCACCTGTTTCTCCAGGTCGTTGTCCAAACGGTCGGCCTGGGCGAGGGTCTCGGTCAGGCGAAAGCCGGACTGAAGGACCTGGAGGCGGAGATGGTCCTCCTCGTTGATCATCACCGACACGGACTCCCGCGCGCCGACGATCACCGCCCCCTGCTGGCGCGCGGAAAGCTCGGGGCTGATCAGGTGGCGCTCGACCAGGAACCGGCGGTCGGTCTCGGAAACCTTCTCCAGCTCGATCAGAAAGGCCCCGGCGAGATCGGCCGTGGCCGGAGCCGCCGCCGCGGCCGCCTCCAGCACGCTGCGGCGCTGGGGGACGCCCGCCTTCCGGGAGAAGGCGATCCCCTTGAGGTTCCGGGCCAGGCGGATCCGGGTCGAGATGACGATGTCCGACTCCGGGCCGGTCCCGGATATCCATTCCGGAGGACGGTAAAGGAAATACTCGATCTTCGTCCCCGCGGGCAGGCTGTCCAGGGCGTTGGTCACTGGGCGCGCTCCAGTTTCTTGATCAGCCCGGAGAGCCGGGCCGCCTCTTCGAACTTCTCCTTCTCCACCGCCGTGCGCAGCGACTCCTTGAGGCTCACGAGATCCGGTGCGGCGCTCCCCGGGTGATGGACCGCCGGGACCTTGCCGACATGCCGGTCTCCCCGATGGATGGCCGCCAGGAGCGGGACGAAGGCCTCCGCGAAGGCCTGATAGCAGTTCCCGCAGCCCAGGCGGCCTTTCTTCCGGAATTCCGCCAGGCTGATGCCGCAGACGGCGCAGCGGATCCCGGACTCGTCGGGACCGGCGGAGGCGGCGGCCGCCTCGGCCGGTCCTGCCTCTTCCGGGGCGAGCCCTCCGATCCCCCGGGCCTGGGCGCAGTCGGGACAGAGATGGATCTTGACCGCGCCGTTGTCGCCGATTTCGGTCAAGTGGACGATCGCCTCTTTCTTATTGCAGACCTGGCATTTCATAAAGATGGTCTATAGGTAAAGGTCAGGATAATGGTCTGGTAAATGGGTAAGGTTAATGGTGTAGCCCGTCAGCCGTTTTGCCATGCCGAACTTAACCCTAACCCATTTACCAGACCCACTTCCTAACCCTAACCCGTCAACCAATCGGTCAATGGGTGAGGGTAAGGAAGTGGGTTTGGTCGATGGGTAAGGTAGATGGTGTGGCACGGCTGGCGGTTTCGCCATGCCGCACTTAACCCTAACCCATTTACCAGACCCACTTCCTAACCCTAACCCGTCAACCAATCAGTTTCTTTTTACCCGGTTTCCCCCCACGGGTCACCGGCTCCCCTTCGCTCCGGGTCAGGTGATGGTAGGCCTCCATCAGGGACCGGGTGACCGGGCCGGGGACGCCCTCCCCGATCACCCGCCCGTCGACCTTGACCACCGGGACGATCTCGGCCGCGCTCCCGGTCACGAAGACCTCGTCGGCGATGTAGAAATCGTAGCGGGTCATGACCATGGGCTTGACGACGATCTTCTTTTCCCGGGCGATCTGGATGACGGCGTCGCGGGTGATCCCCTCCAGCACGCCCATGCTGATCGAGGGGGTGAGGAGAACGCCCTTGCGGTAGGCGAAGATGTTGTCGCCGGTGCACTCCGAGACCAGGCCGTAGGAGTTGAGCATGATCGCCTCTTCCACGCCGGCGTTGATCGCCTCGATCTTGGCCAGGATGTTGTTCAGGTAGTTGAGCGACTTGATCCGGGGGTTGAGCGACTCCGGGTAGTTGCGGTGCGTGGCCACGGTGACGACATTCAACCCCTTGTCGTACAGCTCCTGGGGATAGAGGGCGATCTTGTCGACGATGATGATGACCTGGGGATGGGAGCAGGTGAAGGGGTTGAGCCCCAGGCAGCCGGCGCCGCGGGTGACGACCAGGCGGATGTAGGCATCGGGCAGGCCGTTGCGACGAACGGTTTCGATGACCGCCTGGGACATCTCCTCCGGGCTGAGCGGGATGGTCAGGCAGATCCCTTTGGCCGAATCGTAGAGGCGCTGGATGTGCTCCCCCAGGCGGAAGACGCGGTTGTTGTAGACCCGGATTCCCTCGAAGACGCCGTCCCCGTAGAGAAGCCCGTGGTCATAGACCGAGACCTTCGCCTCGTCCTTGTCGAAATACTTGCCGTTGATGTAGATATGCATTGCTTTACCTCGCTTTCGGGCCATTCCGATCGTGTATTATACCACGTTATCGGTTCCATCGCCAACGTTACACGCCCGGCTTCACCCGCCTCACTTCCCCCTCCACCACGCCGTCCCGCATGGTCACGATCCGGGGCGCCCAGTCCGCCACCTGCTGATCGTGGGAGACCACCACCACCGTTTGCTTGAGTGTTCGATTGAGCTCGGTGAGGAGAGCGAGGATGGCCAGGCCGGTGTCCGAGTCGAGGTTGCCGGTCGGCTCGTCGGCGAAGAGAAGAGGGGGACGGTTGATCAGGGCCCGGGCGATCGCCACCCTCTGCTGTTCCCCTCCGGAGAGCTGGTTCGGGTAGTGATCGAACCGTTCGGCCAGCCCCACCAGGCTGAGGGTTTCCTCGGCGCGGCGAGAGGCCTGGGAGCGGCCCCACCCCCCTCCCCCGCCCTGGATGAGAAGGGGAAGAAGCACGTTCTCGCGGGCGGTGAACTCGGGGAGCAGATGGAAAAACTGGAAGACGAAGCCGACCTTGAGGTTCCTGAGGCGGGAGCGGGCGCGGGAGGACATCCGGCTGATCTCCTGCCCCTCGATCAGGACCCGTCCCCGGTCGGGCGAGTCCAGGCCGCCCAGGATGTGGAGCAGCGTGCTCTTCCCGGCCCCGGAACGGCCCGCGATCACCACCGTCTCGCCTTCCGCGACGGAGAAGTCGATCCCCTTCAGGACGGGGAGGACGGCCTTTCCCATCGGGAAGGACTTGACGATGCCTTCGGCTCGGAGAAGTTCAGTCATAGTCAAACAGGGTTAATGGGTGAGGGTAAGGAAGTGGGTTTGGTCGATGGGTAAGGTAGATGGTGTAGCCCGTCAGTCGTTTTGCCATGACACACCTAACCCCAACCCATTTACCAGACCCACTTCCTAACCCTAACCCGTCAACCAATCGGTCAATGGTGTAGCCCGTCAGTCGTTTTGCCATGACACACCTAACCCCAACCTATTTACCAGACCCACTTCCTAACCCTAACCCATTGACTCTTCTATTCATACCTCAGCGACTGGACCGGCTCCAGTCGCGCCGCCTGCCAGGCCGGGTAGAGAGAGGCGAACACGCTGATCAGGAGGGCGCAGCCGGCGATGATCAGGGTTTCCCGGAAATCGGCCCGGGCGGGGATCGCCTCGAAGTAGTAGACGTCCGGAGGAAAAACCTCGATCCCGAAGCTCACGGAAAGAAAGGCCGCGACGTGGTTGATGTTGGCGATCAGGAGGAGCCCTCCCGCCACGCCGATCGCGATCCCCAGGGAGCCGATCGTCATCCCCAGGATGACGAAGATCCGCCGGATCGCCGCCTCGGTCATGCCCAGCGACTTGAAAATACCGATCGCCTTGGTCTTCTCCTTGACCGTGACGATCAGCGTGCTGGCGATGTTGAGCGCGGCGACCACGATGATCAGGGTGACGATGATGAACATCAGGTTCTTCTCCACCCGGATGGCCGAGAAGAGGGGCTTGTTCAGCTCCATCCAGGAGCGGACGATGAAGGGAGGATAGGAGAAGATTTCGGAAAGGCGGTTGCGGATGGCGTGGGCCTCCTCCACGTTGTCGACCGCGATCGACATCCCCGTGACCCCCTCGCCCAGGTTGAAGAAGCGCTGGGCAGCCTCCAGCGACACGTAGGCCAGCTCCAGGTCGTACTGAGCCATCCCCGACTTGAAGATCCCGGTCACGGTGAACTTCTCCCGGCGGGCGCCCGCCGCGCCGGGGAGAAGGTCCTCGGCGGGAGAGATCAGGATGACCTTGTCGCCCACGGAGAGGCGGTAGAATTCGGCGAGCTGGGAACCGATCAGGATCCCGTCCGTCCCCAGATCCATCGTCCCTTCCTTGAGATAGGCGGCGAGCTTGCTGACCCGGGCTTCGGCGGCGGGATCGATGCCGCGGAGGTTGACGCCCAACGCCCGGTTGCGGGTGCGGACGATCACCTGGCCGGCGATGTAGGGGGCGACCGCCTTGACGCCGCGCTGGCGGGACACTTGTTCCGCCACCGCCCGGTAATCGTTGAGCACGCCGTCACCCGAGATGACGACGTGGCCGTAGATGCCCAGGAACTTGTCCTTGAGCTCGGCGTCGAAACCGCTCATCACCGACATCACCACCATCAAGGTCATCACGCCCACCGCCACGCCCGTGACGGTGATCAGTGTGATCAGGGAGACGAAGGAGCGCTTGCCCCGGAAGCGGGCATAGCGCAGTGCGATCCAGAGTGTGTAGGGGAGCATGGGGGGGATAGTGAATGGTGATTAGTGACTGGGAATATAAGAGTTCAGTTCCCTCAGTCTTCAGTCCTCAGCCTATCCTCATCAGTTTTCGGCCTGAGATGCGGGAAGAGAATCACTTCGCGGACTGAGGTCACTCCCGCGAGAATCATGGCCAGGCGGTCGATCCCCATCCCCATCCCGCCCGCGGGGGGCATCCCGTGCTCGAGGGCGAGGACGAAATCCTCGTCCACCTCGCCCCGGCTCGCCCCCTTCTTCAGCTGTTCCTCGAACCTCTGCCTCTGCTCCAGGGGATCGTTGAGCTCGGTGTAGCCGTTGGCGAGCTCCATCCCCCCGATGAAAAGCTCGAAGCGGGCGGCCAAGCCCGAATCGGAGGGAAGCGTGCGGGCCAGGGGCGTGAGCTCGATCGGATAGTTGATGATGAAGGTCGGGATCTGGAGGGAGGGCTGGACCGCCTTGTCGAAGACTCCGTCCAGGGCCTGCTCCCGGGTGGTCTCCTTGGTCACGGCCACGCCGAGCCGCGCCGCCGCCTCGAGGACCGCGCGCGCCTCGAGCGGGCGAAAGTCGATCCCGGTCCCCTCCTCCAGCGAGCCGTAGTAGGTCCGCTCCGCCCAGGGCGCGGCGAGATCGATCTCCCCTTCCCCCTGGGGCAGGCGCACCTTTCCCGCCGCCTCCGCCGCGGCCAGGACGAGCGAGCGGGTGAGGGCCATCATCGTCCGCCAGTCGGCGAAGGCCTCGTAGACCTCGAGCATGGTGAACTCCGGGTTATGGCGGGTGGAGATCCCCTCGTTGCGGAAGTTGCGGTTGAGCTCGTAGATCTTCTCCCACCCCCCGACCAGAAGACGCTTCAGGTAGAGCTCGGGGGCGATGCGCAGATAGAGGTCGATGTCGAGAGCGTGGTGATGGGTGACGAAGGGGCGGGCGGCCGCTCCGCCCACCGCCGCCTGCATCATCGGCGTCTCCACTTCCAGGAATCCCTGTTCGTCCAGGCTCTTCCGGATCGCCCGGATCGCCTGAAAGCGGACCCGGAAGGCCTCCCGGGCCTCCGGCGTGACGACCAGATCGAGATAGCGCTGGCGGAACCTGACCTCGGTGTCCTTGAGTCCGTGCCACTTCTCCGGGAGCGGTCGCAGGGCCTTGGCAAGAATGGTAAGCCGCTTGACCTGGATGGAGACCTCCCCCATCCGGGTGGTGAAGAGGGTCCCGGCGGCCCCCAGGATGTCCCCCAGGTCGAGCTGGGGAAGGAGGGAAGCGCCCTCCTCTCCCAATCCATCGCGGCGGAGGTAAAGCTGGACCTTCCCGCTCGAGTCCTGGAGGTCGGCGAAGATCGACTTCCCGTGCTCCCGCCAGCCCACGATTCTTCCGGCGACGGACACCTCTTTCCCCTCCCGGTATTCGGAACGGCAGGAGGCGGCGGTGTCCTTCCGGGGAAAGCTCTTCCCGAAAGGATCGACGCCCGCCGCCCGCAGGGCGGCAAGCTTTTTCAGCCTCTGTTCGTGCTGGGTCTCGCTCATAACTACTGGTCGATGGGTCAGGGTTAGGAAGTGGGTCTGGTAACCCATAGACCAAACCCACTTCCTAACCCTTACCTGCCTACTCTCTTCTCGGGCCTCTTCCGCCCTCGGGCTTGGCGTGGGCCTCGTTGACGTTCAGCGTGCGGCCCTTGAGCTCCTTGCCGTTCATCGCCCGGACGGCGGAAGCGCCTTCCTCGGCGTTGGGCATCTCCACAAAGCCGAAGCCGCGCGCCTCGCCGGTAACTTTGTCCTTGATCATGCGGACCACGGTCACTTCGCCGAATGCGGCGAAAGCCTGGCGGACTTCCTCCTCGCTGATATCGCGGGGCAGATTGCCGACATAGATAGTCATCGTCTCCTCCTCTGGTTTAACCAACCTGGTTCAACGGTTCACGGTTCCACGGTTCACGGTTCACTTTTTGCGGTTCTTGGTTTACCCGTTTTACACCTCCATGTCGTCGTCGGCAGCCGGCCCGGGAGAACCCCTCCCCGTCTGCTGCTTTAAAAACGCGTTGATGTAGCGGTCGATGTCCCCGTCCATGACCCGGTTCACGTCGCCGGTAGTGACGCCGGTCCGGTGATCCTTGGCCATGGTGTAGGGATGAAAGACGTAGGAGCGGATCTGGGAACCGAAGCCGATCTCCTTCTGCGCCTCGTGATGCTTGACCGCCTTCCTCCGGAGCTCGTCCTGCTCCCGCTGGTAGAGGCGGGCTTTGAGGACCTTCATCGCCGTCGCCCGATTCTTGTGCTGGCTGCGCTCGTTCTGGCACTGGACCACGATCCCGGTCGGCAGGTGGGTGATCCGGACGGCCGAGTCGGTCATGTTGACGTGCTGGCCCCCATGGCCCCCGGCGCGGAAGGTGTCGATCCGCAGATCCTTCTCCTCGATCTCGATCACGATCTCCTCCTCCACGTCGGGGGCCACGTCGACCGACGCGAAGGAGGTGTGGCGGCGATGGTTGGAATCGAAGGGGGAGATCCGCACCAGCCGGTGGACTCCCCGCTCGGCCTGGAGATAACCGTAGGCGAAACGCCCCTTGATCAGGGCGGTGAGATTCCGGATCCCCGCCTCTTCCCCCGGCGCGATGTTCACCACCTCGACGTCGTAGCCGCGCCTCTCGCACCAGCGGCTGTACATCCGCCAGAGCATCTCGGTCCAGTCGCAGGACTCGGTCCCCCCCGCTCCGGCCTGGAGGCTGAAGACCGCGTCCTGGGCGTCCTCCGGGCGGGAGAGCATCGCGGAAAGCTCGAGCGCGTCCAGGCGCTCCCCGATCCGGTCGACCTCGGAGACGATCTCCCCCTCCAGGCTGGCGTCTTCGGCGGCCAGAGCGAGAAGTTCGGGAAGCTCCCCGAGATCTTTCTCCAGTTCGGACCAGGGATCGAGCACCTCCTTGATCCCCTTGAGCTCGGCGATTGCCTTCTGGGTCTTTTCCCCCTCGTCCCAGAAACCGGGGCGGGACATCTCCGTTTCCAGTTCCTTCAGGCGGGTCCGCTTGCCGTCCAGGTCAAAGATGCCCCCGCATCTCCGCGAAGCGGGAGGCGAGGGTCTTGTGTCTTTCGGTGATCTCCACGTTCATTTTTCTTCCTGCCTCCCCCGGAGACGCATCGTCCGGCGCAGAACAGCGGCCGCCAGCAGGCAGCCGGCGGCCGAGACGGCCAGTCCGAGGCGAAAACCGGGGGGCTGATAATATAATGCCACGGAGGCCCGGCGGAAAGGTATTTTTACCGCAATCAGTCCCCTCCTCTTCTCCACCGTCCCGCCGCCGGCGATTTTCCAGCCGGGATCGTAGTTCTGGTTGACGATGAGATAGCCCGGACGATCGGCCTCGGTTTCGATCGTCAGCGCGTTGGGCGTCCAACGCTGGAGCGTGGCGCTCCCTTCCGTGCCCTCCAGGAATATCTCCCCCCGGTAGCTCGGCCACTCCGACGGGATCGCCATCCTGGGCACCTCGGCCGACTCGTAGGCCTTGATCACTCCCAGGTTGCTCAAAAAAGCCGGGTAGAGTCCGCCCCAGGATATGTGCCGGGGATTCGAAGCGTACGCCACCCAGCCGATTCTTCCGTAAGACGAGAATGATTCCACCTGGCGAAAAGCGCCCGGAGGGCCAACCGGGAGCGGAGGGATCGGGAAGGCTTCCCGGAAAACCCGCGAGGAGACCAGGATCAGGTCGGCCGAGATCACCAGGACCGCGGCGGCGGCGAGGGGATCGGAGGGGAATCGCGGGCGGAGGCGGCGGAGACGGTCGAGCAGGGAGTCGAGACCGAAACCGGCGAAGAGCGAGAAGGCGAGGAGAAAAACGATCCGGTAGCGCTGGGCCACACGCATCGAGGCGAAAACCGGAAGTTCATGGATGAGATTCCAAAGGCTCAACGGCGCCCGGGAGCCGAAGGCGAGCCAGAGGGAGAGGACCAGGCAGAGGGCGAGAGCCGGGCGGCGGCGGAAGCGGGAGATCATCCCGAGAAGGCAGAGGAGGGCGGCGACGATCCCGACGTACATTCCGTTCTCGTCCATAAACCAGGAGACGCCGCCGAAAAATCCCGTCCGGGACGTGGAGAGGGCGCTCTCGATCGCCCCCAGTTGCTGATCGCGGCTGAAGAGGGAGAAGACGAGCGAGGAGAGGCTGTAGCCGGAGTAGTCGTCGATCAGGCGGGGGTGTCCTTTCAGATACATCCAGGCGGGGATGGCTTTGATGGCGCTGATCGACAAGGCGAAAGCGATGGAGAGAAAAATGGCCGCCGCGGCGCGGGAGAAGCGCCTTTTCTCCAGGAGAACGGCGAAGAGTGCATAGACGAAGAGAAAAAGAACGGCGATCACGACGGGATAGATTCCCCCGCCCAGGAAAACCATAGCCAGACAGGCACCGCTCGCGGCCGACCAGCGCAGGTCCCGCATCGCTTTGAGATAAAAATGGAAAGCCCAGGGGATGTAGGCGGCGGAGAGGAACCAGGTCATCCCCACGGTCAGGTTGAGGGCGAAGGAGCTGTTGAGAACGAAGAGGGAAGCGGTGAGGGCGGAGGCGGGGCGGCTCATCCGGAAGGAGCGGGCGAGGCGGTAAGCCCCGACCAGGCCGACGACCAGGTGGAGGAGGATCTCGACCTTGATCCCCCGCACCGCGCCCAGGAGGAGGACGCAGAGGTAGGTCGGGGAGAGGAAACGGGACTGCGGGTTGGCGAGAAGAGGCGCCCCCCCGCAGTACCAGGGGTTCCAGAGCGGGAACTCATGGTAGTGGAGAATCGTGTGGCGGGGGACGGCGTGGTAGAAGAGGTGCTGGTCCCAGTCCTGGATCCCCCAGTTGCCGAAGTCGCGGAAGATGGGATAGGAATAGGCGAGCGCGGCGAGGAGGGCGAGAAGCAGGAGCGCCGTCCCCCGAAAGGCGCGGCTCGAGAGATGATCGCGAACATTCATCATCTTATTCGTGAGCCGGAGACGGTAGCTGGACAAGCTCCTGTAGGCCGCTTCTGTGAAGCGGCGATTAAAACGCCCGCTCTCAGAGCGGGCCTACAAACATCAAGCCTGCTTCGACTGCCGGATCACGGAGAACACGGTCGCGATAAGAGACAGGCCGACGCAGAGCCAGGCGAACAGATCGCCATGGCGGGTGTAAAAACTCCCGGCCCTTCGGAGAGCGGCGGCGGCGGTGGCGGCGCCGGGAATGAAAAGCATCTCCCCTCCCCCGTCCCTGACCTCGGAGACGATCCTCCCCCAGGGATCGACGACACAGGAGTAGCCGGTGTTGGTGGCCCGCGCCAGGTAGACGCGGTTCTCCACCGCCCTGAAGAGCGCGGCATAGGCGTGCTGGAAGGGCGCGCTGGTCCGCCCGTACCAGGCGTCGTTGGTGACGTTGGCGAGCAGG
Source organism: uncultured bacterium (assembly GCA_964551475.1). Taxonomy (GTDB): domain Bacteria; phylum Auribacterota; class Erginobacteria; order Erginobacterales; family CAZKCI01; genus CAZKCI01. Next base: position 42,081 of record CAZKCI010000064.1, on the reverse strand, counting down.
TACGGGCCCTTCCGGCAGAAATCCCGGACCAGACCCGGGAAGATGTCCTCGTAGCAGATCAGGACGGCCATGGACTTTCCGGCTCCGACCGGGAGCAGGGCAAGGCCCTCACCGGCCGAAAAATCGTCCTCCCAGGGGACCATCCTCCGGACAAAGGGGAGGAAGCGGCGCAGGGGGACGTATTCGCCGAAGGGGACGAGATGGACCTTGTCATAGCGCCCGGCCATCTCCCCTGCCCCGTCGAAGAGGTAGGCGCTGTTGAAATAGCGCCAGCGAGAAACCGTCTCACCTCCGGTGTCGCCCACGGTGGAAGCCCTTTCCCGTGTGTCGCCGCCGAAGAGAAGAAAAGTTTTCCCCTCCGCGCAGACCTCGGCGATCCTTTTCCTCACCTCCGCCTGCTCTTCGATGTAATAGGGAACGGCGGACTCCGGCCAGAGGACAAGATCGGGATGAGTGGGGAGGGCCTTCCGGGTCAGGCGGAGATAGGTCTCAAGATGATGGGGGGCGAGAGCGGGATCCCACTTCAAATCCTGGCTGATCCCCCCCTGGACAAGGCAGAGGTTGAACGAAGGCGACGGAGGGAGAGCGTCCGCCTCCCTAAGCTCATTCTCTCCATAGAGCCAGACCGCGGCGAGGACGGCCAGCGTGACGGCCAAGGGAAGCAGGCGGCGCCCACGGCCGGCCGGAGCGATCTTCCCACCCAGGAGGAAACAGGCGAGGGCGGCGTTGGCGAGGACGACGAGGAAGGAGACGCCGTAGACGCCGGTCCAGGACGCGACCTGGATGAGCGGCGGGTTGAGAGCCTGGCTCACCCCGAGAAGGTTCCAGGGAAAACCGGTGAAGAGATGGGAGCGGAGGAACTCCAGGGCGGCGAAAGAGGCGGGCGCGGCCCACCAGAGACAGCCGGGGCGGCGGCGCGAGACGAAAGAGACGAAGGCGGACCAGGCCGCCCAGTAGAGGGCGAGGTAGAGGGCGAGTATGGAATAGCCGATCCCCGTCACCGCCCTCAGCCAGTGCATGCCGACGAAGCCGAAAACGCATCCGGCGACGAGACCCATCACCGCCCCCGTCCGGACGGGGCGATAGGCGGCGGAGACGATCAGGGGGACGAGAGAGAACCAGGCCAAGGGCGCGAGGGCGAAGTTCAGGAACGGGAGGGTGAGAAGAACGCCGGAGAGGAGCGCGAGCAAGCCGGAGAGAGAAGCCGATCGACAGAAGGGAGAATGAGTACTGGAGTGATGGAGCAATGGAGTAATGGAGTGATGGAGTATTGGAGTATTGGAAAAAAGCCGCACGGCAGTCTGCCCCATTACTCCATCACTCCACTACTCCAATACTCCATGATTATCATCACTCCACTACTCCAATACTCCAGTACTCCAATGTTTTTTACTGTTTCCCGCAGCACTTCTTGAACTTCTTCCCCGAACCGCAGGGACACGGGTCGTTGGGCCCGGTTTTGGCCGCCTCCCGCTTGAAGGTAACGGGGGCGGAGGGAGCGGACTCCGCGGGAGGGGCGCCCGGGAAGAGTTCGCCGGGATCCCCTCCGGCCATGGCCGCGGCGGGCGCGGGGCGCGGCCGGGCCTGCGGTTTGGCCGGAAGCCTTCCGGAGAAGGCCGCCACTTCCTCGTGGATGAAGCGCTCCGGAGCGCGGGTAAGCGGCGGGGGGCGGATGGAAGCGCGGAAAATCGCCCCCGCCACCTCCTGCTTGAGATTCGCCTCCATGTTGGTGAACATCTCGTAGCTCTCCTGCTTGTAGTCGACCAGCGGGTCCCTCTGGCCGTAGGCCCTCAGAGAGATGCCCTGGCGGAGGTCGTCCATGTTGGCCAGATGCTCGAGCCAGAGGCGGTCGATCACGGACAAGACCACCAGCTTCTCGAGCCGCCGCATGTTCTCCTTCCCCTCGTAGACCTCCTTGAGCTCGTAGAAGCGGGAGACCTGTCCCATGATCTTCTCGGTGAGCCCCGCGGCGGCGATCCCTTCCGGGGGGGACTTCTCGGGGAGCGAGATGAGAAAGGTCGACTGGAGCCAGAGGGAGAGGCGCGACCACTTCCACTCCTCCGGAGGCGTCTTCTCCGGGCAGAACTCCTCCACCTTTTCCCGGACCGCCTCCTCGATGACCCCCAGGATCCCCCGGCGCGGGTTCAGGCTGTCGATGATGCTGGTGCGGAAGGCGTAGATCTCCTCCCGCTGCTTGTTCATCACGTCGTCGTATTTGAGGATGTGCTCGCGGATGGAGAAGTTGTGCCCCTCCACCCGTTTCTGGGCGGTCTCGATCGCCCGGGTGAGGAGCGGATGGGTCATCTCCTCCCCCTCCTCGATCCCCATCTTCCCCATGATCCCGGCGATCCGGTCGGAGCCGAAAAGGCGCATCAGGTCGTCCTCGAGCGAGAGGTAGAAGCGCGAGGCGCCGGGGTCCCCCTGGCGGGCGCAGCGGCCGCGGAGCTGGCGGTCGATCCGCCGCGCCTCGTGCCGTTCGGTCCCGACGATGTGCAGTCCGCAGGGGACCTCGCTTCGGCAGGCGAACATCTGGGCCGGCTTCCCGCAGAGCGCCTTCGACCCCCGGCGGCATTTGTCGTAGACGCGGCAGGTGACGCAGCACCAGGGCTCGCCCGCGAAGGCCTCCCCGGCGGCGCGGCGGTTCCGCCCCCGCGTCTCCAGGCACTCCGCGCGGACCACGCCCGCCCCGAGCTTGATGTCGGTCCCCCGCCCGGCCATGTTGGTGGCGATGGTGACCGCGCCGGCCTGGCCGGCCCGGGTCACGATCTCCGCCTCCTGCTGATGGTAGCGGGCGTTCAGGACCTGGTGGGGGATCTTGCGCCGCTTCAGCATGCGGCTCAGGACCTCGGAGGTGTCGACCGAGACCGTCCCCACCAGCACCGGCCGCTGCTTCTCGAAGCCGGCGGCGATCTCGGCGATCACCGCCTGGTACTTCTCGTTCTTGGTCTTGTAGATCCGGTCGTGGTAGTTCGTCCGCCGGACCGGCTCGTTGGTGGGGATGACCATCACGTCGAGGTGGTAGATCTTGTCGAACTCCACCGCCTCGGTCTCGGCCGTCCCGGTCATCCCGGCGAGCTTCTCGTACATCCGGAAGTAGTTCTGGATGGTGACCGTGGCCAGCGTCTGCGTCTCATGCTCGATCCAGACCCCCTCCTTCGCCTCCAGGGCCTGGTGGAGCCCGTCGCTGTAGCGGCGGCCGGGCATCAAGCGGCCGGTGAACTCGTCCACGATCACCACCTTGTTGTCCTGGATCACGTACTCGACGTCCTTCTCGAAGAGGTCGAGCGCGCGCAGGGAGGTGAAGGCGGCGTGGATCTTGTCGATCTTCTGGTTGAAGGCCTGCTCCTCCCGGACGATCTCGTTGTGGCGGAGGACCTTCTCCTCCCGGCTCAGCAAGGGGTCGGACTCCACCTTCTGATGCTCGCTCAGCCAGTCCTGCTGCTGGCTCTCGACCACGTACTCGTCGGGGTTCTGGGGAGAGAGGGCGAGATGGCCCTTGTCGGTGATGTTGATCTCGTGGGCGCGCTCGTTGAGCGTGTAGAAGAGCTCCTCGCGCATCGCCCGCCCCTCCTCGGCCCGGGGGGCCTGGGAAGAGACGGCGTCGAGCTCGACCTCGGCCCGCTCGATCAGCCTCCGGGCGGCGGGGTCCTCGATCAGGCTCATCAGCTGCTTGTTCTTGGGCTGGCCTTTCTTCACCTGGTAGAAGCGGCGGGCGGCCGTCTCCTCGTCGTCCTTCTCCCAGGCCGCCTTCCCCTCCGCCAAAAGCCGCGCGCAGAGGAGCGCCTGCCGCCGGGAGAGGTCCTTCATCAGCGGCATCACCCGCTTGTAGACGAGATGGGTGGACTCGTCCCGGGCCACCGGTCCGGAGATGATCAGCGGGGTCCGCGCCTCGTCGATCAGGATCGAATCCGCCTCGTCGATGATCGCGTAGTAGTGGCCGCGCTTGATCTCGTCGGTGTCCGCCTTGTGGTGAAGGTAGATCCGCTGCACCTGGTCTTCGGGGCGGACCGCCATGTTGTCGCGGAGGTAGTCGAAACCGAACTCGTTGTTCGTCCCGTAGGTGATGTCGCAGGCGTAGGCGGCGCACCGCTCGGCGGGCTCCATCCCCACCTGGATGCAGCCCACGCTGAGTCCCAGGCTTTCAAAGATCCGCCCCATCCACTCCCGGTCGCGCCGGGCCAGGTAGTCGTTCACGGTGACCAGGTGGACGCCGTGGCCGGCGAGCGCGTTCAGGTAGAGGGGGAAGGTGGCGACCAGCGTCTTGCCTTCGCCGGTGGCCATCTCGGCGATCCGCCCCTGGTGGAGGGCGATCCCCCCGATGATCTGGACGTCGAAGGGGACCATCTCCCAGGTCAGGGACTGGCCGCAGACATCCCAGGTCTGCTTGAGGAGCCTCCGGCAGGCGTTCTTCACCGCGGCGAAGGCATCGGGGAGGAGGACCTCCAGCTCCGCTTTCTCCGCCGCCCGGATGGTCTTGATCAGGTCCTTCTCCTCGGCCTTGAGCTCATCCTCCTCGCCGGTCGTAAGCTCCGAGGCCAGGCGGGAGCGGACGGAGGCGAGGGCGGCGGTCGGCTCGGCGATCTTCCGGGCGAGCCGTTCCCGGAAGCCGGCGGAGAGGGACCGGAAGGCCTCTTCGGAGAGGTTGCGGTACTCCGCCTCCCGGCGGTTGATCTCGTCGACCAGGGGCTGGAGTTTCTTGCGGTCGCGGTCGAACTTGGTGCCAAAAATTTTGGTCAGTATTGACATGGTCGATATGGACGATATGGACAAAGCCTGGACAAACGCAGCCCGGCTTGCCGGCCATACAATACACGATAAGAGAGGCCGGACACAAGATGCGCGCCGCTTTTCCTTCAGCCCTCAGCCTTTCTTTCCTGTCGGAGCGAAGCGGAGATCCCGATGATCAACGGAGTGTGATTATCGGGACCTTTCCTTTTTTTTCGCCTCTTCCGCCGGATAGCCCAGTGCCACCACCGAGTCGATGAGATAGCGCGCGCCGATCCCGAGGGCCTCCGCCAGGCGCCGGCGATCGACCGAAAGTATCCAGCAGGACCCGATCCCCTTCTCCCGGGCGGCGAGGAGGATCGACTGGACCGCCGCTCCCGCCTCCCACTGCCAGCCCGTCTCGCGAACGGTCGAGTCGACCAGGACTACGACGTAGGCGGCGGGGCGGCGGCCGGCCGGAGGACGCCCGCCCGCCGCCCAGCGGAGGGCGGGAAAGATCTTCCTCCGGAGAGCCGGATCCTCCGCCGGGAGAAAACGGAGCGGACGAAGATCGGCGGCCGAGGGGCCGAGCCGGGCGCCGGCGATCAGCTCCGCGAGCGTCCCGGCGGGAAGGGGGCGGGGAAGGAAGCGCCGGATGCTGCGCCGCGCGCGGATGGCCTGGGAGACGTTCAACGGGGGCCGCCTTAGGGGGTAGGGGGTAGATGGTAGATGGTAGAGGATAGAGGGTAGGGATCAGGGGACGGGAGGAGAAACAGTCTTAATCCGGTTTTTTGTCTATCTCGTCCATTCTTCCGTCCATCTCGTCCATGCCCTCGGCAATCACCGTCGTCCCGGAGAAACCGGTATCACCAGCGTCATACCTGGCCGGATCCCGTCGGGCTTCTCCAGCACGCCGCGGTTCGCCTCGAAAATCGTCTTCCAGTCGTTCCGGTCCCCGTAATGGGCGGCCGCGATCCGGGCCAGCGTATCCCCGGCCTTGACCGTGTAGCGGGAAGGGACGGCGGAGCGGGCGGGCGGCGAAGAGGCCGGACGCGCGAGGGCGGGAGCCGGGGTGGGAGACGGCTCCCGTTTCTCCTTCCGCGGGGCCGGAGGGATGCTCGGAAGGGGCGGCGCGGGGGATGGTTTCCGCAGCGTCTCGCGCCGGGACGGCGGCAGGTTCTTCTCTATTTCTTCGCTCCATTCCTTGACCATCTCCGCCATCGGCGAATCGGGCTCCAGGGAGAGAAACTTCCCATAGCAAAAAAGCGCCTGGGGTTTGTCTTTCAGGATGTTGTCGTAGATGGTCCCGATCTGAAGATAGGCCTCGGCGCATTCCCGGTCCATTCCGATCGCCTTTTCATACATCCGGACCGCCCCGGTATAGTCACCGCGCTGATAGAGGGCCTTGCCCATCCCGATGTGATAGGAGGGTGTCTCCCCTGCCGCCGGCGCCTCCTCGCCCGGGCCGCAGCCGCAGCAAAGGAGAGAGAGCAGCAGAGAGGCTAACGCCATCCGGATCGCCCCTCTCCCGGCCCTGATCGCGCTCCGGCGGGAACGGTCAAGCGTCACTTGTTCAGCCATCCTTCCAGCTCCCGCGCCGCCGAGGAGTTCGGCTCCAGCTGGATGTATTTCTGGGCGTAGGGACGGGCCAGGTTCTTCATCCCGAAACGGAAGTAGTACATCTTGAAGATGGCGAGCTGGGACGGCGCGAAGTTGGGATTGATCTGGGCCGCCCTCTTGTAGGCGTTGAGAGCGTCGGTCGCGCGGCCCGTCTGGCTGTAGAGCACGCCCAGGTTGTAGTGCGCCTGGTACAGGGACGGCTTCTCCCGGAGCGCGATCAGATACTCCTCCTCCGCCTCCGCTGTTTTCCCCTGCTGCTGATAGCGGGCGCCCAGCGAGAAATGATCCTGCGTCGGCTTAGGCGCGCGCGGGGACGAGGCCGGACGGGCGGCGGGAGGACGGGCGGCCGGCGGCGGGGCGGCGGAGGGAGAGACGTATCCTCTCACCCGGTCGGCGTCCGGCCCCCGAGGCATCAGGGCCAGATACTTCTGATAATAGCGTCGGGCCTCATCGGGCCGCCGGAGCTTCTGGGCGTAGAGATCGCCCAGGGCCAGGCAGTCCGAAGCCGTGTCCGGGCGGATCTCCACGGCGGAGCGGAGATGACCGGCGGCGGCGGAATAGTTCCCCCGGTCGAATTCGGCGCGGTAGGCGGCCTGGAAGGCCGTCCCCTGTCCCTGCCGGGCTTCATGGACCTTGCCGTAGGTCCCGGCCTGGCGATACCAGTCGACGGCCCGGTCGAATTCCTTGTCGGAGAGGGCGGCGGTTCCGAGCTTGAGGCAGACCGAGCCGAGCTCCTCCCGGGCGGGGAGGGAGGCATCGATCGCTTGGGCCTTCCGCAGAAGATCGAGCGCCTCCTCATAGCGGCCGGAGGCTGCCGCCAGGCGGCCGAGATGGAAGAGGGTGAGCGCGTGATCGGGAGAGACCGCCAGCGCTTGGCGGTAGCAAGCCTCCGCCTGTTCCGTCCGCCGGGCCTCTTCCTCTTTCAATCCCGCCCGGTAAAGATCCTCCGCTCGGCCCGCGGGAGCGGAGGGAGCGGGGGCGGAATAGGGAGTGGGGCTCGCGGACGGCGGGCGGGGGAGATCTTTTTTCGCCAGGAGCTGCTTCTCCATATCGCCGCGCAGAGACTGGAGGCGCGCGATCGCCGCGTCCGCCCAGGCGGAACGTGGAGAGAGATCCAGCGCCCTTTCATACCCTTCGATCGCCTTCATTTTCTCGCCCAGGGCGCGGTCATAGAGACGGGCGAGCCGATAGTGGGCCTCGCCCGATCCGGGAGCGAGAGCGATCGCCTCGCCGTATTTCGCCCGCGCGTTCGCGGTCTCTCCGGCGGCCTCGCAGCGGACGGCGGCGGCCAGCGCCGCCTCCGCGGAGGGCGTCGCGGGGGTCGGAGCGGACGGCTTTTCGATCGATTTTCTCACCGCATCCTGATCGAGGGCGAACGGGCGAAGCTTGAGGTATCTCTCCAGTGCCGCGCTCCCCTCCTCCTTCCCATCGGAAGCATCGAGAGCGGCGAAACCGAGGTTGAACCAGGCCGAGGCCAGGGCGGGCTCCAGCTCGACCGCCCGCCGGAACGATTCGCGGGCGGAGACGGCTTCGCCCTGCCGCCAGAGGAGACAGCCCAGATTGTTGTGGCCGAAGGCGTTTCCCGGCTCCAGTTCCACGAAATCGATCAGCTGCTTCTTCGCCTGATCGAGGTCCCCCCGGGCGAGAGAGAGCGTCCCCTGGCGATAGAGGGCGGGGGTGAAGCGGGAATCCCGGCGCAGGGCTTCCCGGAAAAACGAATCGGCCTTGGGATAATCCTCCATCTCCTGGTAGATGACGGCCAGGTTGTAGGCGGGGATGGGATCGGTCTGGCTGATTTCGATCGCCTTCTCCAGCTCCTCGATCGCCTGCGAGTAGAGGTTCTGGACCCGGTAGATCTGCCCCAGGGCGTTGTGGGCGCGCGAGGATCGGGGGGCGATCTGGAGGAGACGCCGCATCTCCCCCACCGCCTGCTCGTACCGCTTCTGCCGGGCCAGCGTCAGGGCCCGGCTGAAGGCCCGCCCCGCCCGGTCCTGGCAGGAGAGGGAGAAGAGACACAAGGGAAACACGATATACAGCAATGTTCGGCCGATAGGTCGCATGATCACTCTCAATAACTAGTCAATGGGTAAGGGTAAGGATATTGGTCTGGTAAATGGGTAAAGTTAATGGTGCAGCCTGGCTTGGCGACACCTTGCCCTAACCCATTTACCAGACCCACTTCCTAACCCCAACCCATCAACAACCCATTAACCAATCGGTCAATGGTGTAGCCCGGCTGGCGGTTTTGTCAGGCCGCACTTAACCCTAACCCATTTACCAGACCCACTTCCTAACCCTAACCCATTTTCTTTCTAATCTTGTCCTATCACCCCGGGGCTGGAAAGCGGCGATGGTGCCGGAAGCACCGGCGTCCCCGCCGTCCGGGAGGCCGCCCATTCCCTGATGGCCGCCGTCTCTTGCTCCCGGACGGCCGGTTCGGCGTCGGGATGAAAAATCAGCGCCTCCCCGGAGACGGCCTGAAGCGCCCCCCAGGCGTCACGGCGCACCCAGACGGACTCATCGCTCAAGGCCGCGATCAGGGGGCCCCGGGCCGATGGCTCCTCAAGCAGGCCGAGGATGTAGGCGGCGGTGGAGCGGATCCGGGGCTCCTCGTCCTTGAGCAGGCCGACCAGAGCGGGGACGGCCTTGCGCGAGCGCATCTTGCCCAGGAACATCAGCGCCTGGAGACGAAAGTCGGGTCGCGGGCTCGAGAGCCCCTCGATCAGGGCGTCCTCGCCCGTTCTGTCCCCGATCTCGAATAGAGCGCTGGCGGCCGAGAAGCGGACATCCGAGTCGGCATCCACGAGGGCTTCCCGCAGGGGCACGGCGGCCGCGGGATCGGCGATGTTGCGCAGGGCCAGAGTGGCGTTCAGACGGACCATCTTGTCCGGATCCCGGACCAGGGGCGAGATCGTCGGGATCAGCGCCGGGTCCGCCGCGTCGCCCAGATATTCCACCCCGTCCGCCCGGCGGTCCGGGTCGGCGCTGGCGATCGCCTCCCGCGCTTCTTCCCGGGATCCGATCGCCGGCTCGGCCTCGGGAAGAGAGGAGCAGCCGGCCAGGCCCAGCGCCAGCAGGGCGGAATAACCGGGCCAACGGATCAGCCGGCGCGGCGGGCACAACCAGGCGAAAGCTTTCATCGTTCCTCCCCCTTCCCGCCCGCCTTTTCCCGGGGCAAGCTGAAAAATATCGTGGTCCCCTTCCCCGGAGAGGACTCCGCCCAGATCCTTCCCCCGTGGAGCTCCATGATGTTCTTGCTGATGGCCAGGCCCAGTCCCATGCCCCCGAATTTCATGGTCAGGGGGTTCTTCACCTGGTGGAAGCGCTCGAAGACCTTTTCCAGTTCGTGCTCGGGGATGCCGATGCCCTGGTCGCTGACGGAATAGGTGACCCGCCCCTCCTTGCTCTCCCCCCGGATGGAGATGGTCCCTCCGGGGGGGCTGAACTTGAGGGCGTTCTCCAGGACGTTCCGGAAAACCTGCTTGATCTTGTTCCCGTCGGCCAGCGCCCGGCGGGCGGCGGGGCCGATGCGCGTTCGGAAGGAGACGCGATTCTTCTTCGCCGCGGGGCGGAGCGCGGCCAGGCAATGCCCGATCAGCTCCGCGACGTCGATCGTCTCCGGTATGAGCTCCAGCTTTCCGGAGTCGAGCTGGGAGAGGTCGAGGATCTGGTTGATCAGATAGTTCAGGTGGTCGGCCTCCAGGGCGGCCACGGACAGCCCCTCCTCCTGCTCCGGGTTCAAGGCCCCCATCTGCTTTTTCGTGAGCAGGATGAGATAGCCCTGGATCACGGTCAGGGGAGACTTGAGCTCGTGAGAGATCAGGGAAAGAAAATCGCTTTTGACCCGGAGCAGCTTCTTCAGCTCCTGGTTGACCTCGGTCAGCTGGAGGTTCTGGCGGCGGATCAGCTCCTCGGTCTTCTTGCGCTCGGTGATGTCCCGGATGATCTCGATGACCAGGCGGCGGCCGTCGGGCTTCACCAGGGGCGAGGCGACCAGCTCGTAGCGGCGGCCCTGCTTGTCCACCGATTCATAGCGGAAGTAGTCCTTCCCTTCCCCGATCACCGCTTTCACCCCGCAGACCGGGCAGGGTGTGGCTCGGCCGATGAAGGCCTCAAAGCATTTCCGCCCCACCTGGTTCCCGAAACCCCGGATCAGCGTCTGGTTCATGAACTCCACTTCGTAGCGCTCGTTCTCCACCACCACCCCCTCGGCAATGTTGGAGAGGATGGCGTCGAGCTGGCTCCGCTGGCCGGCCATGTCCCGGCTGATCCCCTGCAGCTCCTCGGTCCGTTTGCGCACCTCCTCCTCCACCCTCTCCATGCGCAGCCGGCGCTCGGCCTCCAGCTCCTTGATCCGGCTGATGTCATGGGAGACCCCGACATAGCCCACCGTCTCCCCCCCCTCCGCCACCACCTTGGTCAGGGATAAATGAACCGGGACGATCCGGCCATCCTTGCGGCGGTTGTACACATCTCCCTCCCATCCTCTCTCGCCGACATGGCTGGAGATGAAATCGGCCAGATGGGGAGGGTTGCCCGGGATCCCCTCGAAGTAAAAGGCGGCAGCGCGCCCCAGCATCTCTTCCGCGGCATAGCCCAGCATCCCGGCGGCGGCGGGATTGACATAGATGATCCGGCGGCGGCGGTCGGTGATGATCACCGTCTCCTGGAGGCTCTGGAGAACCGCGGAGACCTCCCGCAGGCGGGCCGTCTCCTCTCTCTCCCGGGTGACGTCCCGGAGGGTCCCGGAGAACCCGGAGAGAGTACCCTTGTCCCGAACGGCGGAGAGAGCCAGCTCGAGCTTCCGCTCCGGACGCCGGGCGGCGGCCACCTCCCATCGGCCTTCGCCGCGGCCCGCGGCGGCCATCTCGCCGAGAGCGGTCGCCACCGCCGGCGCCGACGCGGGGGCAAGATACACCGTCAAGAACCTTCCCAGCCAGCGCCGGGAAGGGGCGAGAAGCAGCGCCCGAGCGGCGGGGTTGAGATGGCGGAAACGCCCCTCGCCGTCCAGCCACATCACCCCGTCGGGGAGACGGGAGAGCAGCTCGTCGGCCAGAGCGTTTGGAGTGGAGTCGGTATCCATAACAACGGGCAATGGATCAGGGCAAGGTTATTGGTCCGGTAAATGGGCAAGGTCAATGGTGCAACCGACCTAACCCCAGCCCAAGGACCAAACCGTTGACCTAACCCTAACCCGTCACCCAATCGGTTAATGGGTAAGGGTAAGGATATTGGTCTGGTATATGGGTAAAGTTAATGGTGCAACCTGGCTTGGCGACACCTTGCCCTAACCCATCCACCAGACCCACTTCCTAACCCTAACCCATTGACCAATCGTTTCAGGGGAAGACCCGGCGGAGGATGCGGTCGATCTCGGCGAAGTCGAAAGGCTTGGGGAGATAGGCGAGCGCCCCCAGCCTGACCATCTCCATGTCCCCGTCGCGGCGGCGGTACGCCGACATCATCACCACCGGCGTGCGGTCGCCGCGGATCTTCATCCGCTCCAGGATGTCCTTCCCGGTGATCGGGGACATCCGGTAGTCGAGGAAGATCAGATCGGGCCTTGTCTTCTCGATCTCCCGCTCCGCTTCCTCAGCCTTCTGGACGACCCCCACCGCGAACCCCTTCTTGCTGAAATAGAGCTTGAGAAAAGCGCCGATCTTGTCGTCGTCGTCGATAACCAGGATCTTTTTGTTACTTGGTTCCATTGTTAACCGATGGTCAATAGGTAAGGGTGAGGTTATTGGTCTGGAAGATGGGTAAGGTTAATGGTCTGGCCTGTCTTGCGATTCGCCGGGCTGCACTTAACCCCAACCCATTGACCAGACCCACTTCCTCACCCTTACCCATTAACGGTCAGTTGTTCCAGTTGTTGATTTCGGCATCCGCTTGATCTCCTCCCCCCAGTGGGCCGGGAGACAGCGGTAATCGCCCCGGGCGATCGCTTCCTTGTCGGCGAAATAGAGGTCCTCGGCCCGATTCAGTTCCTGGTTCTCCTCCTGCTGGTACTTGACGGAAAGGACCTCGTTGGGCGCGGCGCGGATCTTCTCCTCAAAGTCGGCGCGGATCCGCTCCTGGCGGAGGGCGTAGGACTCCTCCAGCAGCCGGAGCTGTCCCCGGTGGGGGGCCAGGTCGGGGGGGGTGCGCCGGGCGGCGAACTTCCACAGGAAGACCACGCCGCCCGCGACCAGGATGATCAGGACCGCCTTGAGAACCCGGTAGCCCAGACGGCTGGCCGCCGGCTCGTCATGGATTTCGCCCGGCCGGTTCTCCCCCTGGCTCATCTCGCTTCCCCGGCCGTTCAGCGCAGTCCCAAGAGGCCCTGGGCGATGATGGGTGAGAGCTTGACCACCACCCCGGCGAAGACCACGCTCACCATGGCCATCAGCTTGAGCAGGATGTTCATCGAGGGACCGGCGGTATCCTTGAAGGGATCGCCCACGGTGTCGCCGATGACCGCGGCTTTATGGGCGGCGGAGCCTTTGCCCCCGTAGCTTCCCCGCTCAATGAATTTCTTGGCGTTGTCCCAGGCGCCCCCCGAGTTGTTCAGCATGCAGGCCAGCGAGAACCCGGCGGCCATGGACCCGATCAGAAGCCCCATCACGCCGGGGACGCCGAGCACGATCCCGGTGGCCACCGGGACGATGATCGCGAGAAGCGAGGGGAGGACCATCTGCCGCTGGGCGCCCTGGGTGGAGATGGCGACGCAGCGGGCATAGTCCGGCGTCCCCTTCCCTTCCATGATCCCCGGGATCTCCTTGAACTGGCGGCGGACCTCCTCGACCATGGTGCCGGCCGCCTGGCCCACCGCCTTGATGGCCAGGGCGCAGAAATAAAAGGCCATCATCGACCCCAGGAAGATGCCGCAGAGGAGAAGGGGGTTCATCAGATTGAGGTCGTAGGCGTTGACAAAGTCGCCCATCTCCGCTTTGGCAGCGGTGACGATATGGGCGATCCCCGCCACCTTGGCCTTCGCCTCGCCCCCAACGTTGTTCACGAAGGCGTATTTGCCGACCAGGAAGTAGCCGTCCCCCGCCAGTTTTCCCACCCAGATCTTGATCTCTTCGATGTAGGCCGCGACCAGGGCGAGAGCGGTCAGGGCCGCCGAGCCGATGGCGAAGCCCTTCCCGGTGGCGGCGGTGGTGTTTCCGAGCGAGTCGAGAGCGGCGGTCCGCTCCCGCACCTCCGGATCGAGCCCCGCCATCTGGGCGTTCCCGCCGGCGTTGTCGGCGATCGGGCCGTAGGCGTCGGTGGCGAGCGTGATCCCCAGCGTGGAGAGCATCCCGACCGCGGCAAAGCCGACGCCGTAAAGGCCCATGGGAATGCTGGAGAAGCCGCCGGCGAAGGCATAGGAGGCGAGCAGCCCCACGGCGACGGTGATCACCGGTATCCCGGTCGAGAACATCCCCACCGCGATCCCGTCCAGGACGGTCGTCGCCGGACCCATCCGGGCCTGGTTGGCCACGGACTTGGTGGGGGCGTACTCATCGCTGGTGTAGTACTCGGTGGACTGCCCGATGATCACGCCGGCGAGAAGGCCCGCGACCACCGAACCGAAGATTCCCCAGGTGATCAGGCCGATCAGGGCCATCAGGGCGCAGGCGATCAGGATCAGCACCGAACTGCCGAGCGTGCCCAGGAGCAGGGCCTTGAGCAGGTTTTTCTGGGTGGCCTGCTCGCGCGTGCGCACGAAGAACATCCCGACGATGGAGCATATGATCCCCAGCGCCGAGACCAGCATCGGAGCCATCACCGCCCGGGCCGGGCTGAAGGCGCCGGCGATCAGCGGCAAGGCCGCGCCCAGGGCGGCGGTGGAGAGGATGGAACCGCAGTAGGATTCGTAGAGATCGGCGCCCATCCCGGCCACGTCGCCCACGTTGTCTCCCACGTTGTCGGCGATGGTCGCCGGATTGCGGGGATCGTCCTCGGGGATGTCGGCTTCGACCTTGCCCACCAGGTCCGCCCCCACGTCGGCGGCCTTGGTGAAGATCCCCCCGCCCACGCGGGCGAAGAGGGCCATGGTGGACGCCCCCATCCCGAAGGTGATCATGGTGGTGGTGATCTCCACCAGCTTCCCTCTCAAGTAGAGCGAATTATTGACCCAGGAGGGATCCCAGGCCTGATCGGTCACGACCAGACCGACCTTCCGGGCCAACACCAGGCTCAAGCCAAAGATATTATGGTCATAGATCCAGTTCAACACCAGGTACCAGAAGGAGATGTCGAGAAGGCCGAAGCCGACCACCACCAGCCCCATCACCGCCCCGGATCGGAAGGCGATCTTGAGCCCTTGATTTAGGGAAAGGCGGGCCCCCTCGGCCGTCCGGGAGGAGGCCTGGGTCGCGGACTTCATCCCCAGGTAGCCGCAGAGGCCGGAGAAGAACCCCCCGGTCAGGAAAGATATAGGCACGAACGGGTTCTGTATCCCCAGCACCGCCAGGACGCCCAAGAGGAGCGCCAGGGCGATGAAGATCTTGCCCACCACCGCGTACTGGCGCCGGAGATAGGCATGGGCGCCTTCGCGGACATAGCCCGCGATCCGGACCATGGCCTCGTTGCCGGGCGGCTGGGCCATCATCCAGCGGTAGAAGAAGAAGGCCACCGCCAGGGCCGCGATCGAAGACAACGGCGCGAGCCACCAGGAGGCGGGTATCGCGTCGGAAGCGGCCCAGGTCGCGGAAGGGGACAACAGGGCGGCGGCAGAGAGCGCCGGCGCCAACCAAAATGTTTTCCTCATGGCTCCTCCTCTTGATTGTCCTGGTTTGTTCTGGGAACGGACGCAGAGCATCCGCTCCCGAAGACTTCGTCCATCGGGCGCGTATTATATATGGGCCTTCGGAATCATTTCAAGCCGAAACGTCCCCAGGGTCCCCTCCCCGGTGTCGTAACCGCGGACCGTAAAGGTCCGCGCCTACGATAGCGAAACCCGTCCGCGGACAGCACCCGGCGCGCCCATATATACTGACCCGAAATAGCGAGGGGCTCGCGCCAACGCGCGAGCCCCTCGAAAAGCCCGTCAAACGCCCGAAGGCCGGGATCAGAAGAAATACTTCAGACCCGCCCCGAAGGTCATTCCGTTCATCTCCAGCTTCTCCTTCTTCCCGCCGTTGACGCGGTACTTGATGTCACCGATGAACCACTGGTGCTTGACGTCGATGTTGATGGCGAGGTCCTGGAGGACGAAATAGTCAATCCCCAGGGAGATGTGGCAGCCGAAAGTGTCGTCGGAATCCAGGGCGTAGGGACCATCGGATTTGAAGTTGGTGAAATAGATGCTGGGGCCGAAGCCGAGGTAGAGGCCGAAATTGGGCTCGGGCTCGCCCCGGAGCTCGAAGGTCAGGTTCAGGTAGGTCGTCTCCATGCGCCCGGCGACGGGAGCCAGGACCTCGGGGTCGGTGTAGCCGACGGTGAGGGCGGTGGCGAAGACGTTGCTGACCGCGTAGGAGATGATCCCCTCGTAGGCGATCTCGCTGTTCACGTCGTCGTTGGAGTAGGGGAAGAAATAGCCCACCCGGGCGCCGATCCCGGGACGGCAGGAGACCCCGATCATGCGATCTCCCACGTCGATCGGCTTCCAATTATCGACGTGGCCGGCGTTGCCGTATCCTTTGTCCATATAGGCCTGGCCCCATCCGAGGCCGGCGACGATCAAGGCGAGGCAAGAGACACCCATCACGCAGATCAGCTTTGTCTTCACCTGGGCTCCTTTCCTTTCTTTTTCCGGCCGCCCTCGAGGCGTCCGGAAAAAGATGGTTTCTAAGCTGCTTTTATCATACGAATATCGGATTCTCCTGGCAAGCAAAAAATTCCTCGAATATTCGCTGATGCCGGGAGCGGGAGTCGAACCCGCACGGGTTACCCCATACGCCCCTCAAACGTATGTGTCTGCCAGTTCCACCATCCCGGCTAAAAACCGAAAACCGGCGGGCCGGATCAACGCGCAGGCGGCGTCCCGGAAGCCGCGCCGGAGAATGATTCTTCAGCACTATACCAGTAAAAGTCATCGATCACAACGTTTTGTTGCGCCCGCGCCCGCAACGCCAATTTCTCCAGGCGCTTCCAGGGGCGCAGCGACTCGATCGCCTCCGGCGCCGATAGGAACTCCCGCTGCCGCTCTTCCTTCGGCGCGAAAGCCGCCGCCCAGCGGATGACCTCGGCGATATCGTCGCTCAGACGGGCGGTGTCGAGATAGAGATAACGCCCGCCCTCGGCCGGGATGACCTCGGCCAGGCGCCGGAAATCCGCTTCGTCGATCAGCCGCCCTTCCCCGCCGGACAGGAGCAGGAGGGCTTTCTCCACCGCCGCCGAAGCGGTCCCGGCGACCAGATAACCCTCGGCCGCCGCCCAGGCGGGCTGGAAAAAGGGCGCGACCGGGACCGTCGTGATCTCCCACTTTCCCCGCCGCGCGGACGAGGGAAGGATGGGCCGGCTCCCGATCGCCGCGGCGACGACCTTCTCCATCCCCCGCGCGGCGGCGGCGGCGTCTTTCACTTTGACCGCCAGCGCGGCGTCGGGGAGCGGGATCAGGCCGGGAGAGGCGAGGCGGTTGAGGACGACCGCCGCTTCATCCGAGAGCGCGGGGAGAAGATCTTCCCGGAACGTCCGGAACAGCGCCGTCCAAACTTCCCGCGAGTCCCGGTCCGCGCCCGTGGTGAGGAGCGGGGCCAGCATCTCCCAATCGATCCGCGCCCGCTCCCAGCAGAGGGAGAAGTCCTCGGCGGCGGCCCAGACGCCCAGGGCGGAAGCGGGGGCGAAACGGAGACCGTCCAGCCGCCGGGAGATCGGACGAGAGAGTTTCTCGCCATAGATCTCTTTCGCCCGGGCGACATCGAACTCCCTGCGGATAAAGCCCTTCAGCCCCCGTTCCAGCCACACCGCCCCGCCGAGCGAGCGGGTGGTCTCCAGGCGGGAGCGGAGGTTGTTGGAAAGAGTCTCCCATTCCCTCATCCCGGGGGCTTCGATCCCGACCAGGCCTCCCCCTCCCCACAGCGCCGACAGGCGATCGGCGCGCAGATGCCAGAAGAGTCGCGGCGAAAAGGACGGCGGAAGGAGGCCGCTCGTCTCCCGGAAGCCGTCGAGCGCGGCGATGGAGGCGCCGGTCCCCTTCCCTTGGGCGAGGGACAGGACCTCTTCGATCTCCCGACCGGCCCGCACGGGCGACACCAGGAAGACCAGGCAATCGCCGAAGAATGCGTAGGCCGAGGAGAACGGGAAGACCTCGCTCGGGCGGATCTCCACCCAGGGAAGATCCGACCGCTCCGATTCCCGCAAAGACCTCTGATCTTCGGCGCGGATCTTGTCCCGCCAGCGGGAGACGAGCTCCAGCGCCCGGGTTTTCGCGCCGACCCGGGTGGCCAGAAGGAAGCACGCGGGACGGCCCTTCTCCTCCGGCAGGAGGGCGAGGGCGATTTGACGCCCGCAGAGCTCGCGGAAGTTGTCCCGATCGAGAGGAAAACCGGCCGCGGCTTCGAAACCGGCGGCCCAGGAGGCGATCTTCTCCGGAATCCCCGCCTTCTTCCAAAGGGGCGATCCGCTCAGCTCCCGCCAGAATTCCCCGGTGACGAAACGGTCCCAGAAACCGGCCAGATCGTCCGCGGACAGATAGATCGCGGCCCGTTCCGGAACGAACGCGGAGAGAGGCGGCGAGGAAGTCGGCCGGAAGGCGAAGCGCCAGATGGCGATTCCGGCCAGGATGAGGATGACAATCGCGAGCGAGAGCCATTTTTTCATAACTAGACCCCCTTTATCATTGGTCATTCGTCATTGGTCATTTATCAATTGTCAAGTGGCTGGCTACGGGGTTCAGGGTTCAGGGTTCAGGGTTCAGGGTTCAGGGTTCAGGGTTCAGGGTTCAGGCGGTTTTTCCTTCAGCCTTCAGCCTTCAGTCTTCGGCCTTCAGCCTTCAGCCTTCGGTCTTCAGCCTTCCCTGCCTTATACACGCCACCTGATGCCCGGGAAAAATCTCCTGAAGCTCCGGAACTACCGTACCGCATTCCTCGCTCCTCTCCCCGCAGCGCGGGAAGAACGGGCAGCCGTCGCCAGCCGCCTCTTCGGGCGCAACGGCGGGCGGATCGCGGCGGGGGGCGGCGGGATCGAGATCGGGGATGGAATCCAGAAGGAGACGGGTGTAGGGGTGGCGGGGATCGGCGTAAAGATCCTCCCGTTTCGCCGTCTCCATGAGCCGCCCCCGGTACATCACCGCCACCCGATGGGAGATGTGCTCGACCACGCGGAGATCATGGGCGATGAAGAGATAGGCGAGCCCCATCTCCTCCTGCAAGTCGGCGAGAAGGTTCAGGATCTGGGCCTGGATGGAGACGTCCAGCGAAGAGACCGGCTCGTCGCAGACGATGAACGCGGGCCGGAGCGCGATCGCCCGGGCGATCCCGATCCGCTGGCGCTGGCCGCCCGAAAACTCGTGGGGATAGAGTTTCGCCGCGGAGGCGTTGAGGCCCACCCGCTCCAGGAGGCGGGCCGTCTCCGTCTCGATCTCCCGTCCGGTCCCCCGCCGAAAGATTCGGAGCCCCTCCCCCACGATCGCGCCGACTCTCATCCGGGGGTTCAGCGATCCGAAAGGATCCTGGAAAACGATCTGCATCTCCTGGCGCAGCTCCCGCAGCCGGGCGGGGGGAAGGGCGAGCACGTTCAAGCCCCGGAAGAAAACCTCTCCCCCGTCGGCGGGGAGGAGACGGAGGATGAGGCGGCCGAGCGTGGTCTTCCCGCAGCCGGTCTCGCCGACCAGGCCGAGCGTGGTCCCGCGGGGGATCTCGAAGCTCACCCCGTCCACCGCCCGGACGGACCCCGCCGGGCGGGAGAAGAGCCCCCGGCGAAGGGGGAAGCTCTTCCGGAGGTCGCGGACTTGCAGAAGAATATCTTGAGATTGTTCCTTCATTTGTTGCGGTGCGGATGGGGTTGATGGGTTAGGGTTAGGATATTGGTCTGGTCGATGGGTAAGGTCGATGGTGCAGCCTGGCTGGCGGTTCTCCAGGCCGCACTTGACCCTAACCCATTTACCAGACCCACTTCCTTACCCTAACCCGTCAACCAATCGGTCAATGGGTTAGGGCAAGGTTATTGGTCTGGTCGATGGGTAAGGTCAATGGTGCAGCCCGGCCGGCGGTTCTCCAGGCCGCACTTGACCCTAACCCATTTACCAGACCCACTTCCTTACCCTAACCCGTCAACCAATCGGTCAATGGGTTAGGGCAAGGTTATTGGTCTGGTCAATAGGTGAGGTAAACGGTGGAACCCGGCCGCACCTAACCCTTGCCCAATGACCAAACCATTCACCTAACCCTAGCCTATTTACCTTCCGTTATCGGGCCTCCTCAGGTCCGATCGCGCACGTGTCTGCGGGCGACATGGCAGGCGGCCGAATGGCCGGGCAACAGCTCGAGCAAAGCCGGGTCCTCGACCCGGCAGACCGCTTCGGCGAGCGGGCAGCGCGGATGGAAGGAGCAGCCGGTCGGGCGCTCCCGGGGATCGGGCACGTTCCCCGGGATCGCGGGGAGCCTGCGCCGGGTCTCTCCCAGGCGCGGGATCGACCGCATCAGGGCGGCGGTATAGGGATGGAGCGGGCGGGCGAAAAGGGCGGACGTGGACGCGGTCTCGACGATCCGTCCCAGGTACATCACCGCCACCCGGTCGGTCTCCCGGGCCACCACGCCGAGATCGTGGGTCACCAGGAGGAGGGCCATCCCGTGCTCTTTCCCCAGCCGTCCGAGCAGTCTCAGGATCTGCGCCTGGACCGTGACGTCGAGGGCGGTGGTCGGCTCGTCGGCGATCAGGAGGCGGGGGCGGCAGGAGAGGGCGATCGCGATCATCACCCGCTGCCGCATGCCCCCGGAGAGCTGGTGCGGGTAGGCGTGGAAACGGGCGGCGGGGTCCGGGATGTTGACTTCCCTCAGAAGCCGCAGGGCCCGCTCCCGGACCTCCGCCCGGCCGGCCCGCTCGTGGGCGCGGATGGTCTCCTCGATCTGTTCCCCGACGGTGAAGACCGGGTTCAGGGAGGTCATCGGCTCCTGGAAGATCATGGCTATCTTCTCCCCGCGGATCCGCCTCATCTCGCCCTCGGTGAGCGACCGGAGGTCGCGCCCATTGAGGATGATTTCTCCCCCGGCCAGCGTTCCCGGACTCGGGATCAGGCGCAGGAGCGAGAGCGCCGTCATCGTCTTGCCGCAGCCCGACTCCCCCACCAGGCCGAGCGTCTCCCCTTCGCCCAGCGAGAAGGAAACGCCGTCTACCGCCCGGACCACGCCCGCTTCGGCCGGGAAGACCACGCGCAGATCCCTCACCTCCAGGAGCGCCTTCATCTTCTCGCCCCCGTCCGATGCGGATCGAAGGCGTCCTGCAGTCCCTGACCGAGGAGGTTGTAGGAGAGGACCGTGACCAGGATGGCCAGGCCCGGGAAGAGGGTGAGCCACCAGGCGCTGTCGATGAAATGGCGGCCGGTGGTGATGATGTTTCCCCAGGAGGAGACGGGCGGCTGGGCGCCCAGGCCGAGGAAGGAGATGCCGGTCTCGGTCAGAATCGCTCCCCCCACGGCCAGCGTGGCATAGACGAAGACCGGCCCCAGGGCGTTGGGAAGGATGTGGCGGAAGATGATCCTCCCGCCGGAGGCGCCCAGGCCGCGGGCGGCGAGGACGAATTCCCGCTCGCGCAGGGACAGGAACTCGGCCCGGACCAGCCGGCAGAGGCCGGGCCAGCTGAAGATGCCGATGACGATCATCACGTTGCCGATCCCCGGGCCCAGAAAGGCCAGGATCATGAGGATGAAGAAGAAAGTCGGGAACATCATCACGATCTCCACCAGGCGCATGATCAGGAGATCGACCCAGCCGCCGTAATAACCCGCCGCCGCTCCCAGGAAGACGCCGATCAGGAGGGCGATCCCGACCGCCAGGAAACCGACCGAAAGCGAGATTCTCCCCCCGTAGAGAAGGCGGCTCAAGACGTCGCGGCCGAGGTCGTCGGTGCCCAGGGGGCAGCCGGTCCCGGGCGGCCGCAGGATCTCCTCGGGCGACGGCCGGACCTCGTCGGGGTCGCGGGGGGAAAGAATCGGCGCGAAGAGCGCAGCCAAGGCCATCCCCAGGATCAGCAGAGAGCCAATTATTATGGAAGGATACCGGAAGACCGTTCGCAGTTTCATTATAAACTCAGTCCGCCAAATCCGCAATCCGCAATCCGAAATCCGAAATCGGAAATTTTATTCATACCGTATTCTCGGATCCACCCAGGCGTAGACCACGTCCGAGATGAGTATCCCGGCCAGGGTGAGGAAGGCGGAGAGGAGGCCCACGCCCATGACCACCGGGTAATCGTAGTTCATGATCGCGTTGTAGCCGAGACGCCCCATCCCCGGCCAGGAAAAGATCGTTTCGAAGATGACCGACCCGCCGATCAGGGAGGGCAGCGAGAGGCCGAGTATGGTGACCACCGGAAGCAGCGCGTTTTTCAGGGCGTGCTTCCAGACCACGGCCGACCGCGAAAGGCCCTTGGCGCGGGCGGTGCGGATGTAGTCCTGGCTCAAGGCCTGCAGCATGCTGGAGCGGGAATAGCGGGAGAGCCCCGCCAGCCCTCCGAAAGCGGTGGCGGCGACCGGCAGGACCAGGTGGCGCAGGAGGTCGCGGACCTGCTCGCCCGGCGGAAGGAAGGGGACATACCAGGGGCGCATCCCGGAGACGGGGAGAGCGCGGAGGACGACGCCGAAAAGCAGGATGAGGAGGAGGGCCACCCAGAAGGTGGGCGCGGAGTAGCCGAGAAAGACCAGGAAACCGGTCGCCCGGTCGAAGAGGGTCCCGCGCCGGGCGGCGGCGACCACTCCGATCGGGAGAGCGAGGAGGAGGATGACGCCGAGAGCGGCCGCGTTTAAAAGGATGGTGGCGCCGAGCCGCTCCCTGATGAGAACCCGGACCGGGCGGTTGTCGACGAAGGAGCGGTCGAGATCGAGACGGACCACCCGCTGGAGCCAGAGACCGTACTGGACAAGGAAGGGCCGATTCAATCCATAGAGGTCGCGCAGGCGGGCCCGGGCGGTCCCGGCCACCTGGGGGTTCAGCCCGTAGCGCAGGCTGGCCGGATCGCCGGGGGCGAGGTGCATCACGCCCAGCGTGACCAGCGAGATGAGCAGGACCATGGGCGGGATGAGGAGCAGTCTTTTCAGGACATAGCTAAACATAAAAGGCAAATCCGAAATTCGAATATCGAAATCCGAAAAAGCGAAAAATTCGAAACGGGCCGGCGGCAAGCAGCGATCGGCAGGTTCGCCCGGCCATTATATCAGACCGGCTGAACACCACAACACTGCTGGCCCCGATGCTGACCCTGATCGCTGGCCAGATGACGGCCTCGATCGCCGGCGCTGATCGCTCGTGCAAGTCGCAGGATCTTCAAGAATGTTCCCATCGGGTCTTTTGCCCCTAAGCTGGTTCAAGCGCTTTCATCCCGATCGGAATGAAAGCGTCCAGTTGCCCGCGCGCAATTTGGCAGGTCACGATCCTAACTTCAACCAGCAGTGGATGCTCGGGCTCTCCTATTCTGAAACACTTTTTTCCGATCGGAAAAAGTTGTTCAAACGACCATATAAGCTGCGAGGGGAATCTCACCGGAATCGAAATTCTTTGCTCGGACCCCGGCCAATGGCCGATAATCGCGGGCATAATGAAAAGAAAGGCAGCCCCGGCAGTCATTCCCCTCCTCCTCGGCGCCCTGGTCGTCGCCCTGTCCTTCTATAAGCTCCGCGACCCCGATCTCTGGCTCTATGTGAAAACCGGAGACCTGATCCTCTCCTCCCACCATATTCCCCTGGCCGACCCCTTCTCCTACACCCGCCCCGGCGCTCCCTGGCTCAACCACTCCTGGCTTTCCGAAGTCGTCTTCTCCCTCGCCTGGCGCGCCGGCGGAACGGCGGGCCTTTTCCTGGTCCGCTGGCTCCTCCTCCTCGGGACCTTCGCCCTCCTTTATTTCTCCATCCGGCGCCAGGCGGGAGAGACCATCGCCGCCGTCCTCACCGCCTTGTCCATCCTCGCCGCCTCCCCCCGCTTCGTCGTCCGCCCCGAACTCTTCACCTTCTTCTTCCTCGCCCTTCTCCTCGCTCTTCTGGATCGGGCGGCCGAGAAACGGCGGAGTCTCCTTTTCCTCCTCCCTCCCCTCTTCCTGATCTGGGCCAACTGCCACGGGGGATTCGTCATCGGCCTGGGCGTGCTGATCCTGGCCGTCGCGGGAAAAGCCGCCTCCCGCCTGCCCGGCTTCCCCCGTCCCACCGGATTTCCCGGCCGGGCTCAGCTGCGCTCTCTCCTGATCGCCGGCGCTCTGGCCTGCCTCGCCGCCCTGGCCAATCCCCTCGGTCTCAAAGCCTTCACCTATTACCGGGAGATCCGGGAGGTGAGCCGTCACATCTACGCCTGGCAGCCCGTCTCCTTCCTCCAGCCGGCCAGCCTTACATTCGCCCAGTATGTTTTCCTCGCCCTGGTCCTCCTCACGCTGGCGGCTTTCTTCGCCAGACGCCGCTCGCCCGACCCGGCCGCCCTCCTGTTCTTCGGCGTCTTCACCATCCTCGCCTTTTCGGCGGCCCGGAATCTCGCTCTCTGCTCTCTCGTCCTCCCTTTCGTCTGCGCCCGGACCCTCGCCGACGCCCCCTTTCGACCGGCCCTGGACCGCGTCCCCCGGGCCGCGACCGCGGCCTCCCTGGCCGCGCTCCTGGTCGTCCTCACTCTCTACCCCGGCTGGGAGCGCGATCCCTTCCAGGGGGACATCCACCGCGAGACGGGCTTCGGGATCTCCCCGCTGAGCTACCCTTTCCCCGTCGCCGATTTCATCTCCCGCCACCGCCTGCCCGGCCCCATGTTCAACACCTTCGGCGTCGGTTCGACTCTCTCCTCCGCCCTCTGGCCCGAGAGAAAAGTGTACGTGGACGGGCGCCTCCCGGTATATGGAGACGATTTTCTCCGGGATTACAACCGCCTCCTCATCGACAACGGATCCTTCGACCGCGAAGCCCGCCGACGGATGTTCGGCTTTGCCGTCGTCGGCCACCTGAACCCGTCCAACGTTTCCCTGCTCGAATATCTGGCCGCCTCCGGCGATTGGACCCTCGCCTTCTTCGACGGTGCGGCCGCCCTCTTCCTGCCGGCCGGCGCTGCCGGCGCCGGGGAGCTGGCCCGCCGGGGAATGGAAGAGGCGCTCAGCGCCGAGCCTTCCTCCCCCCAGGAGGCGTTCTCGAAAGGGCGCTTCCTCCTCCTCGCCGACCGGCCGTCTGATTCCCTGCGCTATTTCGAGACACTGGCCCGGAGCCATCCCGCGTCGGTCTCCGTCCAGGCCAAGCTCGCCCAGGCCCTGGCGGAGACCGGGCGCTGGGAAGAAGCGCGGCAGGCCCTGGTCCGGGCGGTCGCGGGCAGCCGCGTCGGCCCCGACCTCGCCCTGACGCTGGCCGATTCCTACTTCGCCAACCGCGATTTTCGCGAGGCCGCGCGCTGGTATTCCCGGGTCACGGCGGATCATGGAGAGTACGAGAGAGCGCGGGTCTACCTCGCCGGGTGCCTGGCCCGGAGCGGGCAAACCGACCGGGCGCGGGAAACCTACGAGTCCTGCGCCGCCGGCGGTTCTTCTTACGCCCAGATCTGCTTCTACAATCTGGCGCGGCTGGACATGGAGGAAGGGCGGCAGGCGGAGGCGCGGAGTTGGTTCAAGAAAATCGAGGATCCGGCGCTCCGGAAGAAAGCCGCCCAGGATCCCGTGTTGGGAAAAATCAACAGTGATCAGTGATCGGTAATCAGCAAGGTAAAAAACAGCGAACGGCGGCTTTTCAGGCTTCGACAAACTTCTTCCCCGCCTCCCGCGCTTCCGCGAGAAGATGGGGGCGCCGCTTGATATCATCCACCTTTTCGATCCCCCGGTAGCAGAGACGGCCCTGGATGACGGTATTGAGCGTGGAGAAGAATTCTTTCAGAGTGGTAAGGCTCCCTTCAAAAGTGCGTTCGCCTTCCGTCGCTCCCACCATGATGACAAAGGCCCTTCGCGGGATGCCGGGGAGGGACTGTTTCAGCGAGTACTTGCGGATAAAAAACAGCTCCACCCGATCCACCAGCGCCTTCAGGTGGGCCGGGAGGGCGTAAAAGAAGACCGGCGACGCCAGCACAATCTTCTCGGCTTCGAGAATCTTGCGGAAGAGATCGTTGGCGTCGTCATGGATCGAGCACTCCCCCGTTTTCAGGCAGTGGTGATCCTCGCGGCAGGGGGCGATTTTCAGATCGGAAAGAACGATCTTCTCGAAGGTTCCGCCCGCTTTGGTCAGTCCGACTAAAAACTCGTCCAGCAGAGATTCGCTGTTCCCTCCTCGTCGAGGAGAGGCGGCCAAGACTAGAACAGGCTTCATCGACACCTCCACGCGGGTTGGCAGACGCCCCCCGGGCATACCGGAGGCATCCTTCACGCGGGGGGAATTCTAGGCATTCCGGGCGGGGATTGTCAAAGCAATAACCGTGGACGAGAACCGTGGACGAGATGGACGGAATGGACGAGATGGACCGATGAAACTGGCGCAAACAGGTGTCGCCGCCGGTGTCCCTTATGTCGCTTTGGTCCCTTAGGTTCCTGGGGTCCCTGGGCCTCGGCCGGCCTTACCGGGGAACCGGCCTGGAGAGTAGCACCCTCACCGTGCTCTCGGCATAGCGAATCATTCTTCCGACCGTCACAGTTCCCTCTCCCTGGCGGCGCCATTCCTTGATCTTCTCGCGCACGGCGGGGGCGGCGGCGGCGTTGCCGATCCGCCGGAGTTCAACCACCGCCTGGAAGGCCACCGGGTCGCGGCCGCTCGTCCCCATGATCTCGATCAGCTTTTCCTGCAGATCGGGAAAAACGAACTCGCCGAGCAGGCGGGGCGCCTCCTCCTGCCTCTCGGAAGAGACCTCCCGCCACCCCTTCCAGATTGCCTCCCCGGCCGCCGGGGCGCCCAGCTTATGCAGGGAGGCGGCCGCGGCCACGCGCAGGCCGCCGGCGCCGGTCATGATCCCGAAAGGGCCGGGTGCGTCGGGATCGAGCAGGGCGAGAACGAGAGCGCTCAAGGCCGATCGGGATTCCTGGTCGCCCAGGTCACCCGCCGCCCGAGCGGCGGCAATCCGGGCGCCGATCGGACAGGTCGGACAGGGGAAAATCTGGCGGAGCTCGCCGATTGCGGCGGCGCCCCGGGTGGCAATCATCTCCTCCACCCGTTTCTCCTCCTCCCCGGGCATGTCCGAGCAGATCAGGCAGGGGAAAGCGGTACCGGCCGCAAGCGCGGAAACGATGAGAGCGGCCCCGAGCCGCGCCGCGGCCGCCCCAGCGTCTCGCCCGATTATTGATCTCGGAAATATCTTCATCCCGGTCCTTCCCCCGCTCCGTCGGCCGCTGTCCGTTGCTGAATGATAAATGACCAATGATCGATGGCCAATGTTCCGTTCACATCAGTCCGTTCTCCCGCAGGCTGAAACAGCCGTCCTCCCCGACAATGACGTGGTCGAGGACCTCGATCCCGACCGCGGCGCAGGCGCTCTTCAGGCGGGCGGTGATCTCGATATCCTCCCGGCTCGGACGAAGCGTCCCCCCCGTGTGGTTGTGGGCGAAGACCAGCCGGGAGGCGTTGTGCTTCAAGGCGGAGACGATCACCTCGCGGGGATGGACCGTCGCCTGGTCGACCGTCCCCGAGAAAAGCTCCTCTCCGGCCAGCACCCGGTTGGCGTTGTTGAGATAGAGGACGGTGAAGACCTCCCGGCGCCGGCCGCTCAATGAGCTCCGCAGGTAGTCGAAGGCTTCCTGGGGGGATCCCACCAGCGGCTTCTCCCGCGCCTTTTCCGCCAGATACTCCCGGGCCGCCTCCCGGACCAGGACGAGGCCGAAGATGTTTTTGGCGCCCAGGCCCTTGACCTCCCGGAGAAGCTCGGGAGGGGCGTCGATCACTCCCTTCCAGCTCCCGAAGCGCTCCAACGCCCGTCGCGCGGTCTCCTTGCAGTCCAGACGGGGCGTCCCCAGCGTGAGGAGAAGCTCGACGATCTCGTAGTCGAGAAAACCCTTCAGGCCGCCCCGGAGGAACCGCTCCCGGAGACGACTCCGGTGGCCCTCGCCGGAAGGGAGCGTCCGCTCCGGAGGCGGGCCGCTGACAGCCGGGTTTGATGTCGCCGCGGACATATAAGTCAGTCCATAATAATATAGACATGTCATTGCGAGGAGCGAAGCGACGAAGCAATCTCAACCCCGTGGGCAGCAAGAGATTGCTTCGCTTCGCTCGCAATGACAGTCATTGATTAAGTCCAGACTACAACGGTCGGATTAGTAAAATATCCCCCCCCGGGGGGGAAACGACCGGCAGAAATTAACTGAAGCCGCGGATGGCGCGGATTATTAAATCTTCTCGGCCCGCGAGAGCGGGACGAGAAGAATTAACCTCTCAGCAGATCGAATTCTTTCAGGTCGATCTTTCCTTCCCGGAGCAGCTCTTCGCCCCGGCGAAGAACCGGGTTGCCGGCCAGCGCCTCCCAGACGGCCTTCGTCTCCTGATGTCCCCTCGTCCGCAGGGCCGCCTTGAGCTCCGGGGTGAAGACGACGCACTCGCACAGCCATTCCGTCCCCTGGAAACCGGTCCCGGCGCAGGCGGCACAGCCCACGGGGCGCATGAGCTTCTCCCATCCGGGCGAGGCGAGAAAACGGCGGCCGCGGATATCCTCGTCGCCGATCTTCTCCGCGCGCCGGCAGGACGGGCAGAGCAGACGGACCGGATGGATGGCCAGGATGGCCTGCAGGGCGGAAGCGATGAGGGAAGCCGGGATGGCGCAGTCGAAGGCGAAGGCGAGGTAGTCCGCGGCGGCGCCGAGGTCGCTCTTGCCCACCACGGTGATCCCGGCCAGAGAAAGCCGGACCGCCTGGCCGAGCGTCTCCTTCCCGTCGATGAAGTCGATGAAAACGGCGTCCGGATTCTGGCGGGCCAGCGACTGGAGGCCGCGGGCGTAGCCCGCGTCGCTGTCCTCCTCCACCGCGATCTCGGAATAGTCGCGCTCATCCCCATGGTCATCCCGGCGCAGGGCGATGGCCTTGACGCGCGGGGAGACCAACCCCTGGAAAGCCGTCTCGGCCAGGCGCAGCGGCGCGCCGCGCCCCTTGCCGCAGACAAGATACAGACCCCCTTCCCGGCCGAAAGCTCCGGTGAAATCGAGATACGGCCGGGCGGCAGTGATCGCGTTGAGATCCCCTTCCCTCCCCCCGACCGCGCCTTCCAGGGAGACCAGCGCTCCCGTCCCGCCCGGCGCGGGGAAAAACGAAAGGTGCAGAAAGACCTTGTTTCCCCCCAGTGTCATGGAAAACCGGCGCCCCTCGTCCCCTTCCCCCGCTCCGGCCACCACCTTGAGACGGGCGATACAGATCGCCCGGAAGATGGGAGGATAGAGAGCGCGCTCCTCCATCCCGGCGGCCAAGCGATAGCGGACCTTGAGCCCGGAAACGGAAGGTTCAAAGTGGATCTCCTGCATCCCCCGCCGCCGGCCCTCCAGAAGGTGAAAATATACCATCGACGATCCCGTGATATCCGCGATCAGCCGGGCATAGGGGAGATCCGGCGGAGGGGTGTAATCGGGGAGACGGTAGGCGCGGGAGATCTCCCCCCCGCCGGAGGAGAAGAAATAGTCGAGCACGAAGAGGATCGCTTCCCGCCGCGCCACCGCCGGCAGGATCTCCCGCCGGGAGAAAAGGGCGAGATCGTTGAGAGCCCGGGGATCGCTGGGATCGGCCAGGGCGACCCTCAGGGACTCGCCCTCCCGGGCCATGGGGACCGCCAGGTGCTCGGTCAGGATCTCGGCCGGGATGGAGGCCACCACGTCGCGGCCGATCCGCTCCGGGATGAGCTCGACGTAGGGGATCCCCATGGAGGCGGCCAGCGCCCGGTTGAGATTGTCTTCCGAGATGTACCCGCGCTCCTTGAGATGGGAGGCGAGGGTCCCCCCGGACCGCTTCTGCTCCCGGCAGGCCAGGGTGATCCGATGGAGGGGGATCAGATGGCTCTTGGCCAGGTGGCGGATAAATTTGGTCTGGGAGAAGGCCTTTTTCATGGCGCGGGCGAAACGTTTCGGCGGGCGCTGACCAGATTTTCCCCAACGGCGGCGATCTCCTCCGCGGAGTCCTCCGCCGCGAAGACCTCGGCCGCGCCGAGCTCTATGGCCATCTCGCGATGAAAGCGCCCCGGCTGCCCCTCCACCATGACCACGGGAACGGAGGCGGTGCGGGCGGCGTCCTGGAGACGGGCGAGGACGGTCAGCCCGTCCAGACCCGGCATGACCAGGTCGAGAACGATCAGGTCCGGGAGATGGCGCGCCGCCGAGAGGAGACCCTCGGCCCCGTCGGCCGCCTCCACCACCCGGTAACCCCGGACGACAAAGGCGTCCCGAAGGGCGGCTCGGGGGACGCTTTCGTCGTTGACGATGAGGACGGTTTTTTTCATTTTCCATTTCCCGCGGGGCGGCTGACCCGGCCCCGCGGAAAGTGGAAGTATAGCAGATATTCCGGGCCTTCGGGAATGCGCGCAGTGGATCGTCTTGTTCACGGTTTACATCCGCGCTTGTCTCCCCTACTATATAGATGCTTTTCAGGGGCAGTTTCTTGCACTAAAGCGCACTAAACCGATCAGGGAGGCAACGGATGAACATCAGGAACGTGAACGACGTGCGGGTGGTGGCGCTGATCGCCCGTTTCGACGCCTACAGCGCCCGAGAGGTGGAGACGGCGCTCAAAGGCCTGATCGACGGCGGCGCGAAGAAGATCGTCTGCGACTTCTCGGGGACCGAGTACATCTCCAGCGCGGGGTTGCGGGTGCTCCTCTCCACCGCCAAGATCCTCCAGAAGAGCGGGGGCAAGATCGCCCTCTGCGGGCTCAAACCCCACGTGCGGGAGGTCTTCGAGACCGCCGGCTTCACCCAGCTTTTCCCCATTTTTGACGACGAGCAGAAAGCGGTAGCAGGCTTGGCTTAAATTATACAGACGATTGAATAGGATTGAATAGGATGGGCCGGCCCGGCCAGTTTTATCCTATCCAATCCTATTCAATCGTCTGTTGAATAAGCCGAGCCGGTTGGTTGCCGAGCCGGCTAGTCCAAATACATCTCCGCGAAGGCCTTGATCGTCCCCGCCGCCTCCCCGGGGACGAGGAGCAGATGGTTCCCCAAGGGCGACCTCAGATATTTCCCGATGTCTTCTCCGAAGCGGACGCGCGCCTGCGTCCGGCAGAGGTCGCCCCGTCTCAGATTCCCGAGTATTTCGCCCCGCGCGACAAAGGCCCGCGAGAGGTCTCTCCCCCCGAACCGGAAAACCGCGCAGGGCCCCCGGGGCAGGACCCCCCTGATCGCAACGCCCTTCCCCGACTCGAAGTGGGTCATCAGACGGGGGCGGCGGACCAGGCGGAAGGGGACCGTGCAGTGGGCGAGGACCATCTCGTTCCGGGCGCGATCCACCGAGGACGGGTTGGCCATGAAGACCGGCGAACCCGTCAGCAGATAGCCGATCATCATGCTGAAGAGGGCGGGGACGTCACCCTCGCAGGCGGCGGGGATCCCCTCGTCGTTCAGATGGGCCAGGGCGAGGCAGCCCGTGTTCCCGGTCAGTCCGAGGAGGTCGAAACAGCGGAGGGTGAGGCCATCGAGGCGATGGATCCGCGCCAGCGATTGCAGCCCCCGGTAAAAAGAGACCGCTTCGCCCAGGACTTTTCGGTTTCCGAAAGCCATCTCCTGCGTCCCCGTCTTGGCCGTTCGCCCGGCGCGTCCCGACTCCTGGAGCAACTCCCGGAGCGTCAGGGGAACCAGCGAACAGCCCCATCTCTTTTTCACGGCGGCCGCATCGACGCGGCTCGCGATCAGCCAGTCGGAGGGGGCGCCGACCACGCCCAACCGCGCCGCCCGCAACCGTGAGCGGGCGGCCCCGACCTTCGCGTATACGCTCAGTTCCCGGGCTAGTTCGCCGGCCTCGCCGTGCAGGAGGATCCCTCTCCCTCCCTGTTCCCGGACGAAGGCGAGCATCTCCAGGGAGGCCGGAAGCGAGTTCTCGGACGGATGAGAGAGCAGGAAGATCGGCTGGGGAAGCCGGGAGTAGACCTTCCGGAAGAGCGTCTCCGTCCCCCCGCTCTGCACGAACACCAGCGAGGGGGGACGTTCTTTCCCGGCCGGACGCAGGATGAAATTCCCTTCTCTCTCCAGTCTCCGGAGAAAGGGAACGGCCGTCCGCCGGAGGCGTTGGGGGTCGTGGAGAGGAGACGCGAGGGGAAGATAGTCGATTGTCAATATCCCTGCCATTGATACCTCCGCCCCAGCGGGTCTTTTTTATGGATCTGGATCGTTTGCAGCCGGTCGTCCTTGAAGATCAGCTCGGCCTCCCGGTCCGGGAAATCCACCCACCAGTACTTGGTGGGATTGGCCGGTTCCCGGAGAGCGTTGCGGCGACGCAGGCTTTCCAGCGCCTCCTCCTTGGGTTGGCCGATCCGGATCCCGCACATCTCGCCGGCGAAGGGCTCGAAGGCGGTGACTCCGATCACCAACCCCTGGCGGAAGATGAAATACAGGCCCTGATCGTTGTAGCGCGCGAAGGTGACGCCGAAGCGGTCGCCGCCTCGGCCGGAGGCCTCGCCGACGAGCTTGATCTTTCCCAGGCTGGAGGGCTCGCCGAAGGCGTTGCGCACCTGGCGCTCGACGAACTCGAAAGGCCGGTCCAGGGAGAAGCGCCGGCGCGCGCCCTCTTCTCCCTGCGCTCCCGCCCTCGTCCGACGCAGGCGGGCGTCCATCTCCTTGATCTCCTTCTCGAGAAGGACGGCGGCAGCGCGGTTCCATTCGGGATCCTCCCGGCGGAGCATCCCCACTTCGCTCATGGCCAGGTCGGACGCCGCCAGGGCTTTCTCGATCTCGCCCGCCTGCTCCCGTCCCCAAGCCTCGTCGAGGCGGCGGCGGGCCAGGGCATGGCGCCGCGTTGGCTGCAGGAAGGTGTTGTCCTCGGCGAAGGAGACCCCCCGCGTTTGCTCGTCCGCCCACTTCAACAAAGCTCCCTCCAGGGCGGCGGCGTCCGGAAATTCTCCCCCCCACCTTTTGGGCAGAACCTTTTCCGGATCGTCCTTCCAGAAAAGGACCTGAGAGCAGAAATCGAAGAACTCCCCCGGCTCGCCGCGGAAGGCCAGCAGGAACCGGATCAGGGCCTCCGCTTCCAGATAGAGAAGCCTCGTCGAGACCGCGTCCGAGGGATAGAACTTCATCCGCAGGAGCTTCCGGATCGGGATCAGCCGACCCCGCCGCCGAGCGGTCTGGACCGACAGCAGGTCCTGCTTCCAGTCCCCCGTCTCGTGGGCCTGGGCAAAGCCTTCGTGGAGCCAGACCGGTATCGGATACTTGCGCAGCGGATCAATGACGACCTCGAGGATCAAATGGCTGAGCTCGTGGGGGAGGCTCTCCGTGAGCAGATCGTCCGATTCGTAGAGGTAGATCGAGGCCGATTCGCCTTCCTTCCCCAGCTTAAAGAAGGCCTGGGCGGACTCGATGTCCCCGGGATAGAACTGGTCGGCCCGGCGGATGTATTCCTTCTTGTCCGGCCAGACAAAAACCAGGCAGCGCGCGGCCATGGCCCGGGTGATGTTCAGCTCTTCGGCCACCCGGCGATGGGTCTCCTCCAGCGCCGCGAGAACGCGGCCAGTCGTGTCCTGGTCCCGGGCGTAAACGGTGAAATGGAGCGAACTCTTCCAGGCGCCCAGCCCCGTCTCCTCCTCATAGAGCTGGTGGGATTCCAGGGCCGGGGCGGGGCGGAGTCCCGCGAGTCCCCCGGCGGCGATCAGCGCCCAGCGGACAAGAGATCGGCCCCGGAACCTCATGGCGGCTCGGAAACTCCCTTCCCGACTCCGTCCCCGGTCGGCAACCCCCTTCCGGGGCCGCGCTCAGAAAACAAGTTTGGCGATGTATTCGTTGTGCAGGGCGACAAAGAGGGCGAGCAGGGAGGAAACCTGCTCCAGGCACTGGGCGGGAAGATCTTCGGGAACGGGCGCGTCCAGGCCGCCGTAGAAGAAGCGGTTCCGGGCCTCGACGACCCGGGTGTAGAACTTGATGATCTTCAGGACCTTCACCCCGTAGCTCGATCGCAGCATCCGCACGGCGTCCTTCCAGTCCACGTCGGTGATGGCCAGGAAGAGCTCCCAGATCCGGCGGGTGACCGAGACGTTGTCCTTGAAAAGCTTGATCTGGACCTTCTCCGGGATGCCGGCCTTGCCCATGAATTTTTCCAAAAAGCTCTGGAGAAGAACCTCGACCAGGGCGCAGTAGAGGAGGACCATGCCCCCGGCCCGGTGCTGGGGAATGGCCGCCGGCGGACTGCCCCCCTCCTTCCCGACCGACGGATCGAACATCTCTTCCATCAGGCAGACCAGGCTGACCGCGCTCCGGGGGAAGAAGAGCTTCTCCCCCTCCACCGGGGCGCCGCAGCGAGCGCACTTGTCCTCCCGGGCCCTTTTGCGGTGGCCTCGGGAAACAATGTGGCAGGAAGGGCAGACGCAGTAGTCCACCAGCGCCGAGGTGGGCATAGAGGTTGTTGTTTTCATGATCGGCGATAACTCCGGGAAGATGTTTAAGTATATCACCCGTCCGGTGATCCGCGAACCAGAACTTATCGTCCCACAAAATCAGTAACAGAAGAAGAAGTGATCAGTCATCAGTTACTGATCACTTCTTTTTCAGTCACTGATCACTTTTCTCGCTGTGGGAGCGGCATCTTGCCGCGATCCGAGTCGGCCTGGCTGACGATTTTAACAGACGATTGAATAGGATGGAATGGGATGGACCCGACCGGCCGTCTGTATCCTATTCAATCCTATTCGATCGTCTGTTCGAATAGCCGGGCCGGATTGGAGCCTTTACGAGAGACATGACTTCCCCTCCGCCAGCTCGGCGTCGACCAGCGACTCGGAGAGGCGGCGGATCTGGGGATCGTCGGTGTCGAAGCCGCGGTAGCGGAGGAGGTCTCTCGCCGCCGCCAGCGCCCGGGTCTTCCGGTCGGCGGAAGACATCGGCGGCGGTGAGGGTTTTTCGCCCCGGGCAGATCCCTCGGCGGAGAGAACGGCCGTGTGAATCAGGTTCTTCAGCACCTCGTAGACGAAATCCCGTCCGCGGACGTTGTCCAGGACCTTGGTCCAGATCAGCGTGAACCAGCGCTCGTAGACGCGGCCGATGACCGGGAGATGGACCAGGAGGAAATGGACGAGGAGAAGCAGCAGGGCGGAGGCGGCATAGGCGCTCACGCTCAAGAAATGAGAGAACAGGTCTTTCCGGAAAAGTCGGAGGAAACCCCATCCGGAGTCGGAGAGGGAGGCGTGCTCGGGCTGATCGAGGCGGGCGGCGATCTCCCGGACCTTCTCCGCCTCTTCCTCCGCCCCCTTGAAGAAAAGCTCTCCGCTCCCGGCCGGCGGAAACACCGCGAAATGCTCCTCCCCCCAGGGGATTCCGGCCAAGCGGGCCAGGGCGAGGAGATCGTCTTTGACCGCCGCCGCCCGGCGGAACTCGAGCGGGACGGGAATGAGCGCGGGCGCGGCCCCGAGATCGTCGAGGGCGGAAGCGATATCCTGGGCCAGGGCGAGATCGTCCTTCTCCCCCTTGAGGATGAGCAGCCCCGGGCCGCCCTCGCCGGGAGTGAAGACATGGACGCGGACCGAGGGATAGATCCCCCAGGTCTGGTTGACGGCGAGAAGGCTTTCCCTGATCACCGGGGCGGAGGCGAAACGCGGTGTGTAAAACGCCACTTCAATGCCGAAGCCGACGGGCGGCGCGGCCGTTGACTGGGCGGCGGCGGGGGTTCCCCCGGACGGCGGCGACGACAGCGCGGAGAGAGGAAGCAGGACAATCAGAGCCAGCAGGCAAGAGAGGGGAACGCGGCTCGCTTTTCTCTTCATGACCCGGCCGAGGCGGCATAGAATAGCCGCGCCATGTCAATAGTAGCGCCGGCCCCCGGAGGCGTCAATTGAAAATCAAGAAACAATCGCGCGGCAAAATATCCCTCTGGTGCGATCTCTCCTGCCCCTCGGCGCGGCGGCCGACGGAAACGGGGATTGACGGGGCGGGGTCCTGCCGGACCTTCGCGGCGCTCTACTGCGCTCGCCTGAAGCGCTACGTCCCCAAGAACGCCCCGTGCGCCTGCCGGAGAACGCGCTGAAGCCGGGAGAGAAGAGATGGAGCAACGGAGTATTGGTGCTCCATCCCAGTACTCCATTACTCCAATACTCCATTACTCCAATATTCCATTACTCCAGTGTTTTAGTGGCAGGTGGAGCAGGAGTGGGTCGCGCAGGAATTGCAGGCGCGGCCGGAGGAGCCGGAGAACTTGATCCCCGCCCCGCCAAAGGCGAAGGTCGAGAACTGCTTCTTGATCTTCTTCCCCCCGCATTTCGGACAGCAGACCTGGCTCTCCTTCCCGTGGCTCACCAGGGCGTCAAAATTCCGACGGCACTTCGCGCAATGGTACTCAAAGATCGGCATTTCAATTTTTCCTTCGGAAAAATGAGCAGTTTATGGCCATGATTTTCCGGCTGGACAACCGTCATTCCCGGATCGGCTATTCTATTCCCCCGCAGAGGAAGAGACCTCGTCCTCGATCCGCTTGATCACCTGGTTGAGCGTCTCCACGATCGCATGGGAGAGGAACTTGTTGTCCTCCAGCGTCGACCGGATCGATTTCAGCGATCCGAGGACCCTGCGCACCGTCTCGCTCTTGCGCTTCTCCCAGGCCTCATCGGGGTCGACCGAGGCGGAACGGGCGGCTTCGATCATGGAGCGGAACTGGCGGCCGAGTTCCCGGGGTTCCACATCCGCCTTGAAGACCGCTTCCTTCATCCGGGCGTAGTCATCCTCGCCGATCGTTTTCCGCCCCCGGGCCTTGCGCAGGATGTCCACCGCCTCGAAATCGGGGAGGCGCTCCACCCTCCCCTCCTCTTCCAGGGCGGAGGAGAGGAAGTCGGGGGCCTCCTTCTTCAGGAACAGGAACGACCGCAGAAGCTTGGCCACGGTCTGCTCCCGAATCTTGAGCTCGCGCGTGCAGTAGCTCGGAAAGGTGGAGAAACCCCAGCCCTTGTAGGACTGCTTCCGGTTGACCGCCGCGAGATAGCGGCCGAGCTCGAGCCAGTTCCCCTTGAACTTCTTCACCGCCTCGAGGACCTGGGAGCGGAGGCTCTCCGGGTCCAGAACGGACAGCTTGTCCTCGATCTCTTGAATCGTCTTGGTCTTTGGCATGAACGCGTCCTTGAGATAGAATGGTTATCCGCTGGTATGAGTGATTGTGATCGCTGATCGTTGATCAATGACAAATGATAAATGATAAACGCTGGATGGCCAGTGAAATCCTCCCCGATCTCCGGGGCCGTCTCCTCTATTTCGCCGCGACCGTCCGCTTGAAGGCGTCGAGCGCTTTGGCCGGAGCGGGCGCCCTCCTCCTTTCTTTTTTTTCCGCCGAGGCGCCGGCCGGGGACCTCGAGCTGTCGTTCCTCGACGTGGGCTACGGCGACGCCATCCTCCTGAAGAATCCGGCCGGAGCCTTCATCCTGATCGACACCGGCTACCCGGAAGCCCGGGAGGCCCTCTCGGCCGAACTGGCCAAACGAGGCGTCACCGCGCTCGACTGGCTGATCGTCACCCATCCCCACGCCGACCATCTCGGCAACGCGGTCTGGGCCCGGAAAAAGTTTCAGCCCGCCCGCTGGGGAGACAACGGCCAGGCGATCGACCGTTTCTCCCAGAGGCTCACCGAAGAGCGGGCCCGGGAATACGAAAAGGAATTCCGGGGAGGGACCGGCTACGCTAAGCTCGGAGACGGCGACGAGATCACCTGGGGGGAGACCTCACTGAAGGTGATCTGGCCCGCGGCTCTGGCCTCGCCGGACTGGAACGCCAACTCGCTGGTCATCGCCCTCTCCTGCCGGAATTTTTCCGCCCTCCTCTCCGGCGACATCAACATCCCCGCGGAGCGGGAGCTGGTCGCCCGGGTCCAGGGAAGCCTCCGGGCCAGTCTCCTCAAGACGGGCCATCACGGGGGAGCCGACGCCTCCGGGGAGGAGTACCTGAAGGCGGTCTCGCCCCGCTGGGCGATCGTCTCGGTGGGAGCCAACGAGTGGGGAAATCCCTCCGCGGAGACGCTGCGCAGGATCGAGGCGGCGGAGGCGCTGGTCCTGAGAACCGATCAAGAGGGAACGATCACCGTCCGCTATTCCCCGCCCGACGCAGTCTCCATCTACAGCCGCCGCTTCGGCCCCCTGATCACCAGCGTGCGGTAACCTTCCCTGCGCTAGCGGGCCCGGCTATTCAAACAGACGATTGAATAGGATGGAATAGGATACTGACGGCCAGCCAGGCCCATCCTATTCAATCCTATCCAATCGTCTGTTAAATTCTTTGGCCAGGCCGGCCCGGATCGCGGCGGGACGCCGTTCCCACAACAACGATAAAATCCCCTCTCTGCGATCAGTCCGCAACTTCGCGTAACCTCACGCAACCTTGCGTAATCCTACGTAACCTCTATGCCTGCGGTACTCGATGCCGGCGACCCGGAAGCACCGTTTCCCCTCTCGGCTCCCGCCTAGAACTTGAACGCCATTCCGAAGCTCAGCACCGGGTAGATCGGCACGTCATGGACGTCGTCCGCAAAGTCGGACTTCTCCTTGGCCAGATCGGCGCGGAAGGCCGGGTCG
The DNA here is from genome assembly GCA_964551475.1 of uncultured bacterium. GTDB lineage: Bacteria > Auribacterota > Erginobacteria > Erginobacterales > CAZKCI01 > CAZKCI01. Next base: position 4,055 of record CAZKCI010000064.1, on the reverse strand, counting down.
GACGAGAGGGGCCCATCGGCGGTCACATCGACTTCGTACCAGGGGATGACCACGCCGAGGTCGAAAGAGAAAGTCACGTCGCTGTTCTCGTCGACGGCGTCCCCCACGCCGATGCCGATATAGGGGGCCAGCGTGGGCAGTCTGACCTTCTTGGTCAGCGTCCCCACCCCCGCTCCCGGATAGTGGGTGTCGCCGACCTTGATGTTGTCGGTCGATGACTCCTCGTACCTCCCGTATCCGTTGGCCAGGCAGGCTCCCGCGCTCAGGCGGAACTGGCCTCCGCCGACATGCCAGTCGAGGAGGAGCAGACTCATCAGCGTGCTCATCTTGAAACGGTAGTCGTCCTCGTTCTCATCCCGATGATAGGCGAAGCCGAGGTAGCTCAAGTTTCCCCGGAGGTTGAACTTCTCGGCGATCCCCACCGTGAGGTCGACTCCGGGGCCCATCGTCCCCACCTTGAATCCCAGGGCCACGCCCGCTTTCCCGGACGGAGAGGAGGCGGCCGACGGAGCCGGCCCGGGAGCCGCGACGGCCGTCTCCTGGCCATAAGCCGTCCGCAGGCCGGCGATGAACGGGGCCACCGCCAGCGCCGCGCAAATCAGACATTTCTTCATTTCAGGTCTCCTGGTTGCGGATTCCTTTTTCCCTCCCGACGCCCAGGCGTCGGGATGGAAAAAGGTAGCAGATCGTCAGCGCGATAAAAAGAAGAGAATCGAATAATACGCCCCGGCGAACAGCCTGAGCAGGGCGGCCGGAGGCCATTTCTTCCTTCACCTTTCCCCGGATAAATAGTTATGGCGGAGGGAGCGACCGTGTCTCATAATGCGGCGGTTTCGTCCCCTAAAGGAGGGCAGCATGCTCACTCCAAAAGAATACTATCGCGACCCGGAGGTCCAGGAGAGGATCGCCGAGTACTGCGGCGGGACCGCCCGGGAGCCGGAGCTCTGCACCGCGGAGTACCTGGTCGGCTACGGGGAGGCCCTGATCGGCACGCCGGCGCCCGAGCCCTACGTCTCCCAGCCGAAATCGGGATTCCACTACATCCTGGGGCGGGGTCTTGACATCTTCCGCTCCCTCTGGGACCGGGTGCACACACTGGGAGTCCTCGACATCGAGTACTTCAACAAGGATTACCCGGGGGAGATCTACTACGACCAGACCGGCGTCTTCCGCCGCCTGGAGCCGGTCTACGAGTCGATCAAAAAGATCTACCGCTCCTACGGCATCCAGCCCCTGGTCCTGACCACCGGCCAGGGCTACCACTTCTCCTTCCAGATCCAGTCCGGGACCAAGACCGACCTGATGCTGGAGGACATCGGCAAGCTGATCGATTCCCTGGAGGGGAAATACCGCGCCGCTTCCTCGAAGCGCCCGAGCAAGGTCTCCCCCCGCCACGGCCAGTCCTTCGACGGCATGGGCCGGGTGATGGAGTTCATCGCCCACCGCATCATGCAGACCGCCGGGAAGGTGACCGACCTCCCCCTGGTGATCACCGACGTCGCGGTCGGGCCGGGGCGCAAGGGCCGGGAGGCGATCTCCCTCGACCTCTCCTGCTTCGGCGACCCCGTCTACATGCGGGATCTCCGCTGCGCCTTCTCCACCCATCAGAAGCACAAGGTCCAGATCTACAAGGTCGGCGAGGCGATCTCCCGGGGGACGCCGGTCCAGGTGGCCATCCCGCGGGGCAAGCTCACCCTCGACGAGGTCCTTCACCTCCGCCGCCACTTCCGCCACGCCGCCGACTACGCCCGCGACGTCTACTGCTTCATGCCCGACTTCACCGTCAACTTCAAGAAGGTGATCGGCGACTACCTGGAATCGAAGCTCTACCGCTTCCACAAATGGTACGACAGCGAGACCCAGGACCACTGGACGGTCTGGGACAAGACCTACCACTCCTTCGACCTCCGGGCGGTCCCCCCCTGCGTCCGCCATTCGCTGGAAGTCCCCAACGACCATCTCCTGAAGCCCACCAACCTCCAGACGCTGACCCGCTGCCTGCTCGCGATCGGCTGGCACCCCCAGCACATCGCGGGGCTGGTCCGCTCCCGCTGGGAAGGCCCCTCCAACTGGGGCGACCAGTGGAAACAGTTCGACGCCGGTTCGCGCTCGTCCTTCTACGTGCGGATGTTCGCCGGCCTCCTCGCCGACGGGACCGACCGGCTGGTGGACCACAACTGCGTCTCCCACCAGCAGAAGGGCTACTGCTGGCGGCCGAACTGCGGCTACAGCCTGGGCAACTACCGCTGGAACGGAAAATTCTAACCGAGCGTCAATGGGAAATGGGTTAGGAAGTGGGTATGGTGAATGGGTAAAGTTCCTGGTTATGGCCGACCGCGCGCCACACTATTGACCTTACCCCTCGACCAGACCAACATCCTTACCCTCTCCCATTGACCATCTTTTCCCATGCCACTCTCCGTCGTCTCCGATAAGGAATTTCAAGCCGTCCGCGACTATTACCGCACCCCCGCCGTCCGGGAGAGGATCCTGGATTTCTGCGGCGGGAAGAACCCGACCTGCGAATACTTCGTCGGCTTCGGCGAGTCGCTGGTCCGGCGGGGCTACCTCCGCCCGATCCGCGTGGTGGAGACTCTGGACGGCCTCTACGAACTGATGGAGGACGGCCTCGACCTCAACCGGGCCGTCTGGGACCGCGACTCGACGCTGGCCGTCTGGGACGTGGAGTACTTCAACCTCGACACCTGGGACGGCCTCTACCGGAACCAGAACGAATACTTCGGCCTGCTGGAGCCCGCCTACCGGGCGATCGAGGATCTGTTCCAGGATTACTCCCTGCCCCACCTCAACGACTCCACCGCCTCCGGCTACCACTTCGTCTCCCGCGTCCCCTTCTCCTCCCCCGTCCACGGCCGCCTGGAGAAGATCGGGACGCTGGAGAAGAGCCTCCTCGACCAATACGCCTTCGTCCCCGGCGGCGACAACAAGCGCAAGCGCCCGATCCCGGAGCGGGACGGGCGGGGCTACAGCGCGATCGGTCGGCTCACCGAGTTCCTCTGCCACCGGGTGATCGAGAAGGCCAGCCCCCGGAGCGAACTCTCGATCACCATTTCCGACACCGCCCGGGGCCGGGGCGCGCGGGGGCGGGAGGGCATGAACCTGGACATCACCCAGTACGGCGATCCCCTCTCCATGCGGACCATCCGGACCTCCTTCTCCACCCATCAGAAGCATAAGGTCTACGTCGGCAAGGTCAGCATCGAGACCGCCCGCGCTCTCCCCTTCTTCGCCTCCGTCCCCCGGGGCAAGTTCTCCTACCAGGAGCTTTTCGAGATCCGACGCGACCTGAAAGAGGCGGCCCGCTACGCCGATCGAGCGAAGTCCCTGGTCCCGGACGGGGCCGGCGGTTGGGGAAAGGTGTTGGACGACTATCTCGACTCCCGCCTCTACGCCTTCCATCGGGATTTTGACTCGGTGGAGATAGACCCGCCACATCGCTGGGCGGAGACCTACTGGAAAACGGACCTCAGCGTTCTCCCGGCCTGCGTCGCCAACGCCCTGCGCAACCCCACCTGGGGGCTCCTCGTCCCCTCCAGCATCCAGACCGTCTGCCGGGTCCTGATGAGCCGGGGCTGGCACCCCAAGCACATCGCGGGCTTGATCTATTCCCACTACACACGGAACCTGGACTGGGGGATCGACTGGACCAAGTACCACGCCGAGACCCGGGCCAACTTCTGGGCCCGCATCTACTGCGGACTGATCGCCACGGGCAGGGACACGCTGGACGACCTGAACTGCGTCTCCCACACCGAGAAGGGCTTCTGCCCCTCGCCCTGGTGCGGGCATAACCTGAGCGACTCCCGCGAGGCCCTCCGGAAAAGGCTCTGACCGCGAATCGTCCCGGCTTGGCCCGGCATTCTAACCGCGAATAACGCGCGAATCTTCGCGAATTATAAGTCAGTCCAGAATAATATAGACATGTCATTGCGAGGAGCGGAGCGACGAAGCAATCCCAACTCCATGAGCGGCAAGAGATTGCTTCGCTTCGCTCGCAATGACAACCATAGTCGATGTCTGGACTACAACGGTCG
>CAZKCI010000063.1:0-29972 GCA_964551475.1 uncultured bacterium | reverse complement strand
TGTCGTCGGGGATTTCCTCTCCGCAGCGGTCGCAGATAGCCATGTTTCTATTTTTCCACAATTTCCCTGGCTTGGCGTTCGCACTCCGCCGCGGACGCCTCGTCGCCCATCTGGCGATGGACGACGGACAGGAGCTTGAGCGCCCGGGCGCGATCACGGGCGAAAGACCCGGCGGGTGCGCGGGCGGCGGCACGGGCGATCTGGACGGCGGACTCGAACATCCCGCGCCGGAATTGCGTCTCCGCGAGCTCCACCAGGATGAGGGCGTTGCCCGGGAAGGTGAGGAGGAGGTGCTCCAGGATCTCCTTGGCCTGCAGAAGAGAGCCCTTCTCCTTGAGCTGGCCCGCCAAGCGGGTCAGGGCGGAGAAGACGTCGGGGTCCCGCGCCAGGGCGGCGCGGATCTCGGAACAGAGTTGGGTCCGGCAGTCATCCCGGACACCCCGGCAGGCCTCCTCGAGAACGCTGTAGGCGTGCCGAAGCTCCATCGGGTAGTAAAACGGCGTCTCCCGGATCCCCTCCAGCGTGATCGGGATCGCCCGGGACGGCTCCCCCTTTTTCACCCAGTACTCGCCCAGGGCCAGCTTGGAGCGGGAGTCGGCCGGGCACCCTTTTCTCTCCTGGACCGCCCGGATCCGGTCCAGCCATTCCTTCGCTTCCTCGAGCTTGTGCTCATGGAGGCAGAGCTCGGCGAGCTGGATCATCGCCTGAAAGGAGTCCGGCTGGCGGGCGAGGATCTCCCGGAAACGGGCGCGGGCCTGGTCGTACTCCCCCACGTCGAGATGGGCCAGACCGATCAGCTTCACGGCGTCCAGATCGTCGGGCTGGTATTCCAGAGCCCGGGCCAACGAGGCGATGGCTTCCTGCTTCCGGCCCATCTTCATCTGCAGGCGGCCCAGGTCCTTGACCAGGCGATGGCTGGGGCCGCAGACCCGGATCGCTTCCTCCAGATTCTGGATCCCGCGGCGGTGGTCGTTCATCACGAAGAGCAGCGCGAAGAGGACGGGATAGGTCCGGACTTTGAAGGGATGGCCTTCCGGCACCGACTGCAGGAGGGCGACGGCGGCGGCGGGGTCGCCCCGGTTCTTGTGAATCCGGGCGAGCTGGGTGTAGGCGGCCCAGGAATCCCCCCGTTCGATCAGCCGGCGGCAGAGCTCGACGGCCCGGTCGGTCCGCCCCGTCTCCTCGCAGTGAACCGAGAGCTCCTCCAGGGTCAGGCGGTCGTCGGGGAAGAGGCTCTCCGCGAGGGAGAGCACCGCCTCCGCCCGCTCCCGATCGGCGCCCTTTTTGAGCAGACGGGCCAGCGCCCGGTAGCCGTCGGGGCGATCGGGATGGGAGAGGACCTTCTGGTAAGCGGTCTTCTCCGGATCGCTCTCCAGCTTCAGCCCCAGTTGGGAAATGTCTTTCATCCCGCGGTCCCCCCGGAAGGATTGGTAGGCGAACGGCCCCTCCCGGTTTCAATGATAAATGACAACTGACAAATGATAAATGACCGATGTCTTCTCTAAGAATTATACGCGCTCCCCCCGATGAACTCCCGGAGGAGGGAGGTGGGAGGGATGATCGAGTCGTCCTCGAGAAGATCCACCGCCTCGAGATAGGAGAGGCAGCGGGAAGCCCGTTTCAAGGCGTCCTCCCTCCCCTGGGCGTCGCCGAAATGCTCCACCGCATCCTTGAGGCTCTGATAGAGATACTTCTTGTGCACCGGGAGCTCGTAGGGGAGGTAGCCGTTGACCACGGCGTCGGCGGCCTTGATGAAGGGGACGATGTGCGCCTTCTCCGCCTGGCGGACGTAGTGCCAGTGGCCGATCGTCTTCAGGGGGGGATAGTTGCGGTGGAGATTGTCCCGGACCATCCGCCGGAGAAGGCGGATATCGGTCCAGGGGATGAAATCGCCCCGGCCGTCCTTGAGCTGGCAGATGGCCTCGATGTAGACCCGGAACTGGGAGGGCGGATCGATCCCCTCCGTCATGTCCGAATGGAGGGCGTGGAGCCCCTCGATCACCAGGAGCTGGCCCGGCGCGAGAAGCATCTTTCTCCCCTTCTCCTCCCGCCGGCCGGTCTTGAAGTTGTAGATCGGGATGTCGGCCTCGGCGCCGGAGAGGAGATCGGTCAGGTTCCGGTTGATCGTTTTCTTGTCCAGCGCCTCCGGGGTCTCGAAGTTGTGGTCCCCGAACTCGTCCTTGGGCTGGTCCTTCAGGTTCCAGAAATAGTTGTCCATGGCCAGAAGCTGGAGGTTATCCCCCATGGCCTGGAGCGACTCGCAGAGCTTGATCGCGGTGGTGGTCTTGCCCGAGGAGCTGGGGCCGGCCACGATCACGATCCGGACCCGGTCCCGGTTCTCCAGGATCTCCGCGGCGGCCTTCCAGATCGCGCCGCCGTAGGCCCGGTCGGCGTCCCGGATGACCTCCCGGTAGCCTCCGAAGCGCATCCTCCGGTTGATCCCCTCGATCGTGTCCACGTCCCGCACCCGGTTCCAGGCGCGGGCCTTCTTCACGATCTCCATCTCGTACAGCTCTTCCCAGGTGACTTTCGGCGCGGTTTTCTTTCTGGCGACCATGGTCTCGGCTCCTTCGGTTGCTCTGAGGTATGACGGGGAATGGAATCTTAAGTCAGCGCCGGAGGGTGTCAAGCCCGAATTGTCCGAATTGCCTCGAGGGCCTGGCCGGCCCTCGAGGCAATTCGGAGTTGGCACCCCCATCGGCGCATCTTTCTTGACTATTCGGCGGCGACAAATATTATAATCCGGTCGGCTCCGCGGCGAATGCCGCTCGTCCGATCCGGAGCCGTCAAGACACGACGCCAGACCAGGACCGGGAGGTGCCACGTTGAAATCAGCCACCAGGAAGACCAACAGGCTCGAGGGTCTCTCCAACATGAGGGCGGTCTTCACCCTCTCCCAGGCGATCCAGGAGGCGTCGCGCTGCCTCCTCTGCCACGACGCTCCCTGCAGCGCCGAATGCCCGGCCAAGACCGACCCGGGGACTTTCATCCGCAAGCTCCGCTTCCGGAACATCAAGGGGGCGGTGCGCACGATCAAGGAGAACAACATCCTGGGCGGCGTCTGCGGCGTGGTCTGCCCGGTGAGCCGCCTCTGCCAGAAGGCCTGCAGCGCCACCGAGATCGACCGCCCGATCGAGATCGGCGACCTCCAGCGTTTCCTGGTCGAATACGGCTGGGACACCGGCTTCTTCCCCGTGGAGAAGGCGCCGGCCAACGAGATAAAAGTCGCCGTCGTCGGATCGGGGCCGGCCGGCCTCGCCGGCGCCGCGGAGCTCGCAAAAAACGGCTTTGCGGTCGCCGTCTTCGAAGCCCGGGAAAAAGCGGGCGGCGTGCTTCGCTACGGCGTCCCGGAATTCCGCCTGAATTCCGCCTTCCTCGACCGCGAGATCGAGGACCTGAAAAAGCTCGGCGTGGTCTTCCACTGCAAAAACAGGATCGGCCCCCAGGGCGTGGACAAGCTCTTCAAGCAGGGGTTCCAGGCGGTCTTCGTCGCCCCCGGCCTCTGGTCGCCGCGGAAAGTCAGGATTCCGGGGAGCGACCTCGTGGGCGTCGCCACCGCCGCTGAGTTCCTGGAGTCCGTCCGCCGGGGCTCCCCCGCCCAAGCGGCGGGACTAGTAAAAAACAAGAACGTCGCCATCATCGGCGGAGGATCGGTGGCGATGGACATCGCCACCACCGCCAAAGCCCTGGGAGCGAAGAAGGTCTACTCCATCTGCCTCGAATCCTTGGCCGAGATCCCGGCCGATCAGGACGACCTCCAGCTCGCCCGGGACAATTTCGTCATCCTCAAGCCCCAGTGCCAGCTGACCGAGATCGTCGGGCGCCGCGGCCGGGTGACGGGGGTGAAGGGAACGGAAACGGAATGGGTGCGGCCGAAACTCTTCGTCCCGTCGAACGCCCGCGCCGTCCCCGGCACGGAGTTCTCGCTCCGGGTGGGAGCAGTGATCATGGCGGTGGGGACCGGACCGGAGCCCTCCCTGCGGGAGCTCTCCTCCCGGATCGCCTTCGCCAAGAACGGATCCATCGCGGTCCGCCAGGACGGCGTCTCCACCGCCGACCCGCGGATCTTCGCGGGGGGGGACATCGTCCGGGGCCCCGCCCTGGTGGTCCAGGCGGTGGCCGACGGCAAAGAGGCGGCGAAACGGATCGCCGCCCGACTGGCGAAATAAACCGACTTTGCCACCAAGGCACCAAGGCACAAAGGAACACGAAGAAAAAAAACTTCACTGGGCACCTATTAATAAAGCGTTCTTGGTGCCTTCGTGCCTTTGTGGCAAGAAGTCGCCAAGCCTAGCTCGCAGGAGGTCCACCATGGCCAAACTCAGAGATCTGGCAATCGAGCTGTGCGGGGTGAAGTTCCCGACCCCGTTTCTCCTCTCCTCCTCCCCCGTCTCCAACACCGCCGAGATGGTCGCCCGCAGCTACGAGCACGGGATGGGCGGGGTGGCCTTCAAGACCATCGTCATCGACAAGACCAAGATCATCCATCCCTCCCCCCGGATGGCGGGATACAACTACGGCGACAAGAAGCTCGTCGGCCTCCAGAACGTCGAGCAGACGTCCGACCGTCCGCTTAAAGACAACCTCCTCGACATCGCCTTTCTGAAGAAGCGCTACCCCAAGCACCCGGTCATCTCCTCCATCATGGGCTTCGCCCTCGACGAATGGATCGAGCTGGCGACGCGCTCGGAGGACGCCGGCGCCGACATGCTCGAGCTCAACTTCTCCTGCCCCCACATGACCGTGGAGGGGGCGGGGATGAAAGTCGGCCAGGCTTTCGACCTGGTGGAGAAGTTCACCGCGGCGGTCCGGGCTAAGGTGAAGATCCCGATCCTGGCCAAGCTCACGCCCAACATCACCGACATGTGCGAGCCGGCCCTCTACGCCAAGAAGGGCGGGGCGAACGGGATCACCGCGATCAACACGGTGCGGGGGCTCACGGAGATCGGCCTCGACGACTACGTCCCCCTCCCCAATATCGCCGGGAAGGGCGCCTGCAGCGGCTTCTCCGGCCCGGCGGTCAAGCCGATCGGCCTCCGCTTCATCTCCGACCTCGCCCTCTGCCAGGAACTAAGCCTTCCCCTGGTCGGCTGCGGCGGGGCCGAGACCTGGATCGACGCGGTGGAGTACCTATTGGTCGGGGCCTCCCTGGTCCAGATGACCACGGGGGTGATCCACTACGGCCACCGGATCGTCGAGGACATGTGCGAGGGCTTATCCGACTTCATGGCCGAGAAGGGGTACCAGAAGGTGAAGGAGATCGTGGGGAAGGCGCTGCCCAACATCCACCACACCGACGAGTTCGACCTCACGCGGCAGGGGGTGGCGGAATACGATCTCGACCGCTGCGTCGGCTGCGGCCAGTGCTACATCGTCTGCCAGGACGCGGGCGGCCAGTGCGTGGAGTGGGACGGGAAGAAGCGGCGGCCGAAGCAGGACCAGGACAAGTGCGTCTCCTGCATGATCTGCTCCTTCATCTGCCCGGTCGACGCGCCGCCGCTGATCACCTACAAGGCGGTCAAGAACAAGAAGGAAATCCTCCCTCCCGTCTCGCGCTAGGCCCGGCTGGCCCCCCGACCCGGCGTTTTGCATCTCTCGTAGCCGCGGACCCTTCGGGTCCGCGGCTCCTCCTTCCCTGTTGTCCCTCCCCGGTCTCCCGAATCCGGTCTCCCGAAATTATGTTGTCTTATATCACAACATATGTTGTAATATAAGACAACAATGAGAATGTTCGACACAACCCGATCTCGCCTCAGGGGTGGACTCCTCTCCTATTTCTTCGCGAACCCCGACTCTCACCTGCACCTCCGGGATATTGCTTCACGCGTGGGTATAGATCCGGGAAATCTTTCTCGGGAACTCAAACGTCTTTGTCGGGAGGGTCTCTTCCTCGGCGAGACCAGGGGGCGGCAGAAATATTTTTCCCTTAACCGTGAATATCCCCTCTATCCGGAAATAAAATCGATTGTCGTGAAAACGGTGGGCAGCAACGCCTGCCGCGCTGATCTATGCGCTAAAGATAGATCGATTATCGCGACGGCCGGTTCAAAGTCGGTGAGCGCAAAGCGATTCCCGGCCCGGAATACGATGCCAACGATCGATGAAAAACACAGGAAGATCGTCATCATCGCCGGCCCTAACGGCGCCGGGAAGACCACGTTCGCTCGGGAGTATCTCCCGAAAGAAGCGGGATGTCCGGTCTTTGTCAATTCCGACCTGATCGCGGCGGGATTGGATCCATTTCGCCCGGACCTGGCGGCACTTCGAGCCGGAAGGATCATGCTCCGGGAAATTCATGAACATGTCCGGCGCGGCGAGAGTTTTGCTTTCGAAACGACGCTCAGCGGTTTACTCTATGCTCGACTGATCCCCACGTGGAGGGAACGGGGTTATCGCGTCAAGCTTGTCTATCTCAGCCTGCCGAATGCTGAGATCGCGCTTGAGCGCGTGGCCGTGCGTGTAGCTCAGGGGGGGCATTCGGTGCCAGAGGATGTCGTCCGCCGGCGATATGCCTCGGGGACAAGGAATTTTCAGAGGATTTATCGGTCTCTGGTAGACGCCTGGGTGGTCTACGATAACTCGGGGAAAGCGCCCCAGCTGATCGATAAAGGAGAGAATGCGTGAATACATCGAAGATCAAAGATGCCGATTTAAGGAAAGTCGAACCGGCGCTGATGCGGGCGGCCGCCCAGGCGCGCCGGATCGCGGCGGAAACCAATACTCCTCTGATCTTGTATGAAAAAGGGCGGGTAATTCGTCAGACGGTGGTTAGGGGGGGAATCTATACTTCTCCCTCGCTGGCCGGCGCGAAGGCCTGTCAACGGACAAGCTGCAATGGATGGACCTTCTGGCAGTTCGAACGCGCGCCGGGGGATTGGGTCCAACTCAACGAATTGCGGCAGAGGTAAGGCGAGCGGCGAGGATCCGAAGCGGACAAGCCCGAGGCGACGCTGCACCACTGAGCCCCCACCGCGCCTTTGTCCCGGAGCAGATCCCCGATCTCCCCGGGGACCGCGGCCACCGGCGCACCGGCCGAGTTTAATACTCTATGCCGCGCCGGCCTTTCGTCCCTTGCCGGTAAGGATGCCTGAGCTCGCGCACGTCGCTCGCGTAATCGGCCAGGCGGATGATCGAGGGCGGGCAGCGCCGGCCGGTGATGACCAGCTCGATCCTTCTCGGGCAGTTTCGCGCGAGTTTCTCGACTTCCGCCGCCGGAAGCAAACCGAAATGAACGGCCACGGCGAGCTCGTCGAGTATGACCACGTCCGCCTCCCGCCCCTCGAGGACCGCGCGGGCCAGATCCAGTCCCTTTTCCGCTTCCCGGCGGTCGATCGGGCCGATCGTCTCTTTCCGGAGCAGACGCCCCCGTCCGCAGCGGGCGATCCGGCAGGACCGGATCTTTCCCAGAATCTTGTCCTCCCCGGAGATCCGCTCGCCCTTCAGAAAACGGATCAGGCAGACCCGCTTTCCCCAGCCCAGGGCGCGCAGGGCGAGGCCGACCGCGGCGGTGGTCTTGCCCTTGCCGTCTCCGGTGTAGACGTGGATCATGGGAGAGCGCTCCCGCTCTGAGCCGAGAAGGCGCTGTAGGCCCGGAAACGATCGACGATCTGGCGGACGTAGTTGGCCGGGATCTCCCCGTGGACGTAGCCGTGGCGGGCTTTCTCCGCGTACTCCGGACGGGCGAGCAGGCGGATGGCCTTCTCGACGTGTCCGAACCAGCGCCGATCGTCGAGACCCAGATTTTTGGCCAGCCGCCGGGCATCGGTGACATGGCCGATCCCGGCGTTGTAGGCGGCCAGCGTGAAGAGCATGCTTTCGGAGAGATCGAGCTCCGGCTCAAACCGTTTGCGGAGCCAGTCGAGATAAACGACGCCGGCGTGGATCCCGGTCTCCGGATCGTCGAGGTTTCCCCGGAAACCGAACTGGCCCGCGGTCTGAGGCTGGACCTGCATCAGCCCCACCGCTCCCGACCAGGAGCGCGCCCGGGGATCAAAACGGCTCTCCTGGTACATCTGGGAGACGATCGCCCGCCAGAGAAAGCCGAATTTCTCGCCGTAACGGCGGGCGAGGTCGTCGTAGGGGGAGATCCGCTCGCCCAGATTCGCCTCCCGGTACTCCCGGATCGTCTCGGGCGAGGCGCCCCCGATCGCCCGGGCGTATTTGGCGGAGAGCTGGTTGAGCAGGGGCTCTTTCTTCACGGAAGCGAGGAAAGCGTCGATTTCCTTGGCGAGCAGGCGGTCGGACGATCTCACCGCCCAGCAGACGGAGACCGTCGTGGCCGCGCTGAAATCGGGGCGGGAACCGTCCCCGGAAACGGCCGTGTCGGTCCGACGGTAGGGCGGGGACAAGGCAATCTCCGGGCCCGTGGAATCGGGAGGGAGGGAAGCGGCAATGAAATCCCCCTCTCCCCCGGTCAGGGCGGAGAAGAGGGATTCCCGGTCGGGGACGACCTGCACCTGGAGGCGAAGTCCCTGGCGGTGGGCGAACTCCTTGGCCAGCTCGTACTCGAAACCCATGAGCTCGCCCCGCCAGAGAAAATAGGAGGAAGGATGATTGCGGGTGATCATCCGGATGGATTTGCGCCGGCGGATGTCGGGGAGGTCGTCCAGGTATTTCTCCTCCCGGACCGAGGTGATGCGCTCGCGGGTGAGAAACTCGTTGAGCGCCCGGAGGAGCTCGGGGTTCCCCGGGCGCACCGCCCAGGCCAGCGCCCTCTCCCCGGGGAGATCGAGGACGGCCGCGACATCGGAGCGGTAGCGCAGGGCCACCGCGAGAACGTTGCTGTCGTCCACGGCCAGGTCGATCGAACCGGCGGCGACCCGGTCCAGAATGTCGTCGCTGGTCAGATGGCCCGGGAGGAGGTCGATCGCAATCTCCGGGTGTTTCTTCCGGAGCGCGGTCAGGGCCTCCAAGAACGACGTCCCCTCCTGCACGCCCACCGACCGGCCGGAGAGGGCGGAGACCCCGGAGAGGCGGGGCGAGCCGGCCCGGGCGATGATCTGCTCGCGCACGAAGAGAAGGGGAGAGGCGAAGGCTATGAGCTTCTTCCGCTCGGGCGTGATGGCCATGTTGTCGGCGACCACGTCCCCCTTCCCCGCGAGCAGGGCCGGGATCAGGTCCCCGAAGCTGTCCACGTAGACCATGACCGGCTCCAGTCCCAGGCCGGAGGCGAACTCACCGGCCAGCGCCCGGTCCTGGTCGTGCGGATAGCCGGCCCGGGGAAGGTAGTCTTCTCCCCGACGCTGGGCGAGGATGCGGAGGCGGCCGCGGCCGACGAGAGCGGGGAGGTCTCCGGTCTCGAGGTAGGCGTCGTCGTGGACCTGCTCGGCCAGAGTGGGAGCGGGAGAAGGGGGAGGCGGGGGGGAGGACGGGGAAGCGGGCGCGCTTTCCTTCCCCCGGCAGGAGGAGAGGGGGAGAGCGATGAGGAACAAGCAGAGCGCGGCGCGGCCGAGCGCGGAAACACGACTGGATTCGAACAGCCCGCTTATCACCGGTCATCCACCTCCCCGATGGGCGAATTATATCCAAGCGCGGGCGGCGGGGGAAGCCGATTGATTTGAGATTTCAAATTTCAGATCTCAGAGGGCTCCCCGGCCGGCGGGACCTGAAATCTCAAATCTGAGATCCCGGCGGACGAGACGGCAAACGGATTCTGAGATCTCAAATCTCAAATCCGAGATCCCGGCGGGCTGCCCGCGACGTCTTTCGGCTGCTCGGACTTTCTCAGCTCCTCCCTCTCCTTCGCCGCTTCCTCGTTCATTTTCTTGAGGCGATCCAGGAAGGCGGTCGCCCGTTGGTCCTGTCGATACGACTCCCGGGATTTTTCCGTCAGGTATCTCTGTCCTCCGATCCCGGAGTTCTGGAGCGACTCGGCCCAGGCGCGAAGCTGCCGGGAGACGGACTCGGCCAGGGCCTTGAGTTCCGGCAGGCGGGGGAGCAAGGGGGAGAAAACCGGCATCTTTTCCACTACGCAGAGGATGGAGCGGACTTCGCCGGCCGAGCCGCGCGCGATATAGAGGAATGTGATCAGCTCGGAGGTCGTCCCGCGCTCGAACCCCTCGGCGATGTTGTTGGAGACGGAGAGGGCGGCGCGCTGGATCTGGTTCGCGATGTCGCCCCGAAAACGGAAGGCCCGGTCTTCGGTCAAAGCGAAGACCCGGACGGCCAGATCGATCCCGTCCCGCCAGACAGGGACATCTTCGAAACGATTGTATTTCATGGTCTCCTCCTGTTGTGGGGCTGATTTCAGATTTGAAATTTCAGATCTCAGGTCCCGTCTGCCGGCTCACCATTCGAGATCTGAGATCCCGGCAAGGATGTCTCTCGAAAAGAACCTCTTGCTCCGACTGGCCTTCTGAGATCTGAAATTTCTGCTACCCAGACTCTGCCGGAGAGCATGTCTTGCTCCGACAGGCCTTCTGAGATCTGAAATCTCAAATCTGAGATCCCTACTATAAGGATGATTTTCAGAGAGAATTTCTTGCAAAAAAATGGAGAGGCAAGGTCGGGCGGACTCCGCCGGTCGGATGCACTCAGTCGCCCGGATGGACTCAGATGGTCGGGAAGACGCGGTCAATCGGATGGACTCAGATGGTCGGGCGGACTCGAGCGGACGAACCCGGCCAGACGGGCGGGCGCAGAGGGAACGGGCGGACGGCGCGGAAGCAGGAGAACTTCGCTGCCGCCGCGGGACTTCGCCGGGCCAGGCGGTGGTGGCCCATCGGGCAGATCTCGCCGGGCCGGACAGGGTTCGCGGCCCGGTCAGCTGGGGCCGGCCGGAGAGGGACGCTGGCCGTTCGTCTCCAGGGCCAGGATCACGTCGGCGGCAGCCTGGAGGGAAGCCCTTAAGGCCTTGGACTCATCCCGGATCGGGGGATGGCCGTTTTCGAAGGGAACGTAGTTCGAGGGAGCCTTGATCGCCAGGCCGTTGAGCTTCTTCCAGATGCCGCAGAGGGCGTAAAAAAATCCCACCTCCATGTCCAGGAGGTAGGGTTTTTGGGACCGATACAGCCGTCTGAATTTTTCATAACCGGCGGGGTAGCGGTCGGCGATCGGCGGGCCCCGGTAGACAGGCCGGCCGTCCCGGTCCAGCACGCAGGAGAATCCGTAGAAGGTGTCGGAGGAGATGATATGGGAGATGTCCGCTCGCTTGAGCCGCAGGCCGCGAGTCTGGCGGAGGAGCTTGTTCGAGGGGAAGAACTCCCAGTCCATGGGATCGTGGGTGTAGAAGCCGACCGCGCCGGACCCGCCCAGGGGATTGATCCGGGCCCGGAGCAAAACCAGCGGTTCGTCGAGGCGGAAATGGGAGGAGGCGCCGCAGGTGCCGGCGAGGATCAGGTTCTCCGCGCCAAGCTCCTCGAGCTCGTAGACGACGCAGGCCACCGAGGCCGAGCCGTAGCCCGAGATCACCAGCGTGAAGGAGCGACGCCCCTTCTTCAGGCGGTAGGTGTGGGATTCCCGGCAGTGGGCCAGGGAGATGAGCTCATAGCCGAGCCCCTTGAGACAGGCGCGGACCTTGGGCGGGTCCTCTCCGCAGACGATGAGGACATTTTTCCCCAGATCCGCCCGGCTCATTTTGAGGAGGGCCGTTTTGTAGGGGAGTCGCACCATGGCGTTATCGCGGCGGCGGGTAGGCGGCGGCAACGCGCCGCGTATGGTTAATATATAATCCACGAAAGAGCGAGCCGCAAGTTTGCCCGACCGAAGATGCCCGCCGGATGCCGGCGGAGACGGCCGCGGCCCGATGATTCCCCGCGATAGAGTTCTGTTCCGCGATATAGTTCTTGTCTTTCCGCCGGTCCTGGAATAATAAGTACCCATTCTCAACCATGGGCTCGCCTTTCCATGGGCGGCTTTCTCATCTTCGACAACGTATCCAAGCGTTTCGGCAAGGTCCAGGCGGTGGACCAGGTCACCCTCTCGATCGAGAAAGGCGTGATCTTCTCCCTGCTCGGCCCCTCCGGCTGCGGGAAGACCACCCTCCTGCGCATGGCGGCCGGCTTCGAATACCCCGACTCCGGCCGGATCATCCTCGACGGCCAGGACATCACCGACCTCCCCCCCAACGAGCGCAAGGTCAACACCATCTTCCAGAACTACGCCCTCTTTCCCCACCTCTCCGTGCGGGAGAACATCGCCTTCGGCCTGAGGGTGGCCCGCCTCCCCAAAGCCCGGATCGTCGAGGAGGTGGAGCGGATGCTGGCCCTGATCCAGATGAGCGCGCAGGCCGAGAAAAAACCCGCTGAGCTCTCCGGGGGGCAGAAGCAGCGGGTGGCGATCGCCCGGGCCCTGGTCCTGAAACCCCGGGTCCTTCTCCTCGACGAGCCGCTGGCCGCCCTGGACCTGAAGCTCCGCCAGCGGATGCTGATCGAGCTGGACGAGATCCACGACGAGGTCGGGATCACCTTCGTCTACGTCACCCACGACCAGACCGAGGCGATGTCCATCTCCGACCAGATCGCGGTGATGAACCTGGGAAAGGTGGAGCAGATCGGCTCCCCGGCCGAGATCTACGAGTCCCCCCGCAGCGGCTTCGTGGCCGCCTTCATCGGGGACACCAACTTCTTCGAGGGGCGCGTGGCGGAGCTGATCACCGCCGAGCACAGCCGGCTCGCGATCGAGGGCTTCCCGGATGTGGTCTGCTTCAACGACAAGCACATCGAAACGGGGTCCCCGGTCTTCCTGAGCGTCCGCCCGGAGAAGATCCGGATCTCCCGCGACCGTTCCCTCCCCGACCCGCTGGAGAACCTCGTCCCCGGCACGGTGGACGAAGTGATCTACCTGGGCGACCAGACCAAGTACTGGGTGCGGCTGGGGGACTGGCGGATCTCCGTCACCCAGCCCCACAGCCGCTTCTTCCTCGACGAGAAGCCGATCCGTTGGAAGGACAACGTCTACATCTCCTGGCACGCCGACGACGGCTTCATGCTGGAAAACTACAGCGAAGCCGACGAGCGTCTGCTGCGGGTGCCCCCCGACTCCCTGGGGAAAAACTGGCTGCCGGGGCTGGAACCGGTTGATGGGTAAAGGTTAGGAAGTGGGTCTGGTAAATGGGTCAGGGTTAAGTGCGGCCTGGCAAACCGCTAGCCTGGCCGCACCATCTACCTGACCCATCTTCCAAACCCACTTCCTAACCCCAACCACTCAACCCGCATCGAAACAGACGGGGACCGGAGAATGAACAGGGGGAAAAGAAAAAACGCCCTGGAGTGGCTGGTCACGCTCCCCTCCTTCCTCTGGCTGACCGTCCTCTTCGCCGTCCCCACCCTGGTCATCTTCGCGGTCGCCTTCAAGCCCACCGACATCTACGGGGGGATCAGCGCGGGTTGGACCTTGGCCACGCTGAAGAGCCTCTCCAACCCGAATTATCCCGCGATCATCTGGCGAACGGTCTGGATCTCTCTCGCATCCACGGTGGCCTGCCTCCTCCTCGCCGTCCCCAGCGGCTACTACATCGCCCGCGCCGACGAGCGCCGCCAGCGCCTCATCCTCCTCCTGGTGATCGTCCCCTTCTGGACCAGCTTCCTGGTCCGGATCTTCGCCTGGAAGGTCCTCCTCCATCCCGAGGGGCTGATCAAACACCTCCTGGTGGCGGCCGGCCTCGCCGGCGCCGACGCCTCCCTCCTCTACCGCCCGGAGGCCGTCCTCCTGGTCACCATCTACTCCTACCTGCCCTTTGCCATCCTCCCCATCTTCGCGGCGGCGGAGAAGTTCGACTTCCGCCTGACCGAGGCGGCGCGCGACCTGGGAGCGACGCGGTTCCGGGCCTTCTGGTCGGTCTTCCTCCCCGGGATCCGGCGGGGGCTCCTGACCGCGATCCTGGTGGTCTTCATCCCGGCGCTCGGCTCCTACGTCATCCCGGACATCGTGGGCGGCCCGGACAGCGAGATGATCGGCAACAAGATCGCCCAGCGGACGTTCGTGGACCGCAACCTTCCCCATGCTTCGGCTCTCTCGGCCTTCCTGACCGTCGCCGTTCTCCTCCCCCTGCTCGGGGTTCTCATCGCCCAGGGCCGGAAGAAGGAAGAGGAAGCCGGGGCGGAGGAGGCGGCGTGAAGAGAAGCCTCCTGCCGTTCCTGGTCACCCTGGCCGTGCTCGCCTTCTTCTACCTCCCCATCCTCGTTCTGGTGGTCAACTCTTTCAACGCCTCGCGTTTCGGCGGCTCCTGGGCGGGGTTCTCGCTCGACTGGTACGCGAAGCTCTTCGCGGCGCGCGAGATCTGGCACGCTCTGCGCAACACGCTGATCATCGCCTTCGCGGCCACCGCCGTCTCCTCCGTCCTCGGCACCACCGCCGCCTTCGCCCTCCATCGCTACCGGTCCGGCCTCCAGCGGGTCCACTACGGACTGATCTACACGCCCCTGGTCGTCCCGGAGATCCTGATGGGGATCAGCCTCCTCCTCGCTTTCGTGGCGACGGGAGTGTCGCTCGGGCTCTTCACCATCTTCCTCGCCCACGTCACCTTCTGCATCTCCTACGTGGCGATGGTCGTCCTGGGCCGTCTCCAGGACTTCGACTTCTCGGTGATCGAGGCGGCGCAGGACCTGGGGGCTTCCTGGTGGACGACCACCCGCCGGGTCTTCATCCCCTTGATCGCTCCCGGGATCGGGGCGGGGGCGCTCCTCGCCTTCACCCTCTCCATCGACGACTTCGTCATCTCGTTTTTCGTGGCCGGACCGGGATCCACTACCCTGCCGATCCGGATCTATAGTATGATCAAGCATGGGAGCCCGCCTTTGATCAACGCGCTCTCCAGTCTGCTCCTGGCGGTCACCTTCATCGCCGTCTGGTTGAGTCAACGTCTCACCTCGGAAAGGAGAAAGGCATGAAGAAAACCCTGCGTCTGATCGGCCTCGCGCTCCTCGGCGCCGCCGTCCTCGGCGGTTGCGGGAAGAAGGAGTCCGTCCTGCACCTCTACACCTGGGCCGACTACATCGACCCGGACCTGGTGAAGCAGTTCGAGACGGAAAACTCCTGCCAGGTGATGATCGACACCTTCGATTCCAACGAGGCGATGTACGCCAAGCTCAAAGCCGGCGCCACCGGCTATGACGTGATCGTCCCCTCGAGCTACATGGTGAAGCTCATGTTCGAGCAGGGGATGCTCCAGAAGCTGCGCCGGGATCTCCTGCCCAACCTCTCCCATGTCGACCCGGAATATCTGAAGATCGCCCTCGACCCCGCCCTGGACCACAGCGTCCCCTATATGATCACCTACACCGGGATCGCCTACCTGAAGAGCAAGGTCGGCGCGGTCGAGCCCTCCTGGACGGTCTTCGACCGGACGGACCTCAAGGGCCGGACGACCATGCTCAACGACATGCGGGAGACGATCGGGGCCGGACTCAAGTTCCTGGGCTTCAGCCTCAACACCGTCGCCCCCGAAGAGCTCGCCCAAGCCCGCGACGTGGTGATCGGATGGAAGCGGAACCTGGCCAAGTTCGAGAACGAGCAGTACAAGACCGGCCTGGCCTCCGGGGAGTTCCTGCTCGTCCACGGCTACAGCGGAGACATCCTGAAGGTTCAGGAGGAGAACCCGGAGATCGAATTCTTCCTCCCCCGGGAGGGTTTCTCTCTCTCCTGCGACGATCTGGTGATCCCGAAGGACGCCCCGGAGGTCGCACTCGCGCACGCCTTCATCAATTTCCTGACCGGTCCCGCGGTGGCGGCCAAGAACACGGAGTTCATCTGCTACCTCGCTCCCAACCAGGACGCCTACCCGCTGCTCTCGGAGGAAACCCGCAACAACCCGATCATCTTCCCTCCCCCCTCAGTCCGCGCCAAGGGCGAGGTGATCCGCGACCTGGGCGAGCACAACGCCAAGTACACCAAGGTCTGGGACGAGATCAAAGCCGCGAAATAAGACGCGGCGGCCGACGCGCTGGGCCTTGCCTGCCATCCTCCCTATGCGGGATCCGCCCGTGTAGGCCGGTTCTGTGAACCGGCGCCGGCTTAACGCGCCCGCTCGCAGAGCGGGCCTACACACCCTCAGAGCGGCCGGTGAACAACCGACCGCGAATCCGGGGCATCACTCCGTTCTCCCGATTCCGCTGGACATCGGCCGTATCGGGATTACACTATCAATCATCCGGGACGGATGAACAGCCGTCCCGGTCCATCCGTTTACTCCCATGGCGATAGCCGTCATCATCATCTACACACTGGCGCTTTTTCTCATCCTCCTCTACAGCCTGGTCCAGCTCCATCTCCTCCTGCAGTGCTGGAGGCAGCAATGGAGCCAGCGCGGAGCGAAGAAGAAGGCGGCGCCGGCCGCCCTCAGCGAGCATCCGTTCGTCACCATCCAGCTCCCGGTCTACAACGAGAGATACGTGGTGGAGCGGCTGATCGACACGGTGGCCGCCTTCGACTATCCGCGGGACCGTTTCGAGATCCAGGTGCTCGACGACTCCACCGACGATTCGGCCCAGATCGCGGCCAAACGGGTGGAGGAGACCCGCCGGAAGGGCGTGCAGATCCAGCACATCCGGCGGGAGAACCGGAACGGCTTCAAGGCGGGAGCGCTTCAGGAGGGTCTGAAGACGGCCCAGGGCGAGTTCATCGCCATCTTCGACGCCGATTTCCTTCCCCGCGGGGACTTCCTCTTGAAAACCCTGCCCTATTTCCGCGACCCCGAGGTGGGGATCGTCCAGACCCGCTGGGGGCACATCAATCAGGATTACTCCCTGCTCACCCGCCTCCAGGCCTTTGCTTTGGACGCGCACTTCGCCGTCGAGCAGCAGGGAAGGAGCCTGGGAGGGTTCTTCCTCAACTTCAACGGGTCGGCCGGGATCTGGCGGCGGTCCGCGATCGAGGACGCGGGCGGATGGGAGGGGGACACGCTGACCGAGGATCTGGACTTGAGCTTCCGGGCCCAGCTCAAGGGCTGGAAGTTCGCCTTCGTGGGCGATCATGAGTCCCCGGCCGAGCTCCCGGTCTCCATGGACGCGATCCGCAGCCAGCAGTTCCGCTGGTGCAAGGGGCCGGCCGAGAACGTCCGAAAAAACTTCTGGGCCGTTTTCCGGAGCGAGCTCCCCCTCCCGATCAAGATCCACGCCTGCTTCCACCTCCTGAACAGCTCCGTCTTCGTTTGCCTCCTGGTCTCGACCCTGCTCAGCATCCCGCTCCTGATCGTCCAGATCCAGCACCCCGAACTCAACCCGGTCTTCCGCTACTCCTCGGTCTTCATCCTCTCCATGGTCTGCGTCACCCTCTTCTACTGGTCGTCGCGGAGGCGGAGCGAGCGGTCCTTCCTCCGCCAGGCGGTGGGCTTCGCCCTCACCTATCCGCTCTTCCTCTGTATCACCATGGGCCTCTCCCTCCACAACGGGATCGCCGTTCTCGAGGGCTATATCGGAAAAAAAACGCCCTTCATCCGGACGCCCAAATTCAACATCCGCGATCTCAAGGAGAACTGGGACCGGAACGCCTACATCTCCGGACGGATCAGCGCTTACACCCTGATCGAAGGCCTCCTCGCCCTCTACTTCCTGGGCGGGGCGGCGATGGCCTTCATCTATCATTACTACGCCCTCCTCCCCGTCCACCTGATGCTGGTCCTGGGCTACGGGATGATCTTCTTCTTCTCCATCCGCCACGCCCTCCAGGCCCACGCCCTCTCCCGTTCCCTCCCCGCCCCCGCCCGGGGCTGATTGTCCAGCCGCGCGTCGAAGCCGGCCGAGCCCGGCTGGCATTTAACCGCGAATTCACGCGCTTGCGCGCCGCAGCGCTTCAGCGCGCAGGCGCGAATTTCCGCGAATAGCACGGCTAGTGCTTAATGATCGCTCTTAGCTTTTCGTAAGCTCGGCTGCCAGCCCTGAGCTTATCGAAGGTCCCCGCCGCGATCCAAGCCATCAAAAATCGGGGCGAGACGCCCCTCCCACAAAAAGCAGTAAAAGCGGTCTGAGTGATCAGTAACCGGGCCATTTGCGCAGATTCGCAGTTTAAAAGGGGGCGAGGCGGGGGTCCCAATCCGCGTAATCCGCGAAATCCCTGCCTGCCGCCTGCCTGCCGGTAGGCAGGGCAGGCAGGCGTGGTTTCGGCTTCGCCCAAGCCGAGACGGGGACTCAGGACATCAGGGAGGACGACGGGGGGCAGGGAAGGACCGGCCGGTCCGGCTTCGGCCAGACCGGGATGGGCAGAACAAAGAAGGGGATCCCCATCCGATAGAGGTTCTTTTGGACCGCTCCCACCGTGAAGTTGTGGAGCCAGCGGGAGACGAAGGAATCGTCGGGGAAGACCAGTCTCCCCGCGAAGATCGCCGAGTGGGGGAAGCGGCGAACGAGTTCGGGCGCCAAGCGGGAGATCTCGGCCACCACGTCGGTGCCCAGGCTGAAGATTCCCTCGGCGTAGTAGCCGTTTTTTCCCATGAAGGCGACATAACGGTCGAGGTCCCCTTTCACCCGGGCGGTGAGGCGTTCGATCTCGGCCGGGCTCTTGAAGGTGCCCACGTCCACCGCTCCGATCTGGATGAATATGTAGTTCTTGTAAATCCCACCGAACATCCGGAAGACGCTGAATAGGGTGTGCAAGCCCAATCCGTTGAAGCCGTTGACCAGGAGCACGGCCGTCCGTCCCGCGGGATCGGCCGATGAGGGCGGGGGCGCGGCGGCGGTTTCCGGCGCCGTCTCCGCCGCGGCGACGAGGGCGTTGAGTGAGCCGAGCAGGCGGGCGGTGTGGGTATAGTGTCTCTTGATCAGAATAACCGCACCGATCAGCGTCCCCGTCACCAGTATGGTGATCCAACCTCCTTCGTTGAACTTGAGCACCGTCATCACGATCAGGATGGAGACGCAGAGGACGAGCCCCAGTCCGTTGATGGCGAGCTTGCGGGCGCGGAACCGACGGGGGAGGTCGGACGAGAGCCAGTGGCGGACCATCCCCAGCTGGGAGAGGACGAAGGTGATGAAGACGTTGATGCTGTAGAGGACGACCAGGAAGGTGACCGAGCCTCCGGTGGCGACCATGAGCACAACGGCCGCTCCTCCCATGAGGAGAATGCCGTTCTGGGTGACCAGGCGGTCGGAGAGCATGGCGAAGCGGGTGGGGACCCAGCGGTCGAGCGCCATGCTCGAGAGCACCCGGGGACCGTCCAGGAAACCGGTCTGGGCGGCGACGAAGAGAATGGCGGCTTCGGAGATGAGGGCAGTGAGTATGAAAGCATAGCCGGTCCCCTCCCCCCAGGAACCGGCCACCCGTTCGAAGAGGACAGCGTTGAGAGTCTTGCCGGGCTGGGCCCGGACGCCGTAGAGGAGATAGGCGAAGATCAGTCCCAGGACCATGAAGGAGAGGGAGAAGGCCATGTAATGCATAGTGGTCTTCCCGGTCCGGGCCTTGGGCTCCCGGAGGATGGGGAGACCGTTGGAGACCGCCTCGATCCCGGTGTAGGTCCCCGCCCCCATGCTGTAGGCGCGGAGGATCAGGAAAAGGGCGCCCGTCCAACCGAGCGTCCCCGCCGCGTGACGGAGTTCGTCCCCGGCCGTCCCCAGCACGGCCGGGAGCTCCCCCGAGTGGGAGACGAAGGCCACGAGTATGGCCACGACATGGGTGAGGAGAAAGATGAGGAAGATCGGCACCAGGGGCAGGACCGATTCCTTCACCCCCCTCAGGTTCAAAAGGGTGAGCAGCGCCACACCCGCCACCGCCAGCACCAGGCGGTAGGGGTAAAAGCTTTCCGGGAGAAAGGAGAAGATCGCGTCGGCGCCGCTCGCCACCGAAAGGGTGATGGTGAGAACGTAGTCGATGAGAAGCGCGCAGCCCGAGACCATCCCCATGGCCGGAGAAAGCAGGCGCGTGGAGACGAGATAGCCGCCGCCGCCGGTGGGGAAGAGATCGATGATCTGGGAGTAGGACGCGGAGATGATGAGCACGGTCAGGGCCGAGCCGAGCGCGACGAAGATCGCCAGATGCGGCCAGCTCCCCAGGGCCAGGAAGGACTCGGGAGGGCCGTAGCAGGAGGAGGAGAGGCCGTCCGCGCCCAATCCCACCCAGGCGAAGAAGGCGACCAGGGAGAGGCGTTGGAAGACGGAGCGATCGTGCAGGCTGTGGGATCCGCCGATGAAGATCACCCTCAGCCGATGAAGGAACGACTGCCTGGGGGGGATGGGAGCGCTCATAATGTTTCCGAACGCCGGAGAGGGTCTCCGGTCATATTTTAATCCCAATCCAGCCCGAACATCAAGGGTTTCTCCGATCGTATCCAGACGACCGCTTTACAGCCGACAGCGTCTCTGCTACCATCTTTTTTCGCCCCTTCGGGCGAAGCCCACAGGGGCGAACAAAGGAGGGTACCATGATCGTCACCACCAAGCTGCTGTTCAAGGACGCCTACGGCAAGTACGCCATCGGCGCCTATAACATCAACAACCTTGAGCAAACGATGGGCCTCTTCCGGGGGAACGTCGACTCCAAGGCCCCCTTCATCATCCAGATCTCCAAGGGAGCCCGCTCCTACACCCACAAGAAGATGCTCGAGTCGCTGATCCGCGCCGCCGACGGCGTCTTCCCCGAAGCGGTCTTCGCCGTCCACCTCGACCACGGGGACGAGGAGACCTGCATGGACTGCATTCGCAGCGGCTTCTACAGCTCGGTGATGATCGACGCCAGCGCGGAGCCCCTGGAGAAGAACGCCGAAATTACGAAAAGGGTGGTGGCCGCCGCCCACGCCCGGGGGATAGTAGTGGAGGCCGAGCTCGGACAGCTCGGCGGGGTCGAGGAGCACGTCAAGGTGAGCGAGGCGGCCGCCTGCCTCACCGATCCCGACCAGGCCAAGGACTTCGTCAAGCTCACCGGCTGCGACAGCCTGGCCTGCGCCATCGGCACCTCCCACGGCGCCTACAAGTTCAGCGGCGGCCAGGGGGTGCGTTTCGACGTCCTCGCCGAGATCCAGAAGCGGCTCCCCGGCTTCCCCCTGGTCATGCACGGCTCCAGCTCCGTCCCCCAGGAGGAGGTGGCCCGGATCAACGCCGCCGGCGGACAGATCAAGGGGGCCAAGGGGGTCGACGAGAACCAGTTCGTCCGGGCGGCCACGCTGGGCGTGACCAAGGTGAACATCGACACCGACGGGCGCCTGGTCTGGACCCGCGTCCACCGGGAATATTTTCTCCAGCACCCGGACAACTTTGATCTCCGCCCGCCCGGCAAGGTCTTCATGGGTGAGTACGCGAAGTTCATCGCCCACAAGAACGAGAAGCTCGGGTCCGCGGGACACCTCGACGCGGTGCGGGCTTTGGTGCAGAAGTAACCGGGACAAATAAAGTTGATGGGTAAAGGTTAAGAAGTGGGTTTGGTAAATGGGTTAGGGTTATGTGCGGCAGGGCAAAATGCCTGCCGGGCCGCACCAGCAACCTTACCCATCATCCAGACCCACTTCCTGACCTTTACCCATCAACATTTTTACTTCGGCGTCCCCCCATCCTTTCCCGCCACCGGCACGTTGGAACGGGTTCCCTCCGCTTTCGCCGTCACCTTGACGAAGGACCCCGCCGGGACCATCGCCAGCCCCCGGATCTCGAGTATGGAGGCGAGCGTCTCCATGGCCTCTCCCGCCGGAACGGGGCGGGCGGTCAGCACGGTCACGGTTCCGCGCACGTGGTCGTCGATGATGAAGTTGGCGCCGGTGAGCTCGCTGAAGATCCGGATCACCGTCCGGATGTCGGCGTTCTCGAAGTTGAGGACGATCGTATCCGGCGCGGGCGCGGCGGCCGCAGGCCGGGAGGGAAGGCGCAGGACCTCCCGCCCCCCCTTCCCTTCCAGGATCACCTCGCCGGGGGAGATGGCGGCCACCGTAGCCTCGCCGACGGCGTCGCCGACGTGGAAAACCCCCTCCATCCGGGCGGCGGGATCGTCGATGAGGACGGCGCTTTTCGCCGCGTCCGCGTGAACAAGCACGCCGGTCAGGCGGAGCGGCGGGGGCGGCGGCGGGAGGCGGGAGGACTTTTCTTCGGAGGCCGGAACGGTGGGGAGCGGCGGGGTCGGCGGAAGCGGTTCGTCCCCGGGGCCCAAGAGTTCGCGCAGTTTATTCTTTAACTCCTCCCCGCGCAGATCCCGGGCGACGATCTTCAGGTCGGAGTCCAGAAGGAACATCTTCGGTATCCCGCGGACCTGATAGAGCGCGACGACCGGGCCTTTCCAGGTCTGGCCGTCGAAAAGATGCGGGTAATCGAGGCCGTTCTTTTGGGCGGCCGCCACCGCCTTGTCGCGGTCCTGGTCGAGGTTGATCCCCGCGATCTTAAGCCCATGGTTCTTGTAACGGGCGTGGGCGTCGCGGAGGTATGGATACTCGCTGCGACAGGGGCCGCACCAGGAGGCCCAGAAGTCCAGCAGGATGTATTTGCTTTTCCCGCGCTCGCGGGCAAGATCGAAGGCCATCCCATCCAGGGTCGCGCCGGCGAACTCCGGGGCCGGATCACCGGGATTTAAGTATCTCCTCGCCGCCACCGCGGCCCGAGAGGGGCGGATGGTCAGACGGGTCCCGTCGGGAGAGACCGAGACAACCTCCCAGACCCGGCCGTCGAGGTTGAACGGCTTGTCGAGCGCGTGGAACTCCGCCGAGTCGCGCTTCCCTTCCAGAACCCCGTCCCGGTTCAGGTCGATCAGGAGCACCCCCTCCTCAAGATCGTCGAAACGCCCGTCGGCGTTGTCGTCGAGGAGGGCGATCTTGCAGGGACGCCCCCCCAGAACGAGTTCACCCTCGCGATAGGAGTCCCGATAATAATAGATTACGTCGCCAGACTTGTCGGTGAAACGATAAAAGGAGAAGGCATAGGGGATGGAATGGCCATCGTAGGGCACTTCAATGACGGCCTGCTTGAGTCGGCGGACATTGTGCGTCATCTCGGTCCAGTCTCCCCCACCGTCATCCGCGAGGTCGCCGTTGTTGTTCCGGTCGATGAAGATGCGGGGGGCTTCTCCCGGAACTTCGTCCACGGCCAGCACGATCCGCACGCGCGGTCCCGTCCCCAGGCTGAGAACCCCGTAGAGAGGCCGGGGAGAGCGGTACTTCGGCTCGGAGACGACCCCTTCCGGTTTCTCCGCGCTCAGAGTGACTTTTTCGGGGCAATAATAGCTGACCAGGGAGTCCACGGCCCCCTGGCGCGGGGCCAGCTCAACGATCACGCTTCCCGGACCCGAATCCGCCGACGTCCCAGGCGCACGGGGCGAGCGTTCGCACCCGGCGGCGGAGAGAAACATCCCCGCCGTGAGCGCCACCACGGCTCGACGATGAAGGATGCCCCTTCGGGACGAACGGGAGGCGGGGAACTCTCTTCGCGGGAACGCCAGTCCTCGTCTTGCGATCATGCTGAGCCCTCCTTTCTCTTCTACCGGATACGGATGAACCGCCTCCGCCGTTCAACTACGATTGTCATTGCATCGCTTTCTTCGTGCCTTGGTGCCTTTGTGGCATAATCTGGTTCCGGCCGGTCGGCCGCATTAAATATAGGAGACGGAGATGAAGATGCACGGATGGTGTTGGATCGTGGCCGCCCTGATCGCGGGCGTAAGCTGCGGAAGCAAGGAGGGGACGGCGGAGGGGAAGAAATCCTCGACCGCTGCCGCGCCGGTCAAATACACAACCGTCACCTGCGTGGACAGCCGGGGGATCGGGATCGAGGCCTTCCGGATGCTCGTTCCGGCCGGCTGGCGCTTCGCGGGGGGCATCGACTGGATCCTCGACAACCCGGGAATGCCCGCCCGGGCCGCCTTCACGGTCACCGCCCCCTCCGATGGCGCCCGCTTCGAGGTCTTCCCCAACCAGGCCTTCTTCGCCACGAACAACCAGACGGTCCTGATGAACTTCCCGCCCGGCAGCCGCTATTTCGGGAGCGAGGTCAGGGCGGTCATGGGACCGCTCGAGATGCTCAAGGGGATCGTCCTCACTCGCTTCCGCTCCGGGATTCCGGGGCTCCGGGTGACGGCGGAGGAGCGGCTCCCTCAACTCGCCCAGGCCCTGGGCGCGGGCCAGCCCCAGCCGGGCGCCCAGGTCTTCGCCGATGCCGCCAAGATCCGGATCGAATATCTGCTCGACGGCGTTCCCCGGGAAGAGGAGATCTACGGCGTGGTGGAGGGTTTCACCTACACCCTCCAGTCCATGTACGGGCCGGTCTCCAATACCAACTGGTTCGCCGACTACCTCTTCTCGTTCGCGGCGGAAAAGGGAAAGCTCGACGGACTGTCCAAGACCTTCGAGACGATGGCCCGCTCCTTCCGCCTCAACCCCCAGTGGTTCAACACGTACAACCAGGTCGTGGAGTACCTGATCGCCCAGCAGATCCAGGGGATCAAAAATATCGGGGAATTGAGCCGGATCATCAGCCGGACCAGCAACGAGATCAGCGACATGACGATGAAGTCGTACCAGGACCGGCAGGCCGTGAACGACCGGATTGCCGAAAACTTCAGCGACTACGTCCGCGGCGTGGACCGCTACGACAACCCGATCGAGGAGAGGCCGGTGGAGCTCCCTTCCGGCTACGAGAAAGCCTGGACCAACAGTCTGGGGGAATACATCCTCTCCGAGTCCCCGAGCTACAACCCCAACGAGTCCTCGAACGTCGAGTGGCGGGAGATCCAGAAATCCAAATAGGGTCGATATAGCTCCGTTTCGCTTCCCAACACATCGGTTGCATGAATCCCTATCTCGCCATCGTCCTCGTCTCGCTCCTCGGCGGCTGGATCATCCGCTTGCTGGTCGAGCGGCTGAACCTCCGCCATCTCTCCCCCGTCCTCCCGGAGGAGTTCGCGGGAGCCTACGACGCCGAGCGTTATCGGAAATCCCAGGAGTATCTGAGGGAGACCACCCGCCTGGGACTCATCTCCGGGACGGCGACGACCTTCCTGACCGCGGCCTTCATTCTTTTCGGCGGTTTCCCGGCGGCGGATGCGGCCGCGCGAAGCGTCGGCGGCGGGCCGGTTGCCGCCGGTTTGGTCTTCGCCGCCGTCCTGGCTCTCCTCGCCCAGGCCGTGCGCCTTCCCTTCCGCGTCTACCGCGTCTTCCGGATCGAAGAGAAATACGGATTCAACCGGATGACGGCGAAGACTTTCATCCTCGATCTCGTCAAGAGCGCGCTTCTCTGCGCGATCATCGGCGGTATCATTTTCTCCGCCGTCGTCGCCATCTTTGAACGTCTCGGCGCCGCCGCCTGGCTGATCTGCTGGGCGGCGATCGCCCTCTTCCAGATCATCGTCGTCTTCGTCGCCCCGGCGGCGATCCTGCCCCTCTTCAACAAGTTCACGCCGCTCCCGGAGGGAGCGCTCAAGACCGCGATCGAGGAGTTCGCCCGTTCCCGCCGCTTTCGCATGAAGGGGATCTTCACCATGGACGCCTCCCGCCGTTCCACCAAGTCCAACGCCTTCTTCACCGGTTTCGGCTCCTTGAAAAGGATCGTCCTCTTCGACACCCTTTTAAAAAAGTTCGCCCCGCCGGAGATCGTCGCGGTGCTGGCTCATGAGCTGGGCCACTTCCGGCGGCGGCATGTCCTCCTCCTCACCGCCGCCGGGCTCGCCGTCCAGGGTTTCCTCCTCTTCCTCCTCTCCCGGCTGATCGACGACCCTCTCCTCTTCGCCGCCTTCCGCCTGGACGAGCCCTCCGTCTACGCCGGGATCGTGCTCTTCGGCTTCCTCGCCTCGCCTCTCCTCGATGTCTTCGGCGTGCTGGAGCACGCCCTCTCCCGCCGTTTCGAAAAGGCGGCCGACCGGGACGGCGCGGAAACGCCCTCTGGCGCGGCGGCCCTCATCTCCGCGCTGATGAAACTCAGCGCCGACAACCTCTCCAACCTCACCCCCCATCCCCTGAAGGTCTTCCTGGAGTATTCCCATCCCCCGGTGCTGGAGAGAATCCGGTCCCTGCGCGATTCCGGTTGACGGCGGTAAGAAATAATAGCGGAGGAGCGGTCCGATTACCCGGCCGATCCGAGCGTGGGAAGTATTCCTGGTAGCCGCAGGCTTTAGCCTGCGCTATGTCCGCCGCGCGCATAAGGCACCACGCAGGCTAAAGCCTGCGGCTACCAAAAATGATATCGTCGGATAGCCGCTCGGCCTTCGGAAAGGGAGCTCGGGGAGAAATCAAAACCAGAATCTCACGCTGAACTCCGGGCCCCGGATATCCGGGCCTTCGAAGATGAGGTAGCGGTAATCGAGACGGAACTCGAGGAAACGGACGAGGACGCCCACGCCCGCCGAGAGATCGGTGATCGGGCTTTCGTTCACCTCGGAGTAGCGCGCCGCGGCCTCCAGTATCAGGGGGTTCAGGGGAGCGACCTGGAGGGTGGCGGAGAAGTTCCCGCCGCTATGAGCGTAGTCCCCCTGAAGACCGGTCAGTCCGAAACCGAACTCCAGGACCGCGGGATCGACCGTCACGGCGAAGAGATAATCGACATAGTACAGGTTCAGATAGTAGTGGCCGCTGTCGAGCCGCTCGCGGAAACGGGTGAAATCCCCTTCCAGGGACCCGATCGGCGTGCGGAGCTTGAGCGTCCCCCGGAAGCCGTCGAGGTCGCCGTCGATGTCATAGAGATAATGAAAACCGGAGAGCAGGGATAAGGAAGGATCGGCGGGAGGCGTCTCCGTTTCCGAGGGCGGGGGGAAGAAAGAGAGATAGGGGTAGGGATAGTAATAGCAGGGGGGATAATTGAAAAAATCCGAGCGGCGGGGGCGATCGTAATCGCAGGAGGGGTGATAGCCCCCCGACGGCGCGGAGGTGCGGACCGCCTTCTCGATGGCCTGGAGCCTGCTCTCCTGGGCGGGAAGCGCGGGAGAAAAGGCAACGGCGGCCAGGCACATGACCGCCGGCAGGCTGAAACAGCGCGCGCGCATCGGGTCCCCTCCTCGGTATGATTATCCCCCATAACCCGGCATATCTCCAGCATCTCCGAAGAGTTGACGCGGCGCTGGTTGCTCCCTATACTGTAACCAAGACGCGCCCAATCGCCAGCGACAATTTTGCCCCCATCGGGACCCCGATCCGGATGCGCCGAAGAACACTCGAACCAGGGAGGCTGAAAATGACGGAAAGACTGCAGATCTACAAATGCGAACTCTGCGGGAACATCGTGGAGGTCTTGCATGCGGGCGGTGGGGAGCTAGTCTGCTGCGGACAGCCGATGAAGCTCCTGGCCGAGAACACGGTCGACGCCTCCCGGGAGAAGCACGTCCCGGTGATCGAGAAGATCCCCGGCGGGATCAAGGTCAAGGTCGGCGCCGTCCCGCACCCGATGGAGGCCAAGCACTTCATCGAGTGGATCGAAGTGATCGCCGACGGCAAGGCCTATCGCCAGTTCCTCAACCCCGGCCAGGCGCCGGAAGCGGTCTTCCGGGTGGACGGAAAGCAGATCAGCGCCCGGGAGTATTGCAACATCCACGGCCTCTGGAAAGCCTGAGCCGCCGCCGCGCAGAAACGGTCCCCTCTCTGGCGGGGAGGCCTTCCTGGACATAGCCGAAGTTGCCCATGACCGATCAGCTGCACAGCCCCCTGGAGACCCGTCTCCAGGAATGGCATGGGGAGATCTGGCACACGCCCAAAGGGCGCCTGATCCGGGACATTGTCTACGGCGTGGACACGGGGCTCGTCACCACCGTCTCCTTCCTGGCCGGGATCTCCCTCACGCTCGTCCTCCGATCGAAGATCCTGCTCGCCGGCCTGATCGAGGCCACGGCCGGGACGCTCGCCATCTTCTTTGGCGCCTACATCTCCACCAAGGCCCAGAAGCACTTCTTCGAGTCTCAGATCGAGCGGGAGAAGAAGGAGATCGAGGATCAGCCGGAGAAGGAGAAGCTGGAGATCCGCCAGATCTTCCAGGAGATGGGCTTTACACCGGAGGAGCAGGAGATCGCGGTGAAAAGAATCAGCGCGGACAAGGAGCGCTGGCTTAAGTTCATGGTCCAGGAGGAGATCGGGATCGCCCCGGGGATGATCGACAGCCCCTGGGAGATCGGCTTCATCTCCGCCGGCTCCTACCTGGTGGGGGCGATCCCCGCCCTGCTCCCTTTCCTCTTCTTCTCGGATTCCCGGCCAGCCCTGCTCGTCTCCGCCGGATCGGTGCTGGTCTTCCTGTTCATCCTGGGCGTGGCCAAAACCCGGGTCACCCGCGCCCGGCCGCTCCTCTCCGGCCTGGAGACTCTGCTCGTGGGAGCGGTCTCCTGCGGCGCCGGCTTCCTCCTGGGCCGGCTGGTTCAGGGCTATTTCCACTGATCTCACGCTGAGACGAGAATAAATCGTGGTCGACACAATATTAATTGTGGGAGGGGCATCCTGCCCCGATCCATTTTGCCTGTCTGGATCGCGACAGGAATGTCGCTCCCACACGCCCGGGATCGCGGCGAGTCCCGAAGAAGCATTCGGGATGGGGCAGACGCCGCTCCCATAGTAGGATTGGTGCCCGCCCATAATCTTTCAGTTTGTGGGAGGGCAACTCGCCCCGAGCTTTTGCGAAGGGTGTTTCCTCCGATCATTTTGCTAGTCCCAGCACACAAGATAAAGCGTGTATGCTGATCGGAGAGACACCAGGCGTTTCTTCAGAGTAATACATTGAAAACCCGCGTCCATATCGCCCGGACCCAGGACCCCTACCGGGGGGCTTGTGAAGTCCTGGACGCCCTGCAGTTCCGGGTCCGGGGGAAACGAGTCTTCATCAAACCCAATCTCACCGGCAACCGCCCGTCGAACGAGGGGATGGGCGTCGACACGGGCCTGGTCCGGGCGGTGCTGGAGAGGCTCACGGACTGCCCGGCTATCGCCATCGGGGAGTCCTGCAGCAAGACCGACCGGGCCTTCGTCGATCTCGGCTACGCCGATCTCCAAAAGCACTATCCCCAGCTCCGCCTTTTCGATCTGCGCCTCTCCCAGCCGGTCTGGAAGCCGATCCCCCGTCCCCGCCACACCCGGGCGATGCCCTTCGCCGCCGAGATTTTCGAATACGACTACCTGGTCAACATCGCCAAGATGAAGACCCACTCCCTGGCCGGCGTCTCCCTCTGCCTGAAGAACGTCTTCGGATTCACACCCACCCGCCGCCAGAAGCTGATGTATCACCCCTTCATCCGCGCCGCCGTCCTCGACATGAACCAGGCGATCCGAAGCGACTTCTGCCTGGTCGACGGGGTCTGGGGGAACGAGTATGACGAGATCCAGTCCTCCCCGGTCAACGCCGGCGTGGTGATCGGGGGAGAGAACCTGCTCGCCGTGGACGAGGTCGCCGCCGCCGTGATGGGGGTCGACGTCGGGGCGATGCCGACCTACCAGGAGGCCTGGGCCCTCTTTGGGAAACCGGAGATCGAGCAGACCGGCGCCCCCCTCTCCCAGGTCTGCGGAAAGTTCCGCCAGGGCTGTCTCCTCTCCACCCGCTTCCGCTACCTCAAGGAAGCCGCCGGAAGCCTCTGCTACCGGGCTGTGTTCCGCCACTGATTTTCCGGAACAGGCGCTGCGGCCGGGCCAGCCATGAGCGACACGAGCTACACCTGGAACGCCGCCGATTATGCCCGCCACTCTTCCGCCCAGTTCCGCTTCGCCTGCGACCTGATCGCGAAACTCCGTCTGAGCGGCGGCGAAACGGTTCTGGACATCGGATCGGGCGATGGGAAGGTGACCGCCCGCCTCGCCGGCCTCCTCCCCCGCGGGCAGATCGTCGGGATCGACAGCTCGGCGGAGATGGTCGCTCTCGCCCGCGCCGCCTTTCCCCCGAAGCAGCGCCCGAACCTCCGTTTCCTCCGGATGGACGCGGTCGCCATCGTCTTCTCTTCGCAGTTCGATGTCGCCTTCTCCAATGCCGCTCTGCACTGGATCCGGGATCAGACCGGCGTCCTGCGCGGGGTCGGGCGGGCGCTCAAGCCCGGAGGCCGTCTCCTCTTCCAAATGGGCGGGCAGGGCAATGCCACCGCGATCATCGCGGCGCTGGACGAGCTCATCCGACGGCAGAAGTGGCGGCGATATTTCGCCGACTTCCGTTTCCCCTATCTCTTCCCCTCGCCCTCGGAATACCGGT
>CAZKCI010000062.1:0-10100 GCA_964551475.1 uncultured bacterium | reverse complement strand
ACTAACACTGCTTTACAATAATCCTGTCATTGCGAGGAGCGGAGCGACGAAGCAATCTCTTGGGGCGCAAGCAATTGAGATTGCTTCGCTCTCGCTCGCAATGACAAATCCGGACAAGGTATTTCTGGAACACTACACTAGAGCCTCTTGCCCGATGAAAACTTACCGGATCGGCGATTACGGCTCCCTGGCCGGATTCGCCTGGCGTCACTTCCGCCGCATCCTCCCCGCCCTCACCCCGGCCAAGGCGGCGAACGCACTCCGGTCCCTGATCGCCCTGGCCGAAGGGAGAGCCGTCCTCTCCTCCCGACCCTTCGTCGTCCGGGCCGATGTCTCCGCGATCTGCAACCTCCGCTGCCCCCCCTGCCGGACCTGGCGCGAGCAGAAGGATCTCCCCGCCGAAAAGCGATTTATGACACCGGCGACATTCGCCAGAATGATCGAGGAGGTCAAGCGATCCTGTCTCCGCCTCAGCCTCTACGACAGCGGCGAGCCGCTTCTCAATCCGGATTTCTACCGGCTCGCGGGGATGGCGGCGGATGCCGCCATCCCCACCAGCGTGTCGACAAATTTTGCCGCCTTCCGCCCCGCCGACCGGGACGCCCTTTTCGCCTCCCGCCTGAGCCATCTGGAGGTCTGTCTCGACGGCTTCACCCAGGAGGCCTACGGAAAATACCGCGCGGGGGGTGACGTGGAAGCGCTGAAAAGGAATCTCGCGCTGGTCTGCCGGGGAAAAAAAGAGCGCCGGCTGCGCTATCCCGAGGTCGACGTCCAGGTCGTCAACTTCGTCCATCTCCGGGACGAGATCCCCTTGATCGAGGATTTCTGCCGGAAGGTCGGCGTCGATTCGCTGACCCTGCGGGAAGAAAATCTGGGATTCGACCCCAAGGCAGAGGGAGCGAAGAAGAAACGGAAGAAACGACTGCGCCGCTGTTACTGGCTCTGGCTCGGCCTCCTGGTCAAAGCCGACGGATCGGTCTCCCCCTGCTGCGGAAAGCGCCCGATCTTCGGTGACATCACGAAGGAGTCTCTCGACGAGATCTGGAACAACCCCCTCTATGTGGAATCCCGCAAAGCGGTGGCCAATGCGAACTACCGCCCGCAGGTCGCCACCCCTTGCGGGACCTGCTCCTTCTACCTCTGATCTGTGGGAGGGGCTGCCTGCCCTGAGCGTACGCGAAGGGTCTCGCCCCGATCCATTAGCCAAGCCGTCTTGGGCTCGGCATTTTCAACAGACGATTGAATAGGATGGAATAGGATACAGACGGCCGGACAGGCCCATCCTATTCAATCCTATTCAATCGTCTGTTGATTTTTTGGCGAGCCAGCCCGGATCGACCGCAGGAGCTCCGTGAGGTTGGCTCGCGGCTCCAGCGCCGTCGGGTCCAGCCGGATCGAGGTCTCGAAAGCCTCCCGGGCCTGGTCCAGGTAGCCGAGGTAGCCCAGGGCGAGTCCCAGGTTGTTGTAGACGTCGGGGTCGTCCGGCTTGAGTATGACCGCCCGCTCCAGGCTTTCCACCGCCTCCCGGTATTTCCCCGAGCGACCCAGGGCCACGCCGAGGAGGTTGTACAGGCGGGGACTCTCCCCCTGATCCCCGATCAGTATCCGGTATGACTCCGCCTCCTTCCCGTAATATTTATTGGCCGCTTCGTAGTCTCCCCGGAGGCTGTCCCTGTCCCCCATCTGCTGATAAGCGACGGCGATGTTCTGGTGGATGGCTCTCCGCTGGGGACGGAGCTCCAGGTACTTCCGATAGCAGGCGAGTTCCTTTTCGTACTCTCCCCGGTGGCCGTAGGCGGTCCCCATATTGGCGTAGGCGACCGCCACGTTCGGATGTTTCTTCAAAACGTCGGTGAAGAGGACGATGGTGTCGGTCCAGATCGTCGAGCGGGCCGCGGAAAGAGCGGCGAGGGAGAGGGCGCCCAACGTCCCCGCCACGATGAGGAGGCGACGAGCCCCCCTTCCCCGGGATCGCCAGGCCAGATCGATGCCGAGGCCGACGAGGGCGCCGAGGCCGATGGACGGGAGATAGGTGTAGCGGTCGGCGCGGGCGAACTCCTCGCCGAAGGGGATCAGCTTCAGGACGGGAAGGAGCATGATCAGGTAGAAGCCGGCCGCGGCGGCGAGCGAGCGCGTGTTGCGAAGCGAACGAATGATCAGAGCGGTCAGCGCTGCCAGCAGGCAGAGGAGGAGAAGCAGCCCCGGCAGATGATCGAATAGCGGACGGGGGTAGGAATAGAAAGCGGAGAGATTGACCGGGAAAAGGGTTTTCCCGAGGTAGAAAACGATGTTGGTCAGGCCGATCAGGGGATCGCTCCAGGCCGCCCTCACCGTCGAGTGGTCCGCTCCCGGAGAATACTGGACGATCACCGCGACCACGCTGAAGGCGGCGGCGAGAAGGAAGAAGGGCGCCTTTTCGGCGATCGACCGGACTGAGATCCGGCGCCCCCGAAGCCAGTCGACCAGGAGCAGGACCAGGGGGAAGGGCGCGACAGTCGGTTTGCTCAGAAGGGAGCAGAGGAAGAGGAGCAGGGCGAGGCCGTACCACAGCGCCCGCGAGAGCGCCGATTGTTGCGTGACGTCGCCTCTTCCGCCTTCGTCCCGACTGCCGTCGGGACTAGGGCGGACAAGCCCGAGGCGACGCAGATACGATAGCAGGGCAAGGAGGAAGAACAGCCCCGAGAGAACATCCTTCCGCTCCGTGATCCAGACCACCGATTCCACACGCAGGGGGTGGAGGCCGAAAAGGAGGGCGGCGATGAACGCGGCGAGCAGGGAAGCGCCCAGGCGCCGGAGCAAGGCGAGAACCAGGACGGCATTGACGGCGTGGAGAAATATGTTGCTGAGGTGATAATAGACGGCGTCGAGATCGAAGAAGTGATGCTCCAGCGCGTAGGAGAGGATGACCAGCGGGACATAGGGGGCATAGTAGAAACGGGAAAAGATCTCGGCCGCCGAATCGAGATCGAGTTTTTTGATCAGGGGGTTGTCGAAGACCATGACGTTGTCGTCCCAACCGACGAACTCGTGGCCGACGCCGGGGAGAAAGACCGCGGCCGAGGCGAGGGCGACGATCAGGATGGCGGACCAAGTCTTCACGGTGTTAATTATTGCATTGTACCGGACAAACATCCCGCTTGGAATATGGTTCAACTTGTCAGTAGTTCAGTTGGGTAGCCGCAGGCTTCAGCCTGCGCAGTGTCAACCAATCCCAGAAGACACGGATGCAAGGCGCGGCAACACGCAGGCTAAAGCCTGCGGCTACCAGAAGCGGCGGGATCGAATCCAAGCCCGATTGTGCTTGAGACGTGGGGCGCGATCTGGTCTAATTTTCCCTGAGAGGTCAGCCGCGGGCTGAATTCCGAGCGATGGGAAACAACCAGAATCCTCCGACCACCACCCCTCCCCGTCCCGGACTGCTGGCCCAGTTCACCGGCCGGAACCACGGACCGCTGGTCCAGTTCATCAAGTACGGCATCGCCGGGTCCATCGCCACCGTCGTCCACGTCGCCCTCTTCTTCCTCCTCTCCTGGAAGATCGTCCCCGCCCTCACCGCCGACGATCCCATCGCCGGATTCCTGGACATTCCCCCCTCCCAGATCAGCGACTCGGTGCGGGCGCTTCACGCCGCGATCAACAACGCGATCGCCTTCATGATCTCCAACTTTGTCGTCTACTGGATCAATGTCTCCTGGGTCTTCGAGAGCGGACGCCACTCCTTCTGGAAGGAGATCGGCCTCTTCTACGGCGTAGCCGCGGTGAGCGTCGTCATGGGCATCGGCCTGCAATCGCTCCTGATCGGCCGCTTCGGGATCAGCACCACCTATGCCTTCGGCGGCAATATATTGATCTGCCTGATGATCAACTACCTGATGCGCAAGTTTTTCATTTTCAAAAAATGAGGACGGGGCGAAACCCGTCCTCGTTTTTTGAATCAATCCGCTGGCGCAGGAACCTTTCGGCCACCCCAGCCGGAATCGACGGACAGGGTTTTCCCTCAAACCCGGATCACGTCTCTCACAACATGGAAGCTCCGACCCCCATCCCTTCTTCGGCCCGGATTTTGATCGTCGACGACGAGCCGGTCATCCGGCGCCTGCTCAAAGACATCCTCTCCGCCGAGGGCTACCGCTGTGAGGCCAGCGGAAGCGCCGAGGACGCCCTGGAGAAGATCCCCCGCCACCCCTGCGACCTGGTCATGATCGACATCCGGATGCCCGGGATGGACGGGATCGCGCTCCTGAAGAAGCTCCGCGACCTGGAGCCCGGGGACGCGCCGATGGCCACCATCATGCTGACCGCGGTCAACGCGCTCGACATGGCGGTGGAGGCGATGAAGCTCGGCGCTTACGACTACCTGACCAAGCCCTTCAGCAACGAGACCGTCCTCCTCTCCGTGGCCAAGGCCCTCGACCGCCGCCGCCTGGTCCTGGAAAACCTCGACTACCAAAAAAACCTGGAGAGCAAGGTCAAGACGCAGAGCGAGAAGATCCAGTCTTCGCTCCTGAAAACCATCGAGTCGCTCGCCCGGGTCCTCGAAACCAAGGACTCCATCTCCCGGGAACACGGGCAGAGGGTGACCGAGATCGCGGTCCGGATCGCCCGCGCCCAGGGCCTTCCCGCCAAGGACATCGAGAACATCCGGATCGCCTCCCTCCTCCACGACATCGGCAAGCTCGGCGTCTCGGAGAAAATCCTCGAGAAAACCAATCCCCTCCTCGAAGAGGAGATGGAACACATCCAACGCCATCCCCTGGTGGCCGAGAAAATCCTGGGGCCGATCGACGACCTCCAGGAGATCATCCGCCTGATCAAGCATCACCATGAGCGCTGGGACGGGACCGGCTATCCGGACAAGCTGAAAGGCGAAAAGATCCCCCTCGGCTCCCGGATCCTCGCCGTGGCCGATTCCTATGACGCCATGCTCTCCTCCCGCCCTTACCGCGCGCCCCGGAAACCCCGGGAAGCGATCCGGGAGGTCGAGACCCAATCGGGGAAGCAGTTCGACCCGGCGGTGGTCGCCGTCTTCCTGAAGACAGTATAAAATCGTGTAATATCGCATAAACTCAGTCGAGCCCCTATAATCCTGTTTTTCTTGACCCAAAATATTTTTCTGGCATAATCACAGAAGAATAATAGAGACCCTTACCCACAGAATAGGAGCTTTCCCCATGGTCCAGCTCAGAACCTATATCTTTCTGGACAGCCTCCAACCCCAGCTCGCCTCTTTCGTCGCCTCCTCCGCCAAGGGTTTTATGCCCGTGGCCGGGATGGCGGCCTGCTATGTGGAGATCGCCCCCGGCATGGCGATCAACGAGGTGATGGACGTGGCGCTCAAGGCCACCGACGTCCAGCCCGCGGTGATGATCGTGGAACGCGCCTACGGTCTCCTCGAGATCCACTCCGCCTCCCAGGCCAATGTCCGGGAGGCGGGGAGGGCGGTCCTGAACGCTCTCCACCTCAAGGAGGAGGACCGGATGAAACCGAAGGCGGTCGCCACCCAGATCATCCGCAAGGTGGACGCCTACCAGGCCCAGCTGATCAACCGCAACCGCCACGGTTCGATGCTCCTCGCCGACCAGACCCTCTACATCCTGGAGACCGACCCGGCCGGCTACGCGGTCTTCGCCGCCAACGAGGCGGAGAAGGCCGCCAACATCACCCTGATCGAGGTCCGCCCCTTCGGCCGCTTCGGCCGCCTCTACCTGGGCGGGGAGGAGAGGGACATCATGGTGGGAAGCGAGGCCGCCCTGGCCGCGATCAATTCGGTAACCGGCGTCACGCCGTCCAAGGGGATATAAACCGTCACTGAAACTCACGAAAGAATAAGGAGGTGTGAGATGTCCGAGGCATTGGGAATGATCGAAACCAGGGGATTCGCTTCCATGGTCGAGGCCGCCGACGCGATGGTCAAGGCCGCCAAGGTGGAGCTGGTCGGCTATGAGAAGATCGGCGGGGGATATGTCACCGCCATCGTCCGCGGCGATGTCGCCGCCTGCAAAGCCTCCGTCGAGGCCGGCGCCCGGGGCGCGGAGAAGGTCGGAGAGCTCATCTCCGTCCACGTCATTCCGCGGCCGCACGTCAACGTCGACCGCGTCCTCCCGCTCGGCCGCAAGCAATCGGCGGCGGAGGAAAAGTAATCACAGATGGTCTATGGGTAAAGGTCAGGAAGTGGGCCTGGTAAATAGGTCAGGTCAATGGTGAGCCCGGCGACAAGCCGAGACTATCACCCTAACCCATCGACCAAACCCACTTCCTGACCTTTACCCATCGGTTTCCGATCGAATATCAAGGAGGCCTCAATGCTTTTGGCTAAAATCCGCGGCACCGTGGTCTCCTCCCAAAAGGAGGAGACCCTCGAGGGGCTCACCTTCTTCGTCTGCGAACAGCTCGACATCGCGGGGAAGCCCTTGGGTAAATACGTGGTCTGCGCCGACGCGGTGGGAGCGGGGGTGGACGAGGTCGTCCTCTACGCCTCCGGCTCCTGCGGACGCTACACCGCCGTGACCAAGGGCCGCCCCTGCGACGCCGTCATCATGGCGATCGTGGACACGCTGGAAGTGGACGGGAAAACGGTCTATCAGAAGGAATAATTTTCCCGAAGGAAAAAATCATGGAGATCAACGAAAGCCAAATCCGCGCCATTGTCCAGACGGTGGTCGAGCGTCTGGGCAAGGAAGGCCAGCTCCCTGCCGCCTCCGCTTCCGCCCCCTCCCCCGTCCCCGCCGTCAATCCGGGCGACGGGATCTTCACCGACCTCGAAGAAGCCGTTTCCGCCGCCGGACGGGCCCAGAAAGCCCTGATGGAGACGAGCCTCAGCAAGCGCGGGGAGATCATCGCCGCCATCAGGCTCGCCGGCCGGGAGAACGCCGAAGCCATGTCCCGCCTGGCCGTCCAGGAGACCGGGATGGGAAAGGTGGCGGACAAGATCCAGAAAAACTGTTTGGTCTCCGACAAGACACCCGGACTGGAGGACCTCCAGCCGGTCGCCTGGACCGGAGACCACGGCTTCACACTGGTCGAGCGCGCCCCCTACGGGCTGATCGGGGCCGTCATCCCCTCGACCAACTGCACCTCCACCGTCATCTGCAACGGGATCGGGATGATCTCCGCCGGCAACGCCGTCGTCTTCGCTCCCCACCCGGGCGCGAAGACCTCCTCCCAGACGATGATCCAGATCCTGAACCGGGCCGTCGTCAAGGCGGGCGGGCCGGCCAACCTCCTGGTCTCACTCAAGGACCCGACGATCGAATCCGCCCAGGCCCTGATGAAGCACCCGCGGATCCGCCTCCTCGTCGTCACCGGCGGCCCGGGCGTGGTCAAGGCGGCGATGCAGAGCGGGAAGAAGGTGATCGCCGCCGGCCCCGGCAACCCCCCGGTGGTGGTGGACGAGACCGCCGACCTGGAGCGGGCGGGACGACTGATCGTGGCCGGGGCCTCCTTCGACAACAACATCGTCTGCGTCTGCGAGAAGGAGATCTTCGCCGTCGCCTCGATCGCCGACCGCCTGAAGGCGGAGATGATCAAGAACGGCGCCTACGAGATCAACGCCGAGCAGATCAAGCAGCTCGTCCCGATCATCATCGCCAAGCTCCCCGGCCCGGGAGACGAGGAGGGCGCTCCCAACAAGAAGTTCGTGGGGCGCTCTCCCCAGGTCATCCTGGCTGAGATCGGGGTGAAGGTGGGCGACGAGGTGAAGCTGGTCCTGGCCGAGGTCGGCCCCGACCATCCCCTGGTCCTGGTCGAACAGCTGATGCCGGTCATCCCCCTGGTCCGGGTCCAGGACGTCGACGAGGGCATCCGCCGGGCGGTGGAGGTGGAGCACGGTTTCCGCCACTCGATGTACATGTATTCCCGCAACGTCGAGAAGCTGAGCGAGATGGCGCGGGCCTGCGACGCCTCGATCTTCGTCAAGAACGGGCCCTGCTACTCCGGTCTGGGGATGGGCGGCCAGGGCTACACCTCCTTCAGCATCGCCAGCCCCACCGGCGAGGGGCTGACCAAGCCCACCCACTTCACCCGCGAACGGCGCTGCGTTCTGGTCGACTACTTCCGTATCGTTTAACCCGACCGGTTCGGGAACCGACCCGGCCGGGTTAAACGGTAATGCGCAACATTCATGTCTCAATCGCGATTTGCTCTTCCCGATGACGACCGAACAAGAAACAGTCCCAGGGAAAACTAACGACCTTACTTCAAATCAACCTGGATCATTCACGAACCGAACGGTTCGTGAATAATCCAGGTTCATCCATGACGCAGAAAAGCCTGGTTGAAAAAATCTGGGCGGCGGGTGTGGTCGGCGCCGGCGGGGCCGGCTTCCCAACCTGGAAGAAGATCGCCGCCCGGGTGGACACCGTGGTCGCCAACGGCGCCGAGTGCGAACCCCTCCTGCGCAACGACCAGCGGGTGATGGCGGCCCATGCCTCCGGGGTCGTCCGGGGGGTGGCGCTCGCGATGAAGGCGACGGGCGCCTCCCGCGGCATCATCGCCCTCAAGAAGAAATACGCCGAAGCCGTCGCCGCCCTCTCCCGCGAGATCCGGACGGCCCGGGGGATCTCCCTCCATCTCCTCGACAGCGTCTACCCCGCCGGGGACGAGTTCGTCCTGGTCTACGAGACCACCGGCCGGGTGGTGCCCCCCGGGGCCATCCCCCTGAAAGCGGGCGTGGTGGTGAGCAATGTGGAGACCTTCCTCAACATCGCCGGGGCGGACAAGGACGAGCCGGTCGTCTCCCGCTATCTCACCGTCACCGGCGCGGTCCGGGAACCGAAGGTCCTCCGCCTCCCGATCGGGACCAGCCTGAAAACCGCGCTGGAACTCGCCGGAGGGCCCCTTCTCGACGAATTCGTCGTGATCCTGGGCGGGCCGATGATGGGGACGGTGGCCGGCCTCGATCAGCCGGTGACCAAAACCACTTCCGCGGCGATCGTCCTCCCTCCCGACCATCCGGTGGTCGCCCGCAAGATGCGGTCATTGGATTTCGATCTCCGCGCCATCCAGGAGACCTGCTGCCAGTGCGATTACTGCACGCTGGTCTGTCCCCGCTCCCTTCTCGGCCATGACTTCAAACCCCATCTGGTCATGCGCTCTCTTGCCCTGGGTCTCCCCTACCCTTTAAGCCGCGGGATCTCCGCCGCTCCCGCCTGCTGCGCCTGCGATCTCTGCGGCGTCTACGCCTGCCCGATGGGGTTGCCGATCGGGCGTTACAACAAGCAGGTGGCCGGGAAGCTCCAGGAGATGGACTGGTCCCGTCCGGCCCCCGGCGCGTCCTGCGTCCCTTCCCCCTTGAGAGAGGCGAGCCTGGTCCCGGTCTCCCGTCTGACCGAACGCCTGGGATTGAAGGAGTTCGACCGCCCCGTCCCTCTCGACGAACGGGAAGCCTCCGTCTCCCGGGTGGCCATCCCTCTTCGCCAGCACCTGGGCGCGGCGGCGCAGCCGACCGTGAAGAAGGGCGCCCGGGTCGGGCGCGGCGACGTGATCGGCGACCTCCCTCGAGAGACGATGGGGGCCCGCGTTCACGCCTCCATCTCCGGCAAGGTGATCTCCGTCGACGAAGAGCGGGTGGTTATCTCATCCTGATCAATAGGGGGGGTAGGTTCAAGGTTCAAGGTTCAAGGTTCAC
This sequence comes from uncultured bacterium, assembly GCA_964551475.1. Taxonomy (GTDB): domain Bacteria; phylum Auribacterota; class Erginobacteria; order Erginobacterales; family CAZKCI01; genus CAZKCI01. Next base: position 475 of record CAZKCI010000062.1, on the reverse strand, counting down.
GGTTCACGGTTGGACTGATAACTGATCACTGATTACTTCATGGTCGCTGTTTTTTGTGTGGGAGGGGCATCTTGCCCCGATCCATGTCAGATCGGATCGCGGCCCCGATTGAGTATAAGAATTATCGGGGCAGGCGAGACGCCGCTCCCACATGAAAAATATTTGATTCCAGATCAAACTTGAATTTTTCCGGAGGATAAATTTAACATGGACCCCGCCATCGGTTTTATCGAATTCAACTCGATCGCCGCCGGGATCTTTGCCACCGACGCCGCGGCCAAGAAGGCCGAGATCACCGTCCTCGACTCCAAGTCCGTCTGCCCGGGAAAATACAGCATCCTGATCTCGGGGCTGACCGGCCCGGTCGAGGAGTCGCTCGCGGCGGGGATCGCGGCCGGGGCCGACGCCGTCACCGACCATCTCTTCCTCCCCAACGTCCACCCCCAGGTCATTCCGGCGATCCTGGCCGCCACCC
>CAZKCI010000061.1:0-5494 GCA_964551475.1 uncultured bacterium | reverse complement strand
TTATCTTCACCTTTCGACTAGCGTTATCCGGAGCCAATATATGAACTGCCCCGAAGGGGCGTCCGAATCCGCGAATCAACCCACACGAAACGGAAGAGAACCTTTATGGATTGTGGGACCCCGACCTTCTGTCGGGTTATCCTGACCCCGCCACGCGGGTCGTAGGGGCGAACCTGGTGTTCGCGCGCCGGCCACGGCCATCCCCATCTGCGGCCCGGCCAAACATTTCAACAGACGATTGAATAGGATTGTATAGGATAAAACAGACCGGCCGGGACCATCCTATTCAATCCTATTCAATCGTCTGTTAAAAATCGTCAGCCAGGTCGGCCTGGATCGCGGCGAGACGCCGCTCCCACAGAACCGCATAGAAAGCGTTCATCGTTCCAAAGCCCATTCGTGTAGATTCGCGGTTAAAAGCGCCGAGCCAAGCCGGCCCATACGGCGTCAGTATCCGAGACGCGAAAGTTTGTCCTGAAGGGCCTCCGCCACCCAGGCGTTTCCGGCCGCGGAATAGTGGCCGGCGGCGTGGGGATAGGCGACCGATCCTTCCGGGATAAAAAGCTCCGCGATCCGTTCCCGGGGAAGTCTCTTCATTTCTTCCACCAGGTCGAAGAAAACCAGCCCCTGCCTTTCCGTCTCCTCCCGGACGAAACGATGCCATCCTTCCGGAGACGGCATCTCGTACGCTTCCTTGAGGGGAAGAAACGCCACCGCCAGGGTCCCTCCCTGCCGCCGCGCACGGGCCGACAGATCCCGGAGAATGAAAGCTACCGTTTCCTTCACCTCATCTTCGTCCAAGAGCGCTCCGCCGTCCGAAGAAGCCGACCGATACAGTTTCCCGACCAGAGCTACCGAACGAAGCCCTGCGAAGGCAGCGCGGTGGTCGTTCAACCAGGGAACATAGAAAGCCCCACGAGGGACCGGGACATTCTCGACGGCAAGCTCCCCTCCCCTCGCGTTCAAGCGCGGCTTGCCATAACCCAGGAAAACCGCCGATCTCATCCGCTCCAAGAGCGGAGGTGTCAGCGCCAGAAGGTGGACATCGTAGGTCCGGCCTTCCCCCGCCCGCCGGAACCAGAGATAGGACTGGCCGAGGTCATACCCCCCCTGCCCCAGGTTGACCGTCTCCCAGCGCCCCTCCCGGCGGGAGAGCAGCGCCGGCCAGGACTGGTCGTCTCCGACACCGAACCCCAGTGTGAAGGAATCGCCCGAGCAGATGATCCGTCGCACCCCCGCGGGCGGCGAGGAAGAACGGCCGGGATCGACGCGCGCGCCGTCCCCATCGGTCCGCAGAGAGAGGCCGGGTCCATACATGTCGGGAAGATGGAGGAGAGGAATGTTGACCCAGCCGATTTCGGGGTCATAGCGGGTGTGCCGCCGCTCGGCGAGCGTCGAAGCGGGAGAACGGAGATCGGAGAGGAAGAGGATGAGGCTGGATAAGCCCTCCGCCAGGAGGACGGTTGCCGCGACAAGCAGCACGCCGCGAACGGCGGCGACAATCCCATGTTTCATCCGCGTCAATCCGTTAGTAACCCTTCGTAACCTTCTTCCCATAGACCGCATACGGCCCCGCCACCAGCACCTCCCGCATGAATTCCGGCAACCGCCCCCGCGCCCCTTCCGACCAGACCACCGCCAGCGCGATCCGGTCCTTCTCCAGGCGGGCGGCAATCCGCTCCCCCGCTCCTTTCCAGGGAAACGCCGGCTGTGTAGTCGCGATAGCCGGGACGAAGAGCGATATCTTCTGGGTGTCCCACTCCCTCCCCGCCTCTTTGCCCGTGTATTCCACGTAGACCCGCTCCCCTGCCCCGATCGTCCCGTCTCCGGCCGCCCGTTCCAAAAACCGGCCGATCCGGAAGATGTCGGCGGAGATGCTGTTGTAAAGGGACGACGGGACGGACGCGACGGAGACAGCGGCGAAGATCAGGCATTGAACGGCCGCGGCCGGCGCGGCTTTTCTCCTGATAACGACGACCAGGAGCTCCGCCAGTCCAGCCACGGCCACGGGTAGGAACAGCATCAGGTTGGTGGCCATGAGGCGTTGAACGCCGTGGGGGACGCCCACGGAAAATGTGCTCGCGGTCAGAATAAGAAACTCGGCGGAGGCGAAAACCGCCGCCAGGCGGGCGGGCCGCGAAAGGCGGCGAAAGAGGACCAGACCGACAAGAGAGAAGATCGCCACGACGGGCGCAGACCGAACCAGAAGGCGCGGATAAAAGAGAATCTTCTCAACAGCGGAACGCTCCAGATATATCTTGTCCCTGCCCAGCAGGGCTTCGGCGCGGTGATAGCTGAAATACTCGAGACGGCCAAAGTGAGCAAGCTGCCAGGCCGACCAGGCGGCGATGAAAAGCAGCGCGATGACCAGGGGGGGGATCAGCCGCCGGCGCGGGAGAGACGATACCGGGAAGACCGCCCTCCAGAGAAGCCATGACCCAAACACGGCGACGCCGAACCAGCCCTCGAAACGGGTCGCGCTGGCGAAAAGAAACGCCGCGGCGGCCGCCAACAGACAAGCGAAATTTGTGGGAGGGGCGTCTCGCCCCGATCCAGGCTGGCCCGGAGCGCGGCGGGGACGCCGCTCCCACAGTCCTGGCTTGCGAGCGGGCGATCGAAAGCGAGCTTGCGGGAGGGGCATCTCGCCCCGATCCAGGCTGGCCCGGAGCGCGGCGGGGCCCGAAGAAGAATTCGGGATGGGGCAGACGCCGATCCCATCACAGTCCTGGCTTGCGAGCGGGCGATCGAGGTTGGACCTCCTTTCCCCCGCGACCCCGTCCATCCAAAAGCAGACACCCGCGAGGAGGAAGAAGTTCGCGATCGTTTGGTCGAGACCAGAGACATCCACAACCTTAGTCGCGGGAAGAGCGGCGTAGACGGCCGCCCCGGCAAAAGCGAGAAAGGGACAGCCGGGGACAGCCTTTCCGATCGTCGCGAAAAGAAGAACGAGTATACCGGCGGCAAAAATGCTGTTGACCAAGAAGGGGGAGAGCAGGAGATCGCCGGTGAGGGCATAGACGGCGGCGATCAGATAGAACTGGAGGGGACACCAAACCTTGTGGGGGAAGGGACCGGGAAGGGGCTTCCAGTGCATGAAGAGGCTCCCCTCGGGGAAGCCTCCGCCGTGGCGGAGGCTGTAGCCGATGGCGGCCCGCGCCACCTCGTCCCCGTGGGGTGCGAAAAAACCGTTCCCTCGCGTTCGGAAAAGCCAGAATGAGAATGCCAGGTTGGCGACGATGAGGAGGGCGAGAGCAATCCGAGGCGCCTTTCCGTGGAAATCTTGCATGTACCGTCGCACACCATATAGAATATCCGATAGCCCGAAAAAGCGCTATCATGTCATTGCGAGGAGCGGAGCGACGAAGCAACCTCAACCCCATGCGTACCAAAAGATTGCTTCGCTATGCTCGCAATGACCTAATCGACAATGTGCCTGTCATAAGCATCGGATCAGCAAATGGATAATGCTGCCCTCCTTTCCCCCTCCCCCCGCCGTTATCGTCTCCTCCCGGCTGCGATCCTCCTCATCCTGATCGCCGCCGCTTTCGCACTGCGCGCGGAGCTCCTCGCCGTCCGCTTCTTCGACCCGGATGAGCTTGAGCACCTGCAGGCGTCATTTCTCATCTCCCGCGGTTGGATCCCCCATCAGGATTTCTTCGAGCACCACAACCATCTCCTCCACTACCTCCTCCTCCCCCTCCTCTCCGCCTCGCCCGGGGCGGGAACTATCTTCTCCGCCCGCGCCCTCATCCTCGTCCTGACCGCGGCCATTCTCATCGCCACGGCCTTCGCCGCCCGTTCCTTCGCCCCGCCCGGCCTCGCCGGCCTGGCCGCGGCCTGGCTGGGACTCGACTTCGTCTTTCTCTCCAAGACGCTGGAGATCCGACCGGATGTCCCGGCGGCGCTCCTTCTTGTCCTGGGCCTCCTCTGTCTCCTGCGCCCCCCCGGACGGGGTCCCTGGAGATGGGCGGGGGCGGGTCTCTCCTTCTCTCTCGCCTTCCTCTGCACACAGAAAGCGGTCTTTCCGATCATGGGCCTGGCGGCGGCCATGCTCTTCCTCCCGGCGCGGGGCGGACAATGGACGAGATGGACTAAATGGACGGGATGGACCAAATGGACCGGCGGGGGCGCTTTCGCGGCGTCTTTTCTCCTGCCGCTCCTGGCTTACCACCTCTATTTCCAGAAGCTCGGGGTCCTGGACGGGCTCGTCCGGGAGAATTATCTCCTCCACTTCTCCTGGAAGCATTCGTTCTCGCCTCTCCTCTTTCTCGCGCCGGTCGCCCTCTTCGATCCTTTTCTCGTCGTCTGGGCGGGGGCGGGGCTGGTCCTCGCTTTCCGTGAGTTCGGCCGGGACCGGCGATTTATCCTTGTCGCCGGTCCTCTGATCGGCGGAGCGTTGGGGGCCCTGGTCAGCCCGGTCGTCTATGCCCAGTATTACGCCATGCTGATGCCCTTTGCGGCGATCCTGGGATCATCCGCTCTCCTGTGCTTCCTCTCCTGGCTGCCGGCGCAATGCGGGCGTATTAGAGCCTTGTCGGGGGCGCTCCTGCTCCTGCCTTTTCTCCTTCAGGGGGGGATGGTTTTCCTGGCCGGCTACCGTTATCCCATCACACTGGAAAACGGACCCTTCTGGGCGGTCGTCGGTTTGGCGGCGGGAGGATTGGCCTGGATCATTGCCTCGCTGCCTCGCGTCCGATTCTCCGCCTTCCTTCTCATCGCCTGTCTTCTCGCCGCTCTCGTCCCCCGCTCCTTCAACCTCATGCTAAGTTACCGCCATTTCACCAACGAGACCTTCCTTCGCTCGTTGCGGACGGTCCACCATATTCAGGTTCAACGGTTCAACGGTTCAACGGTTCAACGGTCGGAATTTGAAAACGAGCGGGTTTTTGACGGATGGACGGGGCTGGGGGTCTTCCATTTCCCGGCGTATTATTACGGATTTCTCCATCACGAGATTCTTTTGATGCTCTCCGAGGAGGAAAAGGGGGAGATGCTTCTCCGGGCACTTAAGGAAAACCGTCCGGCGGTGGTCATCCGTGACAACGCCTGGTATTCGTTCTCGCCCGAGGTACAGTCCTACATCGGCGAGAACTACGTCACCGCAGGGGAGGAGTGGCTGGGAGGGGGGAAGATAACAGTGCTAAAAAGAAGTGATCAGTAATCAGAAAATATTGCTCGACTGGTCATTAGTGAAGATTTGCGGTTAAAGCGCAGAATCAAGCCGCCCTGGATCGCGACAAGAATGTCGCTCCCACAAAATCGTGTTGCAAGCGCAGTGCCCATTCACGCAAATTCACGGTAAGCAGTAAGTTCAAACCAAGCCAAAAATTCGCGAAATTCGCGTAATTCGTAGTTATAAGTCAGTCCATAATAATATAGACATGTCATTGCGAGGAGCGAAGCGACGAAGCAATCTCAACCCCGTGGGCAGCAAGAGATTGCTTCGCTTCGCTCGCAATGACAGTCATTGATAAAGTCCAGACTACAACGGTCG
>CAZKCI010000060.1:0-4672 GCA_964551475.1 uncultured bacterium | reverse complement strand
CGTATCGCGGATAGCCCACTGGCCGGAACAGCTGCGGTAGATGCCGAAGAGACGCTCGCCGGCTTCAAAGTAGTTGCCCGGAATCGGCCAGTCGGTAGCGCCGCCGAAGTAGAAGCGGGTGGTGTTCTGGATCATCCACTGGCCGGAGGAGACTCGGTAGAGACCCGCTTCCGCCGTCCCGTTATTGTCGTAGTCGCCCGGGATCGGCCAGTCGCCCGTCGCCCCGAAGTAGAAGCGGGTGAAGGAGCGGATGGACCACATCCCCCCGTTCTCGCGGAAGATCCCGAGGTCGGCCGTTCCGTCCCCGTTGTAGTCGGCCGGGACGGCGCGGTCCTCCGCTCCCCCGAAGTAGGCGCGGGTCACTCCGGAGATTGACCAGAGGCCCGTGGAAGCCCGGTAGATGGCGATCTCCGCCGTCCCGTCGCCGTCGTAGTCCCCTGGCCCGGGCTGGTCGGATGCTCCGCCGAAGTTCAGCCGCGTGATATTCCGGATAGACCAGAGGCCCGCCGAAGGACGGAAGATGCCGATGTCGTCGGCACCGTCGCCGTTGTAATCCCCTGATTGGATAACACCGCGCTCGGGTACGATGCTCGGCCCGCAGGTGGGTGTGGGGGAGGGCGAAGGCGCCGGGGGCGGCGTGGGGGGAGTGGACCGGACACAGCCGAAGACCTTCACATCGTCCATCTGCCACCACATGTCGGCACCAAAGGCCAAATATTTGAAGACTACTTTGACATCAGACTCGAAGCCGGCGCCGTGGAGGGGCAGCGTGTAAGTCCGTGGACCTCTCTGCGAAGACATAATCTGGGTCAGAAATGTCCAATCGGTTCCGTCGACAAGCGTCCAGACCTCACAACTTGCCGCTCCGGTGATATAGACATCGCTCTTGAACTCCACCCACGGGTTCTCGGCCAGGCTCAGGTCGCGCTCGGGTGTGATCAGGTTGGTCTGGAGCGCCCCCGCGCAGTAGGCGCGGTTCGCGTCGGCAAAGTTGCCGGTCCCCCCCGTGTTGTTGGGGTTCCCCGCCACCGCCCCGGACTGCCACGCGCAGACGCTCATGCCCTCGGTTTGGATCGTCCAGCCTGTGGGCGGCCAGGTCGAGAACCCTTCGTTCAGAAATTCGACCTCCGTCCACCCTTCGAGACAGCCGATCTGCCACGGCGTCGGCACCGGAGTCGGAGTACGGGGACCCACAGGAGTCGGGGTCCGCACCGGCGTCGGCGTCCGCAGGGGCGTCGGCGTCGTTGTCGGAGTCCGGAGCGGTGTTGGAGTCTCCGGGGCGGGCGTGGGGGTCCGGCTGGGCGGAGCGGAAGGGCTGGGCGTAGGCGTGCTTGTCGGTCTTGGCGTCGGGGTTCGGCTCGGCGTCGTGGAAGGAGTGGGCGTGGTCGGGGGTGTCGGCGTAGTGTAACTGAAAGAGGCGACGAAAACATCGTAATCCCCGTTGCATGAGGACTGCCATGGGTTAGCAACGGGAAAATCGGTGGAGGTGGTGAATCCGGCTACGTAGGTTCTGGCATACTCGTCCAGAGCCAGAGCGGTGCTGTAATCGCCATACCCCCCTCCCAGGTAGGTCGAGTAGACGAGCGAAGTCCCGGAAGACAGGAAGCGTACAAGGAATGCGTCAGCGCTCCCCGCCCGGGAAGCCTGGTAAGCTCTCCGCGTGGGGAAATTGTCCGACCCCGTCGACCCGGTTATGTAAGGTTCGTTGTCAGAGCCGAGGCAGATGGCGGAGGCGAGGTCGCTGCCCCCCCCGCCCAAATATGTCGAGAACTGGAGCGTGTTGCCCGCCGAGGAAAGCCTGAAAACAATTGAATCTGTACTGCCGCGATTGCTGGACTGGTAGGGCCCGGCCGTGGGCACATCGGTGGAATCGCTGTATCCGCACACGTAGGCTTGGGCGTTGTCATCGAGAGCAATGCCCATCCCTGTCTCCGTGCCATTCCCCCCGAAGTAGGTCGAATAGAGCAGCGTGGAGCCATCAGAGGAGAAACGGGAGACGAAGAAGTCCTGACTACCTACTAGGGATGCCTGATACTGGTTCCGGATGGGGAAATTCGAGGATTCGGTCGATCCCGCGACAAAAACCTCATTGTTCGAACCGAGGGCGAGCGAAGGACTATTGGATTCGGCGTTACTCCCTCCAAGATAAGTTGAGTAAACCAAATCTTCACCCGAGGAGGAGAGGACGGCGACGAAGTTATCACCGTCGCCGCTTTGGGTCGGCTGGTATGCGGCTACCGTGGGAAAATCCGTCGAATCCGTCCACCCGACCAGATAGGCCCTCTCCAGGGAATCCACCCGAATCGTCGGTCTACCGGCTTCAGCCGACGCGCCTCCGAGGTAGGTGGCATAGAGCAATGTGCTTCCGGACGAAGAGAATTTCGCCACGAAGCAATCATATTCTCCGGCATTGAAGGATTGATATTGATGGCTGATGGGGAAATCCGTGGAGTCCGTGATGCCCAGCACGTAGAACTGCCCCGCCGAATCCACGCACACAGACGATCCCCGATCATAGCCGGTTCCCCCGAGATACGATGAATAAACGACATCACCGACCGTGGAATATCTGGCTACAAACCCGTCGCTGCCCCCTTGTAGCGCGGGCTGGTAGGCGTGGCACGTGATGAAGTTGTTCGATTCGGTTAACCCGGTGATGTATGCATGATTGTAGGAAGAGATGGCGATTGCCGGCGGAGCTTCCTCATACCCATCGACGTATCTTCCTCCCAAGTAGGTCGAATAGTTGAGACCGAGTGTTTGGGCAAACGCGGGTGCTGCGATGATTCCTACGCACAGGACCACCGCTGCTATACCTGGCATCCTCCTCATGTCTTCCGCGCTCCTTCTGTTGGTGTCATGTTTGTCATTGGCATCAATGTTCTGGATCAGGATGGATCAGGATTGCATATCGGATCTTCGCCGCCGGCTACAGTCGCCTCTCGCCAAGCAAAAGCCCGACGTTGGGATGAAGCCAGGCTGTGAATGCGAGATGATTTGAGAAGGCGATGTTCTGCATAAGCCTTGCCACCATGTGAACGGCTACTCTGTCTTATTCCCCCGCGTATCGTCAAGGTCAAATCCGAGGAAATCTATTTGCGCCAGCCAAATGACCAAACTCATGAAACGGCGACGCACACATCGTGATCCGGCTCTTTTCCAGCAGTGATGAGCAATCCTCATGCCAAGTCACGCGCCAATCCAGCATAGCCACAACCTGCTGGACCGCTTGCCATTGAGCTATTCCCGGAATCCATCAATGGCCGCTCTTAATCCCCGAAAAGTTACACTATGGCAACCATGTGTTTCGCATGAGTAACAACTGCCCGTTCATATTCACCGGTCACAGCCCCCCATCCACCAACTCGACCCCTCGACGATAAAGAGTATTGTCCCTGAACAGAAAAATCCCGCAGCCGCCCAAGTTAACCATTTTGGGCGATGCGGGATAAAAAGCAGAACTCCCCGAGCGTCACTCCCAGACGAATTTTCTTTGAGATTGGCTTCCCGTTGTTTCCTTACCGGATGAGACATGGAGAACGCTGTATCTCCCTGTCTCCCAAAGAGAAACCATCAAAACCACCTCAGACTTCAACGCTTGATTGCGATAGCCCCATTGAATGCATATTGATCTGATTGATTGAAAAAAGTATGCAATATGCTGACGCTACAGCTACCATTAGTAATAGCCACTTAGACGAGTGGATATTCGTATTCATCATTGTGGATAGAAATGAGCCTGGCCTAATCATGCTGCGCCTTGCGCAATTGGGCTTCCAAGATCTGTTGTAACGCTACCCCGCTTGATCGGTATTAATGCAACATGAAGTATTCTTTCCGACTCTGCGGGTTTGGTCAAGCAGATTTGTCTCGAAAAGAAGCATCCCACCTGGAAACCCCAGAGATAGTGTTGGGCCGTTTGTTGTGCAATCCCTGGCTTCGTCGTCATGGGTATAGGCGTCGCTCCAATCCAGCCCAGAGACCCAGACGCGAATCAGCCTTTAGGATTCTCTGTCTTTGAGGGGAGTAAGCCGGTCTGTCAGGAGTGCGCCGCGTTGGTTCCTGCAGGCGGTGTGGATCTGCGGTCGATATTGGATGGGTTAGGCAGCGGTGGGAGGAGGAGTATCGGAGGCTACGGAGGAGGTGAGGGGGCAGCTGGCGAGAGACCCGGGACGACTCCCGGATACCCTTTCCCGCTTCCTGGTGGGTCCAGGAGAGGCGATCTGGCGGGGACTGGGGGTTGCCATAATTCACGTCCTTCCGGGGTTATTTCGGGCTTTCCGTCATAAAACAACCTCCCAGGCTTTCGTATAACCGACGATCTCCCGCCGGCTTGACTTCCGACACCCCCGGTTCCTAGACAAAGGGCGGTTCCCCCGTTCCTGAGAGAACCGCCCTTCCTTCCCATCCAGCCTATTGTTATCGCGTAACCGGAATGTCTCCCGTTCCTCCGAAGTATACCCTCGTCAAATTCCGGACTGACCACATTCCCGTTGAGTCGCGGAAGATACCGAAGTCGTCCGCCCCATCGCCGTTGAAATCTCCCGGTCGAGGGTAGTCGAAGCAGTTACCGAAGTAGATCCGAGTCGTATCGCGGATAGCCCACTGGCCGGAACAGCTGCGGTAGATGCCGAAGAGACGCTCGCCGGCTTCAAAGTAGTTGCCCGGAATC
>CAZKCI010000059.1:0-2230 GCA_964551475.1 uncultured bacterium | reverse complement strand
TTGGTGATCTGGTTGTTGGTGTAGACCGACCACATCTGCTCCTCCGAGCCGGGGATGAGGAACTCGGAGTAGCCCGAGGGGATCCCGAAGACCTGCCAGGGGGTCGGCGTCGAGGTCGGCGCCGGCGGAGGCGTGATCGAGGACGTGGGAGAGGGGGACGGAGGAGCGGTCGGGGAAGAAGAAGCGGTCGGGGACGGCGGCGGAGTCTTGTAGCCCAACGGGGTCGCGGAAGCGGTCGGGGAAGGCGAGGGCGTCTTGAAACCTTGCGGAGACGGGGACGGCGTTATGGTGGGCGGGGGAGTGGCGGTCGCGCTCGGCGACGGCGAGGGGGTGGCGGTCCGAGAAGGGGTGGGGGTAGGACCAGGGCAGGTAAAATAGACGTCCCGGAAGTAATTGCTGTGCAGGTACAGTGAGGCTGGCATGGAGCCAAGTGTCGTGCTGTACAGCCCACTCCCCGTATAGGTCACCCAGTTGCCGTTATTGATCGGCGAGGCAAATCCCTCGTCATTGGCGGCATAATACATGTCGGTGCTGTTGGAAACGCTCACGATGTAGTCGGTATTGGCGCTGATCGAAGCGGCCGAAGGCATCGTGTACTCTTTCCAGCCCGTTGACCCCGAACTGAAATTCCATGTCTGCGGACCCCAAATAACGCTGCTGGGTGATACCTGCCAGATGCGGACCGTATGGTTCCCGCCTTCCAGGGTGGAAGAAGCGTATATCCTCACCTTGGTGATGCTGCCGTCAACGGTGGCTTTGAATTTCGTGCCCAGTTCATATCGGGCATCGTGGTCGCCCAACGTTGTCGTCTGGGTTGTGAAGATATAGCCCGCCGTGCAACCAATTGGCGTGGCCGTGGCGGTCGGCGTTGCGCTCGGGGTCGGCGTGCGGACGGCGGTCGGCGAGGGGGTCGGGGTGCGAATAGGCGTGGCGGTCGGTGACGGGGAAGGCGTGGGCGTCGGTGTGCGGATGGGAGTGGCGGTCGGTGACGGGGAAGGCGTGGGCGTAGGCGTGCGGAGGGGAGTAGCGGTCGGCGAGGGGGAAGGCGTGGGCGAGCGAGTGGGCGTGGCGGTCGGCGTACGGGAAGGAGTGACAGTCGGCGAGGCTGAAGGCGAGGGGGTCGGGGTGACCCGCACGCCGGAAACCAGGATATTGTCGAAGCGCCAATACCTGTTCGCATTGTTGACGTACAGCCGGTAAGATACGCGCAGGGTGGTTCCGTTGGCGATGGCGGTCTGCTGGTTGTACCAGGTTTCGTTGGCGGGCAGATCATTCACCTGGTTCAGCCACGTCTGATTGGAGAAACCGTCCAGCGAATAGTAACCACGCAGAGAATCCGTCGCCGCCATGTTCCCGGTTTCCGAAATATCGGTGGCGATGGTGATCGTTTTGTACCCGGCCAGGTTGATCGTCTGGGACGCCCAGACCTGCACCGCGGAGCAGTTCCGCCCGACGTAGCAGTTGCTCACCGGGTTGCCGCCGGTGAAGGTGGAGAAAAGGGTATAACCCGCCTGGGTCTGAACGAACCAGATCCCATTGGTCGCCTGCTGGATAGCGGGGGGATAATAGGACTGGAAATCAAGCGACCAGATGGTGTCCGCCCGGACGGGGCAGGCGAAGGCGAGAACGGCGAGGAGAAGCCCCCCCGTGACAAAAATTACATATCTTTTCGTTGATCCAATCATGCCCATTTCCTACCGGGGCCCAGATACGGAAGCCACGCGCTGGAACCAAGTCCCGACGAGAAAACAATTACTTGACAAACACCGGCGCGGAAACGAGGCCCAACTGCCTGAATATAGCCAAAAAGGCGCAAAAAGCAACATAATTTTTTATACTTTTACATATATTGGAGGCGTGAAAATGCGGGTTTAAAAGCTTGCCGCGCCCTTTAGTGGGGGCCGCGGCTGCGAATCCCTGTAGGCCGGTTCTCCGCCTCCGCCCTGCAGGCTGCGGCGGACAAGTGCGAACCGGCAGGAGGGGTCCCGTCCGCCCGTTCACACTTGTCCGCCGAAGCGCGATAGCGCGAAGGCGGAGAACGGGCCTACACAACTACCTCGTCGCCGGCACGTCTCCGGACGTCCCGAAGTAGAGCCGCGTCAGCCCCCGGATCGACCAGAGGCCGCTCGAAGGACGGAAGGCCCCCATCTCGTCGATCAGCATCCCCGTGTACCTCGCCGGAACGGGGAGGTCCGCGGAACTCCCGAAATATACCCGCGTGACGTTCCGG
>CAZKCI010000058.1:0-27887 GCA_964551475.1 uncultured bacterium | reverse complement strand
GATCATCGTCTACCGCCTGGCATTTTTCAGCTGGCTGATCGCCCGATTTTTGATTACCATTCCCTATGTCGGTCTGGCCAACGTGGTCTATGGAAAGAAGATCGTCCCCGAGTACGTCCAGTTCGACGCCCGTCCGGGGAGAATCGCCCGTCGGTCGGTCACCATCCTGGGAAATCCGCAGCTGAGAAAGGCGATGGTGTCCCGCCTGGCCGCGGTGCGGGATAAGCTGGGGCCTCCGGGGGCGAGCGAGCGGGCGGCCCGGTCGATCCTGTCGGCCCTTTCCTCTCCGGCTCCAGCGCATCCGGCGCCCGGCCGGGAATGACAGAGTGAAATCATATCTCAAAATCCTGAAGGTCCTGAGGGCCTACTGGCTCTTCCTCGCGTTCGCGGTCGCCCTCTCCCTGCTCATCTCCGTGATCCAGCCGGTCAGCCTTCTCTCGGTGATGCCGTTCTGGTCGAAGATCGCCCAGGGCGACCCCTTCAACCCCCAGATCTCGATCCCCCTCGCCCCCTCGCTGCAGGGCCGGATCGACGCTTTCGCCAACTGGATCAACGGCCTGCCCAACCAGCGCCTTCTCTACTACCTCCTCAGCTTCATAGTCGTGATCTACACCCTGCGCGGGATCTTCATGTACATGAGCGACATCACCCTTCAGTTCATCGGGAACAGCGTGGTCCGCGCCGCCCGCTCCCGCCTCTATGAGCACATGCAGACCCTCTCCGTCGACTATTTCACCGGGCAACGGACCGGCGAGCTGATGTCCCGGATCACCTTCGACGCCGAGCAGCTCCACAACGGCGTCTCCGAAGGTTTCGAGATGCTGCTGCGCTCCGTTTTCGACATCGTCGGCTTCGTCATCATCCCGGTGATCATCGACTGGAAGCTCACCCTGATCGTCTTCGGCCTCTTTTTCCTGGTCATGCCCCCGATCATCGTGATCGGGAACAAGATCCGGAAGCTGTCCGCCCACTCCCAGGAGCGGATCGCCGACCTGAACTCCATGCTCCAGGAGACGATCACCGGCGTGCGGGTGGTCAAGGCTTTCTCCATGGAAGAGTACGAGAAGAAACGCTTCAACCATCACAACAACCGCTTCTACCGCCTGATGATGTCCATGGCCCGCCGGGACGCCCTGATCTCCCCGGTCACCGAGCTGGTGGTGGTCCTGGTCACGGCCTGCGTGGTCCTGGTGATGGGCAAAGCCCTCCTCCAGGGCCGGGTGGACGGCGGCATCTTCATCATCTACCTCGCCAGCCTCGCCGCCATCCCCCGCCCGATCAAGCTGATCGGCCGGGCCAACAACAAGATCCAGCGCTCCACGGCGGCGATCGAACGGATGGACGAGATTCTGAAGATGGAGACGACGGTGGTGGAGAAAGCGAACGCCCGCGTTCTTCCGCCCATCACCCGGTCGGTCCGCTTCATCGACGTCGGCTTCAGTTACAACGGCAAGGAGCCGGTGCTGGAGGGGATCAACCTGGAGGCCCGCCGCTGCGAGATCATCGCCGTTGTGGGCGCGAGCGGGGCGGGCAAATCCACGCTGGTCAACATGATCCCCCGCTTCTACGACCCCACCGCGGGGAGGATCGAGATCGACGGGATCGACGTCCAGGAGGTCACCCTGAAATCCCTTCGGGACCAGATCGGGATCGTCACCCAGGAGATCCTGCTCTTCAACGACACCGTGGCCCGCAACATCGCCTACGGGAAGAAGGAGACGCCCCGGGAAAAGATCATCGAGGCCGCCCGCACCGCCAACGCCTACGAGTTCATCTCGGCCCTTCCCCACGGTTTCGACACCGTGATCGGGGAGCGCGGCTACACCATCTCCGGCGGGGAGCGCCAGCGGATCGCCCTGGCCCGCGCCATCCTGAAGGACTCGCCGATTCTCATCCTGGACGAGGCGACCTCGGCCCTGGACGCCGAGTCGGAGTCGCTGGTTCAGGACGCCCTGAACCGTCTGATGTCCCACCGCACGGTCTTCGTGATCGCCCACCGCCTCTCCACCATCCGCCACGCCGACCGGATCATTGTCTTGGACGACCGGAAGATCATCCAGGAGGGGAAGCACGATGACCTTCTCGCCCAGGGCGGTCCCTACAAGCGGCTCTATGATATGCAGTTCAATCTTTAAGCCCGGTGGATTATATCCATCGGGCTTAGAGGTTGCTGGCCGCGGGCGAGTGCATATTCGAACCTAAAATCCGAGATCTCAAATTTGCGATCTCAAATCTGAGATCGCCGGTCGGGAGTCTGAAATCT
This sequence comes from uncultured bacterium, assembly GCA_964551475.1. Classification (GTDB taxonomy): domain Bacteria; phylum Auribacterota; class Erginobacteria; order Erginobacterales; family CAZKCI01; genus CAZKCI01. The sequence continues at coordinate 25,624 of CAZKCI010000058.1, read as the reverse complement.
GAGATCTCAAATCTGAAATCGCGGCACGCTCGCCTCTCCCCGTGAAGGCTAAAAAGATCCTCACCCCCGGGTCCACCCGCCTCTTCGCCACGCTCGCCGCCGGCTTCGTCCGCCTGGTCGGGGCGACCTCCCGCTGGTCCTTTGAAGGCGATTCCTTCGTCTGGGAGAACCTCCGGGCGAGCCGGCCCATGATCTTCGCCTTCTGGCACAACCGCTTTTTCCTCATGCCCTACGTCTACACCGCCCATTTCCATAAGAACCGGATCGCGGTGATCGTGAGCCGCTCCCGGGACGGCTCGCTGGTCAGCGAGTTCATCTCCCGGTTCGGCTTCTTGCCGGTCCGGGGCTCGACCAACCGGGGCGGTCAGGCGGCCTTTTTGAGCCTGGCCCGGGCGGTCAAAGACGGCTGGAACGCCGCCGTCACGCCCGACGGCCCCCAAGGCCCCCGCTACCGGGCCCAGCCCGGGATCGTCACGCTGGCCGCCCTGACCGGGGCGCCGATCGTCCCGGCCTCCGCCTCTTCTACGCGGCAGGCGGTCTTCTCGAGGACCTGGGACCGGATGCGGATCCCCTTGCCCCTCGGGCGGATACGGATGGTCTTCGGTCCGCCGCTCCTGGTCCCGCCGGATACGGACGGGGAGAAGAGGACGGAAACGGCGTTGCGGCTGGAAAAGATGCTTCTGGAATGCGACCGGGCGGCCTCACCTGACCCTTTCCCATCGACCAAACCCACTTCCTAACCCTCTCCCATCGACCAGATTTCCCTTGCCCGCCGGGGAGGCTTTGGTATAGTTAGCCGCTTGCCCTTCAAGGTCAACTGTGTTTCCGCAATCAGAAAATATTTTCGAGGAAAATTATTAAAGGAGGAAATGTGATTCAGGCCAACATTCAGGATCTGCTCAACGCCGGGGTGCATTTCGGGCACCAGACCAAGCGCTGGAACCCCAAGATGGAGGAATACATCTTCGAAGCCCGCAACGGTGTCCATATCATCGATCTTCGCAAGACCGCCCGCGCGCTCGCTGTCGCGCTGGATTTTATCGAGGCGCAGGTCAAGTCCGGCCGCGACGTTCTTCTGGTCGGCACCAAAAAACAGTGCCGGGAGATGATCAAAGAGACCGCCCAGCGGATCAAGATGCACTACGTGATCGACCGCTGGCTGGGCGGAACGCTGACCAATTTCTCCACCATCCGTTCCTCCATGCGCCGCCTGGAGGAGCTGGAAAAAATGCTCTCCCCCGAGGGTTCGGCCGGGCGCTCGAAGAAGGAGCTGGCCCAGCTTCGCCGCGAGGAGACCAAGCTCCACCGCAATCTGGACGGCATCCGCAAGATGGAGCATCTCCCCGGGCTGTTGATCGTAGTCGACATCATGCGGGAGGCGAACGCGGTTCGCGAGGCCCGCCGGATCGGCATTCCGGTGGTGGCGGTGGTGGACACCAACGCCGACCCCACCCTGGTCGATTACCCCATCCCGGCGAATGACGACGGCATCCGCTCCACCAAGCTCGTCATGTCCCTGATCGAACAGGCGGTGGCCCAGGGGACGGCGCGCCGGGGAACCAAGGCTCCCGCGGAGAAGAAGGAGACGCCGCCTCCGCCAACCGAAACGAAAGAAGTGACGATCATTCCGGATCCGGTAGAGGCGGTGAAGGCGCCGGTCCCCGAGGTCCCGGGCAAGACGCCGCGCCGCAAGCGCGTGGAGGGAGAAAAGCCGAATGAAGGTTGATTCCAAAACCGTCAAGGAACTGAGGGAAAAAACCGGGGCCGGGATCCTCAACTGCAAGCAGGCCCTGGCCAAGACCGGGGGGGATTTCGAGAAGTCGATCGACCTTCTCCGGGCGGAGGGGCTGGCCCGCGCCGCCACCCGGGAGGCGCGCGCCGCCAAGGAAGGGGCGCTCCGGATCAAGGTCTCCCCGGACGGCAAAAAAGCCGCCATGGTGGAGCTGAACTCGGAGACCGACTTTGTCTCCCGCACGGCCGACTTCCAGGGTTTGGCCGAATGCCTGGTCGAGGCGATATTCCAGGGAGGGGAAGCCGCCAAGGACCACCCGGAGATCGTGGAGAAGGTGGCCCTGGTCTCCGGCAAGACCGGAGAGAAGGTCGCCTTCCGCCGGGCCATCTCCTGGACCCGCGACAACTACATCGGCGGTTATCTCCACCACAACCAGCGCCTGGCGGTCCTGGTCGAGCTCACCCATCCCGATCTCGAGGCCGCCCGGGAGATCGCCATGCAGGTGGCGGTCTCCAACCCCGATTTCGTGATCGAGTCCGAGATCCCCGCCGCGGTGGCGGAGCGGGAGAAGGCGATCTTCCGCCAGCAGGCGGCGGACAAGCCGGAGAAGATCCGGGAGAAGGTGGTGGAAGGGAAGTGGCGGTCCCGGATGGCCGAGCTCTGCCTGATGGGTCAGCCCTACATCCGCGACCCCAAGATGAGCGTCGATGATTATTTGAAGAAGAAGAACCCCGCGATCGCGGTCAAGGGATTCATTCGGTGGAGACTGGGGGAGTAGAAAAAGGTTACTACGGGTTGCTAGGGGTTACTAAAGGTTACGAGGGGTTGCTGCTCAGGCGTCGTCGATCGTTTGATCCTGTGGGAGGGGCATTCCTGCCCCGATCCAGGCCGGCAGGGCTCGTGGCCCCGATCGATCAGGGCAGGCGGAGGACGCCGCTCCCACGGATAAGACCTGGGAGCGAACGAAGGCGTAACTGTGGGAGGGGCGTCCCGCCCCGATAGCTATGGCTAAGACTTCTCCGAAGTATAAGAGAGTGATCATCAAGCTCAGCGGCGAGACCCTGGGTAAAAAGGGCGGGGAGATCTTCGATCTCGCCGCCCTTGATTTCGTCGCCCGCAACGTCAAGGAAGCGGTCGACGCCGGCGCCGCGGTGGGGATCGTCGGGGGCGGCGGGAACATCGTCCGCGGGGCGACCGCGAGCCTCCTGGGCCTCGAACGGACGGTCGCCGACCAGATGGGGATGCTCGCCACCGTGATCAACGGCCTGGCCCTGCGCGAGGCCCTCCTCAAGGCCGGCCTCGCCGCCCGCCTCTTCTCCTGCGTTGACGTCGGCGCCATCGCCGAGCCCTACCATCCCGGCCGCGCCCGGGAAGCGCTTTCGCGGGGAGAGGTGGCGATCTTCTCCGGCGGCACCGGCAACCCCTTTGTCTCCACCGACACCGCGGCGGTTCTGCGCGCCTGCGATATCCGGGCCGACGCGGTCCTCAAGGCGACCAAGGTGGACGGGGTCTACACCGCCGACCCGGTCAAGGATCCCTCGGCCAAGAAGTTCGACGCCATCACCTACGACGAAGCGATCCAGCGGGGGCTCAAGATCATGGACTTCTCGGCCATCGGCCTGGCCAAGGAGAACAATGTCCCGCTCCTGGTCTTCGACTTCTGGGCCGAGCACGCCCTGCGCCGCGCGGTTCGGGGCGAGAAACTCGGCACCATCGTCTCGGCTTGAGCATTGCCACTAAGGTACCAAGGCACCAAGAAACCAACCTTCCCCATCAACTTCCTTTGTGCCTTCGTGCCTTTGTGGCATAAGAGGGCGAGGAGGGAACTATGACTGCAGACGCAATCCTCGACGAACTGGAACTCAAGATGATGAAGTCGGTGGAGCTCGTGGAGACCGAGTTCTCCGCCATCCGCACCGGCAAGGCCTCGCCGGCCCTGGTCGAGAACATCATGGTCGACTACTACGGGACCAAGACCAGGCTGCGCGACCTGGCCGGGATCAACGCCCCCGAGCCGCGCCTCCTGGTCGTCCATCCCTGGGACCCCACGGCGCTCTCCGAGGTGGAGAAGGCGATCCAGCGGGCGAACATCGGCCTCAACCCGATCAACGACGGGAAGATCATCCGCATCCCCATCCCGGAGATGAGCGAGGAGCGCCGCCAGGACCTGGCCAAGGTGGTCAAAAAAGTCGCCGAGGACGGGCGGGTGGCCCTGCGCAACCTCCGCCGCGACGCCAACCACCAGATCGACGAGCTCCACAAGAAGGGAGACGTCCCCGAGGACGAGAAGTTCCGCCTCCTCAAGGTGATCCAGGACAAGACCGACGAGTACATCGGCGAGATCGAGAGCTGCCTGGGGAAGAAGGAGAAGGAGCTACTGGAAGTATAAAAACCGGGCCGCGGCCCGGTTTTTATTCAACCCGCCTGATCGGGGGATTTCCCCCGTCGCCGCGGACCCTTCGGGTCCGCGGTTTTTTTGGCGCCTTTTGAGCTTTTTCGCGGCTAAAATTTGTTTTGCCTCGCCTGGAGCAGCTTGGCCCGCGTCGAGAGCACCTCCCGATAGCGGTTGGGCACCACCCATCTCCCGTTGTGGGAATCGGAGAGGAGCTTCTCCCCCGGAAAGACTTTCGCCGCCTGGTCGAGCCATTGGAGGGCCAGGTCGGTCTTCCCCCGGCTCGCCTCGTAGAGCGCCCTCTCCCTGAACATGTAGAGATAAGCGTGGCGCGCGGCGTCGGCGTCGGAGTGGGGATAGGGGAGGTCGCGGTAGGCGAAGTCGCGGTAGGGGAACTCCTCCGGCGTATCTCCGGCGCGGTAGAGCCTCCAGGCCAGCCCTTCCGGCATCCGCTTGAGACCGGGATGGAACCCCCGGTGCTGCTCGGGATCGAACTCTGAAGTGATGTAGATCGGATGCTTTTCGAAGTTCGCCGCCACGATCGCTCCGAGCATCCGGTAATACTTCTCGTCGAGGAGGCGGTAATCCCGGGCCCGGCCGGACTCGATCATCTCCAGGTAGGCGCGGTACTCCTCGATCTCTTTTTGCGAGGCCCGGTAGATCTCGGGATGGAGGTAGCTCAGCTGCCGGCCGAACCAGCCCTTCTGGAGGCCGTGGTTGGAGAGGACGATCACGTCCAGGCGAAAGCCCTCCACGTTCTGATAGTAGTAGAGGGGGTGGAGGATGACGTGGTTGTCGAGAGCGAAGAGGATGGCGTTGGGCTTGATCGCGCGGAAGAGGTTCTCCACGAAATCGCGGACGAAGTAGTTCCCGGAACGGTCGGCCGTGGAGATGTTGGAGAAGAAGGCGGGGAGGGAGGCGAGGGGCAGGAGGATCGCGCCCACGATCAGGGGGCTCCCGCGGCGTCCCAGAAAGGACGCGCCACGGAACGCCCCGATGCCGGCGAAGGAGAGGAGAGCGATCAACCCCGGGTTGAAGTAGAAGATGTTGTCCGGGACGTTGTAGGTGGAGGCGTAGATGCCGGGGAGGAGTGAGGCGAGGAAGAGGACCAGGCAGTGGCTCCGCGCCTGCTTCCAGGCCACGGCGATCCCCGCTCCGATCAAGGGTATGGAGACATAGCCGGTCCGCCCGGGGAGGCGGATGAGGAACTTCCACCACTGCTCGCCGTCCGCCTGGCGGGCGAAGAGGCGGACGCGGAAGTCGGAGACGGTGAGGAAATCCCAGATCGCCTTGGGAGTGTCCGGCATGCCCCAGATAATTTTCGCCTGGGCCGCCGTCCGCCAGGGGAGGTAGAGGTAGAAGAGGGGGCCGATGAGAGCCGGGAGAGCCATCAGGACGATCCGCCGGAGCGGTGTTCTCTCCCTCCGCCACTTACCCCAGAAGAGGACGAGGAAAGGGGGGAGGAGGAGGCCGGTGGTCAGGTGGTTGGCGAAGGACAGGCCGAGGACGAAGAAGAAGAGGAGGCCTCGGCGAAAGGCGACGGCCGGATCGTTCTCGCCGTGGTAGCGGAAGGCGAGGAGGAGGAGTGAGGCGGTGAAGAGGCCGTGGAGGGAGTAGACCTCGAGCGTGGTCGCCGTCATCCAGAAGGTCGCCGTCCAGACCAGTATCAATCCCGCCGTCCCCGCCGCCAGCCATTTCAGGGCTTCTGCCGTGCCCGTGGTATTGGAGAGGACCGTTCTCCTTTCGGCGTCAATCTTACGTCCGGGAGTTCTCTTTATTTTGCCGCCGTTTTCGCGGGCGAATTGGAGAGAAGCGATGATGTCCAGGAGATGCTTGGTAAAAATAGTGAAAATCCCAGCGGCGGCGGCGGCAAAAAGAAGACTCATCAAGTTGAGCCTGACGATCGGCCGGTCGGCGATCGGAAGCTTGGCCCAAAAGTGGCCGATCAGAGTGAAGAGGGGATAGCCGGTGGGGTGGGTGATGCCGAGCGTGCAGGCCGCCGCCGCGAGTTCCCCGCTGTCGATGAAGTCCACCTCCGGGGTCAGTGTGGGGAGGTAGGTGGCGATGGCAACCGCGAAGACCAGGAGGGGCATGAAGCGGAGCGCCTTCACGGGGACTAGGATACGACCCCGCCGCCGCCGGGGAAAGACCGAAAAACCGACTTACTCGTAGTGCGTCCACATACGGATGATCTTCACGGTCTTGATGTCGTCAAGGATCTGGTAGACGAGCCGATGCTGAATGTTGATCCGACGGGAGCACGCGCCGGCCAGGTCGCCGACCAGTCTCTCGTAGGGCGGCGGCGTCTGGTAGGGGTCCCGGGCAAGAAGCGCCAGCAGCTTCTGCGCCTGGGGCTTCAGCCCGGATCGTCCGAGTTTCTTGGCGTCCTTGCGCGCCTGGCTCGTGTAGAGGAGTGTCCAGCTCACCAGTCCAATTCCCTGGCGCACTTGTCGACTGGAGTTTTAAGCCCCTTTACGATCGAAGCCCTCATGCCGGGAACGCCCATCAGATACAGCGTCTCCTGGACGGCGCGCCAGTCCTCCTCGGAGATCAGGACGGCGGAATGCCGTTTGCCGGCGATTTGAACGGGTTCATGCGAAGTCGCCACTCCATCCAGAAGGCTGTAGAGAAGCTTGCGGGCCTGTGTCGCGGTGATGGTTGTCATTGTCTCGCCTCCATTGCGTACGATATAGCGTACGTTATCAATGGAGTCCTGTCAAATCCGTTTTTCCGGCGAACGCCGGGGCGACGCTGGTTGGCGGCTCCTTGCTCCGTTATTTCACTCCGGCGTCACATCTTCGATATTCTGCGATTTCTGCCTGTCCAGCGGGATGTGCCTGATCCCGACCCGCGAGGCTCCAGCGTCACGTTGAGCCGCGTTTCGCGGCTCAACGTGCGCTTCAGACGCGGCTTCCAGCCTTCGCCGGGAAGCAATGGTTGTGCCTTTTCACTTCTTGAACAGGTCAGAATGGGCACCCATGCGCTCAAAGATCAATTGGTCTGCAGCGATTTTGTAGATCAGCACCCAATCGGACTCGATATGGCAGTCGTGTCGACCGACATAGTTGCCTGTGAGCTTGTGGTCCCGATGAATCGGGTCCAGCGGCTGTCCATGGAGAAGGGTTCGGGCAAGAATCTTGAATTTATCAAGATTCTTGCCTCGACGCTTGCAGCGTTTCACGTCCTTCTCGAACTGCTTGGTATAGACTGGGGTATACATCAGATCCCCAGCTTGTCGAACATGTCGTCCGCGTCCTCGCAGACAACAAGATCGCGACCGGCATCGGTTGCGTTAAACGTCCGTCGGGTTGTTTCCGTAGGTATCACCACGTCAAAGGGCAACCCGTCGCGAAGTTCAACCTGCCGGTAGAACATCGTGATGGCCTGGGTGGAATTCAAACCCAAACGGTGAAACACGCTCTCGACATGGTGCTTCAGCTCGGGCTCGACGCGTGCTCGAACCATTGCGCTCTTGCTCATGAGCTCACCTCCGTTTTCGCCCACACTGTAGCGCAAATGGGATACATGTGCAAAGCTTTTCTTCTTGGCTCAACGACACTCATCCGGCGCGGGTACTCCCATCGCCAGCGTGAGTTGGTTGGCCTCCCTTCATCTCCGTCGCATTTGCTTGATCAGACGATCGTAGTCAGCATGCGACCCGATCCAGAACCATACCGCGGTATCACGGGTTAGAACGCACACCGCGCGCCAGTGGATTCCAAGCCTGACCGAATAGACCGCCTGCTGCCGATCATCCAGGACAGGGACGTCATCATCATCGGGGCGGGGCCGGCGGGCTCCACGGCCGCCGATGGAGGAGCGTCTCCGTGGAGGTGACGGCGCCAGCTTACAATCGGCTTTCGCTGCGCAGTATCTCCAGCTTCCGGCGGACGTGGCCCCGTATTCGCCGGTCGGGAATCCTCGACACCCATTCGAAAGCCCGGCGGAAGCTGAAGATCTTCGGGAAACGAAGTTCGGGGAAGGAGCCGAATCTTCTCCCCCTCCGGCTGGACAGGTAGAGGCTGTCCACTAACGCCTTCTCCGGGCCCGCGATCAAGAAATCATGGCGCGGCCCATACCAGCCGAAACCGGAGAAAAAGCGGGGATGGATCCTGTGCAATGAATATGTCCCCACGGGTGTGCGGATCATGCGGCCATGGCCGGTGGTGGCGGCGTAGATCACCTGGGGGATCTGTTCGATCATCCCGTGCAAGTGCAAGGCCGAGAGGAAGGAAATGTAGGCCCGGTTTCCCAAAGCCAGAAAAGGAACCACGGCGAACGGAGAGAAAGCGGCATCGTGCGGCAGATGCCATATCCCCGGGACGATCCTTTCCACGACGGCTTTCTGCGCCAGCCGGGACAGTGCTTGGCTGGTGGAGGAAAGCGACGCCCTTCTCAGCAGGGCGATCTCCCGCGTCGAGAAGACCGGTCTGCCCAGGCGGTGGATCGCTTCAATCGCTGTTGTTCCGCTCAAGTCCCGCCATCCTCTCGATCACGCTGGCGGCGGTAAGACGGATTTCGTCCCACACGCCCGCCTGGGAATAGCGTTTCTGGCCGTCCGCGTCGAGGTACGCGACTACGGTATCGCGGAATCGGTTGTAATCGACTTCGAAAATCCTCTGCCGCGCCGCGGCCGCTTTTCCCCTGTCCGCGTCGGGAGCTGCGCGACTCGACTCGGGAACCGGCCGGGAACTGAGGATATAGAGATCGAAGATGTCCCGGGCCTGGGGCTGGGCGCGCGCGCCCAGCGCCAGGATTTTCTGGCGGATCGCCGCCTCAGCCAGATAATGGGGGACAATCAGGGGCGGAATCAGATAGCGGGAAACGACCGACGCGTCCACCGCCTCCGGTCCGGCGGGCGAATCGAAGCCTCTTCGGGAAAATTCCACCTTGGTGAAGAGGTCCTCCGCCGCGGCGGTCAAGAGGTGGATTTTGAAGCGCTGGACCGTCTCGGTTTGTTTGGCCGATGCCAGATCGGGAGGGACCAGCTCTTCGATCCCTAACGTTCTCAATCGTCCGGCGAATGTTTTTGAGCGCAGGATAGCCATCACCTTGTCGCGCAGGGTGAAGAGCGGAAGGCCTTCGGTATCCAGATCCATATCCTCCGAGTAACGGTCCGAGCCGAAGAAAAACCTTAAGTTGCTCCCGCCCTTGAGAATAAAGGAAGAGGAAGGGACTTTGACGACGAGTTCCCGGAGAAACTCAAGGTGAAAAATTTCTCGCATCTGCAGGGGCGACCAGTTCATAATTATGTAATATCATTAACGTTTTAGTAAAATCAATTGCATAATTGCTCCCAGTAATATTGTTGGCGGCCGGATCTATGAGCTCAATCCAAGACAGAGAGGTCATCATCATCGGGGCGGGGCCGGCCGGGGCCACCGCCGCCTACGAACTCGCCCGGGCCGGCATCCATCCCCTCCTCCTGGAAAAGGACCGCGTCCCCGGCGAGAGGAACGCCTGCGCGGGGGGTCTCGCCTACCCAATGAAGAGGCGACTCGAACTCCCCGACGAGGTGGTCGACAAGGAGATCAGCGTCACCCGCCTGGTCGGTAGGGGGAAGACACGGGAATACCGCACGTCCCGCCCTCAGTTCATCTCGGTCCGGAGGAGTGTTTTCGACCGATATCTAGCCTTTCGCGCCCGTGACGCCGGCGCCGAGCTTCTGACTTCCCACCGGGTGACGAAAGTCGAGCGCGGGACCAACGTTGTCTCCGCTCTCGACCTCGAACGGCGGGAGAAGATCTCCTTCCGCGCCCCCCTCGTCCTCTTCGCCGACGGTCCCCTGACACGCGCGCGCGTCTCCCCCGGACTTGGCTGTTCGCCCCGGGAGATGGTGGCCGCGGTGGTCTGTGAGCTCGCCGATCCCGGGAACAGCGAGGAGGCCTTCGAGCTCTATTTCGGGGAGGGAAGGGGGGATTCCGGCTACTTCTGGAACTTCCCTAAAAAGGACAGTCTCAATATCGGAATGGGGCGGATCAAAAGGTTCGTGAACAGGCCCCTGGTCGGAGAGCTCGACGAATTCATCAGGAGACATCCGCGTTTCCGGGGGAAGGCGGTCATACGGAGACAGGCGGGCTTGGTCCCTACTCGGTCGTCGCGCCGCTTCTCGGGGGAGGGGGTTATGCTCCTGGGCGACGCCGCGGGGCTGGTCGATCCCTTGACCGGCGGGGGGCTGGTCTACGCGATCGCCTCCGGCGAGTTCGCCGCCCGGGCGGCCCGTTCCGCGCTCGCCGCCCGCTCCTTCCGGGCCGAAGACCTCTACGACGCCTACGACCGCGCCTGGCGCCGGACGAACTACTGGCGCTGGCTCAAGCTCATGGCTGTGCCCTATTGTTTCGTGGAGTGGCGGACGAGCCGGGGGCGCTACAGCTGGTACCCGGAGATCATCCGCGCCCTCCTCGCCCTCTCCTTCCGGTCCCTGCGTCTCTTCGGGAAGCTTTGATCCATGCCCTGGCAACTATTGCCCCTTTTTATAACACTTTCATTCCGATCGGAAAAAGTTGTTCGATCTGATGCCGAAGCGCAAAACTGCCTCTCGGGGGGAGCTTTCGACTGATCCAGGGACTAGGGAGGATATGCGACATCGGCGACTCCAGCCACCGCGCCGTTATGCTGACGGGGTGACATAGTCGGCAGGGACGAGTAAAGATCGGCGCCGGTTCACCGCACGTGGCGATCAAAAACCGGAGAAGAGGCCAGCCATTGCCCTCATCAAGTGGAAGGGAACCTCAAACAGTTACTGAATGAAGAAGTGATCAGTAATCAAGGGCAGGGCTATTCGCGGAGATTCGCGTGGATTCGCGGTTAAAATGCCAGGCCCAACCAAGCCCAATTCGTGAACTTCGCGTAATTCGTAGTTTGATTCAGCCGGGCCGGCTTGGCTAAAACATTTAACAGACGATTGAATAGGATCGAATAAGATGGGTCAGGCTGGCCGTCTGTATCCTATTCCATCCTATTCAATCGTCTGTTGAATATGCCGAGTCCGAGTTGGCCTGATCGCGACAAGAATGTCGCTCCCACAGGCTCGCAATCAACAGCATTTTCTGCTCAGCGGAGGATGCCCAAGCCGGTGAGGGCGAGGATGACGGTTGATAAGGCAAGCAGATGGAGTCTCATAATGCTTCCCTTGGTTGAGTTTGCTTTCTCAACGGCTCGAACGGCATACGTAACATAGTAGCTTGTTCTTGCTGATCTGGTCATACCCCGCGGACCTGAAGGTCCGCGGCTACGAGCGCCAGGATTCGTCTGCTATCCCCTATCCTCTAAACTCTATCCCCTACCTCGTCGCCGGCAGGTCGCCGCTTGTCCCGAAGTAGACCCGGGTCCGGTTGCGGATCGACCACATGCCGTTAGTGGTCCGGAAGATGCAGATATCGTCCTTCCCGCTGGCGGCGTAGTCGGCCGGGACGGGGAGGTCGTCGCTCCCCCCGAGATAGATCCGGGTCGCCTCCCAGAAGGACCAGAGGCCGTTTGCGGGGCGGAAGATGGCGACCTCCGGCGAGCTGTCGCCGCCGTAGTCCCCCGCCACGGGGTAGTCCCCGGTGGCGCCGAAGTAGATGCGGGTGAGACCGCGAATAGCCCAGAGGTTTGCCGAAGGGCGGAATGTGGCCATGACCTTCTTCCCGTCAACGTATCCCCAAGCGGGCTTGTCGAAGGAGTTGCCGAAGTAGGACCGGGTGCAGTTGAGAATGGACCAGAGGCCGGTGTAGGAGCGGAAGATGCCGACCCGGCAGGTTCCGTCGCCCAGGTAGTCCCCCGGGACGGCGCTGTCCCCGGCCTCGCCGAAGTAGATGCGAGTGAGGTTGCGGATCGACCAGAGGCCCTCGATCGAGCGGAAAACGGCGATCTCGGACGTCCCGTCGCCGTTGAAGTCGCCTGACGCCGGCAGGTCCTGCGAGTTTCCGAAATAGGCCCGGGTCAGATCGCGGACTGCCCATTTCCCCTCGCTCGGCTTGAAGACGGCGATATCGTCGGAGCCGTCTCCGTTGTAGTCTCCCGAATCGATGCCGGTGGGAAACTCGAAGAGGACAGCCGGTGCGGCGGGGGCGGTGCCCCCGGCCGCGAGGACGAGGGCGGCCAGAGCCAGAGCAGCGATAGTCATTTTTATAGTCCCTCCCGGCTGAATTCTACGCTTTTTCCCTTCCGGTTCAAGAGGTAGCGGTTGTCTGTAGCGTCGCGCCTCCCGACGCGACGCAACAACCGACTGCGCTCGCCAGGTAAGAATATGCTTGCATTCCCGCCGCCCGGGACTATGATTCCCCGCTCTCCCCGACCCGTCGGCACGGGTCGGGGAGAAAGGCATAAAGGACATGAACGGCTTTTTCATAGACAAACTGAGAAACATCGGCGTGGTCGCCCACATCGACGCCGGCAAGACCACGGTCACCGAACGGATCCTCTTTTTCACCGGCAAGAGCCACAAGATCGGCGACGTGGACGAAGGCTCGGCGGTCATGGATTGGATGATCCAGGAGCAGGAGCGGGGAATCACCATCTGCTCCGCCGCCACCACCACCTTCTGGAAGGGCTACCGGATCAACATCATCGACACACCCGGCCACGTCGACTTCACCGCCGAGGTGGAGCGCAGCCTCAGGGTGCTGGACGGGACGGTGGCTCTCTTCTGCGCGGTGGGCGGTGTCCAGATCCAGTCCGAAGCGGTCTGGCGCCAGGCCGACAAGTACCAGGTCCCCCGGATCGCCTTCATCAACAAGATGGACCGGGTCGGGGCCGACTTCCCCGGAGTGGTGGCCGAGATCGAGAAAATCCTGGGGGCCAACCCGGTCCCTCTGGTCATCCCGATCGGATCAGGTCCGGATTTCAAGGGGATCATCGATCTGATGGAGATGAAGGCGGTCTTTTACGAAGAGGTCGCGGGCGGGACGGACCAGCGGATCGAGGAAATCCCGGAAGCGCTGCGCGCCGAGGCCGCCGCCGCCCGGGCTCACCTGATCGAGAAGGCGAGCGAGCAGGACGACGCCCTGCTGGAGAAGTACGTCCAGGGAAAGACGCCGGAGGCCGCGGAGCTGATCGCCGCCCTGCGCAAGGCCTGCATCCGAGGCACCGCCATCCCCGTCCTCTGCGGGGCGGCCGCCAAGAACAAGGGGATCCGCCGCCTTCTCGACGCGGTGGTCGCCTATCTCCCTTCTCCGGTCGATCTGCCGCCGGTGATCGGGACGCTCAAGGAGGAGGAGAAGGAGATCATCCGCCACCCCTCCGAGCAAGCCCCCCTGGCCGCCCTCGCCTTCAAGATCACGGCCGACCGCCATCTGGGCAAGCTCACCTACGTCCGCGTCTACTCCGGCGTTCTCGCCAACGGGACCTTCGTCTACAACTCCACCCTGGAAACCCCCCAGCGGATCGGCCGCCTCTTCCTGATGCACGCCAACAAGCAGCAGGCGGTGGAGACCCTGAAAGCGGGGGAGGTGGGTGCGGTGGTCGGCCTGACCGAGACCCGGACCGGCGACACCATCTGCGACGAGAACCATCCCATCGTCCTCGAAGACATCGAGTTCCCCGCCCCGGTGATCGGCGTCTCCATCACGCCCAAAAGCCGGGCCGACCGCGACCGCCTCTCCACCGCCCTCGCCCGGCTTACCGACGAGGACCCCACCTTCACCGTCCGGGTGGAGGTGGAGACCTCCGAAGTGATCATCTCCGGGATGGGGGAGCTTCACCTGGAGATCATCGTCGACCGCCTCCAGCGCGAGTTCAACGTCGACGTCGAGGTCGGCCGCCCCCAGGTTGCCTACCGGGAGACGATCCTCGCCCCGGTCAAGCACCGCTACCGCCACATCAAGCAGACCGGTGGCCACGGGCAGTACGCGGACATCATCTTCCAGATCGAGCCCGGGGGCCCCGGCGCCGGCTTCCAGTTCTTCAACGAGGTCAAGGGCGGGAACATCCCCCAGGAGTACATCGCCCCGATCGAGCGCGGGGTGATCGACGCCATGGCCAAGGGCCCCTACGCCGGCTTCCCCATGGTCGACGTCACCTACACCGTCCTCGACGGATCGTCCCACGAGGTCGATTCCTCGGACATGGCCTTCCGGACCTGCGCCCTCCACGGCTTCCGGGAAGCCTGCCAGAAGGCGGGTCTCCAGCTCCTGGAGCCGCTGATGAGCGTGGAGATCACCGCCCCGGACGAGTATATCGGCGTTCTCACCGGCTCGATCTGCTCGAAGCGGGGGAAGGTGCTGAACATGAACCGGAAGGGGAACCTCTGCGTTCTCGAGGGCGAGGTCCCCCTGGCCAACATGTTCGGCTACTCCTCGGAGCTCCGCACCATCACCAGCGGGCGGGGGACCTTCTCCATGCACTTCGAGCACTACGCCGCCGTCCCCTTCGCCCTGGCCGAAGAGATCGTCGAGAAGCGGACCAAGGAAGACAAAACCGCCCGTTCGTAAACGGGCGGTTGGACTCAATTCCGTGGGACCCCGACCTTCGGTCGGGGGATCCAGACGGCGGAAAACGCCGCTTCACAGAAGCGGCCTACAGGCGCCGTCCCCCCTAGGACCCCGCCAAACCCGGAAAGAGCCCCCGCAGCCCCGCCGCGAAAACGCCGATGGCGATCGAGGCCAGGATGATTCCCGAGAGGCGCGTGATGATCTCCAGCCCCGTCGGCCCCAGGTGGCGGGAGAGCTTCTGGGCGAAGACGTAGAGCATGCCCGAGATCAGCGCCACCAGCAGGCAGACCCCCGAGATTTTCATCAGGTCGACCAGGCCGCCGGCCGCGCTCGCGGTGGCGATGATCAGGGCCACCGTCGCCCCCCCCACGGTCAGGGGAATGCCCAGGGGAACCACCGCCACCGCCCGCCAGTCGTCGCGCCATCCGGCGGACCCTTCCTCGGAACGGGCGAGCGATCCGGTGACCATCTTGAGGGCGTTGATCAGGAGGATGAGACCGCCCGCGGTCTGGAGCATGGGCACGGTGATGCCGAGGAGCTTGAGGACCTTGAGCCCCACCCAGGCCGCTCCCACCATCACGATCGTGACGGCCAGCGTGGTCCTGAGGGCGATCTGCTTCTGGATCAGGCGCGGGTAGCTGCCGGTGACGGCGGCGAAGGCGCCGATGTTGGCGAAGGGATTGACGATGGAGAGGAGTCCCACGCCGAAGACCAGCAGTTCTTCCAGAGTCATCGCCATTCCCCCTGACCAACATGATACAGCAAAGGGGGAGAGGGAAACAGGGAATGATGGCGCGGCCGAAGGGGGTTGCTTTCCCGCCGGCGCTTTTATACACTCCATCATCCGGCAAAGGGGGCTCCATGCAGAAGAATAAAATCCTGATCATCGACGACGACATCGAGCTCGCCCGCACCCTGCGGGCGGTGCTGGAGGGGCAGGGCTTCGCCGTCCACCTGGCTGAGGACAGCGAGGAGGGGATCGCCCTGGCCCGGGCCGTCCATCCCGACCTCATCCTCCTCGACGTGATGATGCGGACGGCCGGGGAAGGTTTCGCCGCCGCCCAGGTCCTGAAGGGTGACGCCTCTCTCGCCGCCATCCCGATCATCATGCTCACCGCGGTCAAGGAGGAGACCGGCTTCTCCTTCAACCCCCGCGAGGACAAGGATTTTCTCCCGGTCGAGCGGTTCCTGGACAAGCCGGTCGATCCCAAGAAGCTGATCGAGGAAATCCGCTCCCTGATCGGATAGTGGCATGGCTGAAAAGGGAAAGAACTCCCGCGAGGATCTCCGCCGGGAACAGCTCGAGCTCCTCAAGATCGCCGCCCACCAGCTCAAGTCCCCGCTGGCCACCATCCAGACCTCCCTGCGCACGCTCCTCGAGGGGTTCGCCGACCCGCTCTCGGCCGGCCAGCAGGCGATCCTGGAGGGGGCGGAGCGCAAGACCCAGGAGTCGCTCAAGCTCGTTGGCTACGTCTTCGAGCTGGTGCGCATGCGGCGGCTCAGCCCCGCCGACTTCCAGCCGGTCGACCTGAAGCGGCTGGTCGAGGAGGTCCTCGCCTCCTTCGACGAGCAGTCCCGCGCCCGCTCTCTCGCCTTCGAGGTCCGCATCCCCCAGAAGCTCCCCCTGGTCCTGGGCTACGGCCCGGGGATTCGGCTCGCCCTGGTGAACCTCCTGGACAACGCCTTCAAGTACACCCCCCGCGACGGCAAGGTCCATTTCTCCCTTTCCTACGACGCGGGGAGGGAGACGCTGATCGGGAAGGTGAGCGACAGCGGGATCGGGATTCCGGAGAAGGACCGGGAGCGGATCTTCGAGGAGTTCTACCGCGCCCCCAACGCGATGAAATTCGCCCGCTCCGGCTCGGGGATGGGGATGTCCATCGTGATGAGCGCGATCACACTCCACCAGGGAACGCTCTCTCTCTCGAGCGGGGGCGGGCAGGGGACCACGGCGGACTTCGAGATGAAGCTCGCCCGCGCCGCCGCCCCGGCCCCCGAGAAGCAGGAGGAACCCCGGCTCCAGGTGGTGGTGATCGGCGGCGTGGCCGCCGGCCCCAAGGCGGCGGCCAAGGCGCGGCGGAGCGACCAGCGCGCCTCCATCACCATCGTGGAGCGGGACGAGTTCCTCTCCTACAGCGGCTGCGGGCTCCCCTACTACATCTCCGGCAAGGTCGACGACCAGAAGGACCTGATGACCACCTCGGTCGGCGTCTACCGCGACCCCGACTATTTCCGGAAGCTCAAGAACATCACCGTCTTGAACAAGACCGAGGCCCTCTCCATCAACCGCGCGAAGAAGACGGTCCTGGTCCGCGATCTCGCCTCTTCCCGCGAGTTCACGCTCCCCTACGACAAGCTCGTCCTCACCACCGGGGCGACCGCCCGCATCCCCCCCGTCCCCGGCGTCGACCTGGAGAATATCTTCACCCTCCACCGCATCCGCGACGCCGAAGGGTTGCGGGCGATGCTGAAGCAGGAGCGGGCCAAGGACGGCGTGATCATCGGCGGCGGCCTGATCGGGATCGAGACCGCGGAGGCGCTCACCGAGGGCGGGGCGCGGGTCACGCTGGTCGAGGAGCGAGGCCAGATCCTGACCATGTTCGACCCCGAGATCGCCGCCCTGGTGGAGAAGCACATGCAGGCCCGCGGGGTCAAGGTCTTCACCGGCGAGCAGCTCACGGCCTTCAAGGGGGAGGGAAAGGTGGCGACGGTGGTCACCTCCGCCCGCGAGCTTGCGGTCGACTTCGTCCTCCTCGCCACCGGCGTCTGCCCCAATGTCGACCTCGCCCGGGCCGCCGGCCTGGCCCTGGGGACCACCGGCGCGATCCGGGTGGACCGGTATCTGCGCACCTCCGATCCGGACATCTACGCCGGGGGCGACTGCGTGGAGAATATAGGGCTGGTCACCGGCCAGAAGGTCTATGTGCCCCTGGGCTCCACCGCCAACAAGCACGGGCGGATAATCGGGATCAACGTCACCGGCGGAACGGAGACCTTCCCCGGCATCGCCGCCACCACCATCCTCAAGGTCTTCGACTACAACGTGGCCAAGGCGGGCCTCTCCGCCCGCGAGGCGGAGGGGCTCGGCTATCGGGTGGAGACCTGCCTCTGCCCCGCCTTGGACAAGGCCCACTACTACCCTGGGGCCGCGACGATCGTGATCAAGCTGACCGTGGACCGGGCGACCGAGCGGCTCCTCGGGGCCCAGGTGGTCGGCCCCGGCGACGTCTCCAAGCGGGCGGACATCGCCGCGGCTCTCATCACCAAGGGGGGGACGGTGGACGATCTCTCCAAGCTCGACCTCTCCTACGCCCCGCCCTACTCCGAAGCGATCGACGCCATCGCCCATGCCGCCAACATCGTCAAGAACAAGCTGGCCGGAACCTACCGCGGCATCTCCCCGATCGAGCTGAAGAAGAAGCTCGACGCGGGCGAGGAGATCCTCCTCATCGACGTCCGCACGCCCGGCGAGGTCGCCTCGGAAAACATCGCCGGCAGCCTCCACATCCCCCTGGGAACTCTCCGGGGGCGCCTGGAGGAGCTCCCCTCCGGGCAGGAGATCGTCATCGTCTGCTCCTCCGGCATCCGCGCCTACGAGGCGGCGCTCATCCTCCAGGCCGAGGGCTTCGGGCGGGTGCGGGCGCTGGACGGCGGGCTGCTCGCGTGGCCGTACGCCAAGAGATAACCGGTTCCAGGGTTCAAAGGTTCAACGGTTCAAGGGTTGGCCGTCTCCCACTTCTGCTTTCACCTCCGGTTTTCTGCTTTGCATTTCTAGGTTTTCCTCTATATCCTCTGACCTTTCCCACGGCTGGTCCGGGAGATGCAGGCCGGTTCTCCGCCTAAAGCCGGACAAGTGTGAACCGTCGCGGACGACAACGCGAAACAAAGGGGAAAGCATATGAAGAAGAAAGACGATATCCTCCAGAAAACCTGCGACGCGAAGAACATCGCCAAGCTCGCCGCGATAAAAAACCGCGCCTTCCACCTTTTCCTCGCCGACGCCGTGCGCCTCTGCGCCCCGGACCGGGTTTTCGTCTGCGACGATTCGGCGGCGGACGCCGCCTTCATCCGCGACCATTCCGCGGCGAGCGGTGAGGAGAAGCCGCTTTCCGTCTCCGGCCACACCGTCCACTTCGACGGGCCGCAGGACCAGGGTCGCGACCGCGAGGTCACCCGCTACCTGGTCCCCCGGGGAGAGACCTTGAGCGCCTCTCTCAACCAGATCGAGAGGGAGGCGGGCCTGAAGGAGGTGCGGGGACTCCTCCAGGATTCGATGAAGGGGCGGACGATGATCGTCCGCTTCCTCTCGCTCGGCCCCGCCGGCTCCCCCTTCGCCATCAACTGTGTCCAGTGCACCGATTCCTGGTATGTCGCCCACTGCGAGGGGCTCCTCTACCGCCCCGCCTATCCCCGGTTTCTCGCGCTCCAGGAGAAGGACGCGCTTTTCTGCTTCCTCCACTCCGCGGGGAAGCTCAGCGCCGACATGGTCAGCGTCGAGGCGGACCAGAAGCGGATCTACATCGACCACACCCGCGACATCGTCTACAGCGTCAACACCCAGTACGCCGGCAACACCGTGGGCCTGAAGAAGCTCGCGCTGCGGCTCACCATCCGCAAGGCGGACCGGGAGGGGTGGCTCGCCGAGCATATGTTCCTGATGGGCGTGAAGGGGCCCCAGGGGCGGAAGACCTACCTCGCCGGGGCCTTCCCCAGCGCCTGCGGGAAGACCTCGACCGCGATGCTCCCCGGTGAGACGATCCTCGGCGACGACATCGCCTACTTCCGCTCCATCGGCGGGAAGCTCCGGGCGGTGAACGCCGAGGCCGGGATCTTCGGGATCATACAGGACGTGAACCCGGCCGGCGACCCGGCGATCTACAAGGCCCTCTCCACTCCGGGCGAGGTCATCTTCTCCAACATCCTGGTCAAGGACCGGAAGCCCTACTGGCTGGGGATGGGGAGCTCTCTCCCCGAGGATGGGGTCAACTTCACCGGGAAGTGGTTCCAGGGGAAGAAGGACGAGAAGGGGAACCCCGTCCCGCCCGCCCACAAGAACGCCCGCTATACGGTCTCGCTGAAGGCCCTCGAGAACATGGACCCGGAGCTGAACAACCCGGAAGGGATCGAGCTCGGGGGGATCATGTACGGCGGCCGCGACGCCAAGGCCTACGTCCCCGTCCAGCAGGGTTTCGACTGGGTCCACGGGATCGTCTCCTACGGCGCCTCGCTGGAGACCGAGACCACCTTCGCCATCATCGGGAAGGAGGGCGTCTCCGAGATCAACCTGATGTCCATCCAGGACTTCGTGGCCATCCCGCTCGGGAAATACGTCAAGAACAACCTCGAGATCGTCCGCCAGCTGAAGAACCCGCCCCTGGTCTTCGGCGTGAACTACTTCCTCCGCGATCTCAAGGACGGCAAGTTCCTGAACGCCGTCCGGGACAAGCACGTCTGGGCGAAGTGGATGGAGCTTAGGATCCACGGGGACGCCGAGGCTTTGCGGGCCCCCACCGGCTGGATCCCGAAGTACGAGGACCTCCTCCGCCTCTTCCGGGAGGTCCTGAAGAAGGACTACACGAAGGACGACTACGTTCGCCAGTTCACCGTCCGCGTGCCGGAGAACCTGGCCAAGATCGAGCGGGTGGAGAAGTTCCACCGGGTCCAGGTGGAGGAGGCCCCCGCCGAGCTCTTCCAGGTCCTCGCCGGCCAGCGCGAGCGTCTCCTCGCCGCCCAGAAGCGCTTCGGGGACTACATCTCCCCGCTCTCGCTGGGTTAAGACAGTAAACGAAGAAGAAGTGATCAGTAATCGGTGATCAGTTACTGATCACTGACCACTGAGTATTGATCACTGTTTTTTCGCCTGGCCCAGCACCCGGAGCGCCTCGATGCTGACGAAGGGGTTGGACCGTCTCTTCCCCGACGGACCCCAGTCGGCGAAACTCCCGCGGCTCACGACACGATCGGCCGTCCGCGCGTTGGGCGCCTCCCGGGGGAACCCCCCGTCCGGGAGCTGTTTGGAGGTGAGGATCTCGAGCGCCTCCCGGCAGCGCGGGTCGGCGATTTTCCCGATCTCGGCCATCACCTGCAACGCGAAGAGGACATCGTAAAGCTGGATCGGGAAGTGGATCTCCGTGACCTTGCCGCCCCAGGCGATTTTGACCATCGCGCCATCCCGGAGGCGGAAGAGGAGCCTCCGCTGGAGCAGGAATTCGGCCGCCCTCTGAGCCGCCGCGGAAGCTCCTTTATGGCCGCGCTCCCGGCCGTAGCGCCAGAGAGCCCTCAGGGGGATGAGCGTCTCCACGAAGGACGAGGTTCTCGCCTCCGGCCGCTTGTCGCAGTTCCAGCCGCCGTCCGGCCACTGGAAGTCGATCAGGCGCTCGACCAGCTTTTCCGTCCGTTCGTCCTCCAGACCGAGTTCCATCAAGTAGAGGACGGCGTTTCCCTCCTGGGAGGCGCACCGGCGCGGGCGTTCTTTCTGGCCGGGGATTATCTGCGTGTGGGGAAACTCGAAGTGCCTGGGGGAGAAGAGCCAGTCGTAAACCTGGTCGCGCAGAGGGATCAGCGACTGGTCGCCGGGAGGGTAGGAGATCAGCGTCAGGCTGTGCAGCGCCCAGTGGGGGCCCTGCCATTTCTGGTAGGGGCCGGCCCGGCTTGTCCCGTCCTTCTCCCGGTGGGAGAGGATCCCGCGGGCGTTCTTGGAGGAACGGAGCTTCCTCCGCAGTGCGAGCATCGCGGGCGACCGGGGGTCCTCGCCCTGGAGGAGGAGCCGCGCCCGGTAGGCGATTGCGGGGTCAGCCGCCCGGAGCAGGTCTCGTTCGATCGCCATAATCAAGTCAACAAAGCCGTTCGTGGAGGACCGCTGGTGAGCCGGCACTGACCACCATGCCGTTGGGTGTCAGATGCCCGGTGGCCTTGATGCCCTTGATCTCGCAGTAGAGCGACTTCAGCTCTGTTCCATCGGCTGCGGCGACCATTTTGGGAACTAATATTTCTACGCCCAGGACAGGAAGTAGCTGATGAATATTTTGATGGTCGCGCAGGGCATGGCTTGAGTCCGAGTAGTGTGTGGACTAGCGCTGTGCTGGGGAACGCCCGGATCGGTTACTGGTGAAGACGAGTGCGCCGGAAACGTACCGATGCAGTACGCTCGCCATGAGAGTTTGATAGGGAACTCCGTCTTCGACGGCGCGTGCCTGAATCCCCTCCAGATCCTTCGCCGAAATCCGGATGTTCACTCTCCGATCCTTGTGGAGAGTGTTCCTGGCCAAGCGTCTGTGTTTGGCGAGCGCGTTTTGCTGATCCCTTACCGGTGTCCACTCACCCCGTTCAAACGAATTAAGTACCCGCTGCTCACTTTTGTCCAGGTTGGCCTTCATCATGTTGTTGTCCTCCCAAGTATTCTCTGGTTGCCTTACGACTGGGGATGATCGTTTTGAGGAATCGCCCTTCGGATGACTCCACAAATGGAACCAAGTAGGCGTATTCGTTTATCTTCACCACTAAGATCTGTTGGCCGGGGTATTGTTCTCGGTTCGGGTGCTCGTACACCCCGAGGATATCCCCAACCGCTATATGCATCACCACCTGCTCAAAACTCAGGCCGCGGGCGGTCTTGAGCCGCTCGTTCTTATTTGCATCCCACAGATAATGATCCATAAAAAGACTATATCACAATGTGTGCCTTATGGCAACAGATAATCTCGGGTGGCCGATCGAGGTCAGTGTGTCCCCTGAGCTTGATTATAACATCTTGAGGCTGAACGCGAGTTTGGGCAGAATACAGGCCCGGCTGATTGGTTTCTGATAGATCGCAGCAGGCTAGGGGGGCGCTACCAGGGCCAGTCGATTGCCAAAATCAAATCCCGGATCGAGAATATCCTCGGGAAAATCATGAAACTCGCCATCAATAAGTCCAAGTTGGAGCTGGTCAAGGGCGACATCACGTCTCAAACGACCGACGCCGTCGTCAACGCGGCCAACTCTCGTCTCGCGGGCGGGGGAGGGGTCGACGGGGCGATCCACCGGGCCGGCGGCCCGTCGATCATGGAGTTCTGCCGGATGATCGGATCCTGCCCCACCGGGAAGGCGGTGATCACGCCGGGCGGGATGCTCAAGTCCCGCTATGTCATCCACGCCGTCGGACCGGTCTGGCGGGGCGGAGAGCACGGTGAGGACAAGCTCTTGGCGAGCGCCTACCGGGAGAGCCTTGCGCTTGCCTCCGAGCACGGCTTGAAAACCGTCGCCTTCCCCTCGCTCAGCACGGGGGCCTACGGCTACCCGATTGAAAAGGCCTCCCGTATCGCCCTCTGCACGGTGATCGAGTATCTGAACGGTCACCCGGAGGTTGAACTCGTCCTCTTCGTTCTCTTTTCCGATGCCGATCTCCGGGTCTACGAGTCGGCTCTCCGCGATCTTCTCCCCCGCTGATCACTGATTGCTGATCACTTTTTTTGCTTTTACTGTTTTACTGTGGGAGGGGCGTCTCGCCCCAATCCCTGTCGGCCCGGATCGCGGCGAGTCCCGAAGAAGAATTCGGGATGGGGCAGACGCCGCTCCCACAGATATAACTGTGCAGAATCGCTTAACGTCACTGTGGGAGGGCCGTCCTCGGCCCGATCCAAGTTGGCTCGGATCGCGTCGCCTCGGGAGAGGCGACGCTACATGGAGCGGAAAAGGCAACGCAATGGATTTTCAGAAAATCGCCGAATTCCCGTCCCGCCTGGAGGCGGAGACCGTCGGCCACGCCCTCGACCAGTACGACATCCCCTTCCTGGTCAAGAGCGAGGACATCGGCTTCTTCGGCCCGACCGCGGCCGGATCAAACGTGTGGGGCGCCTCTCTCTGGGTCCCGGGTGATAAGGTCGAGGATGTGAAACGTCTGCTGACCTGCGTGGCGGGGGAGGACGAAGGCAAGGGACAGACTTGACCGGAGGGCTGCCCCGATCACGATTATCCATCGTGATCGGGATGTCCTAACCGACGACCCCGACGGGAGTCGAACCCGTGCTGCAGGCTTGAAAGGCCTGTGTCCTAACCGCTAGACGACGGGGTCTGGACTACAACCTGATGTTTCCGCATCAAACGCTCTATATACAGTGCGCTCTTCTCTGCTTTTATCTCTTTCTCTTTTCGATAAGCATCAGAAAGATTCGGGTGCTTCTCCGAGTAGACCAGAATGAAAGGTCGCCGCACTCTTGTCGCTGGAACCCGCCCTGCGTTATGACGCTTTAGCCTCTCCTCCAGATCTTTCGTCGAACCGACGTAGAATTTCCCGTCCTTCTCGCTTTTTATAATGTACACCCAGCACATAGCTCTCTGGACCCGTGCTGCCCCGACGCCGATCTTCGATCGGTGTCGGGATGTCCTAACCGCTAGACGACGGGGTCAAAAATGAGGGCGGCAGGATTCGAACCTGCGGCCAACGGGTTAAAAGCCCGTTGCTCTACCAACTGAGCTACGCCCCCGGGATCACCCTACTCATTCATATACAACAAGTAACGTCTATTGACAATCTCCGCTCGAAAAACAAAAACCCTTCCAGTAACCGTATAGTAACCATTTTTTGTTGAAAGACCGGCTTTTCTCTGGTATATTTTCACGGTGACAGTATACCCCAACAATCGCCTTCAAGAGGTAAAAAATGACCGTCAGGAAGCGATATAGTCGGTACTACTATACCGATTTTTACGTCAAGGGCAAGCGGTTCGTCAACAAGGTCCCCGGTGGGATCACCATCCAGAGGATGGCCCAGGAATACGAAAACGATCTGAAGCTCAAAATGCTTAAAGACAAGATCGGGATAGACGACACCGATTACGAACTCAGCGACCTCGTAAGCAGATATCTGGAATACTCCAGGGTGAACAAGGCCGCTTCTAGCTTCAAACGGGATGAGCTCGCACTAAGGACCTTCTCCACCATTACCGGCCTTACCAAGCTATCCGAAGTCACCCCTGTTTCCGTTGAACATTACAAGGCTGAGAGATTTAAGGATGTCAGCAAGAAGACCGTCAACATCGAAATTAAAACCCTTAAGGCAATGTTCAACAAACTCGTCGCCCTGGGGATACTCCATGAAAATCCCATCCGCTCCGTGACCCCCCTGCCCGGCCCAGAATCCCCGGCCATAGAATTTCTCGAAAAAGCCGAGGTGGACGCCCTTCTTCGGGCGGCAAGTCCAACCTATCGCCCCATCATCTATTGCTTCCTAAAAACTGGCTTGAGGCGAAGCGAACTTGTCTACTTGGAGTGGAGCGACATCGACTTCGGGAATAAGCGAATCCGTGTAATCAATAAAGACGGCCACCAAACCAAGTGGCACCGTGAGAGACACATCCCCATAGATAACAAGCTGAGCGAGATTATACGCGCCTTTCCCCGCCGGAATCGGTATATCTTCACAACCAAGGACGGCAACTTGCGCAAAAACAATCTGGTCCGGATATTAAAAAATATCGCCAAGAAGGCGGGAATCAAAAAAAACGTCACCGTCCACATGCTCCGCCACACCTATGCCTCCCATCTGGTGATGGCGGGAGTACCCTTGAGAACGGTCGCAGACCTTCTCGGCCATGCCAGCATCGTCACCACTCTCAGATACTCCCACCTTGCACCGGATCACCTGAACGGGGCCGTGGAAAAGCTCCCATTTTAACTGGGAAGACCGATGGCGATTTTTCGCCGCTTCCTCCCCTTCTGTTCAAACTCCGACAGCCACTTCTCGACTTTTTCAATCTTGAACCTGACGAATCCTCGATGCCTCCGAATACAGGGGATCATCCCCATCGACACCCAGTTATAGATCGTCTTAGGCTTAACCTGGATAAATTCCGCGATTTCATCTACGGTCAATAACCGATCTCGATAACTGAAGGACTTCGGAGGCGTGTCCGCCAAACCCCGTCCAAGAGCGTCCGGCCGCTTAACGGAGCCTGGCTGCTCTTGAAGGTGTCACCGGTCGGATCAAAAGGGGCCACTCGCGGTCGGGTCAAAAGGGGCCACCCGCGATTGAATCAAATGCCGCCACCCCCAGCCCTCATTTTTGCTCCTTGGAACCCTTTTTGCAAGTTCGATCGTGTAAGCGGTAGC
>CAZKCI010000057.1:0-8796 GCA_964551475.1 uncultured bacterium | reverse complement strand
CCCGACGTTCGGAGATCCCTAGCTCACTGCACGCCTGTCCCACGGCCCGGCGCCGCTTCGCCGGGCTCAGAAGTTTCCCGAGGCGGCCTCTTTCAGTATGGCCTTGTCCAGCGACAGATCGGCCACCAGCTTCTTCAGCCTTGGCTGTTCTCCTTCTCCAGGTCCTTGAGCCTCCGGGCCTGCTCCACCCTCAGCCCCCCATACTCCTTCCTCCAGCGGTAGTAGGTCTGCTCGGTAACTTCGATCTTCCGGCAGACCTCACCCATCGCGACTCCCTGGCCAAGCAGGACCTCCGCCTCACGCAGCTTCTGGATGATCTCCTCGGCCTTGTATCTCCTCTTCGTCATCTCCGACCTCCCCTCCGGGTTGTGATCCAGGCTTAAACTCCAACATACAACCTGGACCGGTTTTCGGGGGGCAGGTCAAAAACTTGGCTTCCGATTAGTCCGGGTCCAGAAGGTAAACCAAGTATTGCCGTAGCGAAGGCCACCCATTCCCGCCCCGGGGCCGCAAAGTACCGGTAGAAAGCAGGGGCGGGGAAATCCAACGCTCAGTCGTGAGCCATTGCCGCCAGGGCTTGCCGTCCCCCTCCGCAGCTCCCACTGTTCAACCGAGCGTTACTATCCCGACGCCCAGCCCCTTCATCATTCCATCTCCAACACCCACCTGTGGTCCGGCAGTCCAACCGGACAGGCTCGTGACCCAATTCGGGGACTACAATGGCGACGGGACAGACGATATCGCAATCTTCCGGCCGTCTTCAGGATTCTGGAGCGTCCGGGACATAACCGCCTTCTATTTCGGAGCCAACAGTGACTATCCGGTCGTTGGCGATTTCAATGGTGACCAGCGATCCGATATCGCGGTT
The DNA here is from genome assembly GCA_964551475.1 of uncultured bacterium. GTDB lineage: Bacteria > Auribacterota > Erginobacteria > Erginobacterales > CAZKCI01 > CAZKCI01. Next base: position 7,928 of record CAZKCI010000057.1, on the reverse strand, counting down.
TTCCGGCCGTCTTCCGGCCTTTGGAGCATCAGATACATGACCCGGTTCAATTATGGGCTTTCGGGCGATATCCCAATACCCGGAGATTACGATGGGGATGGAAGCGCGGATGCTGGGGTCTTCCGGGAGAGCAGCGGTCAGTGGTTTATCTACAACATGACCCGCATCTACTACGGGACTAGCAACGATTGGCCAGCTCCAGGGGATTACGCAGGAGATGGCACGGATCGGATGGGGGTGTATCGCCGTTCTTCCGGGGCCTGGTACATCAATAATCTGACGAGGCTCTATTTTGGTCTATCAACGGACTGGCCGGAGGCCGGGGATTATATGGGCGACGGGATCTGGCTACCGTCTATCTTCCGCCCCTGCAGTGGCCTCTGGGCGTTAAGAGACGTCAGCCGGATCTTCTTCGGGAACTGCTTCGACTACCCTCGACCGGGAGATTTCAACGGAGACGGGATAGACGACCTAGCTATCTTCCGTGACTCGGCAGGGATGTGGTCCGTGAGGAATCTGATCCGAGTGTATTTCGGGGGGACGGGAGATATCCCGATAACAAGATAAGAGGGAGGTAAAGCATGAAAATACTTGGAATGGCAGCTGTGATGTTGCTGGCAGTGTTGGGGACCACCGTGATGGCGGATGCTCGGGGAGTTCCACTTTTTATCCCGCACAGCCCAGACTGGTTACACTTGGGTGAGTGTGGGATTTGTTCTGCTAATGACCTCCCATCCCGGTTTTAATCCAGATCTAACATACGATCTGAACCCGTTGGGGGGGCAGGTCGAATGGTTCCTGCGGCAACATCTCCGTCACAAGATAGGGCAACAGAATGCGCTATCTCGTCACCGGGATATCTCCGGTCGACCCGAAATACACCCGGGTGAGGCTCCGCACCGACCACAGCCCCTGCGACGCGCGGTGAACGCCGATCTCTTCCGTCAGCATGCCGGTATACTTCGCTGGCACGGGACGGTCCGCGCTCCCCCCGAAGTAGAGGCGCGTGACGTTCCGCACCGACCAGAGGCCCGAGGACGGGCGGTAGACCGCCCCGTCCCAGCAGGGGTCCCCGTCGTAGTTCCCGGGGACCGGGATGTCGCTGAAACCTCCGAAGTAGAAGCGGGTCAGGTCTCGGACCGACCAAAGGCCGGAGGAGGAGCGGTAGATCGCCGGGAGCTTCTTCGCCCATGGAGACCAGTAGAGCCCCGGAGCCGCCTGGTCGGCGGAAGACCCGAAGTAGAGGCGGGTGACGCCCCGGATCGTCCAGAGCCCCGACGACGGCCGGAAGATCCCGGCCGCGGCGGTGCCGTTCCCGCTGTAATCTCCGGGCACGGCGGCGTCGGCGGAGGAGCCGAAGTAGAAGCGGGTGAGGTCTCGGACCGACCAGAGGCCCGAGGATGGCCGGAAGACCGCCATCTCCGAGGTCCCGTCCCCATTGTAGTCTGCCGAAGCCGGGCAGTCGGCGGAGGAGCCGAAGTAGACTCGGGTTAGGTTCCGGACCGACCAGAGGCCCGACGAGGGGCGGAAGACCCCGATGTCCGAGTCCCCGTCACCGTTGTAGTCGCCGGAGTCGAGCGCGGCGGGGGGCGGGGTCGGCGTCGTCGCCGGCGAGGGGTGGACCTCCGCATAGAGGACCGCCCAGTCCACGTCCAGGCGGTCGCCGCTGCCCTCCGAAGGGCGGTACATCCCGAGCCCGACATACCCGGTCTGCGCGGCAAAGCTGTTCCCCGACCAGACCAGGGTGCCGTTGACGAAGTACTGGTAGGAGGTGCCATCGGCCACCACCCGAAGGACGTTCCATTCCTCGCCGGAGTGGACGGCGGTGTGGAGCGTCCAGGGCTGGAGGGCCTCCGAGGATGCCCCCTGCGTGCGCCACACCGAGTACTCCCCCAGGCACGAAAACTGGAAGCTGTAGCCCGAGTACCACTCCTGGTTATCGGGGTTCAGGGGGTCCGGGTTGCCCCGTATGTAGACTCGGTTGGTGTACGAAGGCGAGCCGATGCGGCGCATCCGGACGGTGTAGTCCAGCACGCCCGTGAAGACGGCGTCGTAGCCGATCGAGGAGATGCTGCCGGGGACGCCGGCGGTGGACAGGCTGCCCGTGGCGACGGTCCAGGTTCCGTGGTGCTGGGTCCAGTAGGGCAGGCAGGAGGAATCGTCGAACTGGCAGTCGAAAATCGGGGCCGAACCCCTGCCGGCGGCATGCGCGCCGGTGGACGCGGCTCCCAGGAAACAGATGACCCCCAACCAGCAGCTAATGTTTTTCATGACGCCTCCTCCGGATGAATGGATATCGGCTATCGGGACGATAGAAGAGCATTATTTCTAACATAAAATGACAAGCCCCGCCATCCCCATGCGTTTGTGGGCCGGCGGGAACATGACCAGACTGTACTTTGGGGCAACGGGAAACGTGCCAGAGAACCGATAGAAACCAACTGTCTGGTAGAAAAGGGTGGTGGCCAGGAATGGGGACTGCTTTTTTCTATGCAGATTGGGGGGAGTTCTGCTTTTTATCCCGCATCGCCCAGACTGGTTACACCTGGGTGTGACCTCCAACATAGAAACAGGCGGATTGGTGAAGCAAAGGGCGGCTCTCGGTTGGAGGGCCGCTCTTTGTTATTGCATTGGGGACGCGACAAAGAAAGCCCGCAACTTCCGCTCGGTCACCTCTCTGGGGGGTAGAGGATCCCCCATCCTGATCACGGCCTGCTGTATCTCCTGAGGTAGTTTGAGTAGCCGGAGCATCTGGCTGATCCGGGCAGGGGAAACACCGACTTTCCGGGCAAGATTGGCCTGGGAGTCTATGCCGGGGGTATTCAGGAGGCTTTTATACTTGAGCGCAACAAGGAGGGGATTAGGGTGGGTTCGGACTGGCTTGATTCGCCTCCGTTTAGCCTCAAAGATGTAGTCGAATGAGTCCCAGATCAGGGTTCGCTCCGCCATTGCACCGGGGAGTTCTGCTTTTTATCCCGTATCGCCCAAAATGGTTAACTTGGGCGGGTGCGGGATTTTTCCTTTCAGGCAAATCTCCTTGACCGACCAAGAAGAGAGGAGAATACTGCCTTTCAGTGTTTCCAAACATAACCCCGTCGAGAGGCATCATGAGAACAGACTGGGGACATGAGGTTAGGCAAGACTGACCCGGCTTGGATAGCGATATCCGGCCGGGACTTTTTCATGGCCCGACCAAGAGGCGCATCGTGAGACAAATATCGATTCTGGTCGTAATCGGATTTCTTGCATTTCAGTCCCGCCCGCAATCGCTTTCCGCCGAAACGCTGGAGCTGGGCTACTCCACCTACCTCGGGGGCAGTGGAAGCGATCAGGCGTATGGCCTGGCCCGCGATGCCTTCGGCTCTCTCTATGTAACAGGCGAGACCGCATCTTTTGATTTCCCGACCCTCGACGCCTACCAGGGAAGCAACGCCTATCAGGTCGGAGGGAGAGAAGAGGATGCTTTCGTCAGCAAGCTGTCGTCATCCGGAGATCGACTGCTCTTTTCCACGTATTTGGGAGGATCGGACCGGGAAGCCGGGAACGCCATCGCCGTTGACAGCGCCCATTGCCCGTACCTGTCCGGATGGACCGTTTCTCTCGATTTTCCCACCCTGAGCGCCTACCAGCCGAGCTATTCGGGAATCATTGGCTCCGGCGATGAGGGCGATGCTTTTGTCAGCAAGCTTTCCTCCGGGGGTTCGCTCCTGCTCTATTCGACATACCTGGGGGGGCGCGAGTATGACATCGGAGAGGCGATCGCCGTAGATTCTTCCGGAGGCGCCTGCGTCACTGGTCTCACCGAGTCGGAAACCTTTCCCACGCTCAACGCCTATCAGAGCAGTTATGGAGGATGGTACGGGTCGATGCAAGGCGGTCTGGGCGACGCGTTCGTCACGCGAGTGTCGACCACCGGGTCGGCTCTGGTCTTCTCGACCTATCTGGGCGGTTCGCATGCCGATTCGGGTGCGGCTATTAAACTGAGATCCGACGGTTCGCTGTACGTGGTCGGCTGTACGGGGTCATTCGATTTCCCGACGCACCAGCCCTACCAGGCTGCGAAGCCGACCGGTGACAGGTACGAATACGACGCCTTCATCGCTCTTTTTTCTCCCGATGGCTCGGGCCTCGTCTCCTCGACCTTTTTCGGGGGGAGGGGCAGCGAAGGCGCCTACGGTATCGCTCTTGCTGATGACGGGTTCTATATCTCCGGCGACACCTCTTCCTTCGATTTTCCCACTCGGCGCCCTTATCAACAAGAATTGGCCGGTTCTCCGGATGGTTTCGTGAGCAAGTTCGCTTCCATGACGGATCTCTCCTACTCAACCTATCTGGGAGGAAGCGATAAGGATTACTGCACAAGCATTGCCATAGACTCGAAAGGGGAGGCCCATGTCAGCGGAGCTACCCAGTCATTGGATTTTCCGCTTCTGTCCCCTTACCAGGGGACCTTCGGCGGGGGGACATACGATGCCTTCGTTAGCGCATTGAGTCCCGATGGCACTTTCCTTGTCTATTCGTCCTATCTGGGCGGACTTGGCGAGGATTGGAGCGTCGGAATCGCTCTTGCTAATGAAAACGATGCTATCTGCATCGCCGGCTGGACTGATTCCACTGATTTTCCCCTGCGCGATCCTTATCAACAGACGATTGGGGGGAGTCGCGATGCATTCATCAGTGTCCTGAAGCCTGCGCCTCAGATTGCCCTGGAACGGGGTGATTACGACGGCGATGGGACAGCCGACATCGCCGTCTTCCGTAAAAGCTCGGGACTCTGGTCGGTGAAGGATGTGACGAGAGTTTATTTTGGAAATTCATTCGGTATGCCCGTTCCCGGGGACTACAGCGGCGACGGTACCACTGCGATCGGGATATTCGAGGGAAGCACCGGTTTGTGGGCGCTCCGGGATGTGACCCGGCTCTACCTCGGGTCATCCTCCGATGTTCCCGTCCCCGGCGATTACAACGGAGACGGGACCTGCGATCCGGGGATTTACCGCGGTTCTTCTGGCCTCTGGGCGGTCAGCGGTATCGGCCGCGCTTATTTCGGGACTTCGGGAGACATCGTTGTGCCTGGTTATTATGATGGCTCCATGAGAAAAAAAATTGGGATCTTCCGGGGGGCATCGGGGCTCTGGGCGCTTCATGCTCTGACGAGGATTTACTTTGGGAGTTTGGCCGATTCCCCGGTTCCCGGAGACTATGATGGGAACGGCAGTTGGGAGGTGGGTGTCTTCCGCCCGCCTTTAGGTCTCTGGTCTCTCCGAGACGTGACCAAAGTTTACTTCGGCGGGGGCACTGATCAACCAGTCCCCGCTGATTACGACGGGGACACATTAGACGATGTGGGGATCTTCAATGGAAGTTCCGGCCTCTGGACCATCCGGGACATCACCCAAGCCTACTACGGGGCCGCGCATGATGTTCCGGTGACACGCTAGAATCAGTCTGTCTGGCCAGAAAAGGCGGTTTCCTCAGTCTGGGGAGACCGCCCTTTCTCTATCTCGGTCCGGAAGAGAAGAGCAAGTTTCGCAGTTTGCGTTCTGTTATTGCCCGGGAAGGTAGTGGATCCCCCATCCTGATCACGGATTGCTGGATATCCTGAGGTAGTTTGAGGAGTCGGAGGAACTGGCTGATGCGGGCAGGCCAATGAGTGGAGGATTGAGCGGGGAAGTGGGCGGGCATTAAACAAATCGTCAGAATAAGCCTGAATCGCTCTTGCCCGCTTGTTCGCTTTTTATGTAGTCGATACGCTTCTTCTCCCCGCTCGATTGAATCTGTTGGGCGGCTGGTGATCAAAGGGCCTCGGGATTCATGGTCCGCCCCGTTTGATACCTGCCCCGCCTTAAGCTTCATCCTGGCCCACATCGATCTGCCTGCCGCCCATTCAATCCCGACAGTCAATCCGTACAACCCCAGCGCCTTCTCCAATTCCTGCCCCATCTCAAGCTTCATCCTGGCTCACACCAACCTGCCTGCCGCCTACATCAGAAGGGATTCTTGACTTCCGGGACCAACAAGGGAATGATATTTATCAGCGGTTCACCACATCAACCCCGTCGAGAGGTATCGTGAGCACAGACTGGGGACATGAGGTTCGGTAGTTCTGACCCGGTTCGGCTAGCCATCTCCGGCTGGGCCTTCTGTTGAGATGGGCACAAGCTAGGCTACATGCAGGAGGAATGAAGATGAGGAAGACACTATCGCTGATCGTGACGTTCTGCTCCATCGCTCTCATCACATCCCCCAGCATAGCCCAGACCCTGAACCTCGACTACTCGACCTATATCGGGGGAGGGACTGCCGAATCAATTGATGATATCGTCATCTCATCCGGGGGGTCGGCATACATGACCGGGTACTGCAACTCCGACAACTTTCCCACGGCGTCTCCTTTCCAGCCCAGCCGATCGGGTGATTGGGACGCAGTGGTCACCAAGCTCTCCTCATCGGGAGGGCTGCTTTATTCGTCATTTCTCGGCGGCACCGGCGATGATACGGCGAGGGGCATCGCCCTGGACACGGCGAACCGGTTCTATCTGGTCGGCAAGACCAACTCGGGTGATTTCCCGGTCTATCTCCAGTTCCAGTCCTTCCTAGCTGGGGGCTACGATTGCTTCGTGTCGAAGTTCTCCTCGTCCGGCACCGCGCTGCTCTACTCCACTTATCTGGGCGGATCGTCAGATGAGCATTCCTCTCGCTCCATCCAGGTGGATTCCTCGGGCCGGGCGTATATCGCCGGAGACACCAGCTCGTCCGATTTCCCCACCTTCGCCGCGTACCAGCCGAGCAAGAACGCAGGCTATGATGTTTTTGTCGCCGTCATCTCCTCCGTGGGTGAGGATCTGGTCTATTCGACCTACCTGGGAGGCAGTGCAGACGATGACAGTTCGAGTGGCATGGCGATGGGACTCTGCCTGGATTCCGCCCATAGGGTATACGTCACCGGAGAAACCAGTTCGTCCAACTTCCCGGTCTCAAGTGCGTATCAAAACACGAACGCAGGGGGTACCGATGTATTTGTCTCTTCGTTTTCCCCGGATGGCTCCGCGCTCGTCTACTCGACCTACTGTGGCGGCAAAGGCAGTGACACGGGCATGGATATCGCGCTGGACGGGAGCAACCAGGCCTATGTCTGCGGTTTCACGACGTCCACTGACTGGCCGACCTCCGGACCTTACCAATACGGATTTTCCGGCCCGGTCTATGATGCGGTCATATTTAAGCTCTCATCGTCCGGGTCGGGACTTCTTTACTCAACCTATCTGGGGGGTGAGGCATCCGACCAGGCAAACGCCGTATCCCTGGGTTCGGACAACTCAGTGTATGTCGCCGGGACGACCGCTTCGGATGATTTCCCCCTGCGGCGGCAATACCAGTCATCCCGCGCCGGAGGGAACGAGGTTTTCCTCACCCACTTTGCCTCTTCGGGGACAGCGCTTGTTTATTCCACCTTCCTGGGAGGATTGGGTTCTGATCTGGGTAAAGGCCTCGCCCTCGATACGCGCGCGCGAGCCCATCTGGTCGGTGCGACCTGGGCAGCGGATTTCCCGACGGTCAATCCCTACCAGTCCAGCTTCGCGGGGGGTATTTGCGACGGCTTTGTGAGCATTCTCAGCTTCACTACTCCGCCGCCCCCGACCACACCTACGCCCGTCCCCGAGACGCCGACAGCGGTTCCAGATACCCCGACGCCTATCCCCGAAACGCCGACCCCGACCCGGACGGCCACGCCCACCCCCACGCCCTGGCAGATCAGCTGCGAAGCTGGGTGGACGCAGACCGAATTCCTGAACGAAGGGTTCTCGACCTGGCCGCCCTCAGGCTGGACGATCCAAACCGAGGGTATGAGCGTCTGTGCCTGGCAGTCCGGTGCGGTTGCCGGAAACGCCAACAACACGGGGGGGAGCGGGGACTTCGCAGACGCG
>CAZKCI010000056.1:0-6120 GCA_964551475.1 uncultured bacterium | reverse complement strand
GCCGTAGGCGGTGGAGGGGCGGGGGCCGGGGATGAAGCCCAGCACCGTGGTCCGGGGCGGATAGGCCGTCCCGTCGAAGCGCGACTCCTGGTGGATGATGGCCATCATCACCGGGATGGGGACCCGCCAGCGGGCGGAGGTATCCTGGGCCGTCTCGTACCAGGACGGCCGCTCCCGGAAGATGTCGCAGATGTTCTCGACGTTGTCGGGCGGGACGGTGGCGCAGCCGGCTGACAAAACGGCGGCCACCGCTAAAAGATAACCGCGAATCCCGCGAATCTTCACGAATACAATTCCTCCGCACTAACCGGGTTAGTGCGGAGGAATTGTAGCAGACGCGGCGCCTTTGTGAATATGGAGTGCGGTGACACGTCACCGCTCTGGATTGCGGCGGCACGCTTGTCCGCCTTCGTCAGCGGACGCGGACGTGGGCGGAAGCATACCTGGCTCGTCAGCGGCTTTTAAGAAGGCGCTGATCGTATGGGTAATCTTCGATCCTAGCGATCCCGACAAGACGCATGTCCGGATGCGAGGGGTTGACAAGGATGTTGCATTCTCCCGGGACGACAGCGGATGGGACGCGAAGAAGAAGCGATCTCCCGGAGACAGCCCATTGGGTGCCGATAGCCGCCAATTCGGAAGGAGCAGGATAGAATCGCCAAGCGGCTGGAAGCTTCGAAGCTTCCAGTATTTCAGAACGAACCCGGTCGGGGACTTCGATCGAGGCTATTTTGAGACGAGGGGGAATCGCCATGGGATTGAGGTGGACGAGATACTCCAGAGTCGCCAAGGCCCGGGTTTCGGAAGCATAGACGATCCCGATGCCCAGATGGTTCCACCTCCCGCCGTGGAGACGCGCCCCGCTCCCCGATAAATCCCGGATAGCGCTTTCCGGGGCGATCCGGAATATAAGCATTATGGAATCACCCCATGCTTGATCCTTCCCAGTTCGTCCATCACTAATCCGGCGCCGAAGCGGGAGCTGAGCAGACTCATGGGGGATTTATCGGCCAGCGCCCGGACCGGATTATTCATCCAAACCATGAATCTATTCTTGTCCTCGAACACTTCCAGGCCCGCGGCGAAGATCTCGGCGATTTGGATAATCTGCTCCGAAACATCGCGTTTGAAAGGCTGGTTGGAGGCATAGCGCTGGATCGTGCGCTCGGACACCGGCAGAAACCGGGCGATCTGGCTCACCGTGATGGAGAAATGATCGGCCAAGTGTTCAATGGCCCTCTTGGTGACGCCGTTGGCGCCCAGCTCGATCAAATCCATCCGGTTGCTGACCCTTTTGCGAAGGACCTTCTCTCCCCCCAGAAGTTCCGCAATATTAGAAATTTTCATGTTCCCTCCCTTCAGGCAATCAGACATTTGTCTTAAATATAGCGACAAATGTCGTGCTGGTCAAGACGGAAGAGAGACAGACGGAAGAGAGGGAAGTATGCATCTCTATTTCTGTGACAGCGGAAAGAAGGAGCTTGTTCTCTGCCCGTCCCCCACGGGCTTGTCCCGTGGGAACGAGGAGATCGGCAAACAGCAGTGGGGACGGCCGGTTCGCTCCCCCGCCAGATTACCTCACGGGGACGATCGACCGCTAAGGCAGACTCTTCTCTAATGGCACCGTCGCTGGGGAGGGGAGCGCCGTGTTTCGCCGCCGATATGCTCCTCAATGCCAATCCTCGTTCCACATCGCGCACTCCTCCAGGGCGAACTCGGCGAAGAATCGCAGCTCTCCGTACGACCTCCGGACGAATTCCCTCAGGGCGCGGAGGGCTTCGTCGCAGCCGTGATGCGCGAGAACCACCGCGATCGTTTCCCGGGTCGATATCTTGACGCCATCCGCCAGGAGGAGCTCCCCCCTCTGGACGATCGTCTCCGCCGGGGTTTCGAATAGGAGACTGCCCGAGGGGACGTCCGACTTATCTGGTTACCGGGATGTCTCCCGTCCCGCCGAAATACACCCTGGTCAGGTCCCGCACCGACCACATCCCCGTCGAATCGCGGAAGATGCCGGCTTCATCCATGCCGTCGCCGTTGTAGTCTGCCGGGAGCGCCCAATCATTCGCGCTCCCCAGATACACACGGGTCGCATTCCGGATCGACCAGAAGCCATAGTAGCCCCGGAAAACGGCGTATTCCGAGGTCCCGTCGCCGGTGTAGTCTCCACAAATCGGTGTGTCGTTGGAGGCCCCGAAGTAAAGCCGGGTCACGCTCCGGATGGCCCAGAGACCGGAATCTTCCCGGAATACCCCCATATCCTGCGCCTGGTCGCCCCGGTAGTTCCCGGGCACGGGCCGGTCCCCACTCGCCCCCAAGTAGATGCGGGTGAAGTTCCTGACCGACCAAAGTCCCGAGGAAGCACGGAAAACTCCGATCTCGCACGTCCCGTTTCCGTCATAGTCTCCCGGGACCAGGGCGTTGTTCGATAAACCGTGGTAGACCCGGGTGACGTTTCTGATGGCCCAGAGGCCGGAGACGGGCCTGAAGACGGTGATGTCGGCGGTGCCGTCCCCGTTGTAATCCCCGGAGACCGGCAGATCGCTCGAATTCCCTAAATAGACGACGGTCAGGTTGCGGATTGCCCATTTACCCTGGCGGGGGCGGTAGATGCCGATATCGGACGTGCCGTCACCGTCGTAGTCCCCTTGAGCGATGATCGCGTTCAACGGGGTGGGAGAGGGGGTGGGCGATGGTTCCGCCGGGATGCTGAAGGTTTTTAGCACCCCCATGTGCTGCATTCCGGAAACGCCGGAATCCGTCGCTTCAATCGGCGAGGGCAGCATCGAGTAGGGCGAGGTTATCCGGCTGTCATAGACCAGGCCGTCGGGGAAGGACTGGCTCAGGAGGACGGTGGAGACGTGGTAGGCGTCGAGGACCGAGTTCGGCATCACCCAGTCGTAAGGTTGCCGGCGGCTGGAATTGGTCTTATCGTTCCCTTTCTGATCCACGGGACGACGGCTGGTGGCGTTGAGGAAAGTGTCGAAAGTGGAGATGCAAGCTTCGCTGGCGGACAGCGTATTCAAATCCCCGCCGACCACAATGTACTGGCCGCTGTTAAAGTTGGAGGCAATGTAATTTTCCAGTTGGATGGCCTCGCGGCCCCGATCCGATGCGGTATGGGTCGAGAAATGGACGCTTACCACCTGAAGAATGGCATCGCCCGGAAGATCTATCTTGGCCCAGACAAATGTGCGATTGGTGACCAGGTCGTCAACCCAATATCCCGAGGAAACGAACGGCCAGCGGCTGATAATTCCGTTGGGGAGATAATAGCTCCCCCTCATTTCGACATAATAATAATAGTATTCCGGCCCGAAGGCGGTATCGACGAAAGCGCGATAATCGGAGGCGGTGTCAGCGAGATAGTTGAATTCCTGGAGGAGGACCACGTCGGGATGGAGTCCCTGGATGATGCGCCGGCCGGGATCGTGAAATTTATAATCGGTGCTGCTGCTGAAGTTGGCGGACAGGATCTTGACCGTCGTCGCCCCCGCCCAAGATGGAGACGGAGATGCCAGGATGACCAAGAGAGCGGCAATAACGATGGCGCGCCGATGGCTCATGACCGCTAATCCCCGTTTCAATGTACCATGTCCATTCTACGTGTTAAACATGCATGGATAGGATGCCATCGTGCCGATGGCCCGAAATCATCGGTTCAGCCCGGTCCCAGGCCAGGGGAGACGCAGTAGCCCTTGATGAAATCGAGGAACCGGCCGCCATAGCGCCGGGCTTTCGCCTCTCCCACCCCGGCGGCGGCGAGGAAACCGCTCCGGGTGGACGGCCGCAGACGCGCCAGGTCCCTGAGCGTCCTGTCCCCGAAGACGATATAGGCCGGCACGCGGTTCTCCGCGGCGATCTCCCGGCGGAGGCCTCTCAGGGCTTCGAAAAGACCCCGGTCAACCCCCTCCCAGGAATCGCGGGCCGGGCGGGCGGAGGCCCGGACCTTCTTCTCGGGCGGCCGGAGAAGCCGGGGGGTCTCCTCTCCCCGTATCACCCGCCAACCCGCGGGCGGCACCCGGAGGACCTGGTACTCCTCCTCCTTCTCGAGGTAGCCTTCGTCGGCGAGCTGCTCGATCCAGGAGCGGACCGCCGCCGGCGAATAGTCGGCCAGAAGGCCGTGCGTGCTGAGCCGGTCGTGCCCCTTCTCCCGGATCCGCTCGTCCCGGGAACCGGTCAGGATCCGGGCGGTATAGTCTCCCCCGAACCGCTCCCGGAGGCGGACGACGCAGGAAAGGATCTTCTGGGCGATGACCAGGGATCCCTCCATCAGGCTGAGCTCCCCGAGGCAGGCGTCGCAGGCGCCGCAGTTGTCTCGGGCGAGCTGCTGGCCGAAGTAGCTGAGGAGCGACTTGTACCGACAGCTGAGGCCGGTGCAGTAGCGATAGATCTGGTTCAGCTTTTCCAAGACCGACTCCCGCACCTCCGGCGGCAGATCCCCGAGCAGGCTCTTCCAGATCATGAAGTCGCCGCCCGAGTAGAAGAGGCAGCACTCCGCCTCCAGGCCGTCCCGGCCGGCCCGCCCGCTCTCCTGCTGGTAGTGCTCCAGCGATTTCGGCATCGCGGCGTGGACCACGTAACGGACGTTCGACTTGTCGATCCCCATCCCGAAAGCGATGGTGGCGACGATGATGTCGGCCCGCTCCTCGATGAAATCCTCCTGGTTCCGCTTCCGGTCCCGGTCGGTCATCCCGGCGTGGTAGGGGACCGCCCGGTAGCCGTGGGCGGAGAGCGCCGCGCAGAGTTCGTCGACATCCCGGCGCCGGAGGCAGTAGACGATCCCCGAATCGCCCGGGTGGCGGTCGATGACCCCCCGGACCTGCTCCAAGCGGGCGGTCCGGCGGCGGACCCGGTAGACCAGGTTGGGGCGGTCGAAGGAGCCGACCAGGACCCGGGGATTCTGCAGCCTCAGCTGGCGGGCGATGTCCTCCCGGACCGGAGGGGTGGCGGTGGCGGTGTAGGCGTGGATCGCGACACCCGGGAAATGGTCCTTCAGCTTCCCCAGCTCCCGGTACTCGGGCCGGAAGTCGTGTCCCCAGTGGCTGATGCAGTGGGCCTCGTCGACCGCGAAAAAAGAGATCGGGACCTGCCGGAGAAATTCGGCGCCTCCCCCGGCGATCAGCCGCTCCGGCGAGAGGTAGAGGATCTTCAGCTCGCCCCGGCGGAGGCGGGGGAAGAGATCGGATTTTTCCCGGCCGGTCAGCGTGCTGTCCATCCGCGCCGCCGGGACGCCGCACTCGGTCAGAGCGTCCACCTGGTCCTTCATCAGCGCGATGAGGGGGGAGACCACGATCGCCAGCCCCTCCCGGACCAGCGCCGGGGCCTGGAAGCAGAGCGACTTCCCCCCGCCGGTGGGCAGGACGACGATGGACTCGCGGCCGGAGACCACGCACTCCATCGCCTCTTTCTGGAGGGGGAGGAAGCCGGTGAAGCCCCAGTAGCGCTTGAGGATATCGATCATCGGAATTTTCCCGGGGCCGGAACCGATTACGGCAGCCTGGTCAGCCAGAGATAGGCCGGGGCGATCAGGACTGGATACGCGCCTCTGGTGATCTTGCGGAATGAGTCGCCGCCGCGACGGCCGGTATCGAGACGCCCGCTTCCGGTCGCCAGGAACCGGTAGTCGGCGTGAAACTTGTCATAAACCCCCTGGAGGTAGTTCCGCCAGTCGCGGCGCTTGGGAATCTCGTCCAGAAGAACGAGCAGGCGCGGTACTGTCCCGTCGCTCGACGGCTTCAAAGGCGGATGGTTCGGCCAATAGTTTCCGCCGGTCGGTGGCGATCCCCCGCTTTCTGAAGACCCTATCGGCTACCAGTTCGGACAGAGCTTTGTGAAATTGTGGTTCGGGGGTGTTCATGGATAGAGCGCTAGCCAGCTTTACGATACATGTGCAATGATGCTGTTCCCCCCAGGCGTAACCATTCCGGGCTAAGGACCCCTACTTCCGGAACTTCCAGAGCGGGCTGCTGATGCCGTCCCTGTGCTCCGCTGGGAGCCGCCAGCCCGCGCTCTTCGTCCTGGCCAGCCAAATACAAATTGCCGCCACCGTGAATATCACCGCCAGGTGGACAACCGTAATCTTCCGGTCGAGGATGTAGTATCCTCCCCCTCCGGAGT
>CAZKCI010000055.1:0-2510 GCA_964551475.1 uncultured bacterium | reverse complement strand
ACATCATCTCCTTCAGAAATATTCTGGCCCACGGCTACGATTCGATCGATGATCGGATCGTCTGGGGGATCATCGAAGAGAACTTGGGCCTCCTTTTGACGGACATCAAGAAGATCCTGATGTAATCCACAAGACTGGCCTGCTTTTACACCCCGGTGGGAGGCGTTGTGAAAACGGACTGGGGACATGAGGTTCGGGAAGCCTGACCCAGTTCGGATAGCCATATCCGGCCGGGTTTTTCTAGTGGGCAAAGCAACTAGTAACGGAATGGATAAACCTCGGCCAAAGCTCTTTGCCTAGTCCCGGATGATGAGGGACGCCTTGAGAAAAGTGAGCGAATTCGCATCAAATCTTGGTGTTCTGGCACCCGGATTTTTAAAAGTTTTTTCCCGTCACCTGTCAGAAAATCAGCCTTAACCATGCAGTTTGTGCCCCGTTCGGTAGATCACCATGAATCGTCGCTTACTTCTCATTTTTGCCGTCTCGTTTGTTCCCCTCACGGCATTGGATGTCGCGACTACTCATTTCGCTGTCCATCATTGCGGTTATCAAGAGATCAACATCTGCACAGACACGCAGTCACTCCGGACGATGATTGTTCCCGAGATAATGACTCTCGCTGTCGGCGCCGCCGCTGTTCTCTTGGGTGGCATCTGGAAGGGCAAAGAACTCCAAAAACATGCCAATGGTGGATTTTCACGATTTGTCAATTCAGCCATGAGGCCCAGAAATGTTGGGGGTTGTCTACTCATCGTTAGCCCGATCGTGCTCGCTATAGGACGGATTTTTCCGGTGATCGGCAATTCGGTTCTACTGGCCTTTGGCTGGACTCCCTTTGATGCCGCCCGCAATGTGCTATCCTCAATATTCCGAATCAAAAGATTCGGGGCAAACTGCATCATGCTGGGGATCCTTTTTGCTTTTCTCATATGGCCTGTTCTATTCCTCGTCTTCACTGCTGTCCGGCGTAGCGGACAACGTGATCGGGCATTCTCCTAGCCTGTTAAATTTGTCCGTGTTGCAGGAAAGGGCGGCTTCTCCAGCGTTGGAGAGGTCGCCCTTTTTCTATTACGGCTGGCGTGAAGAGAGCAATTTCCGCAGCTTGCGTTCCGTTATCTTCCGGGTTGGCAGCGGATTCCCCATCCTGATCACAAACTGCTGGATGGACGGGGGGCAGTTTGAGGAGTCGGAGGAACTGGCTGCTGATGCGGGCAGGGGATATACCCATCTTTCGAGCCAGGTTGGGATGGGTTTTCGTCGCTCCCCGTGGGAATTGTGGAAAGACCGCTGGGAGACATCTCCGGAAAGATCGTTGGAAAAGCCGATGGAAAGATCCGCTAGTTGAGTGTTGCCTCTGGCGTTTCCGATGAAGTAGCATTCGGCTAACCCAAGAGAGGAGGCGGCATGAAACGATTGCTCTCCGGACAGCTCACGGTCATTGGTGTTCTTGCGACAGTGCTGCTGCTCCTGGCCGCGGCGGCCGCCGCCGCGGATTTCGACGGCAACTCCCGGTCCGATCCCGCTGTTTTCCGGGGCAGCGTCGGCCTCTGGGCGGTGCCCGGGATCACCCGGTTCTACTTCGGGTCGTCGGGCGACGCCATCGCGCCGGGGGATTACACCGGCGACGGAGTAGACGAGGCGGCGATATACCGTCCCGCGACCGGCCTGTGGTCGGTCCGGAACGTGACCAGGACCTACCTGGGATCGCCCGGCGACGTGCCCGTTTCCGGCGGCGGCGGCCAGAGAACCATCGATTACGTGGTCAAGCCTGGAGACGGCGCCGACCTCAAGGCCGCGCTGGAGAGCACGGTCTACCGCACGGTGAGCATACCCGCCGGCACCTACTATGTCGCCAGCGCCATCGCCGTCACCCACGTGACGCGCATCGCCGCCCAGTCGTCCGACGCCGTAATCCAGTTCACCTCCGCCAGCGCCTACCTTCTTCTCCAGAGCGCCCGGTGCCAGGTCGAGAACCTCAACCTCTATCTCGGGGGGAGCGTCGCGGCGCAGCGGGGGGCCTTCTACCTCGACCAGTCCGGCATCACCCTGACCGGCTGCCGCTCCTACTCCAGCGACGACGACGCCTTCGAGTGCAGCATCAACGGCGAGGATGCGGTCTTCATCAACTGCGGAGCCTACAGCCCGGCGCGCTCCGGCTTCGCGGTCAACGGCGCCATCTACTACCCCCGCCTGACCGCCTGCATGGCCTTCAACTGCGGGGGGGACGCGGGCTTCCAGGGCATGAGCAACCTGACCTCCTGCGTGGTGCTCGGGGAGAACGCCACCGACTACGGATTCTACCAATGCAACAACATCTCCGCCTGCCAAGCGCTGAGCTGCGAGTCCGCCGGTTTCTATTCCTGCTCCTACCTCAGCGCCTGTCTGGTGGATGGTAACACCTTCACCGACTACGGATTCAGCAGCTGCAATAACCTCTCCTCCTGCCACACCGAGGACCTCTCCGGGGCGGGGGCGGCCTATTCCGCCTGCCAGAAGCGCGATTTGGAATC
>CAZKCI010000054.1:0-8869 GCA_964551475.1 uncultured bacterium | reverse complement strand
GACTCGCCGGTGCATCGAGCAAATGATGTAGGGGATGCTCAATGTGTTGGCCGGGGAAGCGGGAGGACGGAAGTTCATCCCCGTGTACCAGTCATTGTATTCTCCGGATGCACCGCAATACGTCAGCGAGAATGACGAGATATTTACGGCGGTGGACACGATCCGAGCGAGAAGCGGGGATCTGGTGTCCTGGAGCAGCACCCATCCCCGATCAGCAGCTGACACTTCCGGGCCTTTATTTGAAATTTCGGGGAAATTCGAGCGACGTATGGATTGACAAATCGCAGCCGATAAACATTAATGGGTCTTCGGTCGGCAGCGCCTCCGGTCCACGGCGGTTCCCCGGCCAGCCGCCTGCGCAAGGAGGCAGGCTCAGATGAAGAGAAGGTGGGTGTTTTCGCTTCTTCTCGCCCTTCCGCTCTTCCCCCTCCCCGCCCCCTCCCCCGCCGCCGTCCTCATCAACGAAGGATTCGATAATTTCGAGCTCGGGGTCCGCCCGGCGAGCTGGATCTTCACCAACTGCAATGCGGACTCCGACGTTTATACCTCCTCCGCTGATTACGGCGCCGGCGCCCCTTCGCTCATGCTCGACAACACCGGCGACTCCGTCACCACCGCCGCCTTCGCGGCGGAATCGGGGACGGAGCTCCGGTTCTGGTACCGGGGGTCGGCCACGGACGAAACCAGCAGCCTCCTGGTCGAAGAGATGTACGGCGGTTCCTGGAACTCGATCACCTCCCTGTCGCCCCTCCCGCTCTCGGGGACGACCTCTCCGTCACTCGCCGTCAACTCCGGCTCATCCCGCGTCAAGTTCAGCTATACCAAGAGCTATGGGAATCTGGCCCTGGACGACGTCCGGATCATCAGCCGCCGGTACCTGCGGGTCACCTACCTGAGCTGGACCCTCCAGGGATCGACCGGACAGTACGGGGACGCGGTCTACTACGAGTTTCCCGGGGAGGACGGCCTGCTCGACACCGCCGACGACCGGAACCTGCTCTTTGACGGCGGGTACAGCACCGATTCTTCCGAGGCTCTGGGGCAGTTCCTGGACTCCAAGATCGGGGAGGGCGGCACCCTCTATTACATGGTGCTCTCGGCCCCCGGGGCCGACCACATCTCCGGCCTCGACATGGCGGTGAAACGGTACAACGTCCTCAACTACTACGAGAACGTCCGCTGGAACCCGGGGGTCAAGAGCGCATACGACAGCTTCATCGGGGACCTCAACGCGGACGAGGGCGGCTGCAACGTCTACTACTACAACGCCGGCCACTATCTGAGCGGCCCGGACACGGACCTGGGACCGGGCTGGGACCCCTACATCGAAGCCCGGGTGCTGGCCGCCAAAACGGAGCCCGGGTCCGCCACCGAGGACAACCCCTGGTCCGGGGTCATCCAGATCCGGTGCGGGGATTCCGTTTTTCTCCAGGGAGGCGACGCCGCCGATTCCACCGGGGAGCAATGGATCCTCGACGACAACCCGACGTACAGCTACGCGGGGGCGAGCGCCGAACTCGCCGACACCGACATCTACAAGGTCCATCACCACGGGAGCGACGGGTCGAGCTCGGCGGACTTCCTCAACCAGATGAGCCCGCGGTACGCGGTGGTGACGGTCGCCCACAGCTCGTCCAACCACCCGACCGCCGGGGCGCTCGACCGGATCGACGCTGCCGGCAGCGTGGCCTACCGCGTCGACCTCGACCATCACGTCACGGTCCGCTGCGACAACCAGGACAACTACGAGATCACCCGCGCCATGGCCTGGAGCCAACAGACCGACCTCCTCTACGAGGGGTCCGGCGGCTACTACGCTTCCGGCGAGCTCCATTTTCCTCCCCCCCCGTTGGTCACGAACCTGCAGGTGGTCGAGGAGACCAAGGACCGCGTGGTGGTCGCCTGGGACGCCTGCACCACACCGGACACCTCGTACCACCTGTACCGTTCCTCCTCGCACAACGGCGACGACGGGGCGGGGACGGCCTACGAGCCGGAGCTGGCGGACGCGACGGGGATCTACCAGAAGCTCACCGCCTCGGCCATAAGCTACACCTCGTACACCGACAGCGAGGGAGCGCCGGGGACAACGTATTATTACCGGGTGGCCAGCCTCCAGGCCAACACCGACGGCGTGTCCAGCGTCACCTACGAGCGGAGGTGGTCGAACGAGGTGGCGGCGAGACGGCCCGACTTCAGCCCCACGCCGACGCCGGAAGGGTACCGCACGCCCAGCCCGACCCCGTCGCCGGAGCCCAGCGCCACCCCCTCGCCGTCGCCGACGCCGACGGCTTCACCCTCCCCCACTCCCAGCGTCACCCCCACGCCGGAGGGATACCGGACGCCCAGCCCCGCCCCCTCGGCGACAGCGACCGTCACTCCTCCCCCGACACCCGTCCCCAGCCCCTCCGCGGCCACCGCCTCCTTCCCCTTCTCCGACGGCTTCGAAACGGGGATCCTGGGCGACGTCTGGACGGTCCAGACCACCGTCGCCGGCCGGGTGCGGGTGGACACGGCCTACCCCTGCTCCGGCAGCTACGCGGCCCTCCTCGACTGCTCCCCGAGCGGAAGCTATTCCACCGCGGCCATCGTCCTCGCCATCGACCTCGCCGGCCAGTCGGAGGTCAAACTCAATTTCTCCTGGCGCGAGTTCCTGGACGAGAACCACGCCGCCGACGGCGTCTTCATCAGCGACAACCAGGGGGAGAGCTGGCATCAGGCCTATTCGTTCAACTCCGGCCCCCAGTCCTGCACCGACCTTTCTCTCGACCTGGACGCGGCCGCTGCCGACGGCGGCCTGTCCTACAACGACCGCTTCTGGATCAAGTTCCAGTTCTACGACGACTTCTCCATCCCCTCCGACGGCTACGCCATCGATGATGTCGAAGTCCGCCGCGCGGCGACGCCGACGCCCAGCCCGACGGCAAGCCCGAGCCCCTCGCCCACGCCGGAAGGCTACCGGACCCCCACGCCGACGCCCTCTCCCTCCCCCTCCCCGTCACCCAGCCCGACCCCGTCCCGGACCCCCACGCCGACGCCGACCCCCGAGGGTTACCTCACCCCGACGCCGACGCCGTCGCCGTCGGTCACGCCGTCGGTCACGCCCACGCCCACGGCCACGCCGGTGAACCTGATCTGCCTCCCCGCTCTCGCCTACTCGACCTACCTGGGGGGGAATGGCGACGACTGCGCCTTAAGCCTCGCCCTCGGCCCGAACGGGGAGGCCTACGTCACCGGCTCCACCTGGTCCGTCGCTTTCCCCACCGCGAATCCCTATCAGCCGACTCTAGCGCCGGCTTCCGCCGACGCTTTCCTGGCCGCCCTCTCCCCGTCCGGATCCTCCCTGATCTTCTCCACCTACCTGGGCGGGTCGTATGAAGACACGGGACGAGGCGTCCGGGTCGACCCGGACGCCTGCGCCTACATCGTCGGCGATACCCGCTCCTACGACTTCCCGACGCTCAACGCCTATCAGCCGAGTTTCAACGGTACCTCGAGCGCTTCCGATGCCTTCCTCAGCAAGTTCAATTCCTCCGGTTCCGCGCTGGTTTTCTCCACATTCCTGGGAGGGAGGAGCGGCGAAGACAGGGGCCAAGCCCTCGCCATCAGCCAAAACCGGGAGATTTTCATCGCCGGCTTCTCCAAATCAGCCTACTTCCCCACCCTGAACGCCTACCAAGCCACCCGGGCCGGGAGCAGCGACGTCTTCGTGGCCAAGTTCGCCTCGACCGGGACCACCCTGCAGTTCTCCACCTTCATCGGCGGAAGCTCCAATGACGAGGCGGCGGGGATCGCGATCGATGCGGCGGGCAACGCCTACCTCACCGGCTACACCCAATCCTCGGCCTACCCGACGCTCAACGCCTTCCAGGCCAGCTTCAGATATTACAGCGACGCCTTCATCACCGCGGTGTCCTCCTCCGGATCCAGCCTGATCTACTCCAGCTATCTCGGCGGGACGGGATACGACCTGGCGTACGGGATCGCTCTCGACGGCGATCTGAGCCCGGTGCTGGTCGGGAAGACCAACTCGCTCAACTTCCCGACGCAGCAGCCGTACCAGGCGGGCCGGTCCGGCGACTACGACGTGTTCCTGAGCCGCGTCTCGACCTCCGGCGAGGAGCTGGTCTATTCGAGCTTTCTGGGAGGCTACGGCGCCGATCTCGGCGCCGCGGTCGATCTCGACTCCCGGGGGGAGATCTATCTGACCGGGACGACCGCCTCCCTCAACTTCCCCACCCGTTCTCCCGGCCAGGCGAGCCTGGCCGGCGGCGAAGACGCCTTCGCCCTCATCTTCTCCTCCGCGGGGGATGAGCTGGTCTTCTCGACCTTCCTCGGCGGCTACGGCTCCGACCAGGGGTGCGCGATCGCCGTCGACGGCGCCCGGAGCGCCTATCTCTCCGGATATACGCTCTCCGCGGATTTCCCCACGCTGGGAGCCTACCAGGCGGCCTGGGGCGGCTCCGGAACCGACGCCTTCGTGAGCAAAATCGCCTGGTCCTGCCACCTGACGACCCCCTCGCCCTCCCCGGAAGGCTACCGCACGCCGACGCCGGCGCCCTCGTCCACGCCGCCGCCGACCCCCCTGCCTTCCGCGACTCCTTCGCCCTCCCCGTCCGCCACGGCATCCCCCGCTTCGGAAACCACGCCTTCTCCGGCATCCCCGCGGACGCCGTCGCCCACGCCCACCTGCGGGCCGTCCGTCGCGCCGGAGCGCGCGGTGATCCAGTCGGGCGACTACGACGGCGACGCGGCGGCCGACCCCGCCATCTTCCGCCCCTCCGCCGGGCTCTGGTCGGTCCGCAACATCACGCGCCTGTATTTCGGCAACTCCACGGACCAGGCCGGACCCGGCGACTACGACGGTGACGGGACGGCGGAGATCGCCGTCTTCCGGGCCTCCTCGGGACTGTGGTCGATCGCCGGCCTCTCCCGCCTCTACTTCGGGGGACTCAACGACCGCGCCGCGCCCGGGGACTACGACGGGGACGGCTCCTGCGACATCGGGATCTTCCGGGAGAACGGGGGGCTCTGGTCGATCCGCTCCCTCACCCGCTTCTACTTCGGGGCGACCGGCGACTGGCCGATCCCGGGGGATCACTCCGGCGACGGGACGGCGGAGGGAGGGCTCTACCGCGCCTCCTCCGGCCAATGGCTGATCCGCAACCTCACCCGTTTCTACTTCGGCGTTTCCGCCGACTGGCCGGTGGCGGGGGACTATGACGGCACCGGGAGAAGGTCGTTCGGGATATTCCGCCCCTGTTCGGGGATGTGGGGCTTGCGGGACCTGACCCGCCTGTATTACGGCAACTGCTTCGACTACCCGCAGCCCGGCGATTACAACGGGGACGGGACGGACGATCCCGCCATCTTCCGGGAATCGACCGGGATGTGGTCGGCGAGGAACCTGACGCGGGCGTATTTCGGGGCGACCGGCGACATCCCGGTGACGAGATGAGAGAAGGGGCTCAGATCCCCTTCTCGTGCCACGTCTCGTACCACGCGAAGCCGTGGCGGCGGAGCATCTCCTGCGACTCCGGCAGGTCCGGGACGCCGCGGGGATAGCTGACCATCTCCACCTTCTCCTCGTCGATCCGGGCCAGGAGCTTGTCGGCGAACTCCCAGGAGGCGATCACCTCCTGGGGGCGGGGGAAGAGGAGGCGGTGGCCGAGCATGATCTCCGAGAAGAGCCGCTGGTAGCCCTCCCGGGGGCTTTCCACGAAGGCCTCCTCCCGGAAGAAGAACTGGCCCACCTCCTTGACGTCCATGGTCAGACCGGGGATCTTGTGGTTGAAGAAGAGCATGATCCAGGCGTCGGGCTGGATGGTGACGATGATCCGGTTCCCCGGGAGGACGGCCCCGTTGACCGGCGAGATCACGGGCTTGAACTGGATGACGATCCGGGCGTGCTTGCGCCGGAGGGCCTTGCCGGTCCGAACGAAGATGGGGACGCCCCGCAGCGGCCCGGCGGCGACGTGCAGCTGCATCGCCACGTAGGTGGGCGTCCGGGAATCGGGACGGACGTGCTTCTCCTCCCGGTAGCCCCGGTACTGGCCGATCACGATCGCTTCCGAGAGAGGCGTGGGGAAGCGGACGGAGTGGATCGCCTGAAGCTTGTTCTCCAGGATGTCGGCGACCGTGTTCTCCAGCGGGCGCTCCATGGTCAGAAAGGCGACAATCTGCAGGATGTGGTTCTGGAGCATGTCCTTGATCACGCCGGCGGAGTCGTAGTACTGCCCCCGCTCCCCGATCCCCTCCTCCTCGCTCACGGTGATCTGGATGTCGCTCACCAGCTCCGCCCGCAGCGTGGAATACAGGTTGTTGAAGAACCTCAGGACCAGCAGGTTCTGGATCGCCTCCTTCCCCAGATAATGGTCGATCAGGATCACCTGGTCGTTCCGGAAATTCTGGTAGATCGAATCGAGCAGGAACGCGGCCGAGCGGGCGTCCTCGCCCAGGGGCTTCTCGAAGACCACCCGCCGGAAGGGGCCGCCGTCCTCTTCCCGGGCCAGCCCGTACCGATGGAGCTGGCGGGAGATCGTCCCGAAGAAGCGGGGAGGCGTAGCGCAGTAGAAGATCAGCTTGCCCCGGTCGAGCCCGCTCTCGGCCAGGAAGCGGCCCAGGTCCTTCAACCCGTCGTCCTCCTCCACGTTCGCCCGGAAGTAGCGGATCCGGCCGCGCAGACGATCCGTCTTCAGCCGTCCGGACATCAAACGGTAGTAAGCCGCGTCGTTGAGCTCCCGCCTCCCCACCGCCAGGATGGTCAGGGCGGGACCGAGCACCGGCTCGTCGAGTATGCCCTCCAGCGCCGGGAGAAGCTTGTCGCCGGTCAGGTTGCCGGTGGCGCCGAAGATGACCACGGTCAGTCGGTCGCGTTCTTCCATAAACAGTGGCCTCAGTTATGTGATCGGGTTCGCGTCCTGATCGTGGTGGTCTGGCCGGCGCCGACCGCGATCGGGAGCCGGTTCACGGCGGTGAGGTCGCCGAAGCGGCGGGGGAGCGATTCTGTCTCCAGGATGGCCATCGGATCGTCTCGCGGTTCGGCGCATCATACCACGGATCGGCCCGGCGGCGCGCCGGGTCCCGGCAACATCCGCTTACTCGTCCATTCTTCCGGCGGTCGGACGGCCTCTCTTGACGCAGAGTCGGCGTTTTGTTCTACTGATGGGAGGCGAAACCAGCGGATACCCTCTTTGAAACGATCCCTGATCCGTATCCTTCTCGCCGCCACGGCGCTGCTCGCGTCCTGCGCCCACCCGGAAGTCAAAACGGACGGCAGCCAAACGATGAAACCCTCCCCACCCGCTCACGCCACTCTCGATGAATGGATCGCCCGCGAGGCGATCCCCTTCTCCCTCGATTCGCCGGCATCCTTCAATGCCGCCGTGGCGGAGGTGATCGCCTTACTCGGCGAATCGGTGGAGATTCTCGGTTTCGGCGAAACGCTTCACGGCGGCGAGGATACCCTCATCCTCCGCAACCGTCTCTTCCAGCGCCTGGCGGAGACCCACGGCTACAGCGCCATCGCCGTCGAGTCCAGTTTCCCCCGGGGGCGGGCGGTGGATGAGTACGTGGCCGGCCGGGGACCGTCATCCTACGAGGCGGTGCGTGACGCCGGTTTCAGCCACGGCTTCGGCAGACTGGAGGCGAACCGTGAACTCGTGGAGTGGATGCGGTCATACAACGCCGGCCCTGCCCATGAGGTCAAGCTCCGCTTCTACGGATTCGACAGCCCGACCGAGATGACCGGCAGCGACAGCCCGAAAGCGGTCCTGCGTTTCGTTCTCGATTACCTTGATTCGATCGATACGGCCGGCGGAAGGGAGCGCCGCGAGCGCATCGAAAAACTCCTGGGACGGGACGACGACTGGGAGAACACCGCCGCCCTGATGGATCCGGCGAAGTCGATCGGCCTCTCGCCGGCGGCGACCGCCCTGCGGATCGAGACGGAGGATCTCACCGACGAGCTGCGGCGGCGCCGCCCCGAGCTGATCGATACGAGCGGCGAGTCGCGCTACTCGGAGGCCCTTCACTACGCCTCCCTGGCCCGTCAGCTCCTGAACTATCACGCCGAGACGGCGCGGGCGTCGGCCGACCGGCTGGTCAGGCTCCTCGGCCTCCGCGACGCGATGATGGCGGACAACCTGGTGTACATAGCCTCCCGCGAGCGGGGACGGGGGAGGGTGCTGGCCTTCGCCCACAACAGCCATCTCAAGCGGGGAAAAGCGCAGTGGCAGCTCGGCGCGCAGGCGCTCTCCTGGTGGCCGGCGGGGGCGCATCTCGGCCCGCGCTACGCCGTCATCGGCTCGGCGCTGGGCGTCTCCGATGCCAACGGCATCGGCCGTCCCGAGGACGGCACGCTGGAGGCGAGCCTGACCGCCGTCCCGGGGCCGGCGCTGTTCATACCGACACACCGGGGACGGGGATTGCCGGCCGGGGCCATTTCCGCTCTCCCGATCCGCTCCGGAAGCGCAAGGAACTTGAGCTACTTCCCGCTCACGCCGCAGTCCTTCGGCGACTTCGACTGTTTCGCCGTCCTGGATTCAACGATCTACAGCCGCGGCGGCCCCCCCCTGCAGCCATAAACCGCCGCGAGCCGTTGCGATCAGCGCAGGGCGTTCAAGACTTTCTCGCCATAGGTCGTAATAAGTCCTCTATGACCTATACAATCTATTTAAAGAAGGGCGGCTCCCCGAAGATGGGGAGCCGCCCTTTTGTTTTACTCTGTCGGCGGGTTTAGTTGGCCAATCCCACCGCCGGCTGATCGGCGGACGTGCCGTAGGTGATCGTCGTCACGCCGTAGATGTACCAGGCCCCTTCCGACGGACGGTAAAGCACACGGTCCTGCGTCCCGTCCCCCTCGTAGTCG
>CAZKCI010000053.1:0-25636 GCA_964551475.1 uncultured bacterium | reverse complement strand
GGTGATGTCCCGGACCGACCAGAGCCCCGCGGAGGGGCGGAAGATGCCGATGTCATCGGTTCCATCGCCGTTGTAGTCGCCGGAAGCGATCACCGCCCCCTGGGGAACGATGGACGGCCCGCAGGTGGGCGTGGGAGACGGAGTGGCTGTGGCCGTCGCGGTCGTCGCCGCGATCGGAGTCGGTGTCTCCATTAACGGCGTAGGTGTGCGGCTGGCGTTCGGGCCGCTCGGGCTCGGCGACGGTGACGGCGACGGTGTAGGAGACCGAGAGGGCGCGGGGGTGGGCGTCCGGGAGGGGGCGGGGGTGGGCGTCCGGGAGGGCGCGGGGGTGGGCGTCCGAGAGGGCGCGGGGGTGGGCGTCCGGGAGGGGGCGGGAGTGGGCGTCCGGGAGGGGGCGGGAGTGGGCGTCGGGGAAGGTGTCGGGGAGGGCGTGGCGGTGGGAAGCGGCGTGGGCGAAGTGAAAGAAGCGACCAAGGAGAATCGGGCGGCAAATCCGTCGAAACTGCTCGACTGGCTCGCCTGATAAGGATTGAGCGTGGGAAAGTCGTAGGAGGAGGTGTATCCGGCGGCAATGATCCCGTCGCCGGCCGCGGGGGCTATCCCGTAGCCGTAGTCGGTCGAGCTGCCCCCGAAGAAAGTGGAGAAAAGGAGGTTCTGCCCGGAGGGATTGAAGGCGGTGAAGAAGGCGTCGTAGCTTCCCCCGCCCGAAAAGCTCGCCTGGTAGGGGTTGCACGTCGGGAAGTCGGGTGAGTCGGTGTAGCCGCTCGCGAGAGCGTTGCCGTTTTCGTCGATGGCGATGGCATAGGCCTGCTCGCTTCCGCTCCCCCCGAGATAGGTGGAATAGACCGCCGCCGATCCCGTTGCTGCGAGCTTGACGACAAAAGCTTCGAAGGTTCCTCCCCCGATCGCCCGGTAGGCGTTGTGGGTGGGGAAAGTGTCGGTGGAATACGTCCACCCGATCACGTGGGCCTGGCCGTCGCCGTCGACCGCGATCCCGTGCGCGTAATCGATGGCGCTGCCGCCCAGGTACGTCGAATAGAGGAGGACGGACCCCGTCGAGACAAACTTGGCGGCGAATCCGTCGATGAGACCGGCGTTGCTGCTCTGCCAAGCATTGAGCGTGGGGAAGTCATCCGAATAGGCGTAGCCGGTCAGGAAGACCTCGGCGTCCGAAGCCACCGCCACGTCTTTCCCCCAGTCGCTGCTGTCGCCTCCCAGGTAGGTGGAGAAGAGGAGGCTGCTCCCGTTTCGGTCGAGTTTGGAGACGAAGGCATCCCGGGGACCGGAGATCCCGGCCTGATAGGGCTTGACGGTGGGAAAATCGCTCGAGCAGGTGGAGCCGGCGATCACGGCCTGATAGCCGTTCATCTCGATGTCCTCGCCGACATCCTCCGCCGCGCCGCCAATGTAGGTCGACCAATACAGTGCGCTTCCAGTCGTGCCGAACTGGATGACGAACGCGTCGTAGTCGCCCGCTTTCGCCGCCTGAAAGTTGGCCTCGGACGGCCAACCCCAAGTGGGAAAGTCGTCCGAGTCGGTCTTGCCGGTGACATACGCGTAGCCGAGATTGTCGATGGCGAGAGCGCAGGATTTGTCTTCCCCCCGCCCTCCGAAGTAGGTGGAATAGACCAGGGAAGACCCGCTGGAACCCAGCCGGGAAACAAAGCCGTCTGCGGAGGACTCGGTCCAGCTCGCCTGGTAAGGATTCACGGCGGGAAAATCGGTGGAGAGAGTGCTCCCGGCGACGAACACGTCACCCGTGCTGCCGACCCCGACGTCAACGAGGGTGTCGGAGGCGTTTCCCCCCAGGTAGGTGGAGAAGTCGAGACGGAGTTCGCTCTGGAAGGGAAGTCGGAAGATGCGGCCGAGAAGGCCGCCCGCCCAGACCTCGCCCGGGTTGCGGGCGTCCAGGCAGGTGGGAGCGAAGCCGGTCTGCCTGGACCAGGCGGTGCCGTCGTAGAAATACACGCCGGCCGCCGCGCCGTCGAAGCCCGCCCAGACCTGGTCGGTCGAAAGAGCGGCGACCCAGGCGTCGTCGGTGTTGTCGCCCACGCTGGTGGAAACGGTCCAGCCGGTACCGTCGTAGTGGAGAATGAGGCCGGTGTCGCCCGTGCACCAGACATCACCCGTGCCGATGGCCCAGACATCGCGGAGATAGGAAGAACCGGCCAGTGTGATCTCGGTCTGCACCGACCAGTCAGATCCATCATAAAACATTATGCGGTTGTTGCCCGAATATCCCCCCACCGCCCATACGTTGCCGGAGTCAACTCCGTGGATGCCCAGCCAGTTTGCTGTGGGGAAGGTCTCCTGCAGCCAGGTCGCGCCGCCGTCGGAGGACGAGAAGATGTTGCCCCCGCTGCCCCCCACCCAGACCGCGGCGTGATCAGCGGCGTAGGCGTCGAAGATCGCGAGCGCGCCGTCGGTCCGGGTCTGCAGAGACCACTGAGAGCCGTCGTAGAAAAACACCATCCCGTTGCTCGGCGCGCTGGTGTTCCCCACCGCCCAGACGTGGGACGCGTCGTCGGCGAAGGCGCCCCGCAGTTCGCCGCTCTGCGACGAGAAGAGAGCGGTCTGGAACTCCCAAGCTCCGTCGAAATGGTAGACCTTCCCCTCCCCGCTGGCGCCGGCCGCAACCGCCCAGACGTTGCTGCCGTCGGCCACCGCGACTCCGCCGAGAGTCGGGTTGCCCACATCGGTGGACACCGTCCAGTTGGCGGCGGAGGAATCCGTCGCGGCGGCGAAGAAGAGGCCGCAGAAAAGGAGGAACACGGTCGGTCGTCTCATGGCACTTCCCCTATCGATTGGCGAGTTTGATTAGGGCATAAAACCCGGCCGGATATCGCTATCCGAGCCGGGTCAGTCTTGCGGAACCTCATATCCCCAGTCTGACCTCATGATACCTCCCGCCGGGGTCAACGTGGACCACCGGTTATATTGTCCTTCTCTCGATGGAAACGGTCAAGGAGATTTGCCTCAAGATTCACCTAAAAAGAAAAATCCCACGTTGACCCAGGTGTAACCAGTCTGAACGATGCGGGATGTCGGATCACGGATTTTTCTTTTCAGGCAAATCGTCTTGACCATCCATGTGCCGAATGCCGCTGCTGCCGCTCATACGGCGAGGAAAGTACACAGATTGCCGGAATGAGGAAAATCTGATATGTTAAAAATGGTGGGTTGTGGCGCTTCAGCGCCGCCTGGTATTCAGAGGCTCCAACCGCATGCGCCGCGCACCGCTCGTCATATTTCTTCTCTCCGCCGCCGTCCTGGCGGTGGAGATCGCCCTCACCCGGGTCTTCGCCTATCTCGTCTGGTATCACGCGGTCTTCCTGATCGTCAGCATGGCCCTTCTCGGTTTCGCCGCCAGCGGATCACTGCTCACGCTGGGCGGAGCGATTTTCCAAAAAGACCCCCCCCTCTGGGTTCGCCTGGGAGCTGCCCTCTTCGCCCTCTTTGTCGTTCTCGGCCTTTTTCTCCCCCACTGGCTCCCCCTGGAGAGCGAGTCGCTCGCTAGGGATTCCCCGATGGAAATGCGAAACCTCGCCGTCCATTTTGTCTTCTGGGGCGGGACATTCTGTTTCGCCGGATTATCGCTCGCCCTCCTGCTCCAGCAGGCGCGCGAGAAGGTTCACTCGCTCTACTTCGCCTCGCTCGCCGGTTCCGGCGTCGGCTGCCTCCTCGCACTCTGTCTCCTCTATTCGGGACCGGTGACCGCGATCGGAACAATGGCCCTCGTCTCACTCCTGGCCGCCGCGCTCGTCCCCTCGTCCTCCCGTTCCCAGTTCTTCGCCCCATCCGCTGTGCTTGTTCTCGCCCTGATCGTCCCCGTCGTCTTCGGGTTGATCCGTCCGGTCTGGCCGGTCGCTTCCAGTAAGTGGGAATTCCATAAGTTCGCCCAGGGGAGGATCGAGAGGACCATCTGGTCGCCGATCTCGGTGGTCGAGGTTTTCCGGGGACCGAATCCGGGCTGGCGCTACTGGGACACGGGGCTCGCGGTGCACCGGCGCGGTGATTTCCCCGACCAGATGGGGATCATCATCGATGCCTACGCCATGAGCTCCTTCACGAATTTCAGCGATGGGGATTTCGCCTTGGTTGACTTCTTCCCCTCCTGTTCCACCTCGGCCGCTTATGTTCTCCGGGAGCGCCCGCGCTCTCTGGTCATCGGCGTGGGCGGAGGCATCGACGTTCTGCGGGCCCTGTTTTACGAAGCCCGCCGAGTCGTGGGCGTGGAGCTGAACGGCGTTCTGGTCGATCTCCTCCGGGGTCCCTACAGCGAATATACGGGGGGTCTCTCCGCCCGCCCGGGAGTGTCCCTGGTCAAGGACGAGGGGCGCAGCTTCGTCAAGCATTCGCGGGAGGAGTTCGACATCATCCAGATCAACTACACCGACACCTGGTCGGCCTCCTCCGCGGGGGCTCTCGCCCTGGCCGAGAATTTCCTCTACACCGCCGAAGCCGTCCGGGATTATCTCGGGCGCCTCTCGCCGGACGGCGTTCTCTCGATCACCCGCACGCTCTCCCGGCCGTGGGGCGAGGCAGTACGGGTGATACTCACTGTTTTGAAGGCCCTCAGGGATCAAGGGGTTGCCGATCCGGAACGCCATATCCTGGGTGTCGCCTCCATCATGGCCGACGCCCCCCAGCCGCACATGTCCTTCACCCTCCTGGTCTGCCGGAGGCCCTTCACAACGGAGGAGGCGGACCGTCTGGCAGAGGCGGGACGGGGGAAATGGCTCATGCTCATCCGACCCGACGGCGGCGAACTCCCCGAAGTGACGGACGCGGACGCTCCGCTCTACAAGGGCGAGAATTATCTTGTGTGGGCGGCAGAAAAGATCAACGAAGCCCGGGTCGTATGCGCACGCTTCATTGCCGCTTCACGGGACGAGAAGGAACTCGCCGCGGCCCTCGCCGCCCATCCTGTTGACGTCTCCCCCCTTACCGATGACCGGCCTTTTTTCTATTTCTCTCACTGGTGGCGCGACGTCTGGAGTCGTTTCATCGGGGGCGAACCCATCAAGGAGGGGGCGGTCCTGTTCTCGGCGCTCGCACTCGCGCTCACCTGCTCGGTCCTGGGGATCTTCATTCCCCTCATCGTCTGGCAGATCAGGGTCCGCCGCCGCCCGCGGGAGATGAGGAGGGGAACCGTCCGCTTCGCCCTCTACTTCGGTGCGATCGGCTTCGGCTACATCGCGATCGAGCTCAACCTGATCCAGAAATACGCCCTTTTCATGGGCCACCCGGTCTACGCCCTGGGTGTGATCCTGGCGGGATTGCTGATCATGTCGGGGATCGGAAGCGGACTCTCCGCTTGGATGCGCTGGTCAAAGGTCTCGCTCGCGGTCCTCTTCCTGGCCCTGGCGGCGGTTGCGGCCGTGACCATGAGCCTGTCCGGGGTTCTGTTCGACCTCTTCGCCGGCCGTTCCCTTCAGCTCCGGGCGGCGGCGATGCTCGCCGTCCTCGCCCCGCTGGGGATCCTGATGGGTATGCCCTTCCCGATCGGCCTCCGCCGGGCCGGACTCGACCGTTCCGACCTCATCCCCTGGCTCTGGGGGATCAATGGCTTCACTTCGGTGATCGGCTCGATCGGGGCGACGATGCTGGCCATCGCCTTTGGTTACAACTCCGCGACGGTGGCCGGGATCGCCGCCTATCTCATCGCCCTGCTCGCCGCTGGGCGGATCCCTCCCGCAATCACAACCAACAACTCTTCCAGCCGGTCGTAAAGTAGTCGCATCGGGAGTTCTGCTTTTTATCCCGCATTGCCCAGACTGGTTACACCTGGGGGAGTGCGGGATTTTTGCTGCCTATTGCGGACCTCGAAAGGAAATCCCGAAGCGATTTCTCTTCTATCCGAGACTGGGGGACACTAACATAAAATATAGTCCAAACATGGGGGGCAGGTCGGATTCCCGGGAACAAGGAGGTCAAGATGATGGCCTGGATCGTCAAAACGCTGCAGCACTACCCGGAGTTGTCCATTTTTCTCACCCTGGCGCTCGGATACTGGGCCGGGCGCCTGAAAATCGGGAAATTCAGCCTCGGTTCGGTCACGGGAGTGCTGCTCGCCGGGGTCCTGGTCGGGCAGATGCATATCGCCATCTCGCCGAACGTGAAGTCGGTCTTCTTCCTGATGTTCCTCTTCGCGGTCGGCTACGGGGTGGGCCCCCAGTTCTTCCGCGGCCTGAAGAGCGACGGCCTGCCCCAGGTCACTTTCGCGGTCATCGTGGCCGTGATGTGCCTCGGGTGCGCGATCGGGGCGGCGAAGATCGCCGGTTTGAACCTAGGCTCGGCGGCGGGGCTCCTCTCCGGGGCCTGCACCATCTCCGCGGTGATCGGGGTGGCCACGGACGCCATCAACCAACTCGGCATTACGGCCGACCAGAAGGCCGTCTTCGTCAATCAGATCCCGGTCGCCTACGCGGTCACCTACATCTTCGGCACCGCCGGGGTCGCCTGGTTCCTCGCTTCGCTCGGCCCGCGGATTCTCCGTGTGGACCTTCCCGAGGAGTGCCGGAAACTGGAAAAAGAGATGGGCGGGGGCGAGGCAGAGCCCGGCGTCATATCCGCTTACTTTCAGTTCGTCGTGCGGGGATACCGCCTGACCAACGCGAAGCTTTTCGGCCATTCCGTGGCCCAGATCGAGGCCTCCTATCAACCCCGGCGGGTTTTCGTGGAACGCATCCGCCGGGATGGCCGCGTGATTGAATCGACGCCGGAAGCAGCGCTGCAGGAGGGCGACGAGCTGGCCATCCTGGGCCCCCGCGAGGTGGTCATGGCGCAGCGGGACACGCTCGGCCCCGAGGTCGACGACCGGGAGCTGCTCGACTTCCCGGTGGAAGCGCTCGACGTGGTGGTCAGCAACAAGACGGTGGCCGGCATGACGCTGAAGGAGATCGCCGAATCCGCTCCGGGCCGGGAGAGGGGGCGCGGGGTGGTCCTCCGCCGCATCACCCGCGCCGGTCACGAGATGCCGCTGGCTTTTGGAACCAGGGTCGACCGCGGCGACGTTCTGCAGATCGCGGGTACCAAGCGCGACGTCGAGCGCGCCGCCCAGGCCCTCGGCTACGCCGACCGCCCCACCAACATGACCGACATGGTTTTCGTGGGGGCGGGGATCACCCTCGGCGGCCTCCTCGGCTCCCTCATCGTGCGCGTGGGGGGCATACCTTTGAGCCTCAGCACCACCGGCGGAGCCCTGATCGCCGGTCTGGTCTTCGGCTGGTTGCGTTCAGTTCACCCAACTTTCGGCCGCATTCCGTCCCCGGCGCTCTGGATCCTCAACAACGTCGGCCTCACCGCCTTTATCGCCGTGGTGGGGATCAACGCCGGCCCGGGGTTCGTGGCGGGCCTGAAGGAGGCGGGCCCCGCCCTGTTCATTGCCGGAGTGGCGGTGACCATCCTGCCGATGCTCTGCGGCCTCTATATCGGCAAGTACGTCTTCCGGATGAACCCGGCCATCCTCCTGGGAGCGTGCGCGGGGGCGCGGACCACCACCGCCGCTCTCGGCATGATCCAGGACGCGGCCGGAAGCAAGGTGCCGGCGCTCGGCTACACCATCACCTATGCCGTCGGCAACATCCTGCTCACTATCTGGGGCCTGGTGATCGTCCTGCTCATGAGCTGAGACCGATGTCGAGAGTAAAATGATGAGAACCTCAAGAAAGGGAGAGCCAGCATGAGCGGCAAAGCCAAGCAGATTCCGACGAGCCGGGCCGAGCAAACGGCCTACGAGCAACTGAGTCCCTTCGAGCTGAAGGACAAGCTCATCTCGCTCGCCGGCGAGCACACCCGGGCGAGCGCCGCGGCCATGCTCAACGCCGGCCGGGGAAACCCGAACTGGATCGCCACCACCCCGCGGGAGGCTTTCTTCACCCTGGGCGCGTTCGCCCTGGAGGAGTCCCGTCGCGTCTTCAGCCGGCCGGGACTGGGCGGCATGCCGGCGAAGCCGGGGATCGCCCAGCGCTTCCAGGAATTCGCGGCGCGCAACCCCCTCGCCCCGGGCATCGGCCTGCTCCAGGCGGGGATCGGATACGGGGTCACCGAGCTCGGCTTCGACCCGGACGCCTTCGTCCACGAACTGGCCGACAGCGTCATCGGGGACAATTACCCCGTCCCCGACCGGATGCTCAAGCATGCCGAGCGGGTCGTCCACGCGTACCTCGAACAGGAGATGTGCGCCGGCAAACCGCCGCCGGGGAAGTACGACCTCTTCGCCGTCGAGGGGGGCACGGCGGCCATGTGCTACCTCTTCGATTCGCTCCTGACCAACCGCCTGCTCCGCCGGGGAGACAAGATCGCCCTCGGCGTCCCCGTCTTCACGCCCTACATCGAGATCCCGGAACTGGACAAGTACGACTTCCGCGTCGTCGACGTCTTCGCCGACGAGGTCGATGGGAAGGGAACCCACACCTGGCAGTACCCCGACTGGCAGCTCAGCCGGCTGGCCGACCCCTCGATCAAGGCCTTCTTCCTCGTCAACCCCAGCAACCCGGCCTCGGTCAGCCTCCGGCCGAACTCGCTCGAACGGATCAAGAACATCGTAGCGACGCGCAATCCCGGCCTGATCATCATCACCGACGACGTTTACGGCACCTTCGTCGACGGCTTCGTCTCCCTGATGTCCGCCCTCCCCCGCAACACCATCGGCGTCTACTCGTATTCCAAGTACTTCGGATGCACCGGCTGGCGGCTGGGGGTGGTGGCGATCCACGAACGGAACATCTTCGACGACATGATCGCGAAGCTCCCGGAGGCCGACCGCCTCGCCCTGGACCACCGCTACCGCTCCCTCTCCCTCGAGCCCGGGAAAATGAAGTTCATCGACCGCATGGTCGCCGACAGCCGCCAGGTGGCCCTGAACCACACCTCCGGCCTCTCGCTGCCCCAGCAGACGCAGATGGTCCTCTTCTCCCTCTCCGCCCTCCTCGACCGGAAGAACGCCTACAAGAAGAGCACCCAGCGGATCATCCGCGACCGGTTCCGGGCCCTGCAGAAGGGCCTGGGGATCACCCTCCCCAAGAACCCGTACCGGGCCGCCTACTATGCCACCCTGGACGTGCTGGTGTGGACCCGGCGCGCGATCGGGCAGGGATTCACGGACTGGCTGGTGGAAAACCACGAGCCGGTCGACATCGTTTTCCGGCTGGCCGAGAAGTTCTCCACGGTTCTCCTGAACGGCGGCGGCTTCGCCGCCCCCGACTGGTCCATCCGGATTTCCCTGGCCAACCTCCCCGACGAGACCTACCCCAAGATCGGGGAGTGCATCACCGAGGTGATGAAGGAATACCTGAAGGAGTGGAAGGCCTCGAAAAAATCTTGAGCGCTCCTGAACTCACTCGCCACCGGGAGATCGAAGATGAGAAGAATCGCCTGTCCGGCCCTGGTCCTGATCGCCGGTTTATCCGCCGCGACGCTCTCGCCCGCCGCCGCCGAGCCGCCCGCCGCCCTGCCCCGGATTAAGGTCCTCGCCACCGGCGGCACCATCGCCGGCGCGCAGGCCGACGTCAAGGCTGCCGGCTACACGGCCGGGACCTTCCGCGTCGAAGACCTGATCAACGCCGTCCCGCAGCTGAAAACCCTGGCGGATCTCAGCGGCGAGCAGGTCGCGAACATCGGCAGCCAGACCATGACTAACGACGTCTGGCTCACGCTGGCCCACCGGGCCAACGCACTCCTCGCCCAGACCGACGTGGACGGCATCGTGGTCACTCACGGCACCGACACCATGGAGGAAACGGCGTACTTTCTCAACCTGGTCCTGAAAAGCGACAAGCCCGTGGTGATGGTCGGTTCGATGCGCCCCGCGACCGCCATCAGCGCCGACGGCCCGATGAACCTCTACAACGCCGTGGCGGTGGCCGCCCAGCCCGGGGCGCGGGGCCGGGGGGTGCTGGTCGTGCTCAACGACGAAATCCATTGTGCCCGCGAGATCGAGAAGCGGAACAGCACCCAGCTCGACACCTTCGCGTCACCCAACCGCGGGCGGGCCGGGGTGGTCAACAACGGCACGGCCTATTTCTTCTCCCCGCCCGAGCCCGCGCACACCGCCGCCACCGAGTTCTCGCTGGGCGCCGCGGCCGGTCTCCCCCGGGTCGAGATCGTCTATTCCTGCGCCAACCTCGGGCGCGACGTCATCGACTTCCTCGTCGCGCAGGGCGCCCGGGGCATCGTGCTCGCCGGCGTGGGCGACGGCAACACCACCGACGCCGCCGTGGCGGGGCTCCGGGATGCCGCGAAGAAAGGGGTCGCCGTGGTGCGCAGCACGCGGACCGGGAGCGGAATCGTCGCCCGCAACATGGAGGTGAACGACGACGCGCTCGGCTTCATCGCCGCCGGGGAGCTCAACCCCCAGAAGGCGCGCGTCCTCCTGATGCTCGGGCTGACGAAGACCAGCGATCCGAAGAAACTCCAGGAGATGTTCTATCGGTATTGAACCGGCGCCCAGCGGCAAAGGATGGTTCCGCTTCCCGCTGCCGTCGCGTTGTCTGGGCGCGAGAATTCGGGTTATCTACGGAGGGGTACCATGCGCATTGTCCGAGCGAATATCCCGCACTGGCCGGGGACGCTGGCGGCGATCCTGATTCTGGCCGCCGCGAGTTCCGTCGGCGCCCCGGGGGCGGCTAACGGGAGCGAAGCGAAAGCGGGCCCCCCGGCGGAAGCGGCCCCGCCGGCCGTTCCCATGGTCGAGGGCGCGGCGAGCCCCGTCAAGGCCCGCGCGGCCTACGACGACCGCCAGGAAGCCGCTCCCCGCCCCGACGACCTCGCCCTCGACCCCAAGTATCGGGGCTTCATCCCCATCCCCAACACTAAGGTGATGATCAGATTCAACGCCAAGCCGCGGGTCGATTGTACCTGGGATCCCCAGAACACCGGCAACGACGACCGTTTTGTTCCGGCCGACATTCCGGTGGAAGGCGACGCGGCCAAAGGCGGCGGCGGGCGGTT
Organism: uncultured bacterium; assembly: GCA_964551475.1. GTDB lineage: Bacteria > Auribacterota > Erginobacteria > Erginobacterales > CAZKCI01 > CAZKCI01. The sequence goes on along the minus strand of CAZKCI010000053.1, from coordinate 14,683 downwards.
CAACCTGAACGGCAAAGGGTCGCAGATCCGGGTCGACGTGCGCTCCCCCGAGACACCGGGGACTCCCCGCTTCTACTACCAGAACGATTTCTTCGGCTCCGGCGGCGGGAACTTTCCCTACCGCCTCCAGCATATGTACGGCCAGTACTACAACATCGTCGCCGGCCAGACCTACAGCGTCTTCGAAGACCCGGACATCTGGCCCGAAACCGTCGACTACGAAGGACCGAATGCCGTGGTCTCCGACCGCAAGCCGCTGATCGGCTACAAACTACCGCTCGGCCAGGAGTGGCATCTGAATTTCGGTCTGGAAAAACCAGACTCGGGCGTGGACGGGGCGGCCGAGATCATCCATCCCGCTCCCGATTTCGCTGCCAATGCGCGCTGGGAGAGGGCGGGCGTGGGTCACCTGCAGTTCAGTGCGGTCCTCCGCGCCATCGCCGCTCGGGACGCTGTAGGGGACAAGCAGACCGTTCCCGGCTGGGGAACGAACGGGAGCGCCAGTCTCGAGCTGACCTCATATGACGCTGTCCAGGTGCAGCTGGTCTACGGGCAGGGCATCGGCAGCCTGGGGAATGATGCCAGCTTCTTCAGCGGTCCCGACGCGGCTTACGACGGCGACGGCGACCTGAAAGCGCTCGCCTATGCCAGCGCCCTCATCGGGCTAACACACCGGTGGTCGGAGATACTCCGCTCCACCGCGAGCTACGGTTTCGTGAATCTGGACAACGAGGACGGCCAAGCTGGGAGCGCCTATCACCGCACGCAGTATGCGAGCGCGAACCTCGTCTACCAGATTTTCCCGCATCTTAGCATTGGGCTGGAAGGACTCTACGGCTTGAAGGAGACCATGGACAGTTCCCGCGGCGATGCCTGGCGTGCGCAGATGGGAATCGCCTACTCGATCTTTGATTAGTCCTAAGGATATTGAGAATATGCTGTAGATGCTGCGGAAGCTGTTGGAGAACCGCCAGCATGACAGCATTGACAGCATTTTCCGGCTATAATCGGGTCTGGAGATATTGGCTGTCTATTCCATAACTGCCTGCTGTTAAGCGGGATTCGGATAAAAGATAGGCCAGAAAGCCGGCTCCCGTTCCCAGGGAGGGATGGTCAACCAAGTTCTAACTAAATACGACCACGAAGGGGAGTCGAGTGACACTCAAACGAAAAACGTTTTGCCAGCGCTTTCGTTTGGGAGTTTTTGCTTCGGGGAGGAATTTTGCTTCCAGAATAGGAGCGATGGAAAATAAAATGCTTGAACAATCGATACGTTCCGGTGTATATTGCAACCTAAGCGGCTTATGGTAAATTATAGTGTGAAGTCATGGAAACACCCCCAACAATCAGAGCCTATCTCTCAAGTATAGGGCGGAAGGGCGGGTTAAAAAGCCGTCGCCGGCTTTCGTCTGAGGATGCGAAAAACATGGTTCGCCTCCGCGAGGCGAAGCGGGCTTTCCAGCTCTTTCGATCACAATGTTTCTGGTATATGCGGGAAAATATGGATATCAAGCTTGCCGATGTGCCCGAAATCGCCCGCGGTTTGCGTCAGAACGGGGGGCGGCAAGGCTATCTTCTTGCCGCAAGATTATGCCGATAAGCGAGATCCAGGCTGAAGTGCTCCGGATGATCGCCGCCAACCGAAGTCCGGAGAATTACCTGGCGGGGGCCACGGTGATTCATCGGGCTGCCGAAACGCCCCGCTATTCCCACGACCTCGCCTTCTTCCACGACCTAGCGGACAGCATCGCCCAAAGCGCCGACCACGATGCCGCCACGCTTCGCGAGGCCGGCTACGAGGTCCGGTGGCTCTTGCGCGCGCCCACATTCCACCGGGCCGTCGTGACTGCGGGCGGCCAGCAACTGAAAATCGAGTGGGCTCAGGATAGCGCTTTCCGCTTCTTCCCCGTGCAGAAAGACGAGCGTTTCGGCTATCGTCTCCATGACGCCGATGCGGCTGTCAACAAAGTCCTGGCCCTAGCGGGACGCGATGAAATACGCGATTTTGTGGATGTGCTTCATCTTCACAAACATTATCTCTCGCTGGGGGCCATGTCCTGGGCCGCCTGCGGGAAAGACCCCGGCTTCACACCGGAGTTTCTGCTGGACCATGCGGGCCGCCATGCGGCGTACACTCAGGCCGACCTGGACCGGCTTGACTTGCGGCTGCCACTGGATATCACAAGCCTGAAGAGGAGTTGGCTCGAAACACTGAGTGAGGCGCGGAACCTCATCGCCGCGCTCCCCGCCGAGGAGATTGGCTGTTTATATCTGGCCCCGAACCAAACTCCCGTGACACCCGATCCGTCCGCGGATTCATTCCGCGCTCTTATCCGCCACAGAGGATGCATCCGCGGAGCTTGGCCGGTGGTAGAAACCTCCGCCTAGAAGAGATTCTCCAGCAAAGGGGGAGCCGCCCTTTTCTGTTTCGGTCGCAGGGAGCTTGCGCCTTTTATCCCGCATTGCCCAGACTGGTTACACCTGGGTGAGTGCGGGATTTATCTTCTCAGGCAAATTTTCTTGACCGGGTTCGTCGGGAAGAGAAGAATAGAGAACAGCGGTTTACCGTAGGCCCATCGGGAGACATCGTGGAGCAAGACCGGGGACAGGAGGTTCGGTAATTCTGACCCGGTTTGCATAGCGATATCCGGCCGGGATTTCATATTGATGAACGGTGAGCGATGATCAACCAGGAGAAGAGAAGATGAAGAGATGGGCGATAGGGTTGGTTGTGCTGTTTGTTTTGAGTTGCGATTGGGTCTCCCTGGCCGCCGACTTCTCCGGGGACGGGACGGGGGATATTGCTGTTTTCAGAGCGAGCTCCGGCATGTGGTCAATCCGGGGAGTGACCCGGATTTACCTTGGTTCCACGGGCGACATCCCCGTTCCAGGGGATTATGACGGGAGCGGGGCGGATCAGGCGGCGATCTTTCGGGCAACCGGCGGATTATGGTCTGTCCGGGACCTTACCCGTATTTATTTCGGGGGCAGTAGTGATGAAGCCAAGCCAGGGGATTATAACGGCGACGGCACGGATGATGTCGGAACTTTCCGGGCAAGTGCCGGACTCTGGGCGGTCAGGGACATCACGCGGGTGTATTTTGGCAGTTTCACAGATGTGGCAATTTCACCGGGGAAAGCACGGCCTCAGAATTATCTTACCGTCACTGGGCAAACGTGGTCCTGGCAGTCGGGTGATGACGGCGAGTACCAGCAGGGTTTGAACTGGAGTTTGCATACGGAGCGGATAGCCGGAGCGACGGTTACCATCGACCACAATACCGGTTTGATGTGGGCGGCGGATGGAACCCAGTATGGATGCAACTGGGGGCAATGGACGGATTGGGTCTCCGCCATCAACTGGTGTACGAACCTCGATTTTGCCGGATATACCGATTGGAGGCTCCCGAATGTCAGGGAGCTTTATTCCATCACGAACATCGCTTTCGCTGATGGCGGCGTCCATCCGTGTGTGGACCCCGCATATTTCCCGAACACCCGGATGGCTGATTACTGGTCTTCTACCGGTCAATCTTTCCACCCTACTGGAAAACTGGTAGTCAATACTGTCAATCCATATATATCGTATCAATTTAGCGATCAAACCGGCGTTTACTTTCGTTCTGTGAGGGGGGGCAGATTGCCGGAATTTTGACAACTTGACGTTTCCGCGCCCTGATTTATTAAGGTAGTAATAGAAAACGGCGGATCCGAAAGGAGCCGCCCTTTTCTAGTGTGCCGAGCATGTTCAGCAGTTCGGGGGTGAAAGTCCCCGACACAGCCTGATGGAGGCGAAGTGTTAGCGCAGCGCCAGGGCGTTGCCGCGAGGCAGGATCTGCAGGAAGCGCGGAGCAAAACCGCGACCCGACGAAAGGCCCGACGCCGAGACAGGCGGGCCTGGTGGCCTCCTGAGCCCCGACCAAGTCGGGGGCTCGGAATGCCGAAAGATTCCCGCCTCGCCCAGACTGGTTACACCTGGATGAGTGCGGGATTTTTTCTGCCTAGTGCAGATCTTCGAACTTTTTATATCCCTCATCTTGTATCCTGTCTTTCCCTGTCTTTCCGGCGCGCCAGCTTTCTGCCCAATTCTTTTAACTGCCTCTTCCGGAGCCGGACATGAAGAGGAGTGATCTCGACCAGTTCATCGTTGTCAATAAACCCCAGCGCAAATTCGAGAGTGACCTTCCGCGGAGGTATCAGTTGGATCGCTATGTCGCAGGTCGAAGCGCGCATATTGGTCAGTTTCTTCTCCTTCTGCGGATTCACCACCATATCGATGCCCTTATTGCTCGTCCCGATGATCATGCCCTCATACACCATATCTCCCGGCTCGACGAAGATATCTCCGCGCTCTTGCAGGGTCCACAGCGCGAATGCGACCACTTTCCCGTCTCCTTGCGAGACCTGAACCCCTTTTGGGCGCGCCGGTAGGTCGCCTTTAAATATCTGATATTCGAGAAAGTTCTGGCACATAGCGCCGGTTCCCCGCGTCATCAAGAGAAATTCGCTCCGGAATCCGATCAACGCCCGGGAGGTGATGACAAATTCCATCCGGATGCCGTTCGGGGATGTAACCTTCAGGTCTTTCAGCTCCGCCCGGCGCTCTCCCAGCGCCTGCATGACCACCCCCTGATATTCGCTGCCTACCTCTACGATCACCGTCTCCACCGGCTCCAGGACCTGTCCGCCCATCGTTTTCAAGATAACGCGAGGCCTCGACACTTCCAGTTCATAGCCCTCGCGACGCATCGTCTCGATGAGGATTTCCAGGTGGAGCTCGCCTCTGCCCGAGACCTGGAACCTCTCGCCCCGGTCGACTTCCTCGACCTTGATGCCGACATTCACCATGGCCTCGTGTTCCAGGCGCTCGCGGATATGGCGCGAGGTCAGAAATACGCCTCCGTCCTTACCCGCCAGGGGGCTCGTGTTATGGGAAAAATTCATGGATATCGTGGGCTCATCGATCTTTACCGCGGGCAGCGCTTTCGGATCATCGATGCCGGCGAGCGTTTCACCGACCGACACGCCCTCGATGCCGGTGATCATGATAATGTCCCCCGCCATCGCTTCGTTCGCCTCTACGGGGGTCAGACCCTGGTACTTCATGATCTTGGTTACCTTGTTCGTGGTAATCGTGCCGTCGCGTTTCACCAGGGCAACGGGGCTCCCGACGCGGATGGCGCCATGAAATATGCGCCCGATCGCGATGCGTCCAAAATACGAATTGTGGTCGAGCATCGTCACCAGCATCTGAAAGGGAAGGTCCGGATTCGCGATCGGAGGCAATACCCGGTGCAGGATCGTATCCAGAAGAGGCTTGATGACGTCGCTGGGTTCTTCCAGGTCAAGCGTGGCGTATCCTTCCCGGCCGGAGGCGTAGACGATGGGGAAATCGAGCTGCTCCTCGGATGCGTTAAGCTCGCAGAAAAGATCGAACGTCATGTTGGCGACTTCCTGCGGTCGCGCGTTGGGGCGGTCGATCTTATTGATGACCAGGATGGGCTTGAGATGCAGTTCCAGGGACTTCTTTAAGACAAATTTGGTCTGGGGCATGGGCCCGTCTACGGCGTCGACCAGGAGAAGCACGCCGTCGACCATTTCCAGGATGCGCTCCACCTCGCTTCCGAAATCGGCGTGCCCCGGCGTATCGACGATATTGCATTGCACGCTCTTGTAATTGAAGGAGGCGATTTTTGAAAAGATCGTGATCCCCCGCTCTTTCTCGATGGGATTGGAATCCATGATCGTCGCTTCGCCCTCCTCGAACTTATGGGCGCCCGTATATTTCAGGAGGGCGTCGATCAGCGTCGTTTTCCCGTGGTCAACGTGCGCGACGATCGCGAGATTCCGCACGTCTTTTCTTCTTTTTTGATTCGGCATGAGTGACCCTCTCCCTGATGTGTACCACCCGCTGCGTCAGTATCCTCCCGCTACGGATAGAAGACAAATCGTTTCGGGATCCGAGGGAGTTCTGCTTTTTATCCCGCATCGCCCAGACTGGTTAGACCTGGGCGAGTGCGGGATTTTTCTTTTTAGGAAAAGCGAGATGGGAAAATCTTCTTGATCGTCCCTGTCGAAAGGAGGATACTCTGTCGGGCAACAGGATTTGCGTCGGATCGACTCCGGATCGTGGCGGGTCGATGGAACGATCAGAAGAAAGCAAAGCGGCAGAAGGAAGCTGAAGCGCAGAAGGCCCCGGCCCCGGGGTCTCTGTTCCAACCGCCTGGGGATGAGACAACCGTGGCCCCATCCTTCAGCCTGAATCCTCGTTCAGGGGGCGCAGTGGCTTCATGGGTAAGCAGGCAACGTAGTCGTTTTGCGCCATCACTAAGCAAACCCGAGACCCCGAGTTAGAGGCGAATCATGGAATATGAAATAACAAACCGTAGGGACGGTAGAGCCCTGTTCAAGACAGAAGCTAAAACACTATGTCAAGCAGTGGAGCAAGCTGCCGCGATCAAAGCGAACCTCACCATGGCGGATCTCGCCAAGGCGAATCTCATGGGTGCGGACCTCGCCCAGGCCAACCTGTCCAAGGCGGATCTTACCAAGGCGAGGCTCACCAAGGCAAAACTCTTGGGGGCGAATCTCAGGGGTACGGACCTCACCCAGGCGAACCTCATGGGTGCGAACCTCTCCGAGGCGAAACTCTCCAGGGCGAATCTTTACGGTGCGGATCTCTCCGAGGCGGACCTATCCAATGCGGACCTCTCCTGGGCGAATCTCACCAACGCGGACCTCACCAATGCAGACCTCACTAATGCGAACCTCTCCTGGACGGATCTCACCGGAGCGAGACTCACCGATGCAAAACTCTTCGGCGCGGATATATTTTTAGCGGGCCTCATCGGTGTCAAAGGTCTTAAGGGAATAAAGCGCGAGGGACTAGTGGAGCGGCTCGCGGCCAAGCATACGGGGGAAAAACTGGATTAGGACCCCCCCAGGAGATCGGCCAACCTGGGGCCCGCCCAAGTCTCCCAGCAGTCAGAGAACAGGGTAGATACCGTGAAATCGAAAACCGAGAAGAAAGCGGCAATGGTGGAAACGGCTCCCCGGACCTGGGATGAGCAATCTGACCACGATTTCTCCCGAGGGAAGGCGGATGGATTTCAAAAGCGGCCGCGTGATTTTCAGACCTGGCTCCCGGATGAAATGGGGATTAAGTTCCCCCAGCGATACCAGGACGGCTATGGGAGCGGATCGCATTTGAGAACCGAGCAATCGCGAGAAAAACCGAAATCCTTCAAGCCGAGGGAACGTTTATGCCCGCCCGCCGGCCCGGAGCCGGAGATCAAATAGACCATAACGAGCGGAGGGGAGATATGTGGATGAAATGCGAGAAGTGCGGCCAAGCCTGGTCACCGCATATCAGCCCGGGAGGGAGAGCCTCCCAAGGTTACAGGATCTGCCCGAGGTGCGCCCATAAAAACAAGCTTCCGAAGCCGGCGAGCAGGTGGACCAGATAGACAGGACCCCGCCGAGATCTTCAACGCTTTTCGAGACAAGTGAGCGGGGAGTGCTGCTTTTTATCCCGCATCAGCCCAGACTGGTTGCACCTGGGCGAGTGCGGGATTTATTTTTTCAGGCAAATCTTGTTGACCATTTCCGTCGGGAGGAGGACACTAAACATAACGGTTTACACTAACCCCGGCAGGATTTATCGTGAGAACAGACTGGGGACATGAGGTTCGTCAGTTCCGACCCGGCTCGGATTGCGATGTCCGGCCGGGTCTATTGATAGACGGAGGGAAAAATATTCCAGGAGGAGAGCAGATGAAAATATTGGTGACGGGTCTGTCGATACTGTGGGGACTGAGCTTGGGCTGGGTTGCCCTGGCCGCCGATTTCAACGCCGACGGCAAGGACGACCTGGCGATCTTCCGCCCTTCCGAGGGGCGGTGGTCGGTCCGGGGGATCACCAGCGTTTACCTCGGCCAGGGGGGAGACATCCCCGCGCCGGTCGATCTGGCCGGGGACGGGACCGACCGCCCGGCGGTTTTCCGCCCCGGCGAAGGGCTTTGGGCAGTCCACCGCACCACCCGGGTCTATTTCGGGAGCGAGGGTGACGTTCCGATCGGGAAGGGGGGCTATAACCCCGCGAGCCCGTCCTGCGACTACGTCGTCCGTCCCAACGATGGGGCCGATCTGGAGCGTGCCCTGGAGAGCGACGTCTATGTGAGCGTCTTCGTGCCGGCCGGAGACTATACCGTTTACGACCCGATCACCGTGGACAACGTTAAGCAGATCACCGGGGAAGCGGCCAATGCGGTGCAGATCTACTTCTCCGGTACGGCTTACCTGGCCATCGCCAGCGCGGGATGCACGGTGGAGAAACTCACGGTGAACAACGGCGGCTTCACCAACATCGGCAACGTCTTCATCGGAACCGGCGGCGTCACCGTTCGGGACTGCCATTCCCGCTACAGCAGTTACGACGGTTTCCTCTACACCAGCGGTGCCTCCGGCGTCAAGATGGTCGAATGCACCTCATCCTACGCGGCGTTAGCCGGCTTCAACGGCGACTCGTCGGTGAGCAACGCCTGCCTGATCGGTTGTTCGTCGATCGACACGGGAACGATCACCGGCGCTGACAACGGCTTCGAGGACTGCGCCAACCTGGTCGGATGCTATGTGAACGGCGAATACTGCGGTTTCAAAGGCTGCGTCAACCTCTCCTCCTGCATCGCCCAGGACTGCACCTACTATGGGTTCACACACTGCCGGGGCCTGTCCGCCTGCCAGGTGTACGGCGGAGGCACTACCCTGTACGGGATCGATGGGAGCTCACATATCTCGAGCACCCATGTGCAGGGAACCGCCGTGAATCCGTACAACGGGTGCAGTCTGGTGGACGCGGGCTCCTGCGATTAGAGATTGCCCTCCGGGGGGGAGTCGAGGTTGGCAACAAAGAGAAGGGTGGTTTCTCCAGCAATGGGAGCAGGTCAAACTCTGACCATGAAAAAGGAGACCCGATCATGAAAAAATGGAATGGGGGCTTCAAGATGTTAATGGGCGGATTGTTCCTCTTCGTTTTAGCGCTGGGAAGCGCTGGGTATGCGCAAGTGACAGAGACGGTGAATCTTATTTTGAAAAATGCTTCTTCTGCAAGCGTCGAAGTGGCGCTGATTGATCAGTATGGCGGGAATTTCACGGTTACCGTAGATGCCGGGACGAGCCAGAATCAGACTTTGAAAGTGAAAAGTGAAATCAAGATTGCCGGTAACGTTGTCCATGTCGCTATGCCCAAAGACGAGGGAAAAGAAATAATTATCGCCGGACAATAAGCCGGGAAATTGGGGAAGGCAGCAGAACCGAATCAAATTGAAGAAAGGGACGATTCTCCCGGCCAGGGGGGGAACCGTCCCTTTTGTTATCTTGGTTGAGATGAAGCGATACGCCTAGACATTATTAAGGAGTCGAAAATATGGGAAAGGTCAAGATAGGCGCGTTTAATCCAATCCCGGTGGCGCCAATAGTTCTGGTCGGGGCCAAGGTGAATGGAAAACCCAATTACATGGCCGTAGGCTTCGTAAACGGCGTGAACATCAAGCCGCCCATCGTCTATGTCAGCCTGAACAAGAAACACCATACGCCGAAAGGCATTATCGAGAACGGCACCTTCAGCATCAATGTGCCCTCCGCCGACTACGTTGCGGAAACCGACTACTGCGGGCTGGTCAGCGGCAGGAATGTCGACAAATCCGCCGTCTTCACCACCTTCTACGGTGAATTGGAAACCGCCCCCATGATCGAAGAATTCCCCATCACCTGCGAGTGCCGGTATACCGGGCAGAAAGTGGAATTCGCCATGGATGTCGTCTACTTCGGCGAGGTCATACAGGTGTACGCGGACGAGGAGATCGTGGGCCAGGACCGGAAGATGGATATACTGAAGGCCAATCCCCTTTACTACTCCGGTATTGAGAACCGATACCGCACCCTAGGCAAAGATAGGGGGCCGGGCTGGAGCGTCGGCAGGCAGTACAAGCCCAAACCGGTCGCCGGGGGAACCGAAGCGGCGGAATCAAAATACCCGTGCGACATTATCGAGCGATCCGCCCAGCCCGCTCTGACCATCCGCACCCGGGTGTCGCTGCCAGCGCTGGCCCAAACCATCGGCGAGTCTATTTTTGCCATTGCCCGGTACGCCGGTGAGGCAGGGTACATCCCCAGCGGGCCGCCCTTTCTGGCCGATCACGGTTCGGACGGGCTGGAACGGGATATCGAGATCGGTCTTCCCTTTGGGCCCGGCATAGAGGGAAGAGACACGATCACGGTCAGCGAGATCCCCGGCGGGAAATGCGCCACCTATCACCACGTGGGTCCTTATGAACGCCTGCCGGAAGTCCAGGCCGCGCTGGAACAGCGGCTGAGTGCAAACGGACATTCCATCGCCGGGGCGACCTACGAAATCTACCTGAACGATCCCCGGACCACGGCCCCGGAAAACCTGGAAACGGAGATCCTGTTTCCGCTGGCCTAGGAGTGCGAGCGTCACTTACCAGCCGCGTTTGTAGCGTGGTCCATAGCCGAGATCTTCAACGCCTTGCGAGACCAGTGAGCGGGGGGGTCCGCTTTTTATCCCGCATCGCCCAGACTGGCTACAACTGGGTGAGTGCGGAATATTTCTGTTCGGGGAAATCGAGCCAGAGATATCTTCGATGAAAAATATTTGCCTGCGAACGGCTGGGCCGGATATATTATCCAAATGCACCAGGGAACGACCGACATGAGACTGTATTTGATAAATCCTACCAATCCACTGGTCAGCAGCGTCAAGGCCAGGGAGAGCCACTGGAACCGATACCGCGTATGGAAACCCCTGAGCCTGATGGTGGTGGCGGGACTGACCCCGCCGGAGTGGCAGATCTCGATTCTGGACGAAAACCTTGGCCTCCCGGACTATCCCGCCCTGCCCCGTCCGGATCTGGTGGGCATCACCGCTTTCACCTCCCAGGCCAACCGCGCGTATGAAGTGGCCGCGCACTTCCGGCGTTTAGGGGTCCCCGTCGTCATGGGCGGCATTCATGCCACCATGTGCCTGGACGAGGCGGCGAAGCAGGTGGACTCCGTAGTCACGGGGGAGGCGGAGGGTGTCTGGCCGCATGTGCTGGAAGATGCCCGGCAGAGCCGCCTGAAGCCCCGTTACGACGGCGGGCACGCGGAAGTAAGCGCGGTCGCCCCCGCCCGTCACGATCTCCTGCCTCCCCGCTATGCCTTCGGAGCGATCCAGACCACCCGCGGCTGTCCGTTGAACTGCAGTTTTTGCAGCGTGACGGCGTTCAACGGGGCCCAGTATCGGCAGCGGCCGATTGCGGACGTGGTGCGGGAGTTCCAATCGATCCGGGAGCGCCGCGTCCTGGTGGTGGACGATAACCTCATCGGCACGCGCCCCGAGCACATCGCCCGCGCCAAGGACCTTTTCCGCGCCCTCTCCCGGGCGAAACTGAGGAAGGAATGGGTGGCCCAGGCCACCATCAACTTCGCCGACGACGAGGAACTCCTGGCCCTGGCGGCCCAGGCCGGCTGTCGGGGGGTCTTCATCGGCTTCGAGTCCCCCAACCCCGAAGGGCTTCGGGGCATCGGCAGGAAGTTCGACCTGATGAAGGGCCGGGACGTGCGCGCCTCCGTGCGGCGCATCCAGCAACACGGCATGATGGTCGCCGGCTCCTTTATCATGGGGCTGGACGTGGACACCCCGGGCGTCGGCAGGCTCATCGCCGATGCGGCGAGCCGATACGGAGTGGACACCATCAACGTGGGATTCCTGACCCCCCTGCCCGGCACCCGTTTGTGGGGCATGATGAAAGCCGAAAAACGCATCGCCCTCGATGCGTTGCCCGAGGACTGGAAATACTACACGCTGACCTTCCCCGTCGCCCGGTACAAGCAGCTGTCCCTGGACGGCATCATCGAGGAAATGCTTGCCTGCAACCAGATATTCTATTCCCGTCGGCGCGTCTTCAGCAGGGTGTGCGTCAACTTCTGGCAGCGCCGAGTGCCGATGGTCAGCCTGGTGGGCAATCTCTCCTACCGCAGGAACTTCGGTCTGGACATCACGGCGTTCGCGAATTTCAAGCTGCAACGAGCCGGCCAGCTCGATCCGCATTGATCCCGTCCGCTTCCCAGAGTCGCCCTTTTCTACTTCGGTTGAGGGGAGTTCCGCTTTTTATCCCGCCTCGCCCGGACTGGTTACACTCGGGTTGGTGCGGGAATTTCCTTTTCGGGCAAATCTCATCTCTAGCCACAGAAGGATGAGCATGAAAATGATCATGTGGCTGCTGGCGGCCATGACGTCCATTTTGTTTTCCGGATTAACGAATCCGGCCTCGGCGGAAGCCGTGATCGGGCTGCTCCAGCAGGAGCCGGAGGCGTTCGCGGGCTACACCCTCTTCGCCCCCCTCTCCTTCACCATCACCTACCTGATCGACCTGGACGGCAACCAGGTCCATTCTTGGCCGAGCGGGTATCAGCCCGGCAACGTCGCCCGCCTGCTGGGAGACGGCACGCTCCTCAGGGCGGCGACGGTGGACAACCCGGTCTTCGGCGGAGGGGGCGCGGGGGGACGGATCCAGCGGATCGCCTGGGACGGCTCCCTGGTCTGGGATTACGGGTACTCGACCGTCGCCCACTGCCAGCACCACGACGCGCTCATGCTCCCCGGCGGGAACATCCTTTTCATCGCCTGGGAGCACAAGTCCGCCGCGGCGGCGCTCGCCGCGGGGCGCAACCCGGCCCTGCTCGAAGACGGCGAGCTGTGGCCCGACACCGTGGTCGAGATCGAGCCGTCCGGGGCGACGGGCGGCTCGGTCGTCTGGGAATGGCATGTCTGGGACCACCTCATCCAGGACTACGACCCCGCGAGAGCCAACTACGGAACGGTGGCCGGCCATCCCGAGCTGGTCGATGTCAACTATGTATCCTCCCCTACCAACACCGACGCCGACTGGAACCACACCAACGCGATCGACTACCACGCGGGGTTCGACCAGATCCTCCTCAGCCTCCGCGAGTTCGGGGAGATCTGGATCATTGACCACAGCACCACGACCGCCGAGGCCGCCGGCCACAGCGGAGGAAACAGCGGTCATGGCGGCGACCTGCTCTACCGGTGGGGCAACCCCCAAATCTACGGCGCGGGCGGCGCCGGCGACCAGATGTTTTTCGGCCAGCACAACGCCCAGTGGATCGAGGAGAGCCTGCCCGGCGGGGGGAACATCATGGTGTTCAACAACGGCGCCGGCCGCCCGGGGATCAACTACTCCTCGGTCGAGGAGATCGAACCCCCGGTGGACGACGCCGGGACATACTACCTCGCCCCCGCCTCGGCCTATGGCCCGTCCGCCCCGGCTTGGATCTACTCCGCTCCCGTTCCCTCCGATTTTTACTCGTCCTACATCTCCGGCGCGGTGCGGCTCGCCAACGGCAACACCCTGATCTGCGAAGGAAACTCGGGCAGCTTTTTCGAGATCACCGCGGGCGGCGGGATCGTCTGGAGGTATGTCAACCCCGTCACCGCCGACGGCCCCCAGCGGCAGGGCGCCGCCGTTTCCGGCAACACGGTTTTCCGCTGCTATCGCTATGGGCCGGACTACGACGGCCTGGCGGGCCGGGATCTGACGCCCCAACACGCGGTCGAACTCCCCGAAGTGAAGGCGCCCGTCGCCGCGGGCGATTACAATGGGGATGGTCGAGACGACCCCGCCGTCTTCCGAGCGGAGGAGGGGCTGTGGGCGGCGCGCGACGTGACGCGCGTCTACTTCGGGTCTTCCTGGGATCTCCCGGTCTCCGGCGACTGGGATGGGGACGGGACCACGGAGAGCGCCGTCTTCAGGCCGTCGAACGGCCTCTGGTCGGCTCGGGATGTCACCCGCTGCTATTTCGGATCCTCAGACGACACCGCGGTCCCCGGCGACTACGATGGAGACGGAACGGTGGAAGCGGGACTGTTCCGGGAATCCGCCGGCCTGTGGGCGATCCGGGCCGTCACCCGGGCGTATCTCGGGTCGACGGGGGACAGGGCGGCCCCCGGTTATTATGACGCGGATGCGAGCGAAGACATCGCCGTCTTCAGGGGGAGTTCGGGCATGTGGTCGGTGCGGGATATCACCCGCTTCTACTTTGGCGCAACCGACGACGATCTGGCTCCTGGCGACTATAACGGTACTGGCCAAGGGGAGGCCGGTATCTTCCGGCCATCCCGGGGCATGTGGTCCATCCGGAACGTGACGCGGATATATCTCGGGAGCGCGAACGACTGGGCGTTGCCGGCAGACTACAATGGAGATGGCCGCGACGAGGCGGGAATCTTCCGTGACTCAGTCGGTCTCTGGTCTGTCCGCATCCTGACGCGGGTGTATTTCGGATCAACGAACGACATCCCGGTCACGCGGTAGGGAATAGTGAATGGGGAATGGTGAATAGGGAAAGAACGGCAGGACGGGCAGGATATCACTTTCGTGGGTCCATGTTTTCGATCAGGGAGATGAAATGATCTATCAGATTATTATCGCCGTCGTATTGCTTCTCGCGCTGGGTTTTCGCTGGTATGGGCGTTTTTTAGCGAAGAGATTCAATGCCCACGACTCTTCTCCGACGCCTGCCTGTGAGTTCAATGACGGCATAGATTATGTCCCGGCCAAGGCCTCCTTGCTCTTCGGCCAGCATTTCTCCGCCATCGTCG
>CAZKCI010000052.1:0-32725 GCA_964551475.1 uncultured bacterium | reverse complement strand
CCAGAAATACCTTGTCCGGATTTGTCATTGCGAGCGAGAGCGAAGCAATCTCAATTGCTTGCGCCCCAAGAGATTGCTTCGTCGCTTCGCTCCTCGCAATGACAGTATTATTGTAAAGCAGTGTTAGTGACACCACACTAGTTCCGCGTCTTCCCCCCTACCCCCGGGTAGTTTTTCCCCCTCATTTCCTACATCGATGTAGGGATATTCCCCCGCCCCGGCCCGGGGAATAGCGCGTTACTGATTTCCGTGCAACAAGATACGAATATTCACCTGGATTGGCACGCGTCTTGCTTTGAAATAATAACTACGCCCGGAAGCCGTCAACCCCATCCAACCGCACCTACGGGAGAGGAGATAGCGGTGGAATTCTTCGCCGAGCCAATGATTGCGATTGTCGAGTGACCGCCATAGCTGACAACCAGATGAGCTGGCATCAGCAACCGGAGCCGCTCTTGCTGCACGATGCTTTCTCCAGCCGCGGCTCCTGCGGCGTCGGTTTCGTCGTCCGCCTCGACGGCGTCCCTTCCCATCCCATTGTCGCCGACGGTCTCCGGATCCTCAAGAACCTGGAACACCGGGGAGCGACGGGGGGAGACGGGAATACCGGAGACGGGGCCGGGATCATGCTCCGGATCCCCCATGGCTTCCTCCGGGAGGAAGCGGAGAGGTTGAAGATCGATCTCCCCGGCGAGGGCGACTATGCCGCGGGCATGATCTTCCTCCCCGTTGCCGCCGAGGCCGGGGAGCGGTTTCGCAGGCTGGCGGAAAAGGCCGCGGAAAGGGAGGGGCTCGAAGTCCTGGGCTGGCGAGAGGTCCCCCTCGACCCTTCCTGCCTGGGGGAGATGGCCCGCCTGGGTCTTCCGCGCATCGTCCAGCTTCTGGTCGGGAGGGGCGGGATCGGCCGGACGGACTTCGAGCGCGCGCTCTACGCGGCGCGCCGCCTCCTGGAGAAGGAGGCGAGGCGCATGGCGAGACTGGGCGCGTACGATTTTTATGTGTCGAGCCTCTCCTCCCGGACCATTGTCTACAAGGGGCTCCTCACGGCCTCGCAGCTCCCGCGGTTCTTCCCCGACCTCGGGGTGGAATCGTTTCAAAGCCCCTGGGCGGTCGTCCACCAGCGCTACAGCACCAACACGCTCCCCGCTTGGCGTCTCGCCCAGCCGTTCCGCCTCCTCGCCCACAACGGGGAGATCAACACCCTTCGCGGCAACGTCAACCGGATGAAGGCGCGCGAGCCCGTTCTCAGATCGCACCTCTTCGGAAATGACCTCTCCCGGCTGCTGCCGGTCCTGGACGAAAACGGAAGCGACTCCGCGGTCTTGGACAATATGCTCGAATTCCTGGCGCTTTGCGGGCGCTCCCTGCCCCACGCCATGATGATGCTCAACCCGGAAGCCTGGGGCAGCCGGTACCACCTGAGCGAGGACCGTCGCGCTTTCTACGAATACCACTCGGCGCTGATGGAACCCTGGGACGGCCCGGCCGCGCTCGTTTTCTGCGACGGGAGGGTCCTGGGGGCGACGCTCGACCGCAACGGCCTCCGGCCGGCCCGCTACACCATCTCGAAGGACGGGGTGGTCGTGATGGCATCCGAGGCCGGAGCTCTGCCCCTGCCGCCGGAGTCGATTCTCGAGCGGGGGAGGCTGCAGCCCGGGAAAATGTTCATCGTCGACCTGGAGGAGAAGCGGGTCGTCCCGGACCGCGAGATCAAAGCGCGGATTTCCCGCCTCAAGCCCTATCGGAAATGGGTCAAGGAAAACCGGATCGAACTCGCTTCGCTCCCTTCGCCCCGCCCGGGACCGGTTCGGGAAAACCCGTCGCTCATCGAGCTCGAGGCC
Source organism: uncultured bacterium (assembly GCA_964551475.1). GTDB lineage: Bacteria > Auribacterota > Erginobacteria > Erginobacterales > CAZKCI01 > CAZKCI01. The sequence goes on along the minus strand of CAZKCI010000052.1, from coordinate 30,884 downwards.
GTCTTCGGCTATACCGACGAGGATCTCAGGATGATTCTCTCCCCGATGGCCTCCCGGGGACAGGAGCCGGTGGGCTCGATGGGGAACGATGCCGCCCTCCCCGTTCTCTCCCGCCGTCCCCAGATCCTGTTTTCCTACTTTCAGCAGCTATTTGCTCAGGTCACCAACCCCCCGATCGACCCCCTGCGGGAGGAGCTGGTGATGTCCCTGATGGGCTGGCTGGGGAGGGAAAGAAACCTCCTGGAAGAGACGCCCGCTCACTGCCGGCGCCTCAAGCTCCCCCACCCTTTCCTCACCCCCGATGAACTGGAACGGATCAAGCAGGCGTTGACGCCCGATGTCACGGCGAGCGTGATCGACATCACCTTCCCTGCCGGGGGGAAGGGCGAGGACCTGGAGACCGCCCTGAAATGCGTCTTTGACCTCGCCTGCAGTCGGATCGCCGCCGGGGCGACGGTGATCATCCTGTCGGACCGGGAAGCCGGGCCTTCGCGGGCGCCGATACCGTCGCTCCTCGCCGTCGCCGGACTCCACCACCACCTCATCCGCAACGGGCTTCGCTCCGCCTGCAGCATTGTGGCGGACACCGGCGAAGCCCGGGAGGTGATGCACTCCGCCCTCCTCATCGGCTACGGCGCGGCCGCGGTCTGCCCCTATCTCTCTTTTGCCATCGTCCGGGATCTGGCCGAACGCGGGCTTCTCGAACAAAAGATACGGCCGGAGCGCGCGATCGAAAACTACGTTACCGCCTTGAAAAAGGGGTTGCTCAAGACCTTCAGCCGCATGGGGATCTCCACTATCCGGAGCTATGGCGGCGCCCAGATCTTCGAAGCGTTAGGGGTGGGGACGGAGGTCGTGGAGCGTTATTTTACCGGGACTGCCTCGCGGATCGGAGGGATCGGCCTCAAGGAGATCGCCCGGGAGGCGCAGGAGAGGCATCGTTCCGCCTTCCCCAGCCAAGGGGGACCCCCGTTTCTTCTCGACCCCGGGGGCAGCTTCCACATCCGGAGCGGCGGGGAGCGGCATCTCTGGTCGCCGAAGACGATCTGCCACCTCCGTCACGCCGTCCAATCCGGCGATTACGGGGCATATTCAGCCTATACGGAGGAGGCGGAAAGCACGGCGGCGGGATTCGGAACCCTGCGCAGCCTCTTCGCCATCACCCCCTCGATCCCCGTCCCATTAAGTGAGGTGGAGGCCGAGGAGGCGATCATCAAGAGATGCGTGACCGGGGCCATGTCTTTCGGCTCGCTCGGGAAAGAGGCGCATGAGGCGGTTGCCTGCGCCATGAACCGGCTCGGCGCCCGGTCCAACTGCGGGGAGGGCGGCGAAGACGAAAAGAGGAAGGATGCATTCGGGTCGAAGGTGCGCCAGGTGGCCTCGGGCCGCTTCGGAGTCTCCACCGCCTACCTCCGGGGGGCGCGCGAGATACAGATCAAGATCGCCCAGGGAGCCAAACCGGGCGAGGGTGGGCAGCTCCCCGCGCACAAGGTGACCGCGGAGATCGCCCGTGTCCGGCGCACCATCGCCGGTGTGACCCTGATCTCCCCCCCGCCGCACCACGACATTTATTCGATCGAGGACCTCGCCCAGCTCATCTACGACCTGAGGGCGGTCAATCCCGAGGCGCTCATATCGGTGAAACTCGTGTCCGAAGCCGGGGTGGGAACGATCGCCGCCGGCGTGGCCAAGGCTCGGGCTGACCTCGTGGTCATCTCCGGTTATGACGGCGGGACCGGGGCCGCCCCCCTCACGGCGATCAAGCACGTTGGCCTCCCCTGGGAACTGGGTCTGGCCGAAACCCAGCAAGCCCTGGTCTGCAACCGCCTCCGCGATCGAATCCGCGTCCAGGTGGACGGCCAGCTCCGGACCGCCCGGGATATCGTCGTTGCCGCGCTTTTAGGCGCCGAGGAATACGGTTTCGGGACAGCCGTCCTCATCTCCCTGGGTTGCGTGATGGCCCGGAAATGCCACCTGAACCTCTGCCCCGCCGGAATCGCCACCCAGGACCCCGCGCTCCGGGCGCTCTTCACGGGCAAGGCTGAGTACGTGGAGAACTTCTTCCGTTTCCTCGCCCGGAGCGTGCGGGAGACGATGGCCTCCCTGGGCTTCCGGTCGATCGAGGAAATGATCGGGCGTTCCGACCGTCTGTCCTGGTCCCCCCCCGGGGACGGCTCCAAGGCCGGCACGCTCGATCTCTCCCCTCTCCTCGCCCCCTGCCCCGGCCGGTCCGGCGCCGGCGCCTCCCGAACGCCGGGGTCGGGGGAGGGAATGGTGGACGACAAGCTTATAAGCGATCTCCGGCTCGCGCTCGAGGGAGGGGGGAGGGCTTCTCTCAGCCTCCCCATCGGCAATGTCCACCGGGCCCTGGGCGCCCGGCTGAGCGGTGAGATCGTCCGGCGGTTCGGGCCGCGGGGACTTCCCGCGGATACGATCAGTCTCTTCTTCACCGGTTCGGCCGGGCAATCCTTCGGCGCCTTCCTCGCTCCGGGAGTGACGCTCAAGCTCGCCGGCGAAGCCAACGACTACCTCGGCAAGGGGATGTCGGGCGGCCGGATCGTCGTCGTCCCTCCCCCCGGTTCCTCCATCGTTCCGCACGAAAACGTGATCGTCGGCAACACGGTCCTCTATGGGGCGACGGCGGGAGAGGCCTATCTCAACGGGACGGCCGGCGAGAGGTTCGCGGTGCGGAACTCGGGGGCGGAGGCCGTGGTGGAAGGCGTGGGCGATCACGGCTGCGAGTACATGACCGGGGGGGTGGTGGTTATCCTGGGCGCCACCGGCAATAACTTCGCCGCCGGGATGAGCGGAGGGATAGCCTACGTGTACGACGAATCCGATCTCTTCGACACGCGCTGCAACCTGGATATGGTGGACCTGGAAAGCGTCTTCAGCGCGGATGACCGGCGGAGGCTTCGAGATTTGGTCGAGAAGCATCTTCTCTACACCGGGAGCGGACGGGCGAGGTGGTTCCTCGACAACTGGGAATCCCGCCTCCCCTTTTTCGTCAAAGTGATGCCGATTGACTATAGAAAAGCGCTGGAAAGGATGCGCTTGAAGGAGGACGTTGACGGGGAGACCGTCTCCGCCAGCGAGGAGGTGTTCAAGTGATTGGGAAAACGCCCGTCGCGCCCGGGCGCTTTCGGGAGGGAACGTCATGGCGAATTTTTTGACCTTGGATCGTAAGGACGCCGATCCGCGCCCGGTCAAGGAGCGCATCCGGGACTTCCATGAGTTCGCGGGCCGCCTGCCGGCGGAGGAAATAGCCCTTCAGGCTGAGCGCTGCCTCGATTGCGGGGTCCCTTTTTGCCACGCCTTCGGCTGCCCGCTCGAAAACCGCATGCCCGACATTCATCGCCTCCTCACCATGAATCTCTGGGAGACGGCCCTCCAAGTCCTCCATTCCACCAACAACTTCCCCGAGATCACGGGGAGGGTATGCCCGGCCCCCTGCGAGGAGGCCTGTACCTTGTCCCTCTCCTTCCCGTCGGTGAGCATCCGGCAGATCGAGCTGGCGGCGGCCGAGCGCGGCCTGGCCGAGAAATGGATGAAGCCCCGGTCGGCGGAGATGAAGTCGGGCAAGCGGGTGGCGGTCATCGGGTCCGGGCCGGCGGGTCTGGCGGCCGCGCAACAGCTCGCCCGGAAGGGCCATGCCGTGGTGGCCTTCGAGAGGGAGGCGAAGGCGGGGGGGATGCTCCGCTATGGAATCCCCGATTTCAAGCTCCCGAAATCGGTGCTGGATATGAGGCTCGAGCAGTTGAGCGCGGAAGGAGTGGTCTTTGAAACGGGGGTGGAGGCGGGACGGGACATCTCCGGGGGCTACCTCCGCCGCTCCTTCGACGCGATACTCATCGCCTCCGGCGCGCGCGCTCCCCGCGATGTCAGCATCCCCGGACGCGGTCTTCCCGGGGTTCATTTCGCCCTGGATTTCCTCTCCCAGCAGAATCGCCTTGTCGGCGGAGAGGCGGTTTTACCCTCCGCCGTCATCTCCGCCCGGGACCGGAACGTCCTGGTCGTGGGGGGAGGGGACACCGGGGCGGACTGCGTGGGGACGGCGCGGCGCCAGGGAGCGCAACGCATAGTCCAGGTTGAGCTTCTCCCCCGTCCGCCGGAGAGCCGCCTGCCCGCCAACCCCTGGCCGAACTGGCCCCGGATCCTGCGCTCGTCGCCTTTCCACGAGGAGGGTTGCCAACGGCTCTGGTCGGTGGCGGTAACGGAGTTCATCGGGGAGGGCGCCGTGCGCGCCGTCCGCTGCGCCCGCCTGGAGCACCCGGAAGGCGGCGCGCCCCGGGTGGTTGCGGGATCTCAGTTCGAAATCCCGGCAGGACTCGTTCTGATCGCCGCCGGGTTCGTCCACGCCGAGCACGGCCCCTTGATCTCCGACCTCGCCCTTGCTCTCGACGACCGCGGGAACCTCCGCGCCGATCCGGTCGGCGAGACCTCGGTCCCGGGCGTCTTCGCCGCCGGCGACTGCGCTGAGGGCCCTTCCCTCGTGGCTACGGCCATCGCTTCCGGCCGCTGCGCGGCGGCCAGGCTGGACGAATTTCTCCGCAGAGAATGACTCTCCCTGAGCCCCGAGTTGTCCGAAGGGCGAAGGATGACCGCCGATTCCCGCGTTGCCCGGACTGGTTACGCCTGGGTATGGCCGAGATCTTCAACGCCTTTCGGGACAAGTGAGCGGGGGGGGCGCTTGACCATTTCCGTCGGGGAGGACAATGGGAATCCCCCGGTCTCTCCCGGGAGATAAAGAACCCGGGAAGCAGTCCCCGGAACCGCGGACTGCTTCCCGGACCGATCGGGCTTCCGACTGGGTCACGAAGCGCCGACACCCTGCCGGGTATTACTGGGCATGGAATGTGCAGGCGATAAGCTTCATGTCGCCCTTTTCCTTCGCCCAAGAGACCGGCTCCTGGGCTTTCGCGATAGTGTAGCCGTGGAGGAGGTCGTCGGTCTGCTTCATCGCCTGGCCCCGAACTTCCGACGAGGTGAGGTAGTCCCCGACCGCAATGTCGCCGCCCTTCTTGCCGACCAGGATGTGGCCGTCCCCGACCGCGATGATGTTGTGGAACCCCGGCCGCTTCGCGGAACTGCCGGCGTAGATCCCGAAGACCGCCTTGTCGTATGGCCGGGAAGAGGGCTCGACCACGTAATCCGCCTGGCCCGGCCGGCTGGGGTCGGAACGGGCCTCGCGGAGGCTCATCACCGTTCCGTAGGGCAGCTTCTCCTTCGACTGCTCCGCCGGGAGCGTCGCCTGGTGGCTCCCCGAAAAATTATTATAGACCACGTTGTAGCCGCTGAACTCGATGGAGGCGAGATACGCCCCGGCGCCGTTCTGGAAGGCGATCAGGTCGCCTGTGCCGGACTCACCGCTGCTGCCCGACTGCACCAGTATCCCGTAGCTGTTGACCGTGCCGTGGGTGTTGACAAACGTAGCGACTTCACCGAGAAGGTCACCCTCGACCTCGAAGGGGACCGCCGGCGGGCCGCCGATCCCGCCCATGGGTACGTCGCCCTCCTGACCCAGGTAGGCCCGGGTCAGGTCGAGTATCGCCCAGAGCCCCTGGGAGGGGCGGAATACCGCGATGTCCGCCCGCGCCGCGGAGGCATACTTGCCGGGGACGGGGATGTCGGTCGAGTTGCCCAGGTAGGCCCGGGTGACGTCCCGGATCGACCACATCCCGTCTGACGGCCGGTAGATGCCGATGTCGTCCTTCCCGTCGCCGTCGAAGTCGGCGGCCGATGCCGTGAGGCACCACGCCGCCGCAATCGCCGCCATCACGCACAACCTCTTCATCATCGCCCCGCCCTCCAGTTTTGGTGGAGCGATGGCTCCGCCTGCGGCCTTCCATCGCTCCGTTTCCGCCTTCCTGTATTGTACAGGGCTTCCTGCCGACGTAAAGGCAATATCCGGAGCCTGCAGGAGCCTGCTACGGGAAAGGCTTCGCCGCCGGCCGGCGCCAACTGCTATTCTGTCTCCGCCACCGGCGACAGCAACGTCTGGGTCGGCACTTCCAGCGCCATCTACTACTACGACGGTTTGTCCTGGCGCCAGCCGACCGCGCCGGGCTAACCGGTCTATTCCCGCGACGCCTGGCGCTGGGGCAATATCTGGGCGGGCGCCGGGGGCCGGATCTACGAGCTGCACCCGCCGCCGCCGCCCGTGCCGCCGCACTGGATCCACGGCTACAGCGGCAACGGCACCAGCGACCTGGCCATCTTCCGCGACACCAGCGGCTTGTGGTCGGTGCGGAACCTCCGAATACGGCGAGAGATTATTCCGAGCTTTCTTTCTCTCCGCCGGTTTGCTCGTCGCCATCCCGGAATCGATCCTGATCGCGCGCCCGGGCGGTTTCTCCAGCGATGGGGAGGCCGCCTTTTACTTTGGGGCTCAGGGGAGGCCGCCCGCCCGCCTGGCTGTCGGCCCCTCCGCCTGAAGCCATTTGCCTTCTCTCCCTAGGGGGAGGATACTAACCGAGCAAGTGGCAGAACGCGCCCTCGGCGCGGAAAGGAGCCGGCACTATGAAACCGAAGAAAATCCCAGCGATCATCTTGGTCACAACCCTGATCTCGCTCTGGTCGGCCGGGCTGTCGCCCGCCGCCGAGCCGGCCGCCCCTCCGGCGCCCTTCGGCGTGGGCCAGTGGCTGCCGTCCGACCAGAAGGCCCTGGATCAGTGGGTGGCGAAGCTGGTCCGGGACACGGAATCCCGGGGCGGAGTCCTCCTGCCGGTGATCCAGGAGTTCAAGGATGTGATCGAAGGCGACCCGGAGATCTACATGCTGTTTGACCAGGCGTTCACGCAGATCCCGCGCCGCCCCCCGTTTCTCGACGACCCCACCGGAAAGCCCCAGATCCGGGACTACCATCACATGCTCCAGCTGATCAACCGGGTCCTGACCACGGCGCCGGCGTTCAACCGGACCGAGCAGGTGGGCTGCCCCATCAACGCGGTTCTGGCCTGGCCGATGGGCACGCCCGCCGGCGCTTCGCTTTTTTTGAACGAGAAGGTGAACCGCCAGTTGAAGAAGATCCTGAACCACTGGGCCGTCTTCCTGGACTCGCCCGATTCGCGCTACGTGCTGAGCTCCGACCCCGCGGCGGGCTGGTTCGGACGGGATGCCCGGGAAGCCATGCCCGGATTTGCGGAAGATTTTCAGTGCGATCCGGCTCAGCCCTACCATGGTTTCTCCTCCTGGGACGATTTCTTCACCCGGCGGTTCCGGGACGGCCGGCGTCCGGTGGCCAGCCCGCAAGACGAAGCCGTGATCGCCAACGCGTGCGAATCGGCGCCGTATCGCCTCGCGCACAACGTCAAGCCGCGCGACCGGTTCTGGATCAAGGCCCAGCCCTATTCGCTTCAGCACATGCTGGCGGGAGACCCGCTCGGGGAGAAGTTCGTGGGCGGGACCGTCTACCAGGCTTTCCTGAGCGCGCTGAGCTACCACCGCTGGCACAGCCCCGTGAGCGGAAAAATCGTGAAAACCCGGATCGTAGATGGCTCCTATTACGCGGAAGCCAATTCCGAGGGATATGACCCCGGGGGGCCGAACGACTCCCAGGGGTACATCACGCAGGTCGCCGCCCGGGCTCTCATCTTCATTGAAGCCGACAATCCGACCATCGGTCTGATGTGCTGCCTGTTTGTCGGCATGGCGGAAGTGTCATCCAACGAGATCACGGTGTATGAAGGGCAGCACGTGGACAAGGGCGATCAACTCGGCATGTTCCACTTCGGCGGCTCCACCCATTGCCTGATCTTCCAGCCGCACGTCAACCTGAAGTTCGATTTGCGCGGACAGACGCCCTCGGTCCGCGCCGGAAACATCCCCGTCCGAGCCCGCATCGCGACGGTCGTGGAATAGGCATGGAGTCTCATCCGGAGACACCTCCAGGCCGGCGGATCAGACTCTTCCGGGGGCTCCTTCTGGGCGCGGCGGCTCTCGCCGCCGGCTGCGCCCGTCCCGCGCCCACCGGCTGCAACATCGTCCTCATCACCATCGATACCCTCCGCGCCGACCACCTCTCCTGCTACGGCTATCGCCGCCCGACCTCCCCGTTCCTCGACGGACTCGCCTCCCGGGGGACGCTTTTCCGCCGCGCCTGGGCCACCTCTTCCTGGACGCCGCCCTCGATGGCCTCGATCTTTACCGCGCTCCATCCCCGCAGCCACGGCGTCAACCGCGGGCGCATGGACACCGCCTTGGGAAAGGTCCTGGGCCAGGAAATGCTCACGCCGGAATGCGCCGTGATCGCCGAGCACCTCCGGAAGAACGGCTACGCGACCTTCGGGATCTCCTCCAACCTCCATATGACCGCCGCCAACGGATTCGCCCGCGGCTTTCTCCGTTTTGCCAGCCTGGGTTTCGTGCGCGCTCCGGCGGTGAACAAGGCCTTCGAGGAAATGCTCCCGGAGATCGGCGCTTCCCGGCCATATTTTCTCTGGATCCATTACTTCGACCCCCACGATCCCTACTTCGCCTGTCGGCCCTGGATCGGGGAGTACAACCCGGAGAAGGCTTCCTGGTCCCGTTATGCCGGCAAAACAATGAACAAGCTCTGGGGGATGCTCGACGAGATAAGGTCCGACCCCGCGGCGCCCCGGGCGCTGCGCGACCTCTATGACAGCGAGATCAACTACACCGACGACTACATCCGCGCCCTGGTGGAAGCCCTTCCCGACAGCGAGCGGACGCTGATCATCGTCACCTCCGACCACGGGGAGGAGTTCCTGGAGCGGGGAGAGCTCGGCCACGGCAGCTCGCTCTTCGAGGAGCAGGTCCGGGTGCCGCTGATCATCGTCTCCCCCGGCGATCAACCGGCGGCCGGGGAGGTCGGGGTCCCGGTCTCCATCGTGGATATCTTCCCCACCGTCTGCGCGGCGGCGGGTGTGGCGCCCCCCCCGGGCCTCCAGGGGAAGTCTCTCCTGGACCTTCTGGCCGGCGGGGACGCGGACGGGGACCGGGAGATTCTCGCCGAGATCAACCAGGCCCAGGCCTCCCGGCAGCAGCAGTCCCTGCGCCGGGGAGATTGGAAGTTTGTGCGCCGGAATGGTGAGGGCGAGCGGCGCGCTCTCTACGATCTCAAGCGGGACCCGGAAGAGAAGCGCAACCTGCTCCGGGAGGAAACCGAGCGGGCCGAGCGGATGGAGAGGGAGTTGGAGGCGTGGCGGGAAGCCCATCCCCCCTTTCCGGCGCCCCCGGCGGATGAGCCGCTCGGGGAGAGGGAGATCCGGGAACTGCGCTCGCTCGGTTATCTGAACTGAGCTTTTGCGGAGACCGCCGTCCATGGCGACTTTCAGACTGAGCAGGAAATATGCCGTTCTCCTGGTCTCCCTGGCGGCGATCCTCCCCTTCCTGAACAGCCTCCCGGGCGACTTTGTCTGGGACGACCGGACGCTGATCCTTCAGGACTACAAGATTCAGCACCCCGGATATTTCTCCCGGTTCTTCCTCAGCGACTACTTCGCGCACGCCGACGAGGAGATCAAGTACGGCTACTACCGGCCCCTGCTCAGCCTCTCCTTCATGGCCGATTTCCTCCTCTGGCAGGATCGCCCCTTCGGCTACCACCTGACCAACGTCCTCCTCCACGGCGCGGTCTCTCTCCTGGTCTTCCTCCTCCTCTCCCGCGTCTTCCGCCGCCGGGGAGGGGTCGCCCTCGTCTCGGCGCTCACCTTCGCCGTCCACCCCGTCCACACCGAGTCGGTGGCCTGGATCTCGGGGCGGACCGACCTGATCGCCACACTGTTCATGCTCTTAAGCCTCCTCGCCCTCTCCTCGGCCCCGTCCCGGCGGTGGGGACTGGCCCTTTCGCTCCTCTCCTTTCTTGTTGCCCTCTTCGCCAAGGAGTCAGCGCTGGCCCTGCCCCTGATCGCCGCCGCCTACCTCGCGGCCTTCGAGCCGGTCTGGTCTCGCCCGCGGATCTGGAGACTGGTGTTTCTCTACGGGATCTGCGTGGGCGCATACCTGGCGATCCGTTTCGGGATTGCCCGCGTGCAGGCCGGCTCCGTCGCCGTCCTGACGCTCCCGGAAACGGTCTGCTCGTCCCTGTCCACGCTCTTCCTCTACGTCGGAAAGGTGTTCTTCCCGGTGGGATTGAGCGCCTACATCACCAACCCGGTGGCGGGGTCGCTCTTCGACCCGCGGGCGGCGGCCGGCGCGGCCGTCCTGGCGGCGCTGCTGGTTACGCTGGCCCGGTCCTGGCGCCGCCGCGACCGCCCGCTCGCCTTCACCGTGGCCTTTGCGCTGGCTGCGCTCGCTCCCCTGGCCAACCTGGTCCGGATCAGCGGACCCGCCGACATGGGTTTTCCGGCCGCGGAGCGCTTTCTCTACGCCCCCTCGATCGCGCTGATCGCAGTCTCCGTCTCGCTCCTCGCCCGTGTCCCGAAAGGTTGGTTCGCCCGGGTGGTCACGGTCGCCGCCGTGCTGCTCCTGGCCGCGCTGACGGCGCGCCGCAACGTTGTCTGGAGGGACGAGGGAACGCTCTTCGCCGATGCGCTCAAGGCGTCGCCGGAGGCGCCGCTCCTCTGGAACAACCTCGGGGTTTACTACAGCCGTTCGGGCAGGCACGCGGAGGCGGTGGAATGCCTCGAGCGCGCCATCTCCCTCTCCGGCTCCGTCCCGCGGCTGCGGGTCAACCTGGCGGCGGCGCTGAGGCAGGCCGGGCGTTTCGAGGAATCACTGGCTCTCCTGGACTCTTCGCGCGCCGGATCCCCGCTGCCGGCGGCGATCAGTCACAACCGGGGCAAGACGCTGGCGGCGATGGGGAAGGACCGGGCGGCAATCGCGGAGTTCGAGGAGGCGCTGCGTTCCCTCCCGGATCGGGTCGAAATACTCATCGACCTCGCCGAAGCGCACAAGGGGGCGGGGGAGTACGACCGGGCGGAGCGGGCTTACCTGCGCGCCCTCGCCCTCCACCCCTCGTCGCCCCTCTGGTCCAACCTCGGCGTGGTCCGCAAGCTCAAGGGCGATGAACGAGGCGCCCGGGAGGCTTTCGAAAGATCCATCGCTCTGGAGGACCGCTCGTCGGCGGCCCGGGGAAACCTGGGCGTCCTCCTGGCCCGGATGGGCCTCTACGCCGAAGCGCGGGGAGAGCTGGAGGCCGCCCGCCGGCTCGATCCGGGGAACCTTGACGCCGCCAACGGTCTCGGCGTCCTTTTCGTCCGGCTGGGGGAGGAGGAGCGGGCGGAAGAGCTTTTCCTCGAACTTGCCCGATCCCACACCGGAAACCCGGAGGCCTTCATCAACCTGGGGATCTTGAAGCTCCGACAGGGCGACCGGAAGGCCGCCGGGTCCTGGTTCGGGCGGGGACGCGAACTCGCGCCGGCGGATCCCCGCGTCGTTGCCTTCTTTGCCGGGACCGGCGGATAAAGCCGGACAATAAAGGTTGCCAACGACCTGCGGTCTTGCTAATTTAACCGCAGTAATGCCCACAACAACACAACAAATCGCAGGAAGGTTGTCACGATGAGATTCTTGGTCCGGTGGTGGTTGCTGCCCTGTCTTTTTCTTTTCCTTTCCGCCCCCGCTTCCGCCGATAACGGCGGCCCCGACACATTCGGCTATCGCTGGTACGATAGCCTCCTCCCCGCTCCCCAGGAGCCCTACTCCTGGATCGAGATCGCGCCGGACCAGGGGGGATCGGGCACCGAGCTCGGGAACCTGACCGGCAACGACGACGCCTGCGACCTCGCCTACCTGGGCTTCAGCTTCGACTTCTACGGCAACACCTACAGCGAGGCGGTGGTCTCCACCAACGGATTCATCACCTTCGCTTCCAACGGATGCGCGGATCCCAGCAATGTCTGCATCCCGAACCCGAGCGATCCCAACGACACCGTCTATGCCTTCTGGAACGATCTTGACCTCACCGATAACTACCCCGAGGCGAAGGTTTACTACCAGACGCAGGGCGACGCCCCCGACCGGCAATGCATCATCGAGTATTACCGGGTGCCCCACATCAGCGACACCGCCTCCCGTTTCACTTTTCAGATCATCCTCTCCGAGGGTTCCAACGATATCACGGTCCAGTTCAACACGATGTCCAACGGCACCCAGGAATACGCCGACGGCCGGTCCGCGACGCTGGGGATCGAAAACGGCGACGGCACCGACGCCCTCCAGTACTGGTGCCCGCCGGGCGGCGGCGAGGCCGGCCCCGTCGCCGACGGCCTGGCCATCCGTTACACGCTCGACCTGCCCACGCCGCTGCCGACACTGACGCCGACGCCCGCCCCCACACTGACGCCGGTCAAGACAGCGACGCCGACTCCTCAACCCACGCTGACGCCGGTCAAGACGGCCACGCCGACTCCTCAACCCACGCTGACACCGGTCAAGACCGCACCGCCGACTCCTCAGCCCACGCTCACTCCGGTCAAAACAGCTACACCGACTCCCCAGCCGACACTGACGCCCGTCAAGACGGCCACGCCGACTCCGCAACCCACGCTTACGCCGGTCAAGACGACTACGCCCACACCGGAGCCGACACTCACGCCGGTCAAGACGACTACACCTACTCCGGAGCCGACACTCACGCCCTTCAAGACGACTACGCCCACTCCGCAACCCACGCTTACGCCGGTCAAGACGGCTACGCCCACTCCAGAACCGACACTCACGCCTGTCAAGACCGCTACGCCTCTCACTCCGACCCCCCAGCCCACGCTGACGCCGCAGAAAACAGCCACGCCTACGCCGGAGCCGACACTCACGCCGGTCAAGACGACTACGCCCACTCCGGAACCGACACTCACGCCGGTCAAGACGACTACGCCTACTCCGGAACCGACACTCACGCCGGTCAAGACGACTACGCCCACTCCGGAACCGACACTCACGCCGATCAAGACGGCTACGCCTACTCCAGAACCGACGCTGACGCCGGTCAAGACGGCTACACCTACTCCGGAACCGACACTCACGCCGATCAAGACGACTACGCCCACTCCGCAACCCACGCTTACGCCGATCAAGACGGCCACGCCCACACCTGAGCCGACGTTGACACCGGTCAAGACGGCCACGCCCACTCCGGAACCGACACTCACTCCGGTCAAGACCGCTACGCCTCTCACTCCGACACCCCAGCCCACGCTTACTCCTATCCCGCAACCTTCGCCCACGCCGACCTGCGGGCCGACACTGCCGCCCCAGAAGGCGATCATCGCCTCCGGCGACTACAACGGGGACGGGACGGCGGACGTGGCTGTTTTCCGGCCGACCGGTGGTATGTGGTCGGTCCGCGACCTGACGAAAGCCTACTACGGCCTCTCCACCGACCAGCCCGCACCGGGGGACTACAACGGCGATGGGACGGCGGACATCTCCGTCTTCCGCCCCGGCGCCGCCGGCCAGTGGTACGTCCGGAACCTGACCCGCGCCGCCTACGGGCAGACGGGTGACATCCCGGTCCCGGCCGACTACAACGGTGACCTTATGGCCGACATCGCCGTCTTCCGTCCCTCCACCGGCCGCTGGTATGTCCGGGACATCACGAGCATAGTCTTCGGACTGAACGGCGACTGGCCGGTCCCCGGCTACTTCGACGGGGGCAACGCCGCGCAGATCGCGGTCTACCGTCCGGGTGCCGGCTTCTGGGCGGTCTCCGGCCTCACGCGCTTTTTCTTCGGGGGAGCGAACGACTGGCCGGTGCCCCTGGATTACGACGGCGACGCCATCCAAGAAGCGACCGTTTTCCGCCCCTGCGAGGGGATGTGGTCGATCCGGGGGATCACGCGTGAGTACATCGGTAATTGCCTCGACTGGCCGCGGCCGGGTGACTACGACGGCAGCGGAGCGGACGACCTCGCGATCTTCCGCGACGACACCGGTCTCTGGGCGGTGCGGAACCTGACCCGCGTCTATTTCGGATCGACCGGGGACATCCCGACGACGAGGTAGTGGCTGGTGAATGGTGAATAGTGAATAGCCAAGCAGACTGGCCGCGGGCCCGCAAGGGCCCGCGGCTTTTCCTTATATTCGCTTCGGGAATCGGCCTGATTCAGGAAGATGATCTTTCCCTCGTGCAGCATGGCTTTGGGAAAAGGGCTGAATAGGGAGACCCAATATCCATGGAGACCCGCATAGCCAGATTCTGTGTTCTCGGCATCGTCCCCGCCCTGCTCTACTTCGCCTTTCTCTGGGTGATGCCCCTGACCGAGCCGGATGAGGGGCGCTACGCCGAGATCCCGAGCCTGATGAACCGGACGGGGGACTATGTCACACCCCGCCTCCAGTTCGTCGCCTATTTCGAGAAACCCCCGCTGGTCTACTGGGCCACCGCGCTCAGCTACCGGCTCCTCGGAGAGGGGAGGTTCTCCGCCCGCCTTTTTATCGCCCTCTGCGCCTGGGCCTGGATCATCCTCGCCTACCGCGTGGGGCGCGGTCTCCAGGATGAAAGGCTGGGGCTCTATGCCGCCGCCCTTTTCTCGACCTTTCTCCTGGTCTTCATCCTCGGGCAGACCGTCGTCCTCGACCTCCCGGTCTCCTTATTTCTCTCGCTCGCCGTCTGGTCGGGCTACCGCTTTCTCGAGGCGGGGGGCCGCCTCCGCCTTTACGCCCTCTACCTCTTCTCGGCCCTGGCCTTTCTCGCCAAGGGGCTGATCGGTGTCGTCTTCCCGTTCGCGATCCTCGCCATCTGGCTTTTGGTCGAACGCCGCTGGCGGGCGGTCTTCTCCCTCTTTTCTCCGGTCGGTTTCGCCGTGCTTCTCGCCGTCGCGCTCCCCTGGGTCTATCTCGCCCACTCCCGCCATCCCGATTTCCTCTACTTCTTTTTGATCTATGAGCATTTCGGTAGATATACCGGCGAGGATCACGGCCGCGTCTATGGCAAGCTTTCCTACCTTCCGGTCCTTCTCTGGGGGACCATCCCCTGGTCGGCCTTCTTCCTCCGGGCGGTGCGGGAGCGGGGGGGGCGATCCGAGCCTCTTTTCCCCCGTCCCGTCCGTTCCTTTCTCCTGGTCTGGATTCTCTTTGTTTTCATCTTCTTCTCCCTCTCCACCAGCAAGCTTGTCACCTACATCCTCCCCCTCTTTCTCCCCCTGGCCGTGTATGCCGCCGAGGTTTTCCGACGTTTCGATCGGGAACCGGCGGTATCCCCGTCTCCCTTGGGGAAACGGATCCTGCACAACGGACCGATCGTCCTCCAGTCCGTTCTCCTGACCGCCGCCTTCCTCTTCCCTCTCTGGGCCAGGGGGCGGCAGTTAGGGGGCGATCTGATTATTATGATCTCCGACCGCTGGATATTTTATCCCTTGCTCGCCATCGTCGTCCTGGCGGGACTGGTTTTTCTTCCCGAGTTTGCCCGTAAGAGATGGGGCTGGTCCCGCTTCTTCACCACCTACGGCCTCGCGGCTGCGCTTCTGGGGGGGATATCCTTCCCCGCGGCCGATTTTCTCGCTCCCTACCGATCCTCCGAACTCCTGGTCGAGGCGCTGCGCCGTTACTGGGCCGAGGGGGAGATGTTGTATCAATACCGCATGTGCTACTACGGGATCGATTTTTACCTCCACCGCCGCTCGGCGGTGGTGAACGATTTCGGGGAATTGAAATTCGGGATCGCCGAGCTTCCGCGGGAGGAGCGGGAGAAGTATTTCTTGGAGCTCCCCGATTTCAACTGCCTCTTGGATAGCGGGGAAACCCTCCTCGTCTCCGTCGCCGGGAAGGATCGTTTCGCTGAGCTCAAGAGGAAAGCCCGCGAGGTGAACCTGGTCTGGGATAACGGCTTTTTTTACCTGGCCCGGGTTCGGGGGAAAAGGGGAACGGTGCGTCATCGCCCGGAGCGAAGAGCGGGGGATCTCATTCTCTCGACTCGGCCACGAGGGTGAGCATGAAGGAGAAGGTGAGGGACGCGAGCCAAATAGTCGAGCGGGGCTGACTGTCCTATGAAAAAGACTCCGACCAGCCGTTCACGGGAACGATGATCTCGCGTTATCAGAACGGACAGCAGGCTTCGGAAGTCACACTCCGGGACGGCGAGCTGAACGGGAAATCGACGACCTGGTACGAGAACGGGCAGAAGGGGATAGAGATAGAGTACCGTGATGGAGCTGAAGTAAGCCGGGTGGAATGGGACAGGAACGGGAGCCAGCTCAAGCCGGCCTGATATGATAAGACTCAAACGGGGCGGCTGGTGAGAACGGGCGGTTTCCTCAGCGATGGGGGAGCCGCCCTTTTCCGCTTTTTATCCCGCACTGCCCGGACTGGTCACGCCTGGGCGAGAGCGGGATGGCTCTTTTGGCAAATATTCTTGACCGGCTTCGTCGGGGAGACAAGAATAGTAATCAGAGGTTCACACTGAAACCGCCTACCCTCTCGCCGTTTTCGGGGGGGGACCGGGATATATGAAAACGATCAGAATATTCGGTATTGCAACCCTGATGCTTTGCGCCGTTCCCATATATATTCCAGCGCAATCATTGGATCTTGATTATTCGACATTCCTGGGGGGATCGGGTTCCCAAGGTGAACGGGTGGCTATCGATTCAGCGTATCACGCCTATGTCGTCGGCTACACGTCTTCGATGAGCTTCCCTACGGTAAATCCCTATCAAGCCAGCAAGACGGGCGATACCGACGTCTTCGTCAGCAAGTTCTCCTCATCCGGATCGGCGCTCCTCTATTCAACGTACCTGGGGGGGAGCAACTACGACGAGGGAGTCGCCATCGCCGTCGATAGCTACCAATGGGCCTATATCACGGGGAACACCCAATCCGACGACTTCCCCCTCCGGCAGCCCTTTCAATCGTCATATGTCGGCGGACCGCGCGACATCTTCATCAGCAAGCTCTCCTCCCTGGGGTCCGCCCTCATCTATTCCTCCTACCTGGGAGGGTGTCGCCCGGACTACGGATGCGGGATCGCTCTCGATGCGGAGCGGCAGGCCCACGTCGTCGGCTACACGTCTTCCTATGATTTCCCCGTCCTTAATGCCTACCAGGTTAACCTGAAATCCGAGGTCGATGCCGTCGTCGTCAAGGTCGCATACTTCGGCTCCTCCCTGATCTACTCGACCTATCTGGGGGGAGTCGGCGAGGACAAGGGGGCCGACATCGGCCTCGACGCGGTGGGCCAGTGCTACGTGACGGGCATAACGGCTTCGCCTGATTTCCCCACCCGGGAGGCCTACCAGACGAGTTACGGAGGGGGCTGGCACGATGCCTTCGTCACCCTTTTCGCGTCTTCCGGAAGCGCATTGATGTACTCCACCTATCTCGGGGGGGCGGAGGAGGACCGCGCCTCGGGGATCGAGGTGAGTCCGGACGGCCGGGCGTATGTCGCGGGCTACACCTTCTCGCTCGATTTCCCCACCGCCAACGCCTACCAGCCGAGCTATGCGGGGGGGTATCAATACGACGCTTTCGTCAGCGAGATTTCCCCGGCCGGCTCGGCCCTAATCTTCTCCACCTACCTGGGGGGTACGGCCTACGAGTATGGCCGCGACGTGGCGCTCGGCTCCGGGGGCGACGTCTATGTCACGGGGGACACTTCCTCCGACGACTTCCCCGCCATAGCGGCCTATCAATACTATCAACCGTTCGATCAGAGCGGGTGGAACGTGTTTGTCAGCAGGTTCGCCTCCTGCGGTTCCCGCCTCGTCTATTCGACCTACGTGGGGGAGATGAGGGAGGAGTGGGGGAGGGGAATCGCCGTGGATTCGGAGGGCCGGGCGTACGTGACGGGAGAGACCGACGACGAATTTTTCCCCGTCAAGAACCCCTACCAGGCGAATCTGACCGGATCCAGAGCTGCTTTCCTCTTCCGGCTGAAATACTTCCCGGACGTGGAGTACTGCGTCATGGACTCGGGGGATTACGACGGCGACGGGACGAGCGACATCGCCCTCTTCCGCCCCTCCCTCTCCCTCTGGGCGGTGAAGGACTCCACGCGGGTGTACCTGGGGTCGCACGGGGACATCCCCGCCTGCGGCGACTACGACGGCGACGGGACGAGCGACTTCACCCTCTTCCGGCCCTCATCGTCGATGTGGACGGTCCGGGGCGTCACCCGCTTCTACCTCGGCGGGTCCTCCGACTTCCCCGTCCCCGGAGACTACGGCGGCGACGGGACCTGCCGGGCGGGGCTGTTCCGGCCGTCGTCAGGATTGTGGTCGGTCCGGGGCCTCAGCCGATTCTACTTCGGCCAGACCGGGGACATTCCCGTTCCCGGGTACTACGAAGAGGGCAGGGTGAAACTCCCGGGGCTGTTCCGGCCGTCGTCGGGGATGTGGGCGGTCTGGGGAAGCACCCGGTTCTATTTCGGCGGGTCGGCGGACACGCCGGCCGTCGGAGGGTTCCGGCGGGGGCCCGTCGCCGATGCCGCCGTCTTCCGGGAGAACGCGGGGCTGTGGGCCATCCGCAACTGGACGAGGATATATTTCGGCTCCTTGTCCGACCGGCCCGTCCCCGCCGATTACGACGGAAACGGCCGGGAGGACTGCGCGGTCTTCCGGGCCGCCAGCGGGCTGTGGGGGTTCCGGGACCTGAGCCGCTTCTACTTCGGCCAGCCGGGGGATATCCCCGTCTCCGGCCCGCTCTGCAATCCGGTCACCCCCACGCCCACGCCGGTCCCGAGCGCGACGCCGGTCCCCTCCCCCTCCCGGACGCCGACGCCGACACCGATCACCCCCTCCCCCACGTCCTCGCCGACAGCGACGCCTACCGCCACCATGACGCCTACGCCAACTCCAGAGGGTTATAGGACGCCCACTCCCTCCCCCACCCCATCCACCACGCCGTTCGGCTATCGCACGCCCACTCCTTCCCCTACCGCCTCCCCTCCTCATTGCAATCTCGAACTCGATTATTCCACCTATCTGGGGGGCGACGGCGCGGATGAAGGCTGGGCGATCGCGGTGGATTCGGAAGGGTGCGCATATATCGCCGGTTACAGCTCTTCCACCTGGTTCCCGGGCTGGGAGGATGCATACCAACACCTCAACGCCGGCGCGGCTGACGCCGTAGTCGCTAAATTTTCCCCGAGCGGAAGTTTGCTCATTTATTCCACTCAACTCGGCGGCAGCTCGGCGGACGTGGCTAAAGGCATAGCCCTGGATTCGAATCGCTGCGCTTATCTCGCCGGATACACGAGTTCTCAGAATTTCCCCATGGTGAATCCTTATCAGCCGAGCCAGAGCGGGACAACAAATGCTTTTGCATTAAAATTCAGTTCTTCCGGTTCGGCGCTCCTGTTCTCGACGTATCTGGGCGGAGACGGTTCCGACAACGGCTCGGGCATCGCCGTCGATTCGCACGGTTGCGCTTATGTAGCAGGCTGGACCGCATCAACGCAATTCCCCACCGTAAACCCCTACCAGCAAAGCCTGAGCGGCAGTCGCGACGCCTTCGTCGCCAGATTATCCTCATCCGGCTCGGGCTTGTCTTACTCGACCTTCCTGGGGGGAAGCGGACTCGAAGAAGCCTACGGCATAGACATCGACATGCTGGGCAGCGCATATGTAACCGGGGTCACGAACTCGAGCGACTTCCCCACCCGAAATCCGTTCCAGCCAAGCAATGCGGCTTCGTACGAGGCGTTCGTCACCAAAATTTCCTCTACCGGCTCTTCCCTGGCATATTCAACGTACTTGGGAGGGAGCGCTCAAGAGGAAGGCCATGGCATTTCCGTGGACACGGATGCATCCGCCTACGTCACGGGAAGGACAATATCCGCTGATTTCCCCGTGCTCGATGCCTGTCAGGCGAGCAACGGTGGAAGTTACGATGCCTTCATCGGCAAAATATCTTCCTCCGGTGAATCCCTCGTGTGGTCGACGTACCTGGGGGGGAGCAAATCCGATGAGGGATGGGCTGTTGATTTTGATTCAACCGGTTGTACATTCATTGCCGGATGGACTCAGTCGTCTGATTTTCCGCTGCGCGAGCCCTTCCAATCTCAATTGTCGGGTTGGAGAGATGCTTTTGTCGCCAAGCTGAACCGGGGGTATCCTGCGCTACTCTCCTCGACATACCTGGGAGGCAATTCGGGTGACTGCGGTTATTGCGTCGCCGTGGGGACCGACCACGACGCGTACGTCGGGGGATACACGGTGTCCCCCGATTTCCCTACCAGGAATCCCTATCAACCGGGTCTCGAGGAAGACGGAATTCCCCCGAGCGACCTGTTTATCACTAAAATCGAATGGATCTGCGATTGACCTTCAGAGAGGAGAAAAACGACAAATTCGGTTCGGATCAAGTTAATGCACGTATCCGGCACAAGGCGAGAGGCGCAGTGAGGACAGACTGGGGACATGAGGTTAGGCAAGACTGACCCGACTCGGATAGCGATATCCGACCGGGCTTTATCTCAATGGATAACGAGATTATCGAGGCATATACTGAAACAGCGCGGTTGGGTTGCTGCTGCCTGAGAGACGCGAGATGAACATACGCCCGGCCTGCTTATTTGCAGCATTCGCCTTTCTTTCCTTGATCTGGGTGCGCGCAAACCTGGCTGCTGACTCCGCCAGCGAAAGAATTTCACGCGGTGAATTTGAGGATATGAAGAGAGAAAATCGAGATTCCATAGAAAGGGCGAGATACATGAGGCTGGATTCCGAGGGGCCCAAGCACTTGCCGGTAAGAGTTGCCTACCTGGATGAAAGAACAAAAGCCCTTTATCTCAAGGCGCAAGAGCTGTTCCGGGCAGGACGATATGCCGAAGCCAGGGAGATGTTCATCCGGGTCTCTTTTCGCCAGCCGCTCTTAGGGGAATGCCACGGCTATCTCGGACAATACTATCTCGAGCAGGAGAAGGATTATTCGCGCGCGATTGATTACTTGACCCGCGCCATAAAAAACTGCCGGCCGGATCACAGGCATGTCTCGCTATACTATATGGCACTGGCCTATGAGGGCGCCCAACGGAAGGTGGAAGCTGTAAAAACCTGGGAGGAATACTTGAAGGTTTGTCCCAAGGGGTCATCGCGGGAGACCGAGGCGAAAAAGCATATCGAGAAACTGACAGCCCAGCCCGCTCCTACTCCCTCACCCCCTCTGGTCTCGTTGGGCTTCACCCCGAAAACTAATGTTGGCTGAATCTAACCCGGCTCGGACAGAGATATCCGGCCGGGTTTGTCATTTCTATAACCACAAGAGCTAGGTAATGAAGAAGTGCCCATTCTGTGCCGAAGAGATCCAGGACGAAGCGATCAAGTGTAAGCACTGTGGCGAATTCCTGGATGTAACCACCCGGCCATCCGTGTCAGGGAAAATATTCCCATGGTATTTTCGCACGCCCTTTATTGTTCTGGCTGTGTGCTGCGTGGGCCCCCTGGCATTGCCTCTAATCTGGTGGCACCCGCAAGCATCGCGATCCTGGAAAATTGGGCTGACAATAGGCATTCTTATACTCACCTGGCTTTTGGTTATAGCAACTCAGAAATCCATTCAAAATCTCAATCATTACTTCCAGCTGCCGGATAAATTCTAGGCGGGCCTTTAAAAAAGGGCCAGCATTATCAGCTCAGCCAGTGGCCTTCCGACTGCTCACAGGGCGGACCATTCATTGGGATCGGCATTGTATGCCCTGAAAGCGGTGAAGAGCGCAGGCGGATCAGTAGCCGCGGAAAGAAAATGGCAAAATGAACAGTTGCCATCCGGAGTCAAGGAGCTTGTCCTGACTACGGCCCAGCGCGGATATATAGAAAAAATCCGACCCGGATAAGCGGCCAAGCGGATTGGCGTATTTAGAATCGGCCCAGCAGGCGAGGCAGGATGGGCAGGAAGGGCAGGGGAGAAGCGTCTCTTCGGCGTCGAAGACAGCAGGGGTGAGCGCGGGATTGTTCTTCTCGGGCAAATCTTCTTGACCGAGGTCGTCGGGAAGAGAAGAATATCACGTAGCGTTGCACTTTAGCCCGTCGAGAGGCGTCGTGAGATCAGACTGGGGACATGAGGCTCGGCAAGGCCGGCCTGGCTTGGATAGCGATATCCGGCCGGGTTTTTCCGTCGCTGGCCTCCGGTGAACGATCGGTCCGGGAGGAGAGGATGAAAAGATGGGCAATGGGCATGTTCGTGCTGTTGAGCGTGGGCATCGGATCGGCGGCCCCCGCCGCCGACTTCAACGGGGACGGGGAGGATGACGTCGCCGTGTACCGGCCGTCCCGGGGGCTCTGGTCGGTGCGGAACGTCACCCGGGCCTACTTCGGCGGCGGCAACGACGTCCCCGTCCCGCTCGACGTCAACGGCAACGGAACCGACGACATCGCCGTCTTCAAGGCGGGCGACGGCCTCTGGGCGGTCCGCAACCTGACCCGGATCTACTTCGGCGAGATCGGTGACATCGCCCTCGGCCAGGGAGGCTACAAGCCGAACGCCGTGGCCTTCGACTACGTCGTGAAGCCCGGCGATGCCGACGACCTCGTCCAGGCGCTGGAGAGCGACTCCTATCGGAGCGTCTTCGTCCCCAACGGGACCTACAGCGTTTCCAGCGTCATCAACGTCGACCACGTCCGCCTGATCAGCGGGGAGGACATGTACGGCACCTCCCTCAGCCTCGCCGCCAACGCCTACCTGTCGATCGAGGTCAACCACTGCCACGTCGAGAGGCTCCACCTCTCCGGGGGCGGATCGGCAGGCGCCAGCGCCGGCGCCTTCAACGTCGACGCGGACTACGTCTCCCTGCGCGAGTGCCGCTCCGATTCCTCCGCCACCCGGGGCTTCCAGTACTCCAGCGACGCCGGCTACGCCTCCCTGATCGACTGCATCGCCGACGGGGCGCCGACGGGGTTCCTGGGGGGGGACGGCAACTCCTCCCGCCTGGTCAACTGCGCGGCCCGCAACTGCGCCGGCTACGGTTTCGCCCGCTGCCGCAACCTAGCCAACTGCTGGGTGGACGGCTATTCCAGCACCGACTACGGCTTCTATTCCTGCCACCGGGTCAGCTCGTCGATGGCCTACGGCTGCACCCTGGCCGGATTTTATGACTGCCACCGGATCAGCGCCGCCGAGGTGGACGGCAACTCCGTCACCGGCTACGGTTTCTCCAGCTGCAGCCACATCTCGAGCTGCCATGTGGAAAATACGACCGGAACCAAATATAACGACTGCACGCTGGTCGACTCCGGCTCCTGCGATTGAGGAAAACTCAAAGATCGGAAGGGCAGGAGGGACGGTCATCGTTATCGGATGCCCGGAGCCCATCTGCCCGCGCATCAGGGGGTTGCGGAAAACGTTTCTTCCGACGCAACGCTCGGCACGGCAAATGCTATGAATAAATCATGCCGACCATAAGAGCCAGCCCTGCGGCTCGCGGCCGGTAATATGATGCACAACCGCTGAAGACAGTCGCGTCCTGCCACCCAGGGGAGGGGATATGAGTCGGCTGAAGATCATCCTTTTCGCCATTGTGTCCGTCAGCGCACTCTTGCTTGCTCGAGCCGTCGCCGCCGAATGGGTCCTGTACACGGATACCGGCTCCTATAGCATCTCCGGCATCACCTCTCCCGGCAGCGCCGACGTCTGGGCCGTGACCGGTTCCGAGTCCAGCAGCGGGACGCCGGGTGAGATCTTCCATTTCGACGGGGACGAATGGATTTGCGAGACCGCCGTCTACGCCGTCCAGACCGGGACGCACCGGGGAATCTACGCCTACGACTCCACCCATATCTGGGCGCTCGGCAACCAGAACGGTCCTTACTACGGGAGGATCTATTTTTCCGACGGCGCGGGGGGATGGTCTCTGCAGACCGAGACCCACAACTGCAGCTATCTCTACGACGCCTACGCCGCGGACGCGAACACGGTCTGGGTCTCGGGGAACAACGGCAAGATCTTTCGCAGCGACGACGGGGGAGCGACCTGGTCCCTCGCCACCTCCAACGGGACCGGCTCCTGGTCCAAGCTGGACGGCCTGGACGCTTCCCACGTCTGGGCGGTCGGCGGGGCCAGCCCCACGAAGGTCATCTTCTATGACGGCTCCTCCTGGACGGTCCAGACCTCCATCTCGTGGAGCGCCTCGACCTACCTGCGGGACGTGGCCGCCATCGCCGAGGACGACGTCTGGGCCTCCGGAGACGGCGGGTTGATCCTCCACTACGACGGGGAGTGGACGATTGTCACCACGCTCGGCGGCGGCACCAACTATTCCCCCCTGGCCGCGCGCGACGCCGGGCGGATCTGGAACTCCCCCTATCAGAACGACGGGAAGATCTACAGCTACGACGGGTCCGACTGGTCGCTGGAAACGGATCTCAACGGGGAGACCCTTTGTCTCGGAGCCAGCCCGGACGGCAGCGTCTGGGGAGGAAACAGCCTGGGGCGAATCTTGCGGCGGGTGGAACCGTCTCCCACGCCTTCCCCTTCGCCGACTCCCGAGAACTACGTCTGCGAGCTCGACCTCGCCTATGCCTCCTACCTGGGCGGCAGCGGGGCGGACTGGGGGCAGTCCGTCGCCGTCGATTCCTCGTACTATTTCTACGTCGCCGGCTACACCTCCTCGCTCAATTTCCCCACCGCCAGCGCCTTTGCGAGCTTCTGCCAGGAGACCAACGACTGCTTCCTGGCCGCTTTCGCCTCGTCCGGCACCGCCCTGATCTTCTCGACCTACTTCGGGGGCTCTGGCGATGATCGAGCCAACGGGGTGGCGGCAGGGGACGGAGCAGTCTGCCTCACCGGTTCGACCGTCTCCGCCGATTTCCCCACCGCCAACCCCTACCAGGCGGCTTTCGGCGGCGGCGCGCACGACGGCTTCGTCGCCGCCTTTTTGCCCTCGGGGAGCGCGCTTGCCTACTCCACCTACCTCGGGGGCGGCGGTGATGACAATAGCATGGGGATAGCCGTCCGCGGCGGCGCCGCCTACGTGACCGGAGACACCACATCCGATAATTTCCCCACCGCCGCCGCTTACCAGTCCAGCATCCGATTCTCCGGCGGCGTTGACGCCTTCGTCGGAAAGCTCTCATCCGATGGGACCCTTCTCTTCTCCACCTACCTCGGAGGCAGTAACTCCGACCGCGCCGGCGGCGTCGCCGCCGACTCCTTAGGCGCCCTCTATGTCACCGGATGGACGAACTCATATAACTTCCCCACCGCGAACCCGTTCCAGGCCTCCCTAGAGGGCAGCAATAGCGACTCCTTCGTTGCCAAGTTCTCCTCCACCGGCTCCCAGCTCGCCTATTCCAGCTACCTCGGGGGGAGCGGCTCCGACCCCGCCTGCGGCATCGCGGTCGACCCTTCGCGCTGCGCCTATCTCGGGGGCTACACCTCCTCGGCCGACTTCCCCACGGTCAGCTGTTTCCAGTCCCAGACGGCGGGCGCGTATGACGCCTTCGTGGCCCGTGTCTCGTCGTCCGGCTCCCGGCTTATTTACTCCACCTATCTGGGCGGCGACGGGGAAAACCGCGCCTACGCCCTGGCTGTCGACGATAATGGATGCGCCGTCGTCGTTGGCAACACACAGGCCGACGATTTCCCCACCCGTTCCGCCTACCAGGCGACGCGGGCGGGGTCCTACGACCTCTTCGTCGCCCGCCTGGCACCTTCCGGATCCGCTCTAGCTTTCTCCTCCTACCTGGGCAGCACCGGCGCGGACTATGCATACGGCGTCGCCGTGGATCAATCCGGAGCGGCCTACGTCGCCGGCTAC
This sequence comes from uncultured bacterium, assembly GCA_964551475.1. GTDB lineage: Bacteria > Auribacterota > Erginobacteria > Erginobacterales > CAZKCI01 > CAZKCI01. The sequence continues at coordinate 5,296 of CAZKCI010000052.1, read as the reverse complement.
ACCGCCGGATCCAATTTCCCCACCGTCAGCGCCTACCAGTCCACGCGGAACGGAGGGACGTATGACGCCGTGGTCGCGAAGCTCGCCCTGACCTGCTACACAACCTCTCCCACTGTGACACCGACGGTGACTTCGACATCGACGCCGACCCCGACCCCCCTGCGCACGCCGACCCCCCTGCGCACGCCGACGCCCTCTCCCGCGCCGTCGGCCTCACCGACGGCGATCCCTCCAACGGCGACGCCCAGCCCCATCCGTACGCCGACCCCGCTCCCGCCAACGCCCAGCCCCATCCGCACGCCGACGCCTCGGCCTCCGACGCCCACACCACTGCGCACGGCGACGCCTCTTCCCCGCACGCCCACGCCCGCTGCGCCTTCTCCGACTCCGGCCGCGACCATCGTCGCCACGCCGTCCCCCGAGCCTTCGCCCAGCCCCTGCGGTCCGCTGATCGTCTCCGGGAGGGTGATCGACCGCCTGACCAGCGCGGTCATACCCGGCGCGGCGGTTCGGGCGGACGTCTCCGACGCGGAGTCGTCGGTCGTCTCCAGCGGCGCGGGCGGGGCCTACACGGCCGCCGTCAGCTGCACTTCCTTCTCGGAGGGGACGGTCCGGGCCGCGGCCCGCTGCCGCGACTACCTCCCCGGCTACGCCGAGAAAACCTACGTCGGCTGGGGAGCGGTCACCGGCGTCGTCATCGAGCTTCTCCCCGCCCAAGCGGTTCCGGGCGTCGTCCGGGGCGACTACGACGGGAACGGCGCCGCCGAGATCGCCGTCTTCCGCCCCGCCTCCGCCCTCTGGGCGGCCCAGGACGTCACCCGGCTTTACTTCGGAAGCACGGGTGACGATCTCGTCCCCGCCGACTACGACGGTGACGGGTTGACCGATGCCGCCGTCTTCCGGGGGCCGACCGGCCTCTGGGCGCTGGGGACGCTGACCCGGATCTACCTGGGCGACATCTCGGATATTGCCGCCCCCCAGGACTACGACGGCGACGGCACCGACGACCTCGCCGTCTTCCGCCAGTCGAGCCAGCTCTGGGCGGTCAACGCCCTGACCCGGGTCTACTTCGGCGCCGCGGACGACCAGCCGGTCGGCGGCGACTACAACGGCGACGGCACCGCCGAGATCGCCGTCTTCCGCGGATCTTCGTCCCTCTGGGCGATCCGGGATCTGTCCCGGGTATACTTTGGTGCCAGCCAGGACCGCCTCGTCCCCGGAGACTACGCGGGGAGCGGCGGTCGCCGTCCCGCCGTCTTCCGCCCCTCCGAGGGGCTCTGGGCCGTTCTCGACCTGACCCGGATCTATCTGGGTGCGGCCGGTGACTCGGCGGCGCCCGCCGACTACGACGGCGACGGGACGGACGATGTCGGCCTCTTCCGGCCGTCCGCCGGCCTCTGGGCGGTGCGCGACCTGACCCGGGCCTATTTCGGATCAACGGACGACATCCCGGTGACGAGGTAGAGGGTAGAGGATAGAGGGGCGTCTGCCGGGGCGAAGCTTGGCCTGGACCGATCGGATCGGAGATGCGTTCGGGGTGTTCGTCCGGATGGTCAAGAACGCGCTGGGAAAGAAATAAAAGGAAAATTCTTCTTTCCATCCCGCATCGCCCAGGCTGGTTGCTCTGGGCGCTACGGGATTTTTCCGTCTCGGGAGCGAATTTGGCCTTGACCAAACGCATCGTTGCGAGAAAGATGGGATGGCGGTTTGATTTGTTCCCGGGGAATGGAATGCCGCTTCGCCGGAAAACCCGGGACTTTCAACCATTTCCCATTTCCATCCCCGGAGACATTCCGGTTACGCGGTTAAAACAGTTCTCAATCCAACCAAGGAGGATAGCGGATGGCCAAGTCCAACTATGCGTTCGCCCGGTATCAGAGAGATCTCGCGAAAAAGCAGAAGCGGGAAGAAAAGCGGAAGAGGAAAGCCGAAGCGCACAAGCTGGCCCAGGGGGGACCGCCCCCGCCGCCCGCGGTTGAGCCGACCGTGGTCTGATCCCGGTCCGGGAACCCGGAATTGCTATTCATCAATGGCAAGGAGACGGGATCTTGTCCCGGAACCGCTGACAAGATTGATGAACGCCCGGTCCTTGCTCTTGGCGGCGTTGCTATCCGTCTGGTGCGTTTTCTCTCTCCCCGCCCGGGGAGATGACGACGCGGACGTCATTCTTCTCCTGCCCGCCGCCTCGGCCGACGACGAGGTCGACCTCCTGTCCGAAGCCGCGGGATGGATAGCGGAGAGGGAAGGGGAGGGGTTCACGGTCTCCTCCGTCTCCCTCTACGCCATCCTTGACCAGTACAGCTATCCGGCCGGCGCCGCGCTCAGCGCCGAAGAGATCCGCCTCTACCTCCGGTCTCATCTCACCCACCGGACTTCGGGCGATTCCGACCGGGGACGCTACCTTTTTCTCCTCTCCCGCCAGGAGGAGGAGTCCGGCGCCGATTATCTACTCATCCCCCGCTACGAGCTGGCGACCGGCCTCGATACGGTCGAGACCGACAGCCCCTACGGTTTTCTCGGCCAGGAGACGCTGGACGGCGGCGACGGCGTGGTCGACATCGTCGACCTGGATTATTCCGACCCGACTCTCCTGGTCTGCCGTATCCCCATCTCCAGCGCCGGTCAGCTCAACGGATACCTGCAATCCGCGCTCGCATACCAATCCGCCGCTTACCGGCGGGATCTGATCCTAGCGGCGGGGATGATCGCGTTCGAGGGGGACGCCGCCTACATCCAGGATCTCAACGCCGGATCCATCGACGACCCCAGCAGCAAAGTCTTCGATACCGACTTGTTCAGCCCCGACTACATCTGCACCGGTCCCGGCCACCGCCTGGCGACGTTCCTGGCCGGCGACGACTTCGCCGGCGGCGTGGTCTACAACATCTCCCACGGAAGCGATGCCGCCATTTACGCCTGCAACAACGAGGATCCGCTCCACCCCGTGTGGTTTTCGAACCTGGCGAGCGCCGATCTGGCCGACCTTTCCCCGGACAAGCTCAACATCTTCATCTCCATCGCCTGCGCCAACGATTCCGGTTCCGGGAGCCTGGCCCGCGATCTCTTCGATCGCTCCAGTGTCGCGGTCATCTCCGCCTCCCGGAACGTCGACCCGATCAGCATCGATTGCGCGCTGGCCGGGGAGACGACCTTCCTGTCCTATTTTTACGAGCAGGACAAGACTCTTCTCCAGTCGATCCAGGGGACCCGCTCCGACTACTACCAGACCTGCGCCCTGGTCCCCGGAGGCGACCAGCTGATCGCTTTCAGCAACATCCTGGCTTTCAATATCTACGGCGACGGCCTGATCGCGATCGCGGAGTCCACCCCCTCCCCCACTCCCGCCCCCTCTCCGTCCGCCTCGCCCGCCCCGACGGCGCCGAACCCGACCCCGACCGCCGCCCCCACGCCGGTCCGCCATGTCTTCGCCGCCGCCGACTTCGATGGCGACGGCGCGGACGACCTGGGACTCTGGCGCCCGTCCGACGCCTCCTTCCGGATCAGGAACATCAGCACCGTCTTCTACGGCCTCTCCGCCGATATCCCGATCACCGGCGATTACAACGGCGACAGCGCGGCCGACTACGGGGTCTTCCGGCCTTCCACCGGAAGATGGTGGGTCCGGACCATTTTCAGCGGCACTCCCCCCGGCGCCTTCCTCTTCGGGACGAACGGAGACATCCCCGTCCCGGCCGACTACGACGGCGACTTCCGCACCGACACCGCGGTCTGGCGGCCGATGAACGGCTACTGGGCGGTCAAGAGCCAGACCCGCTTCTATTACGGCGCGCGCGGCGACCTCCCCGTCCCCGCCGACTACAACGGCGACGGCCGGTCCGACCCGGCCGTCTTCCGCGCCGACGGATCGTTGAGCGGGATCTGGTACATCCGCGACCTCACCCGCCGCGCCTGGGGTTACGGGTCCGACGCGGTGGCGCCGGGCGACTACAACGGCGACGGCACGGCCGAGCTCTCGGTCTTCCGGCCCGCCGCCGGCGTTTGGTACATCCTGGGGTCGCCGTCGGTCTTCTTCGGCCGGGCCGGCGACATACCGGTGGCCATCGACTACGAGGGGGACGGGACGCAGGACCGCGTCCTCTACCGTCCTGCGGAGGGGGCCTGGCACATCTACGGCGTGACCTCGATCAGCTACGGCGCGAGCGGCGATCTGCCGGCGGTGGGCAGGGCCGAGTAAGCCCGCCGACCGGGCAGCACACCAAGGGCGGCTCCCCATTCGGGGAGCCGCCCTTGGTACAAGGTCTTACAGGTCCTATTCTCAGACGCTGAACAGGAAGTTGCAGATGTCCCCGTCCTCGATGACGTAGTCCCGGCCCCGGGTCTGCATCAGGCCCTGTTTCTTGGCGGCCTGTTCTGACCCGGCGGCCACCAGGTCGTCGAACTTGATCACTTCCACACGGATGAAGCCGCGCTCGATGTCGGTGTGCACCTTGCCGCCGGCCTCGGGCGCCAACGCTCCCTTGCGGATGGTCCAGGCGCGGACCTCGTCTTCGCCGACGGTGTAGAAGGACATCAAGCCCAGCGCGTCATACGCGGCCTGGTTCATGCGGTCCAGGCCCGGGGAGGAGAGGCCCAGGGAGGCCAGGTATTCCCGCCGCTCGCCCGCTTCCTCGATCTCGGCGATCTCGGCTTCGATCCGCGCGGAGACGGCCAGCGCGGACGGGCCGACCGGCCGGGCGACCTCCGCCTCCGGGACGTTGTAGACGCAGAGGAGGGGCAGGCGGGTGATGAGGTCGAGGCTCAGGATGGCGGCGGTCTCGGCTTTGTCCAGGGTCAGCTCGGCCAGGCGCCGGCCGGCCTCCAGCGTTTCCAGGCACTTGCGCAGGGCGGCTTCCTCGATCGCCTGGGCCGCCGGGCGCCCGGCGCGCTTTTCCTTGGCCAGCCGGGTCAGCCGCTTGTCCACGATCTCCAGGTCGGAGAAAACGAGCTCCTCCTCGAGCTGTTTCCGGTCCCGCTGGGCGTCCACGGAGCCGGCGGGATGGTAGACCTCGTTCGACTCGAAGGCGCGCACCACCAGGCAGAGCAGGTCGCCGCGGCCGGCCGCCCGGAGCCAGTCGCGGTCGCCCTGGCCCACCACCGCGTCCGGGCAGAGCACGAACCGGTTCTCGGCGTAGACGGTCCGCTGGGGCTTGAAGATGCCGGCCAGCGTGGAGACTCGCGGGTCGCGGATGGAGGCGACCCCCTCGACGGCCTCGCCGGCTTTTCGTCCCTCGTTGACCTTTCGGCCCGTGAGCAGCGTGAAGAGCGTTTTCTTTCCGGCTTGCGGAAACCCGATCAG
>CAZKCI010000051.1:0-7366 GCA_964551475.1 uncultured bacterium | reverse complement strand
CTGGTTCGGGCGTTGTCCAAGATGAGCATATAGTTGAACTAATTAAAGCCCAAAGCAGGAAGCTTATCGGCTTGGACATGGAAACTTACGGAGTCTTCTTTGCAGCCGAGAACTCCTCACTTCCTCGACCCATACCCATTTCGATCAAATCCGTTTGTGACTTTGCGGACATGCAGAAGTCGGGCGAACATCAAGAGTACGCTGCATACACGAGTGCTCAGTATATGCTCCAATTTGTGCTTAAATGTCTCTAGTTTCCGGGAATGCCCATAGCTGAACCTGTCGAGAGCGCCTCTTCTAAGGCAATTTGCTAAATATAGCTATATCGAATACTAGGCGACTATATGGTATATACTCGTTCGTACCATATCCAAGTTATGTTACGCTTTCAGTGTCAGCGGTCACCTAAAAGGGGCCGATAAAGAACGGATAAAATGCCGCCACTTTGAGAGCCCGATCAGGTGGGTAGAATGCCAGCATTGAATATGCAGGATCGGCCTTCGGCCTCGTAGGAATTGTAGTATCGGCCTTGCGGCCTTGGAAGGATTGCGGGAACCGCATGATCCAGATCAACTGCGGGGAATCGCTCTCTCCCGAGTTCAAAACCAGCCATTCCGACCATTGGGAATCCTCCCACCGTGTTAAAAGGGCAGGCTGACACAACCCCGTTGGGGTTGGACACGGTCTCTCCTCGTTTCCCAGGGTAGCGCCTACGGCGCAACCCTGGGCTATGCGACGGAATCCCTTCGGGATTCACGACCTGATGGATGCGCTAGGACCGGACCAGTGTGAAGCAAATACCACCGATACCCTAAAGGCTTGCCTCTGGCTTTGCAATAATCGACTGCGACGGTTATTTACTCAAAGACCTCGCTGAAGGTGTAGGTAGTGAAGGTCGCGTAGGAGGCTTCCAGGATTTTGTTGCCCAGGTCCTCCCGGGCCAGGGCAAACGATCCGTTGTCCGGGTATCCGATGAAACTGTACTCGGTGATGCCGCTGTATTGAGCGGTCCTGGATGCAGCCCTTAAAATTTCTATCATCTGCGCGGTCCCGATGGTCTGACCCTCCATCTCGAACTCCCGAGATTTTTCCAGCATGGCCTGGTAGCGATAATCGTCCTCCGCTATGCCCGAATGATAGCTCCCCGGTTCGAGGGGACCGGGATTTGCCCCCGGATACTTGTAAAAGGTGTTGGTCGTCAGGATATCGTAGGGGCTCACCGGGTCTATAAACACGGGATCGCGCGCTTCTCCCCCGTATGAATCCGCCTCGAAGGTCAGGGAGGGATAGTCTGCGGACGCCAGATATCTCCCGGATACGGCCGTATTGAAGCCGCCGACCCTGGTGATGGCCGCGGTCGTCCAGTAGGTCCAGGCTTCCTGGGGCGTGGCGCAGTTCTCCAGCGTTTCCCGGTAAAGAAGATCGTAATCCAGCATATTGGATTTGGTCCAATCCGGCCGGGAAAGGACGCTGTGGGGGGCCAGCACCAGACCGGACTCATTCATGCCCATATCCGCGCCGATGAAACCCGGCCAGTTGATACCGACGAATCGCCGGGCGCCGGGAGGACGGGGCTCAACAGCTACGATAAGAAGATCGTTGACCGTGATCTTCCGGAAGTCGTTTTCCCCATCCATATTCTTGCCGGTGATCAGCCCGCGGTTGAGCTCGGCGTTCGCGGTCTTGTCGCCCCAGAAAGCGGCGTTGGAGCAGAACGGCGGCCGGATATTCGGAGGCGGTCCGAAAATCAGCGTGTTGGACAGGAAATAGAAGCTATTGATACCGGCCAGGTCGTCACGGTTGAGATTCCGCCCCAGACGGAAACTGTAGACGCCGGCGGGGGAGGCGACCATCCCGGCGAGGAGGGCGTCCAGTTCGCTCGAATACTTGTCGAAGAGGCCGCCCAGCTGGGCCTTGACCGCAGGGATGAGCTTGTTCTCGTGATAATCGGCGGACCGGCAATAGTGCTCGATGAAGACAAAGTTCATCCAATCCAGTATCTGCGGCGCGCACAGAAAGCCGATGGCATAGGCCCTTTCCTCGGGCGTTCCCCACACGTGCAGAACGTGATTTCCCTTGAGATCCTTCAGTGTTCCGCCCCCGCTGCCGCAGACGACCGATTGTTCTCCACCGCTGAAAGGCACCGGCTGATAGAGAGCCACGTCCGTGTTGGCGGCGATTCCTCCCTCGCTCACGGCAACGACAGGCAGCTTCAGGTTGGCGGTTGTCTGGTACCAGCCGACCGGATCGGCAAAGTCCTCATGATTCACCCCTCCGTCGCCGCCGGTGTCCATGTAGGCCCAGACGGCATACTCCCCGGCCGCAAGCCCCGAGACGGTGTAGGGACCCTGAGCGGCGAGTTTCTGATAACCGGCGGCATACTGGGATAAGTAGGGGTATGGTTCCGTCTCCATGTTCCGGATATGGACCCGATGCTCGGCCCTCACCGCCACCACATAGATGTCGCCTTGAACAGATATCGCTTGCGTGGAGATAGTGCCGGTGATCGTTCCCGTGGAGACGGCGGTCGTGTCGACGCATTCTGAAACCGGCACATCCCCTAAAGCGCCGAAGCAAACCCGGGTCACGCCTCGGATTGCCCAGAGGCCGGAGGATGGCCGGAAGAGCGCTATATCGTCGAGCGAGTCCCCGTTGAAGTCTCCCGTCACCGGGCTGTCACCGGACAGGCCGAAATAGACACGGGTCAAGGACCGGATCGCCCAGAGACCCGTGGACGGGCGGAAGACCGCGATCATGGTTCCGAAGGGTCCGCCGGCGCCGTACCAGCTATAGACAGCGGGCACCGGCCGGTCGCCGCTCCCCCCGAAATAGGCCTGGGTCAGCCCCCGGATCGCCCAGAGACCGGTGGAAGGCCGGAAGACCGCGATCTCCCTCGCCTCGTCGCCCGCGTAGTCCCCGGGGACGGGAATATCGACTTCCCCCCCCCAATAGAGCTGGGTCAGCCCCCTGACCGCCCACAGTCCCGAACCCTTCCGAAAGATCGCCGCAACCGCCGAGCCGTCGCCGGTGTAATCGTCCGGAACCGGAGTATCGGCGGAGTCGCCGAAGTAAAAGCGCGTGAGGCCCTGGATCGCCCAGAGGCCGGTTCCCGGGCGGAAGACCGTGACATCGGCGATCCCGTCGCCGTCGTAATCTCCGGCGGCCGGGATATCCCCCGCCCGGCCGAAGTAGGTCCTCCCCAGCCCCCTCACCGCCCACAGTCCCGTCGACGGCCGGAAGACAACGATATCGTCAAGGCCGTCCCCGTTGAAGTCCGCCGCCAGGGCAACCCAGGCAAAGCCCAGTCCCAACATCGTTGACAAGCCTATTGCCCATCTCCTCATCTGCGCTTCTCCTCGTTGATCACCGCTCATCGATATGTTTCTCCTCTCGATGGGAGGAGGTCAAGAAGATTTGCCGGGAAAGAAATCCCACTCCAACCCCAGTGCAGGAACTTTGGGTCAGTTTCGAGCGCCAATGGAATCCACACGGGAGAAGCCCGTGGGGGCGGGGGCGACGCTACAAAAGCAGCAGCTACAACATCAGGCGGCTTTTATCGAGAAGGGAAGCGAGGCCGCGGAGGGGGATGGAGGACCAGGCGGGGCGGTGGTTCAGTTCGTAGGCGAGTTCGTAAAGGGCTTTGTCCAGGACGAAGGCGCGGAGCAGGGCTAGCGTCATCGTGGGATCGGAGGGGAGGATGGGGCAGTTCTTGCCCATGCGTTTGAGGTAGGTCGATAAGAATATTTCCCCGGCGGCGTTGGCCCAGAGGTCGGCTGTTTTCTCCTCGGAAGGGGACATTCGTCCCCGGGCGAGAAGGTAATGGGCGGAGGCGGCGTAGTGGAAGGAGCGGATCATGCCGGCTACGTCTTTCAAGGGGGATTGTTTTTGGCGGCGTTCTTCGGGAGTCCGGGCGGGTTCGCCTTCGAAGTCGATGATGATGAAGTCCCCCTTGTGGCGAAGGACTTGACCAAGGTGGTAGTCGCCATGGAGGCGGGTCTTCATCCCACAGGCTTGGATCGCGGCGGGTCCCGAAGAAGATTTCGGGATGGGGCAGACGCCGCTCCCACAGGCTTGACTGGCTTGGATCGCGGCGGGGACGCCGCTCCCACAGACTTGATTGGCTTGGATCGCGACAGGAATGTCGCTCCCACAGGCTTGACTGGCTTGGATCGCGACAGGAATGTCGCTCCCACAGGATTGATTGGCTTGGATCGCGACAGGAATGTCGCTCCCACAGGCTTGACTGGCTTGGATCGCGGCGGGTCCCGAAGAAGATTTCGGGATGGGGCAGACGCCGCTCCCACAGGATTGATTGGCTTGGATCGCGGCCCCGATTATTGTATGTATGCAATTGAGATCGGGGCAAGGATGCCCCTCCCACAGAAGCGATTTTTTGATCCGGCCATACCAATCCGCGTAATCCGTGGTTTCTTCTGTTTGTTTTTGGCCGGATACGAGGGGACGGATGGTTTTTATCCCGTCTAGGATTGAGCGGCGGAGGGAGTTCATATCGCGGGAAGTAAAAGGCTCCGGACGGAACTGATTCCCGCGCAGAGAGGCGAGCGCGAGGTGGAGTTCGGCCGTCCGTTTTCCGAGGAGGGCGAAGGAGTCTGCGACGGATTGGCCGAGAGACGGGCCGGGTCTCCGGCCGCTTTTTTTTGCGAAACTGCTCATCGCTCCAAGAGCCCATTGCCAGGCGTCAGCGGAATCGGTGTAGTAACGAAGAAGTATGCCCACCGAAAAACGTTTGCCGTCCGGAGAGCGATATTCGATGCCGCCCCGATAGGGAGCGACACGGGGGAAAGGATGCTTTGCCGCGAGAGCGCTCAGTATCTCCACTTCGGGGTTGGTCCCGTCAGAGAGCTTGCGGTAGAGCTTGAGGAAGAGGGAATTGCCGAAGACGGCGGAGGAGTTGGACTGCTCCGCCCCGCTGGGGCGGGGCGGAGGGTTGATCGCTGCCCATGGCCCACTTTTAACGCCCGAGATCGAACCTTGGGCGCCGTGCATCTTTTGGCGTTTTGCGATAATCGAGAGGAGGAGGCTCCAGAAACGAGTATCGGAGACGCACTCCGACCAGGTGAGTTTCTCCTGGCGCACAATGACAGCCGAAGGATCGGGGACGGGGAGAGAGGAGACGGGGAGGAGATATTGTTCGGGAGAGCCGGAACGGTAGGAGACGTGGACGATGAGGAGAAAGGCGGTATAGCAGGCATCGTTCAGGGGGATGGCGTCGCGGATGGACGCATGCCGGATGGTCCGTGATTTTCCCCCGAACCAGCGGCGGGAGGGGAGCCAGGAGGGGAGGGCGTTTTCTAGTGCGGAGAATTGGCGGGGCATAAGGCCGGTCTCACTCTTCTTGATCCGCGGTTTCATCGCCGGTATTATAGCGCGGGCAAGGCCCCATGCAGTTGGACAACTTCTGTCCGATCGGATACGAGTTGTCCAACCACGCACGGAACGTAAGGGAAGCCCAATTCTAAACACAAGGAGAAGGGCCATGGATCGAGACGAGATTATCAAATTTCTGAACGAGCATCCGGCCTGTCATCTGGCTACGGCGGAAGGGGGGCAGCCGCGCGTGCGGGGGATGCTGATGTACCGGGCGGACAAGCAGGGGATCATCTTCCAGACCGGCGACACCAAGCCGATCGTCGCCCAGATCCGGAAGAATCCGCGGGTCGAGGCCTGCTTCAACGATTTCCAGAAGAACATCCAGATCCGGGTGATGGGGCGGGCGGAGATCGTCGAGGATCAGAAATTGAAGGAAGAGATCGTGGCCGCCCGCGATTTCCTCAAGCCCTTGGTCAAGGAGAAGAGCTACGGGATGATCGTTGTTTTCCGGATGACCGGATGCCGGGCGAGTGTCTGGACATTCGCGGATAATTTCAATCCGAGCCCGTATGTGGCTCTCTGAAGGACTTGGCTGGCTTGGCAAAAGAAGTCCACGAATTAGCACGAATTTGCACTAATTGGGCTTGGCTTTGGCCTGGCAAATGAAGTCCACGGATTGACACGAATTTGCACTAATTGGGCTTGGCTTGGGCTTGGCAAAAGAAACCGCGGATTACGCGGATTACGCGGATTGGGATTGATTTTCGCCTGGACGCCGGTTCATAGAACCGGCCTACACTGGCGTCACGGGAAGGATCCAGCGTTTCCCTGGAGGAGATTGACCGATTAAAACCTTGTCTTTGGAACTGCGCAGCCGGTTGACGGATCTCTTTGCCGACGGTCAAAAGGCCTGGGAGCGTTTCCGGGATGAGACCGGACGGGACCGCTTCCATCTCTTCCAGCCCGCGGATTACGAGAAGGTCCTTCGAGCCCTGCTTCCCCTGCGCGCGCCGGGACTGAGGTTCCTGGAGTGGGGATCGGCGATCGGCGTGATCGCCATCATGGCGGACCTCCTCGGATTCGAGTCTTACGGGATCGAGATTGACGCCTCTCTCGTCGACGTCGCCCGGGGGCTGGCGCGGAAACACCGCTCCGGGGCGCGGTTCGCGGCAGGCAGTTACGTACCGGAAGGATATGTGTGGAAGTCCGGGACGGGCGACGACCGCATCGGCACCATCGAGAACGGGCGGGCGGCCTACGGAGAGCTGGGGCTGGAGCTCGAGGCTTTCGACCTGGTCTATGCCTTTCCCTGGTCCGGTGAGGAGCCGATCCTGCGAGACATCTTGCGCCGGAGGGGGAGGCGGGGGGCGAGGTTGCTTTTCCATTCCGTCGCGGCGGGCGTGGAGACGGAGTCGGTGGGGCCTGGCAACTGATATCCACGAATTTTCACGAATTGGGCTTGGCTTTGGCCTGACGGAATCGAACTACGAATTACGCGAATTCCGCGAATTGGGCCTGGCTGGGGCTTGGCGATTTAACCGCGAATAACGTGCGCCTGCCCGCCATAGCCCCGACTTGTCGGGGCGGAGGCGGGAATTTTCACGAATGGGGCTCGATTTCTGTCTGGCCGCCGGTTCACAGAACCGGCCTACAACCTTACCGAAGACGCGGTTTGCTGTATGTAGGCCCGATCTCCGCCTCCGCGCTTTGCGCTGCGGCGGACAAGTGTGATCGGGCGCGAACGGGCTTAGACGCCGGTTCACACTTGTCCGCCAGAGCGCCGTAGGCGCGACGGCGGAGAACCGGCCTACAATAAGTTCGAAGAACCGGCCTACAATGACTGGCATAAGCGCAGGCTGAAGCCTGCGGCTACCGGCGAGGCTGCGACCGGCCCGCTACGATCTCGCAGCAAACGGCTTACAACGCCTGGCCGGCGGCGAAGGCGGAGGACCAGGCCCACTGCAGGTTGAAGCCGCCCAGGTCTCCGGTGACGTCCAGGACCTCCCCGATGAAGAACAGGCCGGGGACCTTCCGG
>CAZKCI010000050.1:0-7320 GCA_964551475.1 uncultured bacterium | reverse complement strand
CTCCCGCCGGACGGCCGCCCCGAGGATTTCAGCGGCGCGGTCGGCCGCTTCCGGATGGACGTCGATGCGAAGCCTCCGCAAGTGAAGATCGGGGAACCGATCACCCTCACGGTCCGGGTTTCCGGAGAAGGAAACATCGATTCCGTGCGCCTGCCCGTTTTTCGGCCGGGAGGGGACTTCAAGACCTACGATCCGGAGGTGGAAACGAAGAAGCGGGCCGACGGGGACCGGATCGGAGGGGAGAAGATCTTCAAGCAGGTCGTCATCCCGCTCAAGGAGGGCGAGCAGGCCCTGTCCGCGGTGGAGTTCAGCTGGTTCGATCCTTCCGCTGGCGTCTATCGCGTCGAAAAGTCCGAGCCGATAGCGATCATGGTCGACCCCGCCCCCGCGGAAGGGCCGGCGATGCTGGTGGAGGCCGCTCCCGCGGGGAACGGGAAGACGGGGATCGCGCTGCTGCAGAAAGATATCCTGTATATAAAGGATAACCCCGGAGAGCTTGTCCACTCCCGCCGTTCTTTCTACCGGAACGGATGGTATTGGGCGGCGCATCTTCTCCCGGCGCTCCTCATCCTGGCGACGGCGCGATTCCAGTCCCAAAGAGAGCGGCTCCGTTCCGACCGGGTCTATGCCCGCAAGGTGCGGGCCAGCCGGACGGCGCGGGCGCGCTTCCGGGAGGCGGCCCGACTCCTCAAGGCCGGCGAGACGGCGAAGTTCTACGCCGCCGCTCATCGGGCCATGATCTGCTATCTCGGTGACAAGCTCGGCCTTCCTTCCGGCGCGGTCGACTGCGAGTCCGTCGCCCCGAGGATCGAGAAAGCCGGACTGCCGCCGGAGTTTCTGGCCGACGTGCAAGATGCGTTCAACGTCTGCGACCGCGCGCGCTATGCCCCCTCCGCCTCCTCGGAGGGGATGGCGGACTTCCTGGAAAAGGTGGAGGGGATCGTGGACCGGCTGGAGAAGGTGAAGATTCGATGAGGCCCGGGTACAATGAGGCCCGCCGGCGCCGCCCGATATGTCATTGCGAGCCCCGAGGCAATCGGGGCGAAGCAATCCCATCCCGGCGGGAGGCGAGAGATTGCTTCGTCCCCTCCGCTTCGCTCCGGGTCCTCGCAATGACCGGGCAGTGGGGATCGAGGGAATGAACGGATTCTGGAAATTATTGCTGATGGCGGCTCTGCTAGCTTTGCCCGCTTCGCTCTCCCGGGCGGAGGGAGACGACGGCGTGGACGCCGCCGCCCTTTTCCGCAACGCGAACGCCCTCTACGGGCAGGGGAAATACGCCGAAGCGACCGGGATCTACCAGGGGATCGTGGACCGGGGATTTTCCAGCGCCTCTCTGTACTACAACCTGGGAAACGCCTATTTCAAGCAGGGCGTTCTCGGCCGGGCGGTCCTGAACTATCGCCGGGCCTGGAGGCTTTCGCCCGGAGATCCGGAGATCGCCAAGAACCTGGAATATGCCCTGGAGAACGTGCAGGACGACGTCGCCGCCCTGCCTCTTCCGCTCCACGAGCGAATCAGGTTCATGGTCGTCCGCCAGCTGCCCTTGGGGACCTGGCTCGCCCTGGGGTCGTTGATATACTTTCTGACCGCGGTCTGGGTACTCCTGATCCTGCTGGTCCCGGCTCTGCGCAGACCGGCGGCGCCGGTTCTCAAGATCCTGCTCGGCCTGCTGGCCGCAGCCCTCATCTGCGCCGTCCTCGCCTGGGCGTACTATCGGACTCCCCGGGCGATCATTTTGGACCCCAAAATTGCGGTCCGTTACGGGCCCCAGGAGAAGGATGCGGTGGCCTTCGAGCTCCATGAAGGGACGGAGGCGAGGATCGTGCGCGACGATCGCTCCGGCTGGGTGCAGATCTCGCTGCCCGACGGCAAGTCGGGCTGGGTCACGGCCACATCGGTGGAAAGAATCTAGGGAATCGCGGATCGCGGATTATTGCTGACAGGACAAGGTTTTGACTGTTTGTGGGAGGGGCATTCCTGCCCCGATCCCGGCCGACATGGATCGCGGCGAGACGCCGCTCCCACAATCGACAGGGCGGTCATTTCTTCCCGTCGGTTATCGATTCCCGAACCCCCAGTTTTTTCTCCCATTCCTCCGCTTTCGGGATGTCCCCCTTTTCCCGGTAGATCCGCGACAGGAGGAGATAGAAACGCGGCTCCTCCGGCCAGTAGGAGAGGCCGATTTTCAGGGACTCCTCGGCCCGGCCGAGGTCGCCCAGGTTGACATAGCAGGCGGCCAGGTTGTAGTGGGCGAGGAGGTTTTTGGGGTCGAGCTCCAAAACCTTCTTGAAATTTTCGATCGCCGGCTTGAGCTGGCGGGTGTTCAGATAGATGACGCCGAGGTTCAGATAGCCGGCGGGGTAGTCGGGGAAGAGAGAGAGGGAAAGGGCGATGTATCGCTTCGCCTCCTCGTAGTCCTGGAGATGGTCGATGTAGATCACCGCGAGGTTGTTGTAGGCCCCGACGAAGGTGGGATCGAGCTCGATCATCCGCTGGAACTCCCGGGCGGCCTTTTCGAAGCGCCCGGCGTCGAGATAGGCCTTCCCCAGGTTCCCGTGGACGCGGGCCTTCCCCTCCGCCTTGGCGACGTTGTCCTCCCAGAGCGTGATCGGGTCGCGCCAGGTGAGGTTTCTTCGATAGGTGAGAAGGGACAGGAAAGCCAGTCCCAGGATGAAGAAGATTCGGACTGCCCGCCGGCGTTCCGTGGTCGCTTCCAGCCCGGCGCCGGCCAGGATCGAGATGCCCGCCAGCGGGAGGTAGAGACGGTGCTCGACGCAGACGTCGAGTATGGGTATGACGGATGATTCGGGAATGAGGGCGACGACGAACCAGAGGAGGCCGAAGGCGCATCTAAAATATTTTCGCTTTATCGCCGCGCAACCGGCGATGAATATGGCCAGCGCGGCCATCAGCGAGAGATAACTCCGAAGCTGGAAGGGCGAAAATATTTTGGGATAGTCATACTCCACCCGCTGGTTGGCCGGGAAAACGACCAGGCGGAGGTAGGTGGCCAAGACCCGGGGTTGTGTGAGAAGGTAGGTTCCCGGCGACTCGCCGTGTCCGCCGGCGACATTGTCGAAGAGACCGGCTTGCTTCGCCCACTCGATCTGGCCGGAATCGTTATAGCAGGGATAGTCGCGATGGAGGTAGACCAGGGCGGGGATGAGGAAGAGGGACAGGAGAAAGGGGAGAAGGACAAGGATTTTAGACCGAGGCGATCTCGTGGAGTCCCTCACCGCCAGCCATTCCGCCAGAACGAGCATGGCCGGGAGCGAGATGGCGAACTCCTTGGTGAGCATGGCGCAGACGCAGAAAAGGAACGACAGGAGGTAGCACGGCCAGGACGTTATCGCCGGGGCCGAAGCTTCGCTGCTCCCGCGGGACTTCAGATAGAGGAGGACGCTCAAAAGATAGAAACAAGCGGCTAAGGAGGTCGCCCGCTGGACGACGTAGGTGACGCCCTGGGTCTGCAGGGGATGGCAGAGGAAGACGAGGGAGGAGAGAAGGGAGGCCGCCGGCCGCCCCGGGAAGAGGCGGCGGCAGAGGAGATAGACCAGGACGGCGTTCAGGAGATGGATCGCGACATTGGCGGCGTGATAGGGGAGAGGGTCGAGCTGGAAGAAACGGAAATTGGCGGCCAGGCTGAGATAGGTGAAGAAGCGCGTCGGCCAGAAGTTCCAGATCTCCCGGAGATCGCCGAGATGGCGGATGGCGGCGTTGTCCCGGATGGAGGGGGAGTCGTCGAGATGGAAGGAGGCCCGCCCGGCGGGGAGGTAGATTGCGATCCCGATCAGGACGATCAGGGTCAGATGGAAAAGAACGCTGAGCGTCCGGCGGGTCGGAGAAGGGGAGGAGATGAGGATGGAAGAAGCGTTTTCCACGACAATCTATGATACCCCCGCCGCCCGCCCGACGACAAGTGGAAGCCGGGAGATTTCGGGCCTTGACAGGAGAGTGGGCTTGGCATACATTTGCACCAACGATGCGGGGTAGAGCAGCCAGGTAGCTCGTCGGGCTCATAACCCGGAGGTCGCTGGTTCAAATCCAGCCCCCGCTACTGGAACACAGTAGTCGGAGGTCGGCCCGACGTACGTCGGGCCCCCCGCTATAAAAGGATCGGCCCGACGCCGTTGACGTCGGGCCGATCCTTTTATAGCGGATACTAGTTATGTGTAATCGTTGCGCATTTCTAATCGCGGCTCTTATCCTTCCGTTGGCCGGCTGCACTCCCTGCCGGCAGGTGAGGATCGACTCGGAGCCCCCCGGGGCGAGGATCGCCGTTCGCCGGGAGATGCCCGGAGTCTGGCCGGCGCCGGAATTTGTCTGGGACGAGATCGGCGTCACGCCGCTCGCCGTCGACTCCTGCGCCCTCGCGCCCGACCTGCAGGCCCGTTGGAACGGGTATGAATTGCTGATGTATTATCGTCACGGGATAGAGGCGATCTTTTTCGATTTTGAGAACAACCAGGTCCGGGAGATCCCGTCTTCGCCTGAGGAATAAAGGGATCGGCAGAGGGCAGAGAGCATAGGGCAGGGGGGCCGTTCTTGGCCGGCCGACTCTATGCTCTATGCTCTATGCGGTTTTACCCATGCCCATCCTCCTGACACCGATCGTCCGCCTGACGCCGGATCAAACCCCGGTGACGATCCGGGCCGCCGTCCGGGCCATCCGTCCCGGCCGGGGCGGTCTGATGATCAACGAGGGCGTCATCAGGGATGAAACCGGAGAGATCGCTTTCACGGTCTGGGAGAGCTCGGGGATCAAGAAGCTGGAGGCCGGCCGGCAGTATGTCTTCCACCGGGCGGATATCGGGCGCCGCGACGGGCGGATCGAGGTCCGCCTCCAGGAGGGCGCCTCGGCGCTGCTCCTCTCCCGGGAGGAGGACCTCCCCCGCATCCTCTACCGCCTCTCCCGGGGAGAACAGTCATTCCGGGGCGGTCTCGGCCGCCGCGCCCCTCGCCGCGGCCGCTCCCGCAGAAATGTCTACAGCGCGCTGATCACGGCCGGTCTCGCCCTCTGGCTGGGCGTGATGGCCCTGGTCTATACGGGGGTTCTCAGCGAAAAGAAGATCAAGGATTATCTCCGGTTCCGGAAAACAGCGGCCCAGAAAAAGGCGATGGCTTATTCCCGGTCGGGACGGGTGACGGAGATCGTCGATCGCCGGACGATCGCCGTACGGACGGGAGAAGAGACGCTCCGGGTGCATTTCCTCGGCCTCGATCTGCCGGCCGGGAAGGGGCCGGAAAAGGCGGCCCCGCTCGATCTCAGGACGGCGAATTTTGTGAAATTCCTGCTCGTCGGCAAAGAGGTCAGGCTGGAGTTCGAGCCGTCCCTGCCGCCGGAGCAGGGCCAGGCGATCGCCTACGTCTTCGCGGGGGACAGGATGGCGAATCTCGCCCTGCTGGAGAAAGGGATGGCCCGGCTTCTGCCCGAAGCGGAGAAACTCGGGCACGGGCCGGAGATGAAGCGGGCGGAAGATTCAGCCCGGTCGAGCAAACTGGGCGTATGGGCGGTCAATCGGTAACGGAATCGAGGATTCGCAAAGCTTCTTTCGCGTCGTCAGCCCGGCGGACCGCCTCCATCACCCCTTCCATCCTTCCGCCGACCACCGTCCAGCCTTTCCGGGCCAGCCCTTTCCCCAGCCGCTCGGCTTCGGCGAGAAGATCCCGAGGAGCCTCCCTTCCCCCGATGACGCTGATCATTTTATTCATAACCGATTTGCCACTAAGGCACCAAGACACGAAGGGTATCGATCGAATCGTGTGGGAGCGGCGTCTCGCCGCGATCCAGGCTGGCCCGGCCGAAGCATTGAACAGACGATTGAATAGGATTGAATAGGATGGTCCGGTCTCCTATGCCATCCTATCCCATCGTCTCTTGAGAAAGTCGGGCCCAAGCCGTCTGCGGTGATTGATCGGGGCGAGACGCCCCTCCCACGGGGAGAAAACAACTGCGCCCGCGGTGATCCGTAACTGATCGCCGTGTGTCCCGAAGAACATCTCACTCGCGAGCCATCTTCGCCATCAGATCATCTTGATGCGGTAGCCGATGTCGTCGCGGCCGCTGTTCCGGCGGCCGAGCTCGATCCGGATCGAGCCGTCTTCCCGCGCATAGACCTTGATCCCCACCACCGCCGGCTTGTAGACCACCGCCCGGATCTTTCCCTCCGGGCCGGTCACCACCACCGGGACCAGGTTGCTGTCGTCGATCCCGGCAATGATATCCTTGGTCGGCGCTTCCCCCTTCTTCCCCTTCCGGGAGTCGAGCACGATCACGTTGAGCGTGTCGGGGAGATAATTGGAATAGGTGTTCGGCTCCTTCCTCACCCAGTCGAATTTGCCGGCGTGGGGGCCCTGTTCCAGGCGGTTGAAAACGACGATCTGGAGCTTGCGCGTCCTCTTGTCGACGAGCTGGGTGACGGTGTAGAGAGCGGGATCGGCGAGTTCGTCCTCGTTCCCGATCAGGGCTTGGGCCTGCTCGCCCATCGCTTCCGGCCGCGTCGACGAGCAGGCGAGCGGTATCAGCATCGCGGCCGCCAGGGCCAGCGCCATCAGTTCCTGTTTCATAACGATCTCCTTTTCCTCTTTGCCTTCAGCCTTCAGCCTTATCCCCTGTTTCCTCATCCTCCCGCGATCGCGGGATAGATCTGCAGTGTGTCGCCCTCGCTAAGTTTCGCCCGGTCCACGCCGGCCGGCTCGAGTATACGCCGGTTGAGGACAAAGGTGAGATAGCGCTTCGGTTTCCCGTCGTCGAACAAGGCCGCGCTGAATGACGGCCCCAGACGTCCGCTGAGATTACGGAGGGCTTCGCCCACCGTCGCCCCCTCCGCGCTGACCGTAGCCGATCCGGCCTTTTCGCTCAGGGGAGGATAGAGTCTGATCGCGATCAAGGGCATGGCTAAGGATGAATTGACTCTGCGCTTATTGTGGGAGCGACATTCCTGTCGCGATCCGAGCTAGCCCGGATCGGGGCCCCGATTTTCATGTGTATGTCATCATAATCGGGGCAGGCAGGAATGCCCCTCCCACATTGACATCAGCGGCATCCACGGGTTTTGTATGTGCTGTTTCAGACCTCGCTCAGTTTCACCGCCGCGCCGGTTTGGGCGGAGCGGTGCAGGGCGACGATCGCCGCGATGTTGTCGCGGGACTCCGCCAGCGTCCAGGGGAGGGGATGGCCGTCCAGGACCGCCCCTTCCAGGGCTTTGGCTTCGCAGAGGTAGGGATCGACGGGCGGGAAGTCGATGGGAGTGGCCTTGTCGTCGGGGGAGACAAAAAGAAGGCCGTTGCGCTTCCCGTCGACATCCGGCTGCCAGG